>JBGTGQ010000102.1:0-24464 GCA_041746635.1 Terrimicrobiaceae bacterium | reverse complement strand
TCAGCCAATGCCTGTGCCGGACAAAAACCGCACAGACTTCCGCTTCGGTTCACTCGGCAAACTCAAGAAGTGATCGCCAAACCAAAAAAATCACAAACCGGCGGCTTTTGCCGCTCGTTTTTCAGTCCGACAGGCTGCTAGGCGCATCCACTCTTGCCCGCAGATCTCGAATCCGACACTCTCACCCACGCCCACCTGCACATCATGAAAATACTCCCGCTCACCCAACGCCCCGCCTGGAAAGCCCTCACCGCCCACCACAAAAAAATCGCCGGCAAGCACCTCCGCGAGCTGTTCGCCCAAGATCCCAAACGTGCCGAAAAATTCACCGCCAGCGCCGCCGGACTGTTCCTCGACTACTCCAAAAACCGCGTCACCAGCGAGACGCTTAAGCTCCTCATCCAACTCGCCGAGGAATCCGGCCTCAAGGCCCGCATCGAGGCCATGTTCACCGGCGAGAAGATCAACATCACGGAAAACCGCGCCGTGCTTCACGTCGCCCTCCGCGCGCCCAAGGGCGCGACGATCCTCGTGGACGGCAAAAACGTTGTGCCCGAGGTCCACGCCGTGCTGGACAAGATGGCGAAGTTCGCCGACCGCGTCCGCAGTGGTGCCTGGAAAGGCCACACCGGCAAACGCATCAGGAACGTCATTAACATCGGCATCGGCGGTTCCGACCTCGGCCCCGTCATGGCTTACGAGGCGCTTAAGCACTACAGCAAGCGCGACATGACCTTCCGCTTCGTGTCCAACGTGGACGGCATCGATTTCGTGGAGGCCACCCAGGACGTCAATCCCGCGGAGACTCTGTTCATCGTCTCCTCCAAAACCTTCACCACCCTCGAGACCATGACCAATGCCGGCAGCGCTCGCGCCTGGCTCGTCAAGGGACTCGGCGGCAACGAAAAAGCCGTGGCCAAGCACTTCGTCGCCGTTTCCACCAACGCCGAAAAAGTCTCCGCCTTCGGCATCGACACCGCCAACATGTTTGGCTTCTGGGATTGGGTTGGCGGACGCTACTCGATGGATTCCGCCATCGGCCTCTCCACCATGCTCGCCGTCGGCCCTGCGAACTTCCGCAAGCTCCTCGACGGCTTCCACCAGATGGACAAACATTTCCGCACCGCGCCGTTTGAGAAAAACCTGCCCGTGCTCATGGGCCTGCTCTCCGTCTGGTACAACGATTTTTTCGACGCCCAAACGGTGGCCGTGTTGCCCTACGAACAATACCTGAAGCGCTTTCCCGCCTACCTCCAGCAATTGACCATGGAGAGCAACGGCAAACACGTCACCCTCGACGGCACCAAGGTCACCTACAATACCGGCCCGATTTACTGGGGCGAACCCGGCACCAACGGCCAGCATTCCTTCTACCAACTTATTCACCAGGGCACGCGCCTCATCCCCTGCGACTTCATCGCCTTTGCCCAAGCGCTCACCCCACTCGGTCGTCACCACGACATCCTCATCGCCAACATTCTGGCCCAGACCGAGGCCCTCGCCTTTGGCAAAACTCCCGCGCAGGTCAAGGCCGAGGGCACACCCGCCTGGCTCGTTCCGCACCGCGTTTTCGAGGGCAACCGT
This sequence comes from Terrimicrobiaceae bacterium, assembly GCA_041746635.1. Classification (GTDB taxonomy): domain Bacteria; phylum Verrucomicrobiota; class Verrucomicrobiia; order Chthoniobacterales; family Terrimicrobiaceae; genus CAMASH01. Next base: position 22,880 of record JBGTGQ010000102.1, on the reverse strand, counting down.
CCCACCAACACCCTCCTCGCCGACAAACTCACCCCCGAGATGCTCGGCAAACTCGTCGCCCTCTACGAACACAACGTCTTCACCCAAGGCGCAATCTGGCATATTGATTCTTTCGATCAATGGGGCGTCGAACTCGGCAAAGCCCTGGCCCAGGCAATCATCCCCGAACTCGAAAGCAAAACCCCGTCCAAACTCAAACACGACAGCTCCACCAACGCCCTCATCAAGCGCTACCGGAAGATGCGGTAGCGGTTGAGAGTTGAGAGGTATTGGTTGAGAGGATGAAAGAGCCGCGAACACCATGAAACAGAAATTTCGCCCGGGCTCTCTTGCTGCAAGGCAACGAGGGCTGTTGCCTTCCCCCTCTCAACACTCAGCACTCAACTCTCAACTTTCTTTATGAAAATCGGCATCGCCACAGATCACGGCGGCTTCGGCCTCAAGGAGGAGCTTCTCGCCCGCCTCAAAGCTGAGGGACACGAAGTCACCGACTTCGGTGCGCACAGCCTCGCTCCCGCCGACGATTACCCCGACTACGTCCTGCCCCTGGCCCGCGCCGTGAGCAGGGGCGAGGTCGAGCGCGGCATTGCCATTTGCGGCAGCGGGGTGGGGGCCTCCGTCTGCGCCAACAAAGTCCGCGGCATTCGCGCCGCCCTCATTCACGATCACTTCTCCGCCAAGCAAGGCGTCGAGGACGACCACATGAACATCCTCTGCATGGGCGGCCGCACCGTAGGCCCCGAAGTTGCCTGGGATCTGGTGCGGACTTATGTCGGGGCGGCCTATAGTTCGGAACCGCGTCATCTCCGGCGATTGGGGAAGGTGGCGGAGGTCGAGGCGGGAACGCTTCAGGCGCACTGAATTTTTCCGGAAATCCGACCCTTCTGGCCGGCGTTTCGTTAAAAAGTACAAATAATCCTCGCAGGGAGCAAAACAGGCTATACTCCCGGCAAGATGATGCACGAATTCCTCAGCGCCCATCGGGACGAGCTCATCGCCCGCTGTATCGAGAAGGTCGGCCAGCGTTCGGCCCCTAAAACCAACCCGGCGGAGAATCAGTATGGCATTCCGCACTTTCTTGATCAGCTCATCAAGACCCTCCAGCTTGAACAAACCTCCCAGCCGCTGCTCAGCCGCAAAGTCTCGGGCCCTTCGGGCGGAGTTGCCGCCGTTCTCTCGGAGCTCGGCAAAACGGCTGCCCGCCATGGGGGCGAACTCATGGCTCGAGGATTCACCGTCGAGCAAGTCGTGCACGACTACGGTGATCTGTGCCAATCCATCACCGATCTCGCTTTCGAGCGGAATGTCCCCATCGAAATCGACGAATTTCGCACCCTCAACCGCTGTCTTGACAACGGCATTGCCTTCGCCGTGACCGAATTCAACTACCGCCGTGACTTCGTCGTCGCCGACCGGCAGACCGAGGTGCTGAACGAACGCCTCGGCATTTTTGCCCATGAACTGCGCAACCTTCTGAGTGCATCCACCCTGGCCTTGAGCGCCCTCAAGACCGGCAATTTGAGCATCAGCGGAGCGACGGGTGGAATACTGGATCGCTCCCTCGTCGGCATGGCCAATCTCATCGACCGCTCGCTCAGCGAAGTGCGAATGACGGCCGGACTGCCATTGCAATTCCAGCTCTTTTCCCTCGCCGATTTCATCAGCGAAGTGAAACTCTCCGCCTCGCTTGAGGCGGAGGTGCACCACTGCGCCTTCACCGTCTCCAACGTGGACGCGGCACTCGCCGTGGATGCCGATCGTGACCTGCTGCTCTCGGCGGTGGGTAATCTGCTGCAAAATGCCTTCAAGTTCACCCGGCCAGAGAGCGGGGTACGCTTGAGTGCCTATGCGCAGGCGGACCGCATTCTGCTCGACGTGGAGGACCACGGTGAGGGTCTGTCTCCCGGTAACGAGGAAACCATTTTCGAGCCGTTTGCCCAGTTCGGTGAAAATCGCACCGGCCTGGGCTTGGGTCTTTCCATCGCGAAGCGCAGCGCGGAGGCGAATGACGGTTTCCTCAGTGTGCGCAGCCAACCGGGCCTCGGCTGCACATTCACGATCAATCTCCCGCGCCATCTGCTGCCTACGGCTTAACGGGGGGAATTCCAACCCAAATGGAGGCAAATTAAGCACTGTGGCATCGGCATCCTGCCGATGATCCCCCTCAAACATCGGCTGGAAGCCGATGCCACTTTTCCGCAATCGCGCTGATTATCAAAGCCAACGCGCCAGAGTGCGGGTCAGCAAGTCGATATTTAGCGGCTTGGAGACATAGTCATCCATGCCGGATTCCAGAGAGAGGTCGCGATCTTCCGGCATCGCATTGGCGGTCAGGGCGATGATGACCGTGCGTATTTTTTCCCGGCGACGAATTTCCTGCGTGGCGGAGAATCCGTCCATGCCCGGCATCTGCAAATCCATGAGAACCACGTCGAATTGCTGTGCGGCACATTGCCTGACTGCCTCGGCACCGTTTGCAGCTGTTGCTGTTTCAAATCCCAGTTTGGCCAGTTGGAGCTGGCAAAGTTTTCGACCGACGGGTTCGTCGTCCACGATCAAGATTTTGTTGCCGGGAAATTGCCTCGTGGCCGCCGGGTGCGGCGGTTCGGAGGTGGGTTGAAGTGTCGCTTCCGCCGCGCGGATCCCGGCGGTGAATTCACTGCCTGCTTTCCCCGGCAGGCTGGAGACGGTGATGTCTCCGCCGAGCAAACGGGCAAGGCGGCGGGATATGGCCAGACCCAAGCCGGTTCCGCCATGGCGACGGGCGGCGGAAAGATCCGCCTGGTAAAAGGCTCAAATAATTTCTCCGCCACACCGGGTGTGATGCCGGGTCCGGTATCCGTGATGGTAAAATACAAGGCCTAGAACTTCCCGGCTGGCCCCGAACGCTCAGCGTTCACTCGGAGGTGTACTTTGCCGTGGCCCGTGAATTTCACCGCATTCCCCAAAAGATTCGTGAGAATCTGGCCCAGGCGGGTTCGGTCCGTCGCGATGGCTGCCGGCTCATTTCCCAACTGCCTTGGGATCCAAGGTGTCGCGCAGGGCGTCACCCAGGAAATTTAAGGCGAGAAGGGTGAGGGCCATGGCGGCTGCGGGATAAACCACCAGCCACCAGCGGATGCGCACGGGATTTAACGCCCCGGCCCCGTCGGCCAGTAGCGAACCCCAACTTGCCGCAGGGGCTTGAACGCCGAGACCAAGGAAACTGAGAAAGGACTCGTCGATGATCACGGCGGGAATTGTCAGCGTGAGGTAAATCAAGATCACGCCGAGTAAATTCGGCAGAAGGTGGCGGAGAAGAATGGTGCGGTGTGACTGCCCGAGCCCCACGGCGGCAGTGACAAAAGCACGGCTTTTCAAGGCCAGGGTCTGTCCGCGCACGATGCGGGCGAGGGTCAGCCATTCGATGATGCCCAGGGAAAAAATCAAAATCGTGATGCGTGATGATGAGACCAGCCAGTCCCAACCCATGTCGGAGGCAAATTGCTGCAACTGGGCGTTGAAGGCGTTGATGCAGATCAGAATAAAAATCAACCGCGGAACGGAGTAGAGAATGTCCACGATCCGCATCATGAAATTGTCGATCCGGCCCCCGGCGTAGCCAGCGATGAGACCGTAGCTCGTGCCGATAAACAGGCTGACCAACGCGCCGCAAAATCCCACCAGCAGCGAAATGCGCCCGCCGGTCAGCACGCGGAGCAGCACATCGCGTCCGTTCAAGTCGGTGCCGAAAGGATGCGCGAGGGTGGGGGGAGAAAAGGACAGGGCGCTGGGCTCCGCATGGGAAGCCGGCAACACCAGGGGGCCAAAAAATGTGGCGCAGGTCACCAAGACCAGAATCGCCGCCGCGGTGAGGGCGACGGGATTTTTTCCGAGCCTGCGGACCGGGCTTCGCTCATCCATCGAGCCGGATCCTTCGGTCGAGAAGAGTGTAAAGGATATCCACCGCGAGATTAAATATCACCAGCAAGGCGCAATACACGATGACCACACCGCCGAGCAGGAATCCGTCGCGATTAAGGATCGAATTCACAAAAAATCCCCCCGCGCCGGGAATGTGAAAAATGGTTTCCACCACGATCGAGCCCGTGAGCAGATGCGCGGCGAGGGGACCAAGAAACGAAATCACCGGAAGGATGGCGACGCGCAGGGCGTGTTTGTAAAGAACGACGCGTTCCGTCAGGCCTTTGGCGCGGGCCGTGCGGATAAAATCCTGGCCCAGCGTTTCCAGCATGCTCCCGCGCAGCAGCCGCGCGATGTAGGCGACATAGGGCGCGGCCAGGGTGATGGCGGGAAGGATCATCGCGGCGGGATCTCCCCATCCGCCGACCGGCAGCCATTTGAGCCAGAGACTAAAGACGAGGATCAAAATCGGGCCGACGATGAAGGCGGGAAGCGAGATGGCCGAGAGGGCAAAGAGCATGGCCAGGGTATCTTTCCATGTCCCCTTTCCGGCTGCCGCCATCACGCCGAGGGTCACTCCGCCGGTCACGGCGAGCGCGAACGCCACCGCGCCAAGGGCGATGGTAACGGGCAGGGTTTGCGCCAGGATTTCCGCCACGCTGCGATTGCGGTATTTGATCGAATCGCGCAAGTCACCCCGAAGGAGATCGCGCATATAATCGAAGTATTGCTTATAGAGGGGGCCATCCAGTTCGTACTTGGCCAGAAGCTGCTTTTCGATCGCGGGAGTGAGTTTTCGCTCGGCATCAAATGGTCCACCCGGTGCAATGCGCATCAGGAAAAACGTGATCGTCACCACGCAAAAAAGCACGACCACGAGGGCGGCAAGGCGGCGGATGAGAAAAGCGAACACGGGGATGAATTACTGCAAGTCCCGACGTTTGCCCAGCCCCCAAAGTGGAAGGGGCCTTCGGCCCGGGGCTTCTTCTTTCAAGCGGGCGGAATCGGCTCTCATTTTTCGATGCCTGTTTTTCATCAACACCGGGAAAACTTGTGCCGCCTCTTCTCGCTCCTCCCTCGTTCCCAACACCGGCTCCGACGTTTTGTTTTCCGCCCTCGGGCCGCATGAAGAGCCTGCCTGAATATGCCGCCTGGGATGCGAGGGCCCGCATCCCTCCATTTATTCAAAGTGTTCGCTTTTCAGACAGGCTACGAAGCGCAAGAAGAAGATTGCTCCCAAGGGTGGAAAAATTTAGCCAGGTGGATTCCACCATCAGCCGTCGGTTTGGCGGCACCGGGCTCGGTCTTTCCATTTGCAAACGCTTGGTCCAGACCATGGGAGGGGAAATCGGGGTGAATACCGCCCCCGGAAATGGCTCGGATTTTTTCTTCTCCCTTCCGGTGAAACCCCCCGAGTTTCCCGCCAAATCGCTTGTTCCGGTCGCGAGAAAAATTCTTCCTCATACCGTTTCTCACATCCTGGTGGTCGATGACGATTCCATCAATCGCAAGCTCATCCAGCGCATGCTCGAGAAGCTCGGGGACGAGGTGGTGCTGGCAGCATCGGGTGCCCAGGCTCTCCCGGCGATTAAGGAATCCGCCTTTGATCTTATCCTGATGGACATTCAAATGCCGGGGATGAACGGGTTGGAGACCACGCGGAGAATCCGTGACTGGGAAAGCACACAGGGCGTTTTGCATCGCACGCCCATTTTCGCACTGACCGCTAATACGGGAGAAAAAGATCGCGCGCTGTGTTTGGAGGCCGGAATGGATAACTTTCTTTGCAAGCCCATCCGCATGGCGGACCTGGAGGAGCTGGTCGAAAAAAATATCGTTTGATCATTGCCTTCGCTTGCCAAAAACCCGCAGCATGGTATTTGTCTCCGTCCCTTGCCAGCCAAGGGGGAACGCATCGCTAGCTCAATGGTAGAGCAGAGCACTCTTAATGCTTTGGTTGTAGGTTCAAGTCCTACGCGGTGCACTTTAAATCTCTGAGGTTTAGAGAGTTAAAAGAAAAAAACAAGGTTTGTTCTGCAAGTGAGTTCAGCAAATCTCGGGCTTTTACAGGGAGGTTGGCGTGAGCGAGCCTACGGCGAAATTACTTTGTTTGTGCGATTCTCCGACGCTTCAGACGGGGTTTGGGCGGGTGGCGCAGAATCTTTTTTCTCGCTGGGCGGCGGCGAAGGTTTTCAAGGAAATCTGGGTTTGGGGGATCGGGTATAATGGGTTTCCGCACTCGCTGCCGTATCATATTTGCCCGGCGGATTTGAAGGAGATGCCGGCTTGGCATGATCCGCGGAACTTTCGGCGGTTCTTGCTGGCTTTGAAGAGCACGGCGATGACGGCGAATGGGACTTCCGGGTTTACGCATGTTTGGATCCTTCAGGACATCCATGGGGTGAACACGCTGACGAACCGGGAGTACTTCGATGGGAAGAACGGCATGCCGGAGTCTTTGCGTCCTTTGTGCGCGGAGTTCGGGATCAAGTCGTTTCTTTATTTCCCGGTGGATGCGGAGATGGAGCCGGAGTGGATGCGGATCGTTGCGGATGTGGATGTGCCGGTGGCTTATTGCGAATACGGGCGCGAGGAGGCGGTGAAGGCCTTGCAGGTTGGGGTTGCGGGAGAGCCACAGGGTCCGCGGGTGAAGGCGATTTCGCGGATTCAGATCCAGCCGCATGGGGTGAACCGGGAGATTTATCGCAAGGTTGCGGAGGGGGCTCCTGATCACAAATGGGCGGCCCGGGCGAAGATGTTCGGGGGGAAGGTTGCGCCGGAGGATTTCCTGATGGTTTGCGTGGCCCAGAATCAGAAACGGAAGGCTCTCTGGCACACGTTGGAGCTGCTGCGCACGATCAAGGCACTGCGGCCTGATTTGCGGCCCAAGATGTATATCCATGCCAACAGCGAGAATGCGGACGAAAACATTAACCTGAAGACCGTCGCGAACCAGATGGGCTTGGAGGGGGGCAAGGAACTCTTCTTTGGCGATGCCATGCTGAAGCGGGGGTACGCCCTGGTTGATGAATACAATCTGAACGCCATTTACAACGCGGCGGACGTCCTGGTCTCGACCAGCTTCGGGGAAGGGTGGGGGTTGCCACTGACGGAGGCGATGGCGGCCGGGACGGCGGTGGCGGGACCGGCGCATTCGAGCGTCGCGGAGCTGCTGGGGGATGACAGAGGCATCCTGTTCAACACGGCGGGGCATCAGGTGGTGGTGGGGGACAACAGCCGCTTGCGGCCCTGCACGGACATTCTGGACGCGGCGCAGAAGCTGATTACGGCGCGGGTGCTGGCACCGGAGGAACAGGGTTCGCTGGCGAGCTTCGCGGCGCGGGGGGAAGCCTGGGCGCGGAGCGAGTATCTGGATTGGGACCGGATCGCCAACGAATGGCTGAAGTTGTTTGGCCTGGCGTCCACAGAAACAGAATAAATGAGCGTCCTTTCCAGAATGTTGCATCAGCGGGACATGTCGATCAAACGGATCGCCAAGATCGCCAAAGTGTCGCGGACGTCCTTAAACCTCGCTGTGCTTGGGGAGCGGACGGGTCGGGATATTTGGAAACACGTGGATCATCTTTTCCTGCCCGAAGAGCGCGATGTTCTACGTAGAACAACAAAATACTCTGTATGGGAGGAAAAGGAGAAGACGAAGCGGGACGCGCAGGTGGAACAAACCGCTGCTTTGATCCGCGAAGCCGGAGCCATTCCGCAAGACAGCCAGACCGAGGAGGCGCATGCCTTTGAGCAGGGAGCAGAGAGCATGGAGCAGGGAGAGGAGGAGCATGCGTAAGAAAGCGCCAGGCCAGATGGAATTGGGGGCGTCGTCCGTTTCTGCGCCTGCGATGCCGGAAACCGCCTTTCTGGAGTATCCCGCGCCTGATGGGGTGAAGTGGCGGGTGGAATTCTGGACGGACCTCCGGAAGGAATTTGGCATTGCGACCGGGGAGGACATGGCGCAGTTGCATGGAAAGCTGCTTTCGGAGCCGAGGGCGTGGCGTCTGGTGCGGCTGCTGTATGTGATCGCTCCGCTGGTGGGGGAGATGGAGAACGAATACCTCGAATCCCACAGCCGGAGCGAGATTGCGGATTTGATGGAGGTGACGGATGCGCATCTGGACGTAGAGTTGCGAGCGGCAAAGAATTTCTGGCGCAAGGCCCTGACGGTCGAACGGACAGGGGCTAAGGTGGATCCGGTCCAGACATTGGCCCGGAGTTACAATCTGCCGGAAGGGGATGATGCCAAAAACATCCTGCGGTCGCACGGCTTCGGCGACCTGACGGACGAAAACGAGAAAGCCTACGTGCTGGAGCGTATTGACGAGCTTTCGGCGGAACTGGAGTCAAAAAACCGCCCCATGGCGCAACAGGCCATCCGTCTGGAGTTGCAGATGAATTCCTACTATCAGATCGGCTCCAAGCTGAAGGCGGATTACCTGGCGACGAACGACATCAAGACCAGGAAGGAGATCCGGGGCGAACAGGAGTCCATCGAGAAACTGCTTTCCTCGGCATCGTCGCAGTTCACGGCGATCATGAAGGAGTTGAACCTGACCCAGAGCAAGAATCCTGGTCAGCGGCGCAGGGCGAAAATTCAGATTGGTCTCAGCGGGTTGGTTGCGGCGATTCGGGAATACGAATCGCGGGGGGATCGGGAGTTGGTGGACGGGCTGCATACAGCGGGAGAGATCGAGTTGCTATTGCAGCCTACAACGTTACGTCCGCCTCAATATCGGCTGGATCTGGTGGTTTTGATTCGGGACGCGATGAAGGAGGAGAACCTTTTCAATCCAGAATACGTCCCGCCAACCATGAACCGTCAGGATTACCGGCGGTTGCGCTCGGCCATGACCCTGGGACTGGCCGCGATCGAGGAGGGCGAGGCGGTGCGCGATCTGGAAGAGGATTTTGGCGAGGAAGAGACAGGGGGTGACACTCGCACCGATCGCACGGCGGATGGGCACGAAGGCCGGGTGGAAGCCTCGCGGGTGGACGAATCGCTGCCGCCGATGCCGCGTTTGGCGGGAGCCGGAGACGAGATCATTACGGGATGAAAAGGAAGTTGGAAGTCGGAAGTCGGAAGTCGGAAGTCCAGAAGGTCATTCGGACTGCCTGCTTTGTGCTGTTCGCGGCGATTTTCATGATGCCTGAAATGTCTGGGGGGGGGGTTAGAATGTGGCTGATTCCTCCCACATTGGCATCAGCCTATCAAGCGGAGTCGGGATGCTTGATGAAGCCGTTGGGCTCGTGCTCCCCGGATACCGAGTTGCGTGTTTCGCTGAGTGGGAAAGTTGTGCCGAGGCCACTCTCCTGGCGCGGATGGCAGACTCGGGCGGTCACACGGCACCTGTTTGGTGCGGGAACATTGCTGGACTTGACGCCCGCTGGCTTTTTGGCGTGGTGGACGTGCTGGATGCAGGGTTGCCCTGCCAGCCATTCAGTTGCGCGGGAAAGCAGGAAGGAAATTCCGATGCCCGGAGTTGGGGAAGTCATCGACCAGGAGACTTGCCCGCCCTCGGAGACGAAAGCGCCGGCCCCATGCCGCACACGCTCCGGATCATCTCCGAGTGTCGCCCCGCCGTGGTCTTCTTCGAGAACGTCCCAGCTTGGGTTCGCGGCATTCGAGGAAGTGACGGTCGAAGAGAGTATCCGTTCCGTGATTTTGGACAGGAACTATCGCGCCTGGATTACGAAATCCTTGAGCCGGTCTTCCTCGCTGCGGAAGACGTTAAAGCTGCGCATGGACGCGAGCGCGTCTTCATCATGGCCTACGATTCGCGCCAACGAGGGAAATGCCGGGGAATGGCAGAATCAGCGGGATGGGTCGGTGATCCAGTCGCTCAATGGAGTGGCGCAGAATTGGCCTTCGCCCCGGGCGGAGGATTCGGAGACATGCGGCAACCATCCCGGAGCGCAAGACAGTTTGTCGGGAGTGATTCAAAATTGGGCGACTCCGCGAGCGGGGAAAATCACCTCGGAAGATCCGGAGATTTGGGAGGAGCGGCAGGCGGCGGGAGATGTGGCGACGATGCCGCTGGGGATGCAGGTAATGAGATGGTCCACACCGAAAGCAACGGAACCGGATCGCAGGCTGTGCCAGAGCGAACTGAATCGGAGGACACAATCCTTGATGGCGCAAACAGAGACTTGGGCGACACCAAAGGCGGACGACGCCAAAAACGTAACCCGGGAAGCAGGCAGCATGGGCAGTCTGGCAAGGGATGCGTTCCAATGGCCGACACCGATGGCAACGGATTCGGAAGCGGCGGGTGGCCCGCAACAATCCAGCCTCAACAACAGCGCGACTGGCCGTTATTTGCACCCGGTCCAGGATCTGCACTCTGGGGGAGAGTTGTCACCGACCGCCCGGACCTTGCGCCCGCGGTTGAACCCGGCTTTCGGGTGTTGGCTGATGGGGTGGCCTACGTGGTGGACGCATCCCGCAGCGATCAGCTTCGGATGGTCGGAAATGGCGTTGTGGCGACACAGGCAGCGCTTGCTTTTGCAATATTGCTTCATCGCCTGCATGGGAAGCTCGGAGCGGAGAGCACGGAGATTGGAGAAGGAGGCGGAGAGCCCGGGCAACTCATGTCCCGCCCCGGCGTCTAGGTGATATGACTATCTTGGCTAACAGTTACTTTTCGGGAATCGGGATGATGGACCTCGGGTTGGAGGAGGGCGGCGTGACGGTGCAGGAGAGTTTCGAGATTGATCCACTTTGCTGCGAGGTGCAGCGGAAGAACTTTGATCACAAGGTCACGCAATGCGACATGACGCAAAAACTGGTCGGGGGCGAGGCGAAGGCGGATGTGATGGTGGCGACGTATCCCTGCACGAAATACTCCACCATCGCGGACATCCACGGCACGCGGACGGGGGATGAACTTTATCTACATGCCTTCCGGCATTTCGCGCTGGGGGATGCGGAGGTGTGGGCGGTGGAGAATGTGCCGGGGATGAAGAAGTTTCCGATCGTGATGGAGGCAATGACGAAGTTGCCGGCTTATTACGTGACGGTCTTTTGTCCAATCTCGACTCAGACCTGGCTGCCACAGAAGCGGGACCGGTTGATTATCATCGGGAGCAAGCGCGAGTTTATGTGGCGTCCGCCGGAGAGTGTGCGGCGGATTTCTTTGCAGGAGATCATCGAGAAGGATCCTCAGGTTGGGCGCATTCCTGATTATTTTTACAAGCGGTTGGAGGGTGGTTATCGGGACCTCCCTATCGTCAGCGATCCGGAAAGGGACGACATCGCGCCGACGTGTGTCGCACATTACTCCAAGGATGTTTCCACACGGGCCGTGAAGGACCGGCGGTTTCCGAAGGGCGTGCGGCCTTACACGGTGCGGGAGTATGCCCGTTTGCAGGGTCTGCCGGATTCGTTTGAATTTCTGGGGACGGATCGCGATGCGTATCGCCAGATTGGCAACGGGGTTTCCGTGCCGGTGGGGCGGTGGCTGGGGAAGGAGATTGTGCGGTATTTCCGGGGAGGGCGGCAGAGATGAAGGTTCCTCACGCAAAGGTCGCAAAGGATGTGAAGGGGGAAATACCAAGGCGGATTCAGCTTTCCCGCAAGAAGGGTTGGAAGATGCCGGCCAATACGGTGGTTGTGGCTCGCGGTCCCGGTCGGAAATGGGGGAACGTGTTTGTTGTTCATCCGATCCTCAAAACGGACGATCCGCACACTTTGCTGATGGATGCACAGGCGGGGGTTTGTTTTTCAAGGGAGGCGGCGAAGGTTCGTTACAGCCAATGGTTGATGGTGAGGCCGCAGTATGTAGCGGACGCCAAGAAGGAACTGAGGGGCAAGAATCTAGCTTGCTGGTGTCCGCCGGGAGAGCCGTGCCATGCGGACGTTTTGCTGGAGGTGGCAAACCAATGAAAACCCGCCGCGTGCAATGGCAGTCTCCCTGCGGGCTGATCGTGATCATCAGCCATTTTGGGGAACTGTATGAGTTATTTTATCGAGGGAAGGCAGTGATGCCGCCGGCTTCATTCGCAGCGGTGGCCGGGTATGTCTGGGCGGAGTTTTTGGATTGGTGAGATGGCCCGCGAAACACGCGAAACACGCTAAAAATAAGGAGAAAACAATGAACAAGACGAAGGAACTGTTTGAGAAATACGCGCCGGGACGGCGGCGGATGAAGATGCCCTTGGGGATGCGCTGGCTGAAGCCGGGGGACATCCTGCAAAACGGGGATCAATACTTTATCCGCGAAGATCATTGGGGGACGATTGGAAAATCTCCCTGTAAAATCAAAGAGGGGATTCGGATTCCCATTGAGTTCTTTGGGCTATTTCCCCGGGGCTCGACCGAGCGGGCGTTTCGCGTGCCAGTGAACCGGGCTCTGGGAACGCATTTGTTTTTTTGGGCGGCGGCGGTGCAACCGATGGCGATTATCCTGCTGGTTTGTGCGCTGGGATTTGTCTTAAACCCCTGGCTGATGGGGATTGCGGCGGTGCTGGTGATTCTCACTTCACTACCTTCCCTTATGATGACTTGGCGGGGGGTTCGGAAACTGCGGGGAACATAAAGGCATTGCCTCACGCAAAGGATGGAAAGGACTTAACGGTTAAGTAAAATGGACGCTAAACTTATACCTTGTGACTGTGGCGATCCGATGGCGCAGTGGCGCGGTGATCTGGCAGGCCGGCGCGTTTATTCGTGCATGGGTTGCTGGGTGCATGGCGCGCTGGCTCCGATCAAGCAGACGCCGGCCACGGAGATTGCGCTGCATGATTTGATGGGGCGATGTTTTGACGCGGAGGGGATTCTTTATCAGCGGGAGGTGCAGACAGAGACGGGTCCGGTGGATTTTGTCATCGCGGAACAGTGGGCGGTGGAGGTTAAAATCAAAGGTTCCCCGCTGGCGCTGGCGCGTCAGATCACGCGGTATCTGGAGGATGAACGGTTTGCGGGTGGGATTATCGTTACGACCAAGGCGATGAGTTTTCCCATTGAGCAGGCGCACGGAAAGCCGGTGCGGGTGATCGAGCTTTGGAGGCAGTTTGTATGATAGGCCTGCGCAATTACGGGGTTGCAAATCTGATTGGGGATTGCTGGCAGATCTCTGGCGAGCCACAGATGCTGATGCTCTTCAAGCGGATGTTCCGGGCCACGGATGGACAGCATGGCGTGCTGAAAATAGCCCATACGCCCGCGAATGCGGAGTTGATCGAGTGGTTTGTTCTCCGGTATCCGCTGGAGATGTCCGCCATGGCGGCATCACTGCTGGCGAACTCGGCGGACACGGCGCGCAGGATCCGTACGGCCGGGGACGACATTCTCAAAGGCAACGCGCGCGAGATCACGGTAGGGACAAAGATTCCCTTGCGGCATTATCAGACTCAGGCGGTGCAGTTGCTGGAGATGCGCAACGCGCTGCTGGTGGGGGACGATCTTGGCCTTGGCAAGACATGCATTGCCCTCGGTGCGATTGCGATCGGGATGCAACCGGCTATCATCGTATGCCAGACGCATTTGCAGCGGCAATGGGTGGACGAAGCGCACAAGTTCCTTTCGGACGTGAAGCCGCATATCGTGAAGAAAGGCACGCCCTACGAATTGCCGGAGCACAATCTACTGGTCATCACCTACTCGAAGCTGTCGGGATGGGCGGATCATTTGCTGGGTTACAAATTCATCGGCTTCGATGAGGTGCAGGAACTTCGAATCTCCAACTCAAACAAATATATGGCCGCTTCGCACCTGTCCAAAGTGATTCCCTATCGGCTGGGATTGACGGCAACGCCGGTTTACAATTACGGCGATGAGATTTTCACCATCCTCGATTGCCTGACGCCGGACTGTCTGGGGCAATGGCATGAGTTCTGCCGGGAATGGTGCAGTCCCATCGGAAAGAACCATCACAAGGTCAAAGAACCGGCGGCCTTTGGAAACTATCTAGCGGAGCATCACCTTTTCCTTCGTCGCCGTCGGCAGGAGGTCGGGCGGGAATTGCCGGCCGTGACGCGGGTGGCGGAGGAGGTGGAGTATTGTGCAGACGATCTGCTTCGCAACAAGGACCGACACCTCGAGCTGGCGCAAACAGTCCTGCGGGGCGAATGGAAGGCCCGGGGCCAGGCGGCACTGGAACTGGACGCCATGCTGCGGATGCAGACGGGAATCGCCAAGGCGGCCTATGTGGCGGCGTTTGTGCGGCAATTGGTGGATTCGGGCGAGAGCGTGGTGTTGGCGGGCTGGCATCGCGAGGTCTATACGATCTGGCAGACGCTCTTCAAGGCGTGGGGCATCGTGTCGGCGCTTTATACAGGATCGGAATCTCCGAATCAGAAGTCCGGTTCGGTTGAGGACTTTCAAAACGGGTTTGCACAGGTGCTGATTTTGTCCCTGCGCAGTGGAGCGGGCCTGAACGGGCTGCAAGACAAGTCGTGCGTGATTGTCTTTGGCGAACTGGACTGGAGCCCGCAGGTTCACGAGCAGTGCATCGGGCGGTTGAACCGGGACGGGCAGGCGAATCCGGTGACGGCGGTTTACCTGTATGCCAACGAGGGGAGCGATCCGGTGATCATGCAAGTGCTGGGGGTGAAGAAAAACCAGAGCGAGGGGATTATCAATCCCAACGACAAGCCGGAGGATCTGATCGGGCAGCAGGTTGAGACGAACCGGGTTTCGGCTTTGGCTAGACAGATTTTGAAGGACTCGAAGGTTTCAATTGAACCGCAGGCAGAGCCGGAGTTGCTTGCCTGGGCGTCTAACAAAGAAGAATAAAAAGAATTTTAACCACAGAGAGCACAGAGGACACAGAGATGAAAGCCAGACCATTGAAATTCATTAACGGCGGATATGATTCGTGCGCGGCGAGTGAGGCGACTCACGTGGAGCTTCATATGCCCGGGCCGTTTCCGTCCAGGTTGCTACCTGTGATCCTGCGGGGATCGAGGGATGACAGTCCAAGGCCGGTTTGGTCATGGAACGGGGACACCGAGAAACCCACGCTCAAGCCGTCGATTCTTACCCGTGGGACAGAAATGGTTACGGATGAAGAAGTGGAGCGGATTGGCGCTGGCGAGACGATCGATAAACCGCAGATCGTTTGTCACACATGGATAAACGATGGCCAGGCGCAGTTTCTGGGCGATTCCACTCATGAGTTTGCCGGGCAGACCTTGGATATGCTGGAGGTGGAGGAGTGAAGGCAGCAATTCAAAACATCTTTGACGTGGCGGCCGGGGTGTTGCTGGGCTTGATGATCTGGCGGTTTATCGAAAGGTCGCCCAGGGAGCGGGTATTTATCGACGACACGCCGTCCCCGGGACCGCCGCCGGTGCGGCGAGGGGACTATCGGGAGCCGAATATGAAACCGCCGCGGCGTCCCCTTAGTGTTGCGCAGTCTGCTGCCAAATGGCAACAGGCCCGGATGACTTGCCGCGAATGCGGGCAGGTTTGGCAGGCAGTGGCGCCAGTGGTGGCGGAATATTACGAGTGTCCCGGGTGCGAGCACATGAATCCCGCGCCTTATTTGGAGGGTGAATCGTGAATATGACTGATCCGACCGATAGGACCAATCGGACGACACGGGGGTCGTCCCTCCATTTTTAACCATGCAAATTGATTCTCAGGTTATTGTTAGGCTGTTGCGGGATCCGGTGATGTCGGCGGAGATCATCATTGGGATCAAGCTTGATGATTTTCAAATGCACAGGTTGCGCACTCTTTGGTTTGTGCCGCACAAGATTGACGAATCGGGGTGGAGCACGGGTAAGACGATCTGCGAGTGGTGCTATGCCGTCTTGCGAGCCGTGCTTTTGCCGGATCAGGTGATTGGCGTTTACTATCCGGTTTTCCAGACCGGCAAGGATGAGTTCTGGAAATACTTTGGCGAGTTTGCCAACGACCTCCTTCTGGACCAATACGCGGAGGATAAGCCGGAGCATCACGATCCGGGTTGCTGGCGGATGGATTTCAAGAACGGATCGCGGATCCTGCTGCCGGCGCCGGGGTTCATGAAGGATGCGAAGAACCAGGCGAGCCGCCGTTTCAACACGCTGATCATCGGGGAATACACTCAGGCGATGCTGGACGGCGAGGGTGTGGACGAACTCTTTGGCCGTAACTCGCGGGCGAGCTGGAATCAGCATCATCCGGTGTGGGGGAACCATTCCCTGTTGTCGGCTCACGCGGAGCCGCCTTCGCATCCGGCGCGAAAGTATGTGCGGGCGGCGAAGGAGTGCATTGCCGGGAAGCGGACGGCGCGGGAGGCCCAGCAGAACGCGATTATTACCTGGTGCTATCTGGACTGGACGAATCGTCCGATCGACCCGGCAAAACCGGAAGCGACCTTTCGCAAGGTTTATCGCAACGAAAGCGCGATCCTGCGTTCGAAGCGGACGCTTTCCGTCTCGCAATATCGCTGCCGGTTGCTGGGAATCAGCGCGGCGGACGATCGCGGGTGGTATCCGGAGTCGTTGCTGGAAAAGTTACTTTCATCCGAGGCGCGTCCGTTGCTGGCGCGGCCCGCGGGGGACAATTCCATTTATGTGCTGGGGGGCGATGCCGCGCCAGGGCAGGGCATCAAGTCGGACAGTTGTTTTGTCGATATATGGCGGGTGCGTGAGGCGAAGGGCAGTTCGATGGAATGGACATGGTTTGACGGGACGCGGTATTGGCAGGTGGGGCCGGTGTATGCGCACACGTTCAAGGATGTGAGCAGCGAGCAATTCAGCGGGTTGATTCATGGGCTGCATATGCGTTTCGGATTCTCCAAGATCGTGCTGGATCCGGGCGGCGGCGGCGCGTGGGTTTACAAGGCCCTGATGAACGCGCGCCAAGTGGTGAACAACCAACCCATGATGGTGACGCCGCTCTGCACGCGGGACGAACCGTTACAGGCGGACAAGCAGCCTGTCGTGGTGTTTTTTAAACGCGGATCGGAGTTCGATCCGTTGTGGGCGCGGAATTTCCTAATCAGTGACGATGGCTTGCTGGAGGCGGCGCACCGGGCGTTTC
Organism: Terrimicrobiaceae bacterium; assembly: GCA_041746635.1. Classification (GTDB taxonomy): domain Bacteria; phylum Verrucomicrobiota; class Verrucomicrobiia; order Chthoniobacterales; family Terrimicrobiaceae; genus CAMASH01. The sequence continues at coordinate 6,001 of JBGTGQ010000102.1, read as the reverse complement.
GCGAGGCGATTGAAGCGCGGGAATTTGCCATTCCGCAACTGGCGGCGAACCGTTCCCGCGGGGACAAGGCCCCCCCAGGGTCGGGCGAGAACTATGCGCAAACCGCGCTGGATACGATCTTCAAACAGATGACCCAGGTGACAGAAAAGACGGACGAGGACGGGAGGCCGATCATTACCAAAAGAGGGTTCAAGATCTTCAACAGCAAGATCAAGAAGGATGGCGCGTATGCGCGGCTGTATGCCTTTTGCGGGGTGAAGTTGCTCCTGTCCCCGGACGGAATCGGGGCGGGGGAGTATGAGGATGAGTGCGTTGCGGGATGAGAGCGAAGTCGGAAAGCGGAAGTCGGAAGGCGGAAGTTTTGAAGGAAACCGAGCTTCTTCCCCTGGTTGAAAAAATAGAAACAAAAACTATTGACAGGAAATCCACGGTCGGAAATAGTGACGGAATGATACGGCGGAATTACAGCCAAAACGGACTCTTCGGGCGCCAGCGCGGCGTTTACTTTTTTAAGAAGAAGACCGTTGCCTCCCCCACAGCAGATCAGATGTCTCTTGGCTTGGGTGTGTGTCCAACAAAGAAGAACAAAAAGCGTTCTTAACCGCGGATTACACGGATGAACACGGATAGGAATATGCAATGCAAGGACTGCCAGCGGGTGATGAACCAGATGTTACTGGAGTTTGTGATTCTGGTGTTGCTGGTTTTTGTCACAGGGGCCTTGGTTGCGGTGATGGCCATTGCGGTTTGGCTGCATTGGATGGCGGCGATTGCGATGGGGCCGTTTCTCTTTGGGATGCTTTTTCTTATCGCGGGTTGGCGGTTTCGCGTTTGTGCGCATCGCTCCCGACAGGCCCTCGCCGCTTTTGAAGTCGCCGACAAAATTTAACATGCAGACTCATTACACTCACAACGACTTTCATCTGGGAGACAATCTTGTCTTTCTGAATTACCTTCGCCGGCTCGCGCTGGCGAATCCCGGGCATGGCTTTGTCCATGCCGCTCATGAATGCCACCTGGCCGCTCTGGCTCCCGTGGTGCAGGACGTGCCGAATGTGGCGTTGATCCGCTACGAGGATCGGGATGCGGCGTCGATCGACGTTTGGAAGAACGCGGGTGCGGGCACGCCGAACGGTGGTTTCTGGGAGACGCACGAACTGAAGACGGATTTCGCGTGGTTCCACGTCGCATGGTTCACGCATCTTTCGCGGCGGATGGGGTTGGAGTGTCCGATCCGGAAACCGCAGGATCTTTTGTTTGATTATCCGGCGCTCTTGCAAGGTCCGGGCCTGGCGAATGCGGCGGCGATTACCTTTGATTTTCTGGTGATCAATTCCCGGCCATGCAGCGGGCAGTGCCTGGCTTATGACAAGGTGGAGTATTTTGACGGGTTGCTTGCAGAGCTGGCGGCAAAGGGCTACAAAGTCGCCTGCACTCAAAAAAGCGAGGTGCCCGGCGTCTATTGCACGGCGGATGACAATCTCTCGGTGACGGAGATCGGGCATATGTCGATCTACGCTTCGCATATCGTGGGGGTGGCGACGGGTCCGATGTGGCCCACCTTCAACGTCTGGAATCAGTCTTCGGTGAAGACTCGCATCTTCATGCTGGAGGGGGAGAAGCTGAACCTTGGGACCAATTGCGAACAGGTGGCGAACATGGATGAGATCCGCGCTCTGCTGGTCGGAAAGGGGCTCTTATGAAGTCGGAAGGCGGAAGTGGGAAGTTGGAAGTAGTGGGACCGAACCGTGAGAGCGGGTTTGATGTCGAGCCCGCGAAAGTTCTGTCCTACAAGGACGAGCTCCGGCTGGCCAACGAGCGATTGGCGGAGGATCCGTTGGTTTGTTTCATTGGTTACGGGGTGCGCATTGGCGGCCGGGCTGGCGGAACGTTGAAGAATGTTCCGGATTCCCAGTTGATCGAGATGCCGGTGGCGGAGAGTCTGATGTTGTCTTTTGCGATCGGGCTCGCGCTGAAGGGGCGGCGTCCGGTGGTTTATTTTGAGCGGATGGATTTCATCCTGAATGCCATGGATGCGATGGTGAACCACCTGAACAAGATCGAAGAGATCTCGCGGGAGGAGTTTGCGCCCACGGTGTTGATTCGGGCCTTGGTGGGAGGGACAAAAAAGCCGCTCTATACTGGAGCGACCCACGTGCAGGATTTCTCAGAAGGGATCCGGAAGATGGTTTCGTTTCCGGTCGTGCAACTCACACGGCCTGAGCAGATCGCGCCGACTTATGCCGAGTGTCACCAGTTACTTTCCGGTCAGGTGGGCAGCCGCTGCCGGGAATCCTCCCTACTGGTCGAATACAAGGATCTTTTATGAAGGCTGAAGTCGGAAGTCTTAAGGCTGAAGTAGCGGAGGGCATGCCATGAGAGCCGCCGTTCTTCATACAATCAACGAACCTTTGCGGGTGGCGGAGGTGGGCTTGACGCCTTTGCAGTTTGGCCAGGTGCAGGTACGGGTGTTGGTGTCCGGGATCTGCGGGGCTCAGCTCCAGGAGATTCGCGGGCACAAGGGGAATGCGGGGCATGTGCCGCATTTGCTCGGGCATGAGGGCTGCGGGATCGTGGAGGAAGTCGGCCCGGGGGTTTCCCAAGTAAAACCGGGGGATCAAGTGGTGATGCACTGGCGCAAAGGCGCGGGCGTGGAAGCGGATTTCCCCACCTATGTTTACGACGGGCATTTCATCCGCAGCGGGAAAGTGACGACACTCAGCGAGAAGGCAATTGTCTCGGAGAATCGGCTGACGGTGGTGGATGCCGGCACGCCGCCGGAGTTGTGCGCGCTGTTGGGGTGCGGTCTGTCCACTGCGCTTTGCACGGTCGAGCACGAGGCGAACATCAAGTTTGCGGAGAGCGTGCTGATTGTCGGGACCGGCGGCCTGGGGGCGAATCTGATCAAGGCGTCGGTGTTGGCGAATGCGTGTCCCATCGTGGCCATGGATGTGCATGAGTCGAAGCGGCGGCTGGCCCTGGATATGGGTGCGCATTTCTTCGTTTTGGCGAACAGCCATTTGGAAGGCCTAATGTCGAGACTGGGGTTGCGCGGGTTCGATGTGATTCTGGATACGGCTGGCACGGGAGCGAGCATGGAAAGAACCCTGCCATTCCTGAACGCCTCGGGGCGGTATTTCATGATCGGCCAGCCGGAGCCGGGCAAGGCGGTGTCCATCACGAACGCGAAGCATCTTTTCGATGGCGAGGGGAAATCCATCAAGGCCACGCAAGGCGGGGGGTTTCGTCCGGAGGTGGATATCCCGCGCTACGTGAAGATGCACCGGATGGGCTTGCTGAAAGTGGGTGGACTGATCACGGAACGGATCGGGCTGGAGGATATCAACCGCGGTCTGGACATGGTGCGAAACGGCCAGGCGAGCAGGATCATCGTGGATATGCGGGCTTAACCACCAAGACACCAAGGACACAAAGGATTTATCAGATGGAAAACAAAGACGCGCTTCAGGCTTATATTGACAGCAAGATCCCCAAAGAATTGCAGGAATCGCATTCTCGTGATGTGGGGTTTATCAAGGGGGGATGGGTTGCGGCGATGCGATATCTTGCGGGGGAGATTGGGACGAGCGAGACCGCCGGACGACACGGAGGTCGTTTGCCCTGGCAAAGCCAGTCCCTCCGGGTTGCCTCAGGCAAGCTGTCTCGCTCCACTCGGCTCTCAAAGGAAGAGCTTATTGATTTCGAGCATCGGGTTCGGGAACTTTGGGAGGCGGGGAAGCTGCCTTATCTGGTTCATCTTTGCGGGGGGAATGAGGATCAGTTGATCAAGATCTTTTCGGAGGGGCATCGTCCGGGGGATTGGGTGTTTTCGGGGCATCGATCGCATTATCATTACCTGCTGGCGGGAGGGGATGAGGAGCGGTTGCTGGATTTGATCAAACGCGGATCGAGCATGTTTGTCTTCGATAAGTCGGTGAACTTCCTGACGTCCTCAGTGTTGGCGGGGACGTGCGGGATAGCGGCGGGTGTGGCTTGGGAGATCAAGCATGGAGCGGGGAGCAGAGAGCAGGGAGGTTCTGATGACCCCAAGCTCCCTGCTTCTGGCTCCCGGCTTCCTCATGTGTGGTGTTTCCTGGGCGATGGAGCCGAGGATGAGGGGCACTTCTATGAGGCGGTTTGCTTTGTGCAGGGGAACAACCTGCCTTGCACCTTTGTGGTGGAAGACAACAACCGCAGCGTGGAGACCTCGAAGGAGGCGCGCGGACGGTATCAGGTGCCGTGGCCATCGTGCGTCCATCGGTATCACTACGAGCCGACTTATCCGCACGCGGGCAGCGGGTGCAAACATCACATTGTCTTTGATGAAACGATCCGGCATAGCTGACTGACCACAGATGAACACGGATTTTTGTATAACGTCCCTCGTCAGGAATCCCCGCTTGCTTCTGGCATGGCTCCTGCCCGCGAAGCGGATCAGCAGGAGACATGCCAGAAGTCCCGAAGGGACGGGGATTAGGTCCAGTGGCCTTGTTGGACATTTTTATGGGCAACCCAAACGACGACGAATTAACTCCGGAAGAAAACGAATGGATGAACGCCCCGATGGGCGACTATCCAAAACACCAATCGCAATACGAGGCAGAACTTCTGGCCGTAATGTGGAGATGGGCCAAAGAATCCGACCTTACTATGGCCGAGTGGTTGCAATCCACGCACCGCGCAATCGAGAGGGTGATTCTGAAATGAATATATTGCCGAACGTCTAAGCCCTTCTACCGCGATGCACTCCACTAAAACGATGAGACGCATGAGAATGCTCCGCCTACGCCAACCGTCCGCCGAAGCCGCTTGTGAGCGGTTATGCCCATCGGATGCGACGGCTTGTTCTCCTCGGGTGTTAGCAACCAAGATCGCCACGCGGCTCTTCACGAATGGATTCGGGGACGAAGGAACCCGGCTAGATATTCGGAAGTCCGTCGAAATGGTCGAGCACTCGCTCGGCGGCTGGTGCTACCAGGCGGCAGTCGATCAAATCGAAAAAGCCATTCTTGAGGAGAACGATCAAGAGCACCTGCACCGGCCATGAGTGGACTCCGAAAACCAGAAGTGACGCATGGGCCGGTGTTAGGTGGCTCGCTTGGTTCGGCATCTTTGCGCGATCTGGCAAAATACTGGCGCGAAAGCGGATTCGAAGAAGTGGCTCAATATCTCATGAAAACAGCAACATCATACACAAAAGACTACGACGGACCATTCCCGGATGGAGGTCCGCTTGCACGGGTAAACATCGAGGCCGACGGGCAAGAGATCGTCTCAATTCCGCGAAGCCTGCTTGAAACATTGCTGGACGACATCAGGCACGACATCAATCCCCCTGACCTATCGGCGGAAAGAATGCGCGAACTCCTCTCTGACTACGTGCGCGACAAAAAGCGCATCGGCGAGTTGCTCGGGCTACCCGAGAATCAAACGCTGATCCATGACATGCAGGAGGAAAGATTGCTGGAAATCCGAATGGCCCTCCGATCTGACGCCCCGGCCTATGAGCAACTGAATCGCGTGCAAAGGGCGATGGGTATGTTTCTGCCGAACGTCGCGCTGAGCAACGGAGGAGAGGCATGAAACAAACGTCGAACACGGGTCCGTTTGTTCCAGCGGGTGGTTCCCAGCCGGAAACGGTGAATGCGGAAATGCCTCGCTGTAGTGAAGCAGCGCGACGTTCCCAGCCAGCGGCCCTGAGAGATGCAGTTGCAACGCTATTGCCCGAAGTGAGGCGGAGGAAAGAGTTCTTCAAGAATACCACCTTCACATTTCGCTACGTCCACTATCGCGAACTTGAAGCCTCGCTGGTCGAATTAAATTTTTCGCTGACCGAAGAAACACAAGGGCCGCCGGCTGGGAACGATCAAGAGGAGCCACGGCGGAAATGACTACCCCATCGAACGACAGCATTGCCGCCGTTGGCTCGCTCGCTTTGTTCGGCTTGTGGCGCGTGACCCGCGAGGCAACGGCATGGGAAAGTATCGGACGTGATGGCGGC
>JBGTGQ010000101.1:0-35575 GCA_041746635.1 Terrimicrobiaceae bacterium | reverse complement strand
CGGGAGCGGAAAACTCTTTACCGAAGAGTTGGCCTGCTTTCTTGCGCCGTTTTTCCATCGCGGCATGGTCTCGTTTTTTCGTCATAGGAAAAACCTATGCGAAAATCAGACATATGTCACGCTATTATGCGAGTCTCAATAGGTGCCGCCCCCGAGCCACCCCCTCCCCCATTCTCTGATGGGCGATCTTTATAACTTCCATTGTTCCTGCTGCGGCTACGATGCGGATGTTTCCGGCGGGGATGACGCGGGGATGATGGTGCTGACCACGACCATCCAGTGCGAGGACTGTCAGGACCTTCAGGATATCATAACGGCCTGGGTCTGGGGCGATGTCGCCTCTCCAAAAAATGGGACCCCAAAGTTTGAGTGTCCAAAGAGTCCCGACCATCCCATCAAAAAATGGGAGGCTGGTGGACAATGTCCCCGCTGCCAGGTGATGATGGAAAACAAGGGGCAGACCGTGTCGTGGGATTGAGACTAGGAAAGCGGAGCAAGAACGAACGGTGCTCACCGGATTTTCAAAAGAGAAGGCAGGTGAACCGGTGAATTTCTTCGTTACACACAGTCCTACGCAGTCAGCCCTACCGTTTTGTGCGGGCTGCCTGGTTGCCGCCAGCGTCTGAATGCTCCTTCGGGCCGTCCGCAAAGTCAACTCGAGGAAACCAACCCCGATCATGTGGGGAGGGGCTTTGCGCGGGTTCATCGCGCGATTTGCTTGGAAAAAATCCGCCAAACAGACAGGTTGCCGTTCTCCATGTCCGCCGATCAAAACGCCATCCGTACCGCCGCGACAAAACTCCAGCATCTGCGCACCGCGCTGAATCAGGTGCTCTTTGGTCAGGAGAAGCTCGTTGATGCCGTGATCACGGGCCTGCTTTCGCGCGGGCATCTGTTGCTGGAGGGTTTGCCGGGCCTGGGAAAAACCGAGCTGGTCAAAGGGTTGGCCCGCACCTTGCAAATTGACGCCCGCCGCGTGCAATTCACGCCGGATTTGCTGCCGGGCGACATCACCGGGAATCCGATCTTGCAAGAGGTCGATGGCCGCCGGCAGTTTGTTTTTCAACGCGGACCAATTTTTGCCAACCTTGTGCTGGCGGATGAAATCAACCGCGCCTCGCCCAAGACGCAGTCCGCCCTGCTCGAGGCCATGCAGGAACGCCGCGTGACCGTGATGGGGGAATCGCACACGCTGCCGGATCCGTTTTTCGTCCTCGCCACCCAAAATCCCATCGAACTCGAGGGCACCTATCCGCTGCCGGAGGCGCAGCTGGACCGGTTTCTTTTCAAGCTGGAGGTGACGCGCAATTCGGTCGCGGTGCTGCAAAAAATTATTCAGCATCGCGAAATCGGGGTGGAGCCTGACACCGCCCCGGTGATGAGCCGGGAGGAACTGATCGCGCTGTGCGATCTGGCCCGCACCATCCATCTGCCCGACGTGGTGGCCAATTACATTGCCCGTGTGGTTGATGCCACCCACGAGGGAGAGGCGGCCAAGGGCGTGAAATTCGGAGCCAGTCCGCGCGCCGCGCTGGCCCTGGCTGCGGCCGCGCGTTCGGCGGCGCTGTTGGGCGGACGTTTGAATGCCAGCTTTGAAGATGTCGAGGCTCTCGCCGGACCGGTGCTGCAACACCGCATCGTGCTCGACTACACCGCCCGGCTGGGCGGACGCACTGCGGCGGATGTGGTCCGCGATATTCTCGCGACCGTGCCCAAGCAGGACAAAGCCGCGCCCGATGTCTTCAAGGCGGCGAAGGTATGATTTCCCCACTTAAAATTGAACTTAAAATTGAACTTACACTTACATCCTGAGGGAGAGTTTATGTTTAAGTTCCGGTGTAAGTGTAGGTGGTTATTGGCGGCCGGGCTTTTGCTGATTCCCGTCCTCCGGGCCGAAAATGTTCTTCCCGCCCCGCGTTTTACCCCCGGCAGCGGAGTCGAGATGAAAATCACGAATTTCTACGAGGACATTCCGCCCTCGGGTTTTCTCCCGCTTCGGGTCGAAGTCAAAAACGATTCGACCACCACGCGCACTTGGCAGATGGAAACCGTGCAGTCGCAGTCCAGCCACGGCTCCATGCAGTCCGTCTTTTCGCTGCGAGTCGAAGCCGTCAGCGTCCGCACTTTTGATCTGCTGGTGCCCCTCGTGGCCGAGGCGGGCACGGGTTCGCGCTATTCGAGTCTCCAAATTTCCATCAGCGGCCATGGCACCGCCAGAACCGAGACGCGGGAAAACTCCAACGGCGGCAGCAGCACACCCACGGTATTTCTCGGCATGGGCCAGGCGCTTTCGGTCAAGAACTGGGGTCCGCTGCGCGAGCAGATGGAAAAACAGCATTCCGTCTCGCTCGATGGCACCGCGCTCAATCCCGAACTGCTGCCGACGGACTGGCGCGGGCTGGCCGGTTTTGAGATCATCATCCTGACCGATTCCGAATGGCGGCAGATTCCCCCTGCGCAGCGCGGGGCCTTGCAGGATTGGGTGATCCAGGGCGGGCGGCTCATCCTCTGCCATGCCAGTGCCGCGCCCGCCGCTGATCTCCCTGCCGCAGAAACTCTGGGCTGTGGTTCGATAGGGCTATGGCCTACGGGCGATGATTTTCTGGATCGTGTGAAAAAAGCCATCTCTGGAACCCCTGCCACCGCTGCCACGGAGGCTCAGAAAAACTACACATGGCAATGGCCGCTCGCCCGCGATGTGGGCCGTCCGGAACCTCCGCATACACTCATCATGGTGTTCGTGCTGGTTTTTTCCCTCGTCATAGGACCGCTGAATTTCCTTGTCTTCGCCCCCACCGGAAAACGACACCGCCTCTTCTGGACCACGCCTGTCATCTCGCTGGTTTCGAGTGTGCTTATGGGGCTTTTCATTGTTTTGAGCGAGGGTTTCGGCGGCAGCGGACAGCGCTTCGCCGTGCAACTCAGCCTGCCCGCGCTGCATAAGTCCGTACTATGGCAGGAACAGGCTTCCCGCACCGGCGTGCTCAGTTCCAGCGCATTTGTCCTTGCCGAACCCGTTCTGCTTTTTCCCATCGGACTACGAACCGCCACAAACTTCCGCATCTCTTCCGAACGCAGCAAATTCTACAGCCTCGACGGGGCGACATGGAGCGGGGACTGGTTCCGCAGCCGCACCACCCAAGCCCAAATTTTCACCGCGGTCAACGCCGCCCGCACCCGCCTGGATGTGAGCGTGAGCCCGGACGGAAAACCCACCGCGGTTTCCTCCTTTGAAAACGAATTGAAGGAGTTGTGGTATATTGACGAAGCGGGTGTTCCTTGGCACGCGACCAAGGTGCAGCCCGGAGAGAAATGCATCCTGAAACCCGCCACCCTCCCGGCCTTCACCGCCTGGTGGAAGACCATATTGGAACCCGCCGGCGGAGTGACGCGCGACCGCGCGGAAAAGTTTTACGCGAACGACGGCAAGGGGAAATTCTTCGCTTCCCGTGAAATTCCCGTCCTTCTACCGTCGCTGCCTTCCATCCGCTGGAAAGACAAGGACGCCTTGCTTCTCGGCCTGCCCTCAAAATGAAAACCATTCTCGATGACATTCTGCTTGATGTTCGCACCGAACTCGACGCGGCCAAAGCCAGGCGGCCCCTGTCGGAAATCAAACGCATGGCCACCGACGCACCACCCGTCCGTCCCCTGCCGGCCGCGCTGGCGCAAGGGTTTTGCCTCATGGCCGAAATCAAGGAACGCTCCCCCAGCGTCGGCCCAATGCGCGCTAAGAACGTCGCGGAGGCCATCGGGGCTTACGAGGACTCTCCCCTGGTCGGCGCGGTGTCCGTGCTGACCAATCACATCCATTTTGGCATGAACGTCGAGCGGATGGCCGCCGTGCGCAGCGCGCTTTCCAAGCCGGTTTTGCGCAAGGATTTTCTGATCGAGGAATACCAAGTGCGCGAAGCGCGGGCCTTTGGGGCGGACGCGATTCTCCTCATGGCCAACGTGCTCGACGCGGGGCGGCTGCGCGGATTTTACGACCTCGCGCGCGAGCTGGGCATGGAAGCGCTTTTAGAGGTTCACACCGAGGAAGAAATTGCCACCCTGCCCGCGGACGCGCGCATTGTCGGCATCAACAGCCGCAAGTTCAAAACCACCACCGGTTTCGTGGGCAAAAAGGGTTCCTCGGAAAAAGATTTCAGTCTCGATTATTCCGCCTTCGATCTCGCGGCGAAACTTCCCGCCGACGCGCGGAAAATCGCGGAAAGCGGCCTTTCGCCCAAAAACATCGCCCAGATCCGCCAGAGCTTCGATGCCGCGCTCGTCGGCACGTCGCTCCTGCGCGATGAACGGGGAATCCGCGCGGGCCTGCATGAGTTTGCCGCGACGCTGGCCGCCCCGGTTTGAGAGATAGTCATGCCGCTAATCCATACGCCCGGGAAGAAAGCGGGATAACTTGCGGAAGTCCGCCGGGAGACATACTCGTCCTTGTGATTTGTCGGTCGTTAAGGCAGAACGCCTGAACACCCGTGCCCGATCCCATCATCCAAGTCGAAAACCTCGAACGCGACTTCGGCGACGTCAAGGCCGTCAATGGTCTGTCGTTCGAGATCGAACAGGGTCGGGTGGTCGGCTTCATTGGGGCGAATGGGGCCGGTAAGACCACCACCATGCGCATGATGGTGACCCTCGATCAGCCCAGCGCCGGCACGATCCGTATCGGCGGACTCGATGTTTCCGACCGTCCGACCGAGGTGCGCAAGCGCGTGGGCTGGATGCCCGATGCCTACGGCGCGTATGATAACATGACCGTGCTGGAATATCTGGATTTCTACGGACGCGCCTTCGGTTACAAAAAAGCCGAGCGTCAGCGGCGCATCGGCGAGGTGATGGAGTTTACCGATCTCGCCGCGATCTCCGACCGTCCCATGGACAAACTTTCCAAGGGCATGGGCCAGCGTCTTTGCCTGGGTCGCACTTTGATTCACGATCCCGAAGTGCTTGTGCTGGACGAACCCGCCGCGGGGCTTGACCCCAAGGCCCGCATCGAATTCAAAAACCTCATCCGCCTCCTCGCGGGTCAGGGCAAGACCATCTTCATCAGCTCACACATCCTCTCCGAACTCGGCGAGATGTGTGATCATCTCATCTTCATCGACGCCGGCCGCATCGTGCATCAGGGCACGACCGAAAGCCTGGTGCAAAGCCACGGCGTGGTCCTGCTGGTGGAAATCCGCGTTACTGGCGACACCGCCGCGCTTTTCCATTGGATCGCGGCCAACCCCGATTTGGAAATCGCCGACCGCATGAAAAACGGTGCCCGCGTGAAAGTGATCAGCGGCGAAACCGTGGATCTCGCCGGCATGTTGCGCCGATTGATCCTTGATGGCATCGAGGTGAGCGGATTCTTCAAAGTCGAACGCCGCATCGAGGATGCCTTCGTGGACATGTTAAAATTAAAACCCCCGCCGCTGCCATGATAAGCCAGTTCCTAGTTGAGCGAACGGCTGCACCTTTGGTTGAGGGGAAGAATCCTCCTCTCAACTCTCAACCCTCAACTATCCACTTCCCCGTATGAACGACTTCGCCGACTGGTTCAGCCCCATGCTCGTGAAAGAGCTGCGGCAGGGCATGCGTTCGAAAATCTTCATGTCCGCGTTTTACCTCACGCAACTTCTGATGATTCTTTGCGTGATTTTCAACCTCGTGGCCGCGTCGAATTCCGACATGCCAGGCGAGCTGCTCGGTTTCCTCAGCGGGCTGTTCTGGTTCATGATCAGCGTCCCGCTGCTTTTCATCATGCCCATCCGCGGCTTCGGCGCGCTGCACGGCGAAATGAAATCCGGCACGCTCGAACTGGTCTTTCTCACCCGCCTCTCCGCCTGGCGGATCGCGGCGGGAAAATGGACGGCCATCATGGTGCAAACGCTTTTGCTGGTCTGCGCCATCCTGCCCTACGTGCTGCTGCGCTATTTTCTCGGGGGGGTGGACATCATCCAGGACGTGCAGAGCCTCGTTTTTCTTTTGGTCACCAGTGCTGCGCTCACCGGCATCACCATCGCGATGTCCCCGTATGAATCGAAGCTCCTGCGCGCGCTTTTCATCTTCGGGCTCATCTTCGGGTTTCAATTTCTCATTGGCGTGATCTTCGCGTGGGTGGCGGGCTCCGCCCTGGGTGGCGGAAGGAGTTCCCTTGCGCCCTGGCAATTTTACGCGGGTCTGGCGGTTTTCGTTCCCGCGTTTGTCCTGCTGGCCCTGGAAATCGCCGCCTCGCGCATCGCGCCCCCGGCGGAAAATCACGCCATCCGCAAGCGTCTCATCGGCCTTTTTTTTCTTGTGGCCGCCCCTCTCTTCATCTTCGCCGGCGCGGACGCCAAGACGACGTACCCCTTCGCCCTGTTCTTCCTTGCCGTGGTGGTGATCGACGCACTGGCCGAACCGCAGGTTCTGGCGAAATCGGTTTACCAGCCCTTCCTGTGTCACGGCGCGGTCGGCTTCACCCTGGCTCGTTTCCTCACGCCCGGATGGGCCTCCGCCTCGTGGTATGTCGCACTCGTTGCCGTGGTTGCCGGCATCCTTCTTGCCGCCCAGGGGGAACTCAACGATCCCAACCGCGCCCTCGGCTACGTGTCCACCCTTGGCGCGCTGATTTTTCCCGCCGCCAGCATCCGTCTGTTCATGCCGGCGACCAAACACTTCCTCGGTTTTTATATCGCGCTGCAATTTTTTCTCGCCGCCCTCACCATGCTCGTCGGCATGATGTCTGGTATCTCCGAACAACCATTGACCATCTGGCTGTGCCCGTTTCCCAACAGCGTTTTTCTGCTCAATCTTGTGGAGGAAATCAAACCCGGGCAAACCACGGAATGCCTCGTCGTGACCGGTCTCGTTACGGCCGCCTCCCTCGCCATCCTGCTGGCCCGCACCATCACGCCCCTGCGTGACATTCGCGCCGCGCTCGCTCTACCCTCCCTGCCGGATGCCCGAACCTGAATTCCAACTCCCCGACGAAGATACCCCGGACACGCCGTTCGACATCTCGCTGCGGCCGCCGCTTTTCGAGGAATTTACAGGGCAGGAAAAAACCGTCGAGCGCCTGCAACTTCTGGTCGAAGCCGCCAAACAACGCGACGAAGCCCTCCAGCACATCCTGCTCAGCGGTCCGCCCGGCCTGGGCAAAACCACTCTGGCCTATATCATCGGCAACGCCATGGGCACCGAGGTGAAGACCACCAGCGGACCCATGATCGAAAAAGCCGGCGACCTTGCCGGCCTGCTCACCAACATCGAACGGGGCGGCGTGCTTTTCATCGACGAGATCCACCGCCTCCAGCCCGCCATTGAGGAATACCTCTACCCCGCCATGGAGGACTTCAAACTCGACATCGTCATCGATCAGGGTCCCAGCGCCCGCAGCGTGCGCCTGAACCTCGCCCGCTTCACTCTCATCGGTGCGACCACCCGCGCCGGCATGATCAGCGCACCCCTGCGCTCGCGCTTCGGCATGACCTGCCGCCTCGACTACTACGACGCCGCGCACCTGCACAAAATCGTCGAACGCAGTGCCGGCCTGCTCGGCGCGGAAGTCGAATCCGACGGAGCACTCGAAATCGCCCGCCGTTCCCGTGGCACCCCCCGCATCGCCAACAATCTCCTCCGCTGGGTGCGCGACTACGCCCAGGTCCGCGAAAAAGGCATCGTCACCGGCCCCGTCGCCGCCCGGGCTCTCTCCATGCTGGAAATCGACGAGGACGGATTCGACGAGATGGACAAACGCATTATCGAAGGCCTCATCACCCTCTTCGGCGGCGGTCCCGTTGGCCTGAATTCCCTTGCCGTCGCCATTGGCGAGGAACCCGGTACGCTTGAGGAAGTCCACGAGCCCTATTTGATCATGCAGGGCTACATCAAACGCTCATCCCAAGGCCGCGTGGCCATGCCCCGCGCCTACCGCAAGCTGGGTCTCGAGCCTCCCAAGAATTCGCCTCAGGCTGAATTCTTCGACAGAAATTAGCCGCTTGCGGCGCTGGAACCAAACCGCGCGCAGCCGCGTTGTTCTCCCACCCGGGAAGGATCGGCTCGCAGAAGGACCCCGCCCATGGCGAACGGTTCGGGATTTTCATCGGGCTTTGGGTTCCCAGCTTTTTTATGCTCTCGCACCGTCTTTCCCGCAAAGCGGAAGTGTTGTCCGAGTGGCGTCTTCTGGGGACGGCCGCGCATGGATAAGCCGGCACAAACGTCCGGAGCGGGAAGTCCCCCCGCGCGGTTGTCCAAAAAACCGACTCGCTTGAATGCGACGGCGCATCTAGGTTGTTTCGTTGAACGTGACGATGGCCGCAACCTTATCTCTCACGCGCATGCGGCGAGTTGCCACCGGAGCCTTGATCGTTTGTGTCATTGGCATGGTGGTCTGTCGTATTTTCGAACCGGAGTGGCCGTGGCTGGCCTGGCCGCGGGCGTTTTTCGAAGCGGGAACGGTCGGCGCGCTGGCGGATTGGTTTGCGGTGGTGGCGTTGTTTCGCCATCCGCTGGGTCTCCCCATTCCGCACACGGCCATTCTGCCGAAAAACAAGGGGCGGGTGGCGGAATCGCTGGCGGGGTTTATTGAGACGAGTTTTCTCACGGAGGCGCAACTGGGGCCGCGCTTTTGCAATTTGGATTATGCGGGATTCGCTTCGCTCTGGCTGGCGGAACACGCGGATTTTCTGACGGAGAAGGCCACGGGGTTTGCACCGGGGATTTTGGCTGGAATTTCCGATGAGCAGATGACCGCCCTGCTGGCGGAGCGAGCCCGCACGATGGTTAGGAGCGTCCAACTCGCCCCGCTGGCGGGCGAAGGGCTCAGCCTCTTCGTGCAAAACGGACGGGATCGGGAGATTTACGGATCCATCCTCAAGGCCGCGGAGGATTTGATCCTGTCCCACCGGGAGATGATCCAGACCAAGATCCAGGAGGAGATTCCCATCCCGGTGGATCTCATCCGCAACTTGCCGGGTTTGAAGGTTCTCGAGCCTGCACTCGATCAATTGAAAAGCCATCTGGCCGCGGCCGTGGCGACGCGGACCATTGAAAAAATCCAGAACGTGCTGCGGGATGCGGAAACCATCCCGGACCATTCGCTCTGGCAGACGTTCGATCAAAAGCTCAGGCAATTCATTGCCGACCTGAACTCGTCGCCGGAACTGGCGCGAAAGATTGGCTCGGTGCAGGAAGCGTTCGCCGCTAGTGCGGTGGTGGAAGATTTTTCGGCCAAGGCGTGGATGGAGCTGAAGACGTTTCTGCTGCGCGATTGCGAAGCGGCGGACTCCGCCGTTCGCGCCAAACTGCGCGAAGCCGTGCTCACGGTGGCGAAGCAGTTGGAAGAAAACGAGACCGCACGGCGGGAGGTCAATGGCTTCCTGAGCAAGCAAGTCCTGCAAAGCCTCCTTGCCGCGCGCCCGCACGCCCGCACGATGATCCTTTCAACCATCGAAAACTGGGAGTCCCGGGAGATGGCCGAAAAGCTCGAAGCCACCGTGGGGCCGGATTTGCAGTTCATCCGGCTCAATGGAACCATCATCGGCGGGCTGATCGGCGTGGCGATCCACGCCGGGTTTGCGTTTTTTGGCACCTGACTGCCGGTTTTCTCCAAAACCATCCCACCCTTAGCGCGCAGGGCGCCGCTCTCAGTGCGCAGGAATGGGCGACCACCGCGTCGCGATTTTCAAAAAGGATTTTTTCTGAAAGGCTGACGATCATGAAAACCGCCGTCTTCAGCACCAAGCCTTACGACAAGAAATTCCTCCAGGCGGCCGACGCGGGGGGCAGCCAGAAGCTGGAGTTCTACGAAGAACGGCTGGGGCCGCACACCGCCTCGCTGGCCAAGGGACACCGCGCTGTTTGCGCCTTTGTCAACGACCTCATTTCCGCCGAGACTCTCGATATTTTGCACGCAAACGAGGTGCAGTTTATCGCGCTGCGCTGCGCTGGATTCAACCAGGTGGACCTGCGTCACGCCGCCACGCTGGGCATCCGGGTCGCGCGGGTGCCGGCCTATTCGCCCTATGCCGTGGCAGAGTTCGCCCTTGCCCTCATCCTTGGCCTGAATCGCAAAACCCACCGCGCCTACAATCGCATCCGCGATGGCAATTTTTCCATCGATGGCCTGCTGGGTTTCGATTTGCATGGCTCGACCATCGGCCTCATTGGCACGGGAAAAATCGGCTGCGTTTTTGCCGGGCTGCTTTCGGGTTTTGGCATGAAAGTCCTGGGCCACGATCCCCTTGAGCATCCGGCCTTCACGGCGGCGGGCGGAACCTATGTCACGCGGAAGGAACTTTTTGCCGCATCCGACATCATCAGCCTCCACTGTCCCCTCACGCCGGAGACGTTCCATATCATCAAGGAGGAAAGCATCGATTTGATGAAACCGGGCGTGATGATCATCAACACCAGCCGCGGCGGACTGGTGGACGCCAAGGCCGTCGTTCGCGGTCTCAAATCCGGACACATCGCCTACCTCGGGCTCGATGTGTACGAACAGGAGGCGGATTTTTTCTACGAGAATCTCTCCGACACCATCATCCACGATGACGTGCTCCAGCGTCTGATCTCATTTCCCAATGTGCTCGTCACGTCCCATCAGGCCTACTTCACGGAAACCGCCATGCACAATATCGCCCGCACGACTATCGCCAACCTCGATGCCTTCAAAAATGGCGGCGAGCTGGTGAACGAAGTCACCGCAGACATTCTTCAGCACTGAGCGCGAAAAAGTTTCACCAAATTCCCCATAGATTTCGCTAAGCCGGAACTCTTCAGAAGAATTAGCCACTGATGACACGGATATGCACGGATAGTGGCCGAATCTGACGTTTCCGGTAAAAAACGGTTTCACCGAAAGGATATCGGATTTCCGGAGAAAAAGCGTGACGTTTGTCTTTTGCTGATCCGTGTCATCCGTGGCTTCAACTGCATCGTTCCGGCTTAGTGCCAGTCAGGTCAGCCCGGAATTTTTCCGGCTGGCCTTTCCTGCCCTGCGCTCCTAGCGTTCGGATGTGTCTGCGATGGTTGAACTCCGCAACATCAGCAAAGTCTTCGGAAGCTTCACCGCGTTGCAGGAAGTGAGCTTCGCGATCGCCGAAGGCGAGTTCATGACCTTCCTTGGCCCCTCCGGCTGCGGCAAGACAACCAGTCTGCGCCTGATCAGCGGGTTCGACACGCCCACCACCGGTCAGGTTCTCATTGGTGGAAAGGATGTCACTTTTGATCCGCCCTACCGGCGTGACGTGAATCAAGTCTTTCAAAGCTACGCGCTATTTCCCCACCTGAGCATCTACGAAAACATCGCCTTCGGGTTGCGGATGAAAAAAGTCGCCGCCGCCGAAATCAAAACCAAGGTGAATCGCGTCATCGAGATGACGGCACTGGGCCCGTTTATTGATCGCAAGCCCGCCCAGCTCTCCGGCGGGCAGCGTCAGCGCGTGGCCCTCGCGCGGGCTATTGTCTGCGAACCCAAGGTGCTCCTCCTCGACGAACCGCTCAGCGCTCTCGATGCCAAGCTCCGCACCCAGATGCGAATCGAACTCAAGCAGCTCCAAAAACGCCTAGGCATTACCTTCATTTTCGTCACCCACGACCAAGAGGAAGCCCTCACCATGAGCGACCGCGTGGCCGTGCTCAGCGCGGGACGGGTCGAGCAGATCGGCACCGTGAATGAGATCTACTACCGGCCGGCCACGAAATTTGTCGCCACCTTCATTGGGGAAACCAACATCGTCGAAGCGGTCGTGCTCGCGCACGACAACGGTCTGCTCCGTTGCCGCCTCGAGGGTGGGCTGGAACTTGACGTGAAGGAATCTCCCCAAGCCACTCACGAAAACGTTCTTCTCTCCCTTCGGCCGGAAAGAATCCGGCTGGC
Source organism: Terrimicrobiaceae bacterium (assembly GCA_041746635.1). Taxonomy (GTDB): domain Bacteria; phylum Verrucomicrobiota; class Verrucomicrobiia; order Chthoniobacterales; family Terrimicrobiaceae; genus CAMASH01. The sequence goes on along the minus strand of JBGTGQ010000101.1, from coordinate 23,727 downwards.
CCGCACGAATCAAGGGGGACGCAATGTCTTTCCAGGGCGGATTTCCGTGGAGATTTTCAAAGGGGCGGTGGACGATCTTACCGTGGTCACGCAGGGGGGGCTGGAACTGGGTGCCTGCCTGACGAATGATGGCCAGGAGGAATTCGATTTCCACGAAGGGGAGGAAGTTTTCTGCTGCATTCAGCCCGAGGACATCAGCATCGTCTCGGCCTGACGGCGACCAACCCCGACCCATCGGCTACGGATTTTTTCGCTTGTTGCTTGATTAATTATCGCAGGGAGTAATACTTTCCCTCCCACTCAAGGGGTCTTAGCTCAGTTGGTAGAGCGCCTCAATGGCATTGAGGAGGTCAGCGGTTCGATCCCGCTAGGCTCCACTTCTTAAGGGCTCTTTGCCAAAAAAGGGAGATGAGGTCATTTGTTGGGTTTTTGGTTAACCGTTCTCGCAGACAAAAAACTCCGGAATTTCAAGCAATAGTCGTCCCCGCGCCGAGGCGGGCAATTCCCACCCGCCGGCGGGCGCGGGGCGCAAGTTTCCCCCGCCTCCAAAAACCCTGACCTCCTTCGCGGCACCGGGCAGGTGCAAAGTCTGACCGGCGAAGCACGAACGTTCTTCAATCATATCGATGTTGAGAGCTTTGCGCACCGGAATGTAGTGAAGGAGCGTGAGGAGGAGGTCGTTGCCGCGGCGGCGCGGATAGACTTGGATGGTGGTGGCGAGGCCGTCGCCGAAGGGTGCGGGACCAATCAGGCGGCGGACCGCTGTTTTCCAGGCATCGCGGGCGGCGATGTTTCCGGATTGACGGTATTCTTTAAAAATCGGGTCCGCGAAATAGATGAATCGCTCTCCTTCAATAATGACCGGCTGACCGCTCGCTTCCGGCTGCGGCGGGATTTGCAAATGGGAGCAATACCGGACGTCATCCCGTTTGAAATAAGGCAGCACCCGTTCGGCCCAGACTTCGCAGCCCGGGGCGGAGACCACCAGCCCAGGCTGATAAAACACCCGGTCGGTCCGCGCCAGGGTCGGCGAAAACTCCGGCCGCGTGCGCCAGTAGGCGGGATACAATTCGACGATTCCGTCGAGGCGGATCGGCAGAAAATCCAGTGCCCAGCGGCCCGAGGCATCGCAGCCGCCCTTGTGGGAAATAAGCAACTTCCCGCCATTGCAATAATAGACCCGCAGCTTCTCGACAAAACCCGGCGTGAGGGTCGTGGCATCGCCGAGGATCACTAAGTTCAGCCCGTCGAGTTCGTTTTCCCCATCGAGCAAAGAACAATCATAGTGGGCTTCCTCGCACATTTGGATCGCACCTTCATCGGACTTCGCCGTTTCATCGCCATCCTGTCCGGGAGTGCCGCTGGTCGCGATGCCGACCTGAACCAGCGGCGTCGAACCCTCATAAAATGGCTCGGCGGCGGCGACCTGTTCATAGACCGCGCCAATCAGATCATAAGCACCGGGGTCGAGGCGGCCGCGGGGAGGGAGCTGATCACCCACCGAGTTTCCCCCGCCCATGGCCTGGGGTCGGAAGCATTCAAACTCCAGAGCGGCCTGGGGTTTGAGTCCGCCAAAATCTCCCCACATCGTCTGAAAGCGTCCGGTCATCGCCAGCCACGGTTTGCCCCAGTGGCTCGTCGAGCGGGCCAGACGCGGGTAATGGAAATAGCCCCAGAAGCCGCTGGGCAGCGACTCGATTTCCATGTGGCTCATGTGGCCATAGCGCGCACGCCCACCCAGTCCGGGCTCAAGGAAGGTGTCCGAGCCCGCATTGAAAAAGACCGTGGCCTCAGGTCGGGCCGCGCGGATCACATCCCAATACCGTTGGGAAAATGTTTCGTGCGCCTTGGCCATGAACCGCTCAAACCCCGCCGGCGAATCCTCCATCAGTCCGTGTTTTTCCCGGAATTTCACCGTCTCCGGCGACCAACAGGCTCCCTTGGGGAAAAAGCAGATATCATAGAAAAACCCGTCCACTTCGTTGCCATAGCGGCCCAACGCTTCGCGGGTCACGTCTTCGATGTGCTGCTGCACGCCCGGGTGCAGCCAGTTGACGAATTTCCATTGTCCGGGGTGCTCGCTCTTCCAGTCCCCAAAGAGCCCACTCTTGAACATCGCCCGCCATTCCGGATGGTTCTGCACGAGCAGAGCATCCCAACCGACCGTGATGTAAATCGGACACCGAATCCCCTCGCGGTGAAGCGCCTCAATTTGTTCCCCGAGCAGGTCCCGCCCGGCCGGGACAAGCTCCGGATGCACCGTGCACACGGTCGAGGGATAATAGGTGTAACCGTGGTGGCACTTGGCAAAGATGGTCGCGCTGTTCACGTGGGCGCGCTTCATCGTCGCGGCAAATTCCTTAGCATCAAAATCCGCCGCAATACCGGGAATGTGCCGGGAGGTGTGGAAGTCGAGGTGGACCTGACGCTGGTGGGTTTCGATGGGATGAGTCATGGGATAAAATCGTTAGAATGGCAGGGTTAAGCGCAGTCGAGTCGTGAGGATTTCGGAGATCCGAGTGTGGCCATCCGGGCTCGGATGGACCAGGTCACAGGTTAGCCCCTCGAAACTGTCTAGCAGATTCGTCCCCTCGATGACGGGGACGTTTTGATCTGCGGACTCGCGGGCAATTGTCCGCAGAACATCGCGAAAGGCGACGGTGTTGCGCGAAGGAAGGCTGGGTTCCGCGACGAAGTCCGCATTCCTCTGTGGGTCTGGAGCAGTTTTCGATACAACCTTGTCGCTTCGGGACATCCCAAAAAAACTTAGCGGATTTGGGTGAGAAGAAAAGGATCAGATCCAAATCACTGATCCACAAACCGTCAACCCCTATCCGACCATGAGCACTTCTACTGACGCCCCCTGCGAGGTTCAAAGCGACAAACCCGCCGCACGAAACCCAAGGTGCCTTTTCGCCTGAATGACTGGCAATACGTGGAGAAATTCCGGAGGTCCGACCTTTTTAGAATAGCGCCATAAGGGCAAGGAGGCGGCCGGTGCGGCCTTTTTCGCGGCGGTAGGAGTAGTATTTTTCCGGGTCGGAGGCAGTGCAGGTGCCACAGTCGTGGACGTCGTACGCTCCGGCGGCGCGGGCCTGACCGACGATCTCTGCGGCGAAATCGATTTCGTAATGCGGGGGGCGGATGCAGGGGGCTACCTGCACGACGAGGTCGGCGGGGGCAATGCCGTGGCGTTCCTGCAGGAGGGCGATGGCCTGCGGGACGATGCCGAGTTCGGTGCCTTTTTTGCCGGAATGGACAAGGGCGATGGCCCGGGCGTGTTTGTCGGCCAGAAAAACGGCGGCGCAGTCGGCCACGTAGATGGCTAGGCAGAGGCGGGGGGTGGCGGTGATGAGTCCGTCCGCGCCGGGGGCGGGGGTGGGAGTGTTCCCATCCATTGGCGCGATGATGTGCCCGTGGACCTGCTCGGCGGTGGCGAAGGGCATGCCGCGAAAGCCGAGTTCGTCGGCGGTGGCGCGCTGGACGGACCAGAGCCGCTGCAGGGCGGTCTCGCGGTCAGTGCGGACGTCAATGTCCGGGCTGCGCTGAAGGAAGGCGGCGCGAAGGAAGGGCAGGGCCGCGAGGGCGGGAAAGGTTTCCGCCGGCGAGCGGTTCACTTGTTCCGGGTGGTGACGGTTTTTCTTTTGGTCTTGGTCGGGACCTCGAGAATGGGCTTGATCGGATCCTCGTCCCGGAAGGCCCTGGGCAGTTTGGGCTGGGGTTTGGCGGGATCGGTGGTTTTTTGGAATTGTTTGCGTTCGCCGGAATTGAGGGCCTGCGGGTTGAGCGGGCGGACGAGCGGGTCCTCGAAGGTCTCGACATATTGGGTGTCGAGCGAGAGGGCGAAGTCGTAGGAGGCCATGGCGGCGATGTAGTCGTAGCGGGCCTGGAGCACGTTGGACTGGGCGGTGAGGAGCTGGGTCTGGGCGTTTAGGACATCGAGCTGGGTGCCGGCGCCGGCGTCGAGGCGTTCGCGGGAAAGGCGGAGGGCCTCGGTGGCTTGGACGACACTGGCGGTGGTGGCGTCGATGGTTTCCTGAGCCTGCTTCAAATTCGAGATGGCGACCTGGACGTCGAGAACGACCTGGCGGATGCCGTTGTCGTAGTTATTTTTCGCCTGCATGAGCTGGGCTTTGGCCTGGGCGACGTTGCCGTAGGTGAGGCCGCCGTCCCAGATGTCCCAATTGCCAGTGGCACCGAAGAACCAACCGAGGGCATTGTCGCTGAGATTTTGCGAGGCGGTGTTGTTGGCCATCTGGAGGCCGGCATTGGCATTGACCGTGGGGAACCATCCGGCGATTTGCGCGCTGACGTTGGAGGCCTCGGCGAGAATGGACTGGCGCTGGGCCTTGAGGGCGGGATTGCGGGCGATGGCGACGCGGATGGATTCGTCGGCCTGCACCTTGCGCAGGCTGTAGCCGAGGGTGCCGACGACGTTGAAGGGCACTTCGCTGGGGTGGCCCTTGGGATAGTCCATGCCGAGGAGTTGGACGAGTTGGTAGAGGGCGATGCGGTAGTTGTTCTCGGCTTGGATGAGCGGGGGCTTGGCATTGGCCAGCTGCACCTCGGCCTGGAGGACGTTGAAGCGCGGGACGGTGCCGGCCTCGTAGCGATTTTGCTGATCCTGCACTTGCTGCTGGAGGAGGGCGACGTTCTGTTGCTGGGCGACGATGAGGGCGCGGTTGAGCACGATCTGGTAGAACTGGGTGATGATCTGCGAGACGATGTTGTCGATGGTGGAGCGCAGGCTGAAAAAGGCGGCGTCGTAAGCGGCCCGGCCGCCCTGGATGCCGGCGATGGTCGCGCCGCCGTCGAAAATTAGTTGCGTGCCTTGGAATTGGATGTTCCAGGTTTGATTTTGCACGGCGTCGTTGCTGCCGCCGAGACGCAGGATGGTGGGTTTGCCACCGTTCGGGTTGGGGATTTCGATCGTTGACGAACTGTTTCTGCTGCCGTTGGTGGTGAGGTTTTGCTGGGTTTGGTTGTAGCTGGAGGCGATGCCAATTTTGGGCACCGCCTGGGAAACCACGCTGATGAGTTGGCCGCGGGTGAGGCGGATCTGCTGGATGGCGTTGAGGATGGTGGGATTTTGCTTGAGGGCAATGCGGACCGCGTCGTTCAGTGACAGGTCGGGGACCTTGGAGTTGCGCTGCTTGGCGATGAGCGTGGTGAGGGATTTCTCAAAATCCGCCATGACCATCTTTTGTTGCATGGCGAGCTTTTCGCTGTCCTGGAGCGTGGATGTTTCCCCGCCCGGCATGAGCGGCTCGCTGGACTGAAGGGGGGCGGGCAGAGGCAGGTTGAGCTGATCGGAAAGCGTGGAGGCATCCAGGGGTGCCGGCGTGGGCATGGGCGGAGGCGTCAGCGGCATGGTGCCATCGGGCAACGGGGTGGGGAGCGGAGTGGGCAGCGGCTCGGGTGTGGGCACCGGCGTTGGGGTGGGAGAGGCCAAAAGCGAAGGCGGGGGAGTGGGTGTCGGCAGGGCCCACGGGGTGGCACTCGGGAGGGCGAACGGAACGGCTGTCGGCGTGGCGTACGGCGTCGGGCTGGGCAGAGTCCAGGGTGTCGGTGAAGGCGACGCGATCGGAGTCGGCAGTTGATTGGATTGGGCGGGGGCGGATGCGACCGCCAAAAGTGCGGCGATGGCGCTCAGAGTGAGACTGGTTTTGAGAGTGCTTACTCGGTGCATGCGGTTTTCTTGCTTTGGCAGAAGGAATGAATTTTTTCGTAAATGCTAAGCCAGGCGTTTTGCTCCTCGCGGGGTAACAACTCCATGATCTCGCTGAGATTATTCACGATGTCCTGACGGATGCGTTCGACCAGAGCTTGGCCCTTTTTGGTGATTTTCACCATCACTTTTCGGCGATCGTTGGCGGCGTGGGTGCGCTGGACGTAGTTGAGTTTCTGCAGGCGATCCACCAGCCCGGTGGCCGCGGCGGTGGAATGGTTCATTTTTTCCGCGATCTCGCTCATGGAGAGGGCATGGTTTTGCGAGCCGATATGGCCGAGCAGGAAAAATTGGGGAAACGAAACCTGGCCGCGCGACAATTCCTCGGAGAGCCGAAGCATAAAACACCGCTGCAGCGTCAGGATGATATCCGCCAGACGTTCCACATCGGCCCGCTGTGCCGGATGTTGCAAATCAATCACGCTGTTTATTAAGGTGCTTGATAATTAAGCGTGGGCTGAAGCCCGCTGTCAACGGTAAAGCCTGCCGTCAGGGTTTGAAAACCCGGTCCCCCGGAGAAGGGGTTCCGCTGGCGATGTCGGCGATGAGAAAGGGCGGATTTTTGAGCGAGCTCATGCGGAGGTTGGCCGTCTCCTGCTGATTCATGATGCAGACCAGGAGCGCACCCGCTTCGGTGCCTTGGGAGCTGACGGCGTCGATCAGCACGAAACGATCCTCGATGTTCACCATTTTGATCACGCCAACGAGTTGAGGTGGATGGGCCTGGGGCGGCCCGGCTTTTTTTTTGGGAAAGAGCATATCGGGCCAGTTGAGGGGTGAGAGATAGGACAGCGGGGAGTGCTCGGGCTTGGGGGTGGGGGTGGCGGTTGCTTCGGGGGTTGCGGCTGGAATGGATGGTGCGGCGGCTGGTGCCGGTGGTGAAGCGACGGGCTCCTTTTTTTTGGTCAGGCATCCGGCCAGGAGGAGGGCGAGGAGTAGCACACTGAGAAAGGCGGACGCAGGGACGCGGGAAAGTTGTCCTCGCGCCGAGGTGTCGCGGTGTCGTTCCCGCTTCATCGTCCGCACCCGCAGGAAGAGGTGTGGCAGTGGCCGGTGGGTGCGGCAGCGGCCGATGACGATCCGGAGGTCAACAGGCCAATGCCGCCGGCGATAACCCGGCGGACCGGTTCGCCCGTCTCGGGATGTTTTTTCAGCGCGGCGTCCTTGATGCTTTGCCGGATCTCGTAGCGGGTGGGTTTCGCGCCCGTTTTCGCCGGGATCGTCTCGTAAACGTAAGTGGGCATGGAGGGAGAATGACGAACGACGAGGGGAGAATGACAAGAATATTATTGCACGGCTACTTGCCCCGTTGCCTTGACGGGTCACTCAGAACTCACGCCCCTCGGGCCAACAAGCCGGCCAGATAGGGCAGAAGCTGCTTTTTGCGGGAAACCACGCCGTCGAGTTTCCAAGCTCCCTCTCCGGCCTCCGGATAATCAATCAGACGGGTGAAGGAGCTGGTCCCGCGGACCAGGAGGATGGAATTCTGCGTATTCACATCCGTGACCAGAAGCGTTGAAAATAGATACCGATGCGCGACGCGATGAGCCTCCAGTTCTTCCAGCAGGGCGCTCTTTTTGGATGCGAAAGGTGCGAAACTCAGTTCCTCGATCTGTGCGACGCTGAAGCGCTGGCCGCGTTCTTCATATTCCTTGCAGTCCGCCGTCACCACCTGACTGGCTTCCATGGTCAGCAACGGGGATCCCACCGAAAATATTTCAGCAGCCAGCGCCGCCGGATCGACTCCGCTGATCTGCGAAAGCTCGCGCATCACTCCACGATCAACGTCGGTGGTTGTGGGCGAAGTCAGATTTAAAGTGTCGGAAATCAATCCGCACATGAGCAACCCGGCCAGATTTTTCGGAATAGGGAAACCGGCCTGCTGAAAGAGGGTGGCGACGATCGTGCAGGTGGAGCCGACCGGCCGGTTCATGAACAAAATGGGTGCTTCCGTCGGAGCCGCCCCGATGCGGTGGTGATCGATGATTTCCACGATGGAAATGTCGTCGGCCCCGTCCACCGCCTGGGTGAGTTCATTGTGGTCCATCAAAATCAACTGGCGCGGAACCGGCTTGAGAAAATCACTCTTCGAAATGATGCCCTCCAGCCGCCGTTCCGCGTCCAGAACGGGAAAAGCAAACTGCGGCGAAAGGGCCACTTCCCTTTGAGCCTCTTCGAGCGGGGTATCCGCCGTCACGGAAATATAGTCGTCGTAAATCATGCGCCCGGCCCGCACCGCGCTGCGTCCGAGGAGAACCGTGGTCGCGGTGTCGTGGGGTGAGCTGATCACTTTCGTGCCACGCTCGCGGGCCAGCGCGACGATTTCGTCATCCACCGGCATGTTACCCGTCACAATAAGAGCATGCACCCCGGACATGATGGCCATGCGCTGGATATTCCTGCGATCCCCGACGATGAGCACGGTTTTCGCGTGGTCCATCAGGGCCAGCCGACGCTCGAATGAGTCCGTCTGCATCGCCGCCACCACCAAAATCAAATGCCTTGTGTCGGTTTCCGACGACCCCGCCAGTAGGCGTCCGTTCAAGGTTTCCGTGATGTCTTTCAGGGAGGCATTGACCTCGCGGGCGGACGACACTTTGTCCTTCGGGGGAAAAAGATATTGGCTGATTTTAAAACCCGAGATCAGCCCGACGCACCGCCGGTCCTCATCCAAGACCGGGAGACCGCGAAAACGGTTTTCGCCGATGCGGGTCAGTGCCTCATAGACTGGTTCATCACGGCCTGCGCAGATCACGTCGCGTTCCATCACGTCCTCCACCCGGGGCTGGACGCTGGTGATAAAAAGCGGGGCTTCGAAACCGAATTTACGCAAGGCGTAATCAATACGCTCATTCGTGTTGCCGCAACGGGCCGCGAGCACATTTTCCACCCCGGATGCGGTCTTGAATTCCGCGTAAGCGATGGCGGAGCAAATGGCGTCCATGTCGGGATTTTTGTGGCCAATAATGAAGGTCTGCATGTGTGCTGGACAGAATGAACGAGATTTGGACGATAGAAAAGACCCCTATGAAAAACTGTTTGGCCACCCTGCTGTTTCTCGGAATGGCCGCAGGTGCAACCCGCGCGCAGGAAGCCACTCCGTCTCCCTCCCCGTCGCGCGCGGCGATGGATGGCATCCTCCTGCGGCCGAATCTCTGGGACACCACCGCACTGGAAATCGAACCCGACTTCAAGACCCTCCGCTTTGAGTGGACATCGGCCGCGAAGGACACGGCCCGCACTGCCGCAAAGGGTCTCACTTTTGGCCAACGTCCGCTAATTGAAGTTCTGCTCCGCTTCCGGGAAGGCAAACTCAGCGAAGCGACCCTTATTTATTTCAGCCGGGGCGATGCCGGCGACCTGGGGAAAAAGCCTTTCGAGAAACTTTTAGCCGATATCACGGCGGAGCTCAGTGCTCTCACCGCAAGGTCTCCGGTGGAGCGCGGACGCGACGCCACCAGCGCGGTCAAAGCCGAGGGTCGTGCCTGGGAACTGGACACCACCGAATATCTCCTCGAATGGAGTGCCACCAAGGAGTCGCGCGCCAAAGGTGTTCCTTTCCGGGCCGAGTTCATCCGTCTCACCATTCATCGCAAAAACACGGCCGTGCGCGCCATCGGGGCCACCGTTTCCACCAATGCCTCCCGCGAGGCGGTGAAGCGTTTCGTCGGTCGCGATCACATCGAGCGCCTGCCCGACGGCACCGTCTGGCTTAGGGATGTCCCCATGGTCGATCAGGGCCAGAAGGGTTACTGTGTCGTGGCATCCGCCGAGCGCGTCTTGCGCTACTACGGCGTGGAGGTCGATCAGCATGAACTCGCCCAAATCGCCGACAGCGACTCCTCCAAAGGGACCAGTCCCGACGCCATGTTCGATTCGATGAAAAAACTCACCGCCCGTTTCGGGGTGAAAACCAAATCCCTTTACGATTGGGACGTGGCCGATTTTCTCAAGCTGATCGAAGAGTACAACCGCGCCACCCGCCGGGGCAAACTTGCCCCCGAGATCACCCTCACTGGCCGGGTCATCGATGTGGGGAAATGCTACGAGAAGATGAACCCGGAGATTTACAAGGAGATGCGCCAGAAAAAAACCGCCGATCTGGGAAAATTCCAGCGTGAAATCCAGCGGAATATTGACGAGGGCATCCCGCTGCTGTGGTCGGTGCGACTGGGTTTCGTGACCGAAAAGGAAATCCCCCAGGCCTCCGGCGGCCACATGCGCCTCATTATTGGTTATAACCCCACCGCCAAGGAAATCATCTATTCCGACTCCTGGGGCATGGGTCATGATCAAAAACGCATGACCGTCACCGATGCCTGGACCATCACCAACGCGATGTACTCCCTCCAACCCATCGGAACCTGAAACAACCACGCATAAACACTTATGGTCACGAGCCAAGAACAGTGTCCTAGTGGTTGTTGATTTTATCACCCCTTAGTGATCATTAGTGAATAAAACCTTGCTGTGAAACGCATCCTCATTCTCTCGGCCTCCGTCGGGTCCGGCCACGTCATGGCGGCGGACGCCCTGGCCCAGTCCTTCCGTGCCCGCGCCGATGTCGAAGAGGTGCTGGTCGATGATTCGCTCGACCACACCAATGTCCTGCACAAGCAGCTTTATTCCACTCTCTACAAGCAACTTTCCAAGCAGCTCCCCAAGTTCCTCGGCTGGTGGTATGAAAGCAGCGACGAGCCCTGGGTTTCCGACAAGGGCCGCGTCGCCCTTGACCTTACCCAGGCCCTGCCCCTCATCAACCTCGTTCGCGAGTTCAAACCCGACTCCATCATCTGCACCCATTTCATGCCAGCGGGCGTGCTTTCCTACCTCATCGGGATCGGCCGGCTCGACGCCGAACTTGGCATCGCCGTCACCGATTATCATTTTCATGCCTATTGGATCACCCGCGCTTTCCATTGGTACTTCGTGGCGCAGGAAGATGATAAAATCCACATGGAGGGCCTGGGCCTTCCGGGCGAACGCATCCATGTCACAGGCATTCCCATCGAACCGGAATTTGCCCGGCCGGTGGATCGCGCGACCGTTCTCTCCCGCCAGCAGCTTGATCCGGCCAAACCCACCCTCCTCGTCGCCGGCGGCGCCCTGGGTCTCAGCCCCGCCATCGCCGTGGTGCGCCGTCTCCTCCAACTCGACCGCGACTTTCAAGCCGTCATCGTCTGCGGAAAAAATGCCGTCCTGCAAAAAGACATTGAGGCGCTCACCGCCGGGCGCGGAGATCGATTCCGCGTGCTTGGTTACACCAAGGAAATGCCCGATCTCCTCGGAGCCGCCACCCTGTTGCTGAGCAAACCCGGCGGCCTTACCACGGCTGAGGCCCTCGCCCGGGCCCTGCCTATGGTCATCCTCGATCCCATCGGCGGGCAGGAGGAACGTAACTCCGATGTCCTGCTCGAAGCCGGCGCCGCCGTGAAATGCACCGAAGTGACCGTGCTTAATCACAAGCTCGGTCGCCTTCTCGACGACCCTGGCCGCATCGCAGCCATGAGCGAAAACGCCCGCCGGCTTGGCCGCCCCTCGGCCGCGGCGGACATCGCCCGCATCGTCATGGAATCGCCCGAACGCAAACCCGCCATCATTTCCCGCCAGCGGGAAAAAGCCCTCCGCAAGCGCATTGAGGCCCAAAAGGGATGAGGGGATTAGTCATTGGTCACTCGTCACCAGTCATTAGTTTCTGCCACGCGATTTCTTCACCAATGACCCTTGAGCAATGACCAATGACTTCCTTTGGGGCGTCGCCAGCTCCGGTTATCAGTGCGAAGGCGGCTACAATGGGGCCGGACAGCCGCAGAATAACTGGGCCGAATCAGAAACGCAGGACCGCGTCATGCGCACCGGCCAGGCCGCCGATTTCTGGCACCGCTACGAGGAAGATTTCGCCCGCTGCCAGGCCATGGGGCTTCGCGCCTTTCGCCTCAGTATCGAATGGCCGCGGGTCCAACCCTCTTCCAGCACGGAGCGCAGCGCGCCGCCGGAATTTGACCTCGCCGCCCTGGATCACTACGCGGACATCATCGCCTCCTGCCGCCGGGCCGGACTCGAACCCGTCCTCACCCTCCAGCATTTCACCCATCCCGCCTGGCTCGGGGTGGACGCGTGGCTCGATGACGAAACGCCCGCGCTTTTCGAGCGCTTCGTCGCCGTCACCGTCGCCCACGTTAATGAGCGGCTGATTAATTTTTGCCGACAGGAACCCTTGCATTGGTTTGTCACCCTCAACGAGCCGAACATGCTCGTCCTGAATACTTATCTCAACCGCCATTTCCCCGGCAACGCGGGCAGCGGCATGAGGATTGGCATCGCCGCCTACAACCGTCTGCTGGCGGCTCACGTCCGCGCTTACAATGCCATCCACGATCTCTACGAAACGCAGGCCTGGCCCACGCCACGTGTGACCATGAACACCTTTTGCAGTGATGTGTATTGGTCGGAAAAAATGCTCCTCGATTTACTCTGTGTGCGGGAACGCGGGATCGCCCGCGCAGGATTGCCTGGTTATCTGCGCGACGGTTCCCGCCGCCTCCAGCGCGCCATCGCAGCGGCCCGGCTTCCCTTCCACTCCGACCCCTGGGTCTGGCTCGGTCGCCTCGTCCACCACCTCACCGACTTCCTCGCCCCGAGCCGTGCCACCGCGGAGGCTTTCCGCTACTTCCTCGACACCCTCGACCAATCAAAACGCCCGCGCGTGCTCGATTATCTCGGCCTCGATTATTACGACCCCTTCACCGGACACATTTTCCGACCGCCCCATTTCGCCGATCTGGAATTTAAAAGCAAAGGCCTGCACGGCCATCTCATGGACGGCCTTTCCCGCAAATGGTGGGACTGGCACATGCTCCCCGAGGGACTGCATTTTTTCTGCAAATACTACGCGGAAGATTTCCAACGCGGCGTTCTCATTGCAGAAAACGGCATGGCGCAACGCCGGAAATTCGACAGCAGCATCTCCCACGCGCGACGTGACCGTCTGACCCGCAGCGAATTCCTCACCGCCCACATCGCCCAGGTCCTTCGCCTCCAAGCGGAAGGTGTTCCTATGCTCGGCTATCTCCACTGGTCCATCACAGACAATTATGAATGGGGTTCTTACACCCCGCGTTTTGGACTCTTCAGCGTGGATTACGCCAACAATGCCGCCCGCTCTGCCATCGACCATCTCGGTGACAATCCTTCGGAAACCTACGCCCGCCTGATCAAGGAAGCTTAAAACTTACACATAAACTTAAACATGAACCTAAACTCGCTCCGATTTTGAAGTCTGGAGGTGTAAGTTTAAGTTCAGGTGCAGGTGTTTTTTTACACAAAAATTCCCGAATACCAGACACAAGGCATCGTAGCTAGCGCCACTCCATTCCAGCCCATCAGGTAAAAGCGCATCATCCCGGGGCTGTACGGCTTCTCCTTCCAGAGCAACAGCGCATCCAGCAGAAAGTACCCCGCCCCGCAAAGAAGGACGCCCGCAATGAGCGGTTGCTGCAGTGCGAAGGCCATCAATCCGGCTTCCGCCACGATGAGTCCTGCAAGCAAAACCTTCGCCGGCACCATCCCCAGCACCACGGCGGTGCTGCGCCGACCCGCGATTTTGTCCGGCTCCACATCCATGATCTGACCGAGCAAGTGCGAGTGCATGGCAAAGAGCAATCCAAAGAGGAATGCCGCCCAGGAGAGTTGCGGAACCCCCGCCAGCCAACTGCTCAGCACGAACACCAGCAAATACCCCGCCTGATTCAACATATCCAGCCACGGGCGGTTCTTGAATCCCCACCTTGGCCAATTGTAGGTCGCGATGAGCGCGAGCAAGGCCAAAAACCACAAAAAGATTTTCGGCCCCACGGAAAAATAGAACAGCACCAAAAACGGCACCTGCACCAGAAAGACCACCCAGGGCAGCCGCCGCAGTTCCTCCTCCCCGCCCCGCGCGCCGAAAAGAAAGGTCCCCTTGCGCGGATTCACCCGGTCCGTCTCGCGGTCGGCCAGATCGTTCAGCCCATAAATTAGCAACCCCAGCGGGACCGTTACGTAGATGAGCCCCAGCCAAAATAGCGGTTTGTGAAAAACCCACGCCGCGCCGCAGGGCAGCAGATAGAACCAGATCGACGTCAGCCAAAACCCCGGCCGGGCCGCCATGATCGAAAATCGTAGCATGCCCGCACCACCCATCACCGCAAATTATTCGACCGCGGTTTCGACCGCTTCACTTTTCGCGCGATGGAAAACCGCGGTGTAACCCACTTGTTGCACCAGCAAACTGCGGCTTTGCTCCGCCAGGTGTTTTGAGAGCGCCTTCCGCTCGTCCTTGTGTCCCTCGAAACGCAGCTTCACCAGCTGGGCGCGTTGCAAGGCATCCTCAAAAACCGCCAGAAACTCCGGCGTAATCCCCGCCTTGCCCAGCCGCACAGCCGGCTTGAGCAGTTGGGCGCGCACCTTCAATTCCCGCAAGTTGGGTCCATTCTCCGCCATAGGCGTGCATAGTGCCGCGTTCCCGTCCGGCGAAAAGCCATTTCCTGCTGACACCCGCCCCGACCCCGCAGGTAGGGAGCAACTGCCTCCTTTTCATCGCTCCCACCCTTGGCGTGAGGCCCTTCCTGTTTACGGCAGCGGAAACTTGCTCGTAAATGCAACCACCTCGCGACGGATCGCCGCCAGTTTCGCCTCATCGGCGCGGGCCTCAAGGGCGGCGTGGATGTAATCGCCCACCTGCATGAAGTCCTCCTCCTCCAGTCCGCGCGTGGTCATGGCCGGTGTGCCGATGCGGATGCCGCCGGTTTTGGTGATCGATTCCGTATCGAAAGGGATGGCGTTCTTGTTCACCGTGATGGCGGCGAGATCGAGAACGTGGGAGGCCTCGCTGCCGTTGAGTCCGCGGTTTCGCAGATCCACCAGCATGACATGATTATCCGTGCCGCCCGAAACGATCCGGTAACCGAGCATGGCCAGACGCGCCGCCAGAGACTTGGCGTTGCTGATGATTTGTTTGGCGTATTGTTGGAACGACGGTTGCAGCGCCTCGTGCAGACAGATTGCCTTGGCCGCGATGACATGCATGAGCGGTCCGCCCTGAATGCCGGGAAAAATATTGCCGTCAATTTTCCGGGCAAATTCCTCCCGACACAACACCAGGCCGCCGCGCGGTCCGCGCAGACTTTTGTGGGTGGTGGTGGTGACAAAATGCGCGTGAGGGAAAGGGCTCGGGTGGGCTCCACCTGCGACGAGGCCGGCGATGTGGGCCATGTCCACGAAAAGATAGGCTCCGACGGAATCGGCGATCTCGCGCATGCGGACGAAATCAATCGTGCGCGGATAGGCGGAGGCCCCGGCGGTGATCATTTTCGGTTTCACTTCCCCGGCGAGAGTGGCTAAGGCGTCGTAATTAATACATTCCGTCTCGCGGTCCACCCCGTAGTGATGGACTTCGTAGAGTTTGCCGGAAAAGTTCGCCTTATGGCCGTGCGTCAGATGTCCGCCATGCGCGAGGTCCATGGTGAGAATGCGGTCGCCGGGGGTGAGCACACTGAAATAAACCGCCATGTTCGCCTGGCTGCCGCTATGAGCCTGAACGTTGGCGTGTTCGGCCCCAAAAAGTTTTTTCGCGCGCACAATGGCGAGGGATTCGACCGTGTCCACAAACTCGCAGCCCCCATACCAGCGCTTGCCGGGGTAGCCCTCGGCATATTTGTTGGTCAGGCAGGACCCCTGCGCCTCCATGACCGCCTGGCTGGTGTAGTTTTCGCTGGCAATCAGTTCGACGTTCTCAAACTGGCGGTGGCGTTCCTTGCTGATGGCGGCGGCGATTTCGGGATCAACGGCGGCGAGGGCGGTTTTGCTGGGTGCGGTGCTCATGGATGTTTTTTCGATGAATTTCAGGACGGAAGGCAGGGCCTTTTTCAAGGTGTCGCGACAGCGTTCATACATGTCGCGGCCCATTCCTATGGGGTCCGGCACATCGGGCGAGCCATGGTCAAATTCCCGGACGAGGCGGGTTTTTGCGGCGGCCTCGGGATAAAAAAGTTCGAGCAGGCGCTTGTGATCCCGCGTCATCACAAAAATGTGCGTCGCCTTTTGCACCAACTCTTCGGAAACGGGCTGGCTGCGAAAGCTCGCCAGATTAATGCCCTCGCGGGCCAGCGCGTTTACTGCATCGCTGCTGGCGGGCTGGCCGCGTCCGGCGTTCACTCCCGCCGAGGTCACCGCGATGTCGCCCCGGCCAGACACCAGCTTTTTGAACAGCCCCTCGGCCATCGGGCTGCGGCAAACATTGCCTGTGCATACAAAAAGGACGTGTTTCATGCGGAATCGAGTCCCCCAAAATGGAGGCGACCGGCATGCAAGTCAATCGCCGGAGGCGGTGGCCTTGGGGTCCATGATGCGAAAGAACCAGCCGGGCCAGGATTCCTCCGTTGGAGTTCAGCCTTCAGGCTGCCTCCGCAGGCGAACGCTTAAGCGTGAACGAGCTTTATTGATTCGCCAAGCGGTCCGAGGACGCCTCTACTTTTCGGCATTGTCATGAAAATCGGCCTTGTTCGCAGAGGATTCTCCGTCACCGGCGGGGCCGAGGCCTATCTTTTGCGCCTCGCCACCGGACTGGCCCAGGCCGGACACGAACCCGTCCTGATTACCACGGGTGACTGGCCCGAGGAACGCTGGCCCAACTCCTCCCTCATCCGCCTGCAGGGGAAAACCCCGCAAAAATTCGCCGCCGCCGTGGCGGAAGCCAAGCCGGATGTGGACCTTACTTTCAGCCTGGAGCGCGTGCCGGGATGCCATGTTTATCGCGCCGGGGACGGCGTGCATGCGGCATGGCTTTATCGGCGCTCGCACTTCGAGCCGCGCTGGAAGCGGTTTTTTCATCTGGTCAATCCCAAGCACCTTTCCCTCATGCGCCTGGAGTGCGAAGTGTATCAGACGGCGCAGTTCGTCATCGCCAACTCCGCGATGGTCGCGGAAGAAATTGTCCGCTGGCAGGAATTCCCCCGCGAACGCATCCAGGTCGTGCCCAATGGCATCGGAAAATCCATGGCGAGAATTTCCCGCGCAGAAGCCCGCCAACGGCTGGAGGTTCCGCCGGATGCGTTTTGCGTGCTTTTCGTCGGAACAGGCTGGGAGCGAAAAGGTCTGAAGTTTGCCATCCGCGCGGTGGAGAATCTCGGGGGAAAAGCCCTGCTGCTCGTCGCCGGACGCGGGCCGTCGGAGCGGCATCGATCCGGCCGGGCGAAATTTCTTGGTCCGGTCAATGACCTGTCCGCCCTGTTCTCCGCGGCGGATGTTTTCACCCTGCCCACGATATACGATCCCTTTTCCAACGCCTGTCTGGAGGCCCTGGCCGCCGGTTTGCCGGTGGTGACAACGACCGCAAATGGCTTCTCGGAAATCATCACGCCCGACGTGCAGGGGAACATCGTCAAGCCGGGCGATGTTGACGCCCTGGCGGAAGCCTTGGCGCAATGGATGAACCATCCCGCCGCGGAAACCTCGGCTGCTTGTCGCGAGCTGGCGGGAAAATATTCCATCGAACGCAATGTCCATGCGACGCTTGAGGTGCTGACGGCCATAACCAAGTAGATCAGGCCGGGGCGGCTCCGAAAAACCTCCCTGTACTTTTGAGCTGGAGTGCATGATGCCGCGGCGTTGGAGTCCAGCCTTTAGGCTGCTCCGAAAGGCACACGCCAAAAGCGTGACCTCCAACTCCTTGCCGGGTGCGATAATTTGGATGTTGTCCACCATTTTAACTGACCTCGCTCAACTTGCGCTTTTCAGCCCCGAGGGAAAACGGTTGAGTGCGGCGATGCAGATGGCACGCCTGATTTCCCTCCCTCCGGCCATGGCCGGGGTTTTCGGCGAATTGGAGGGAAAGCCAGAATGGTTTGCGACCTGTGATCCGCCGGGTGGCAAGTTGGGGTCCGGGGGTGGCACGGCGCATTTGCTGGTCTCCGCCTGGCGCGAACACGGCCACGGCAAAAGCTGCGGGGAGTGGCTGCGCTCCCGCAAGCATCTGGCCTTGCTGGCGGGCGGACAGAGCCGCCGCCTGCCCGCTTATGCCGCGCCGGGAAAAATTCTCATGCCGATGCCCGTGCTGCGCTGGGGCGTGGGGCAGCGTCTGGACCAATCGCTGCTCGACCTGCAACTTCCCGACTATGAGCGCATCCTGGCCCATGCGACGGATTCTCACAGCGTGTTGGTGACGAGCGGCGATGTGTTGCTGAAATTTTCGCCGAATCTTCCGGCGTTTCCCAAGGTGGATATTCTCGGGCTGGGCATTTGGGTGAGCGCGGAAACGGCTTCGCATTTCGGGGTGTTTTTCACCGCGCGATCCCAACCGGAGGAAATCGCGTTTTTTCTGCAAAAGCCCAGTCCGCAGGAAATCCAGCAACTGGCCCGCGATCATCTGTTTCTGGTGGACACCGGCATGTGGTTGCTGAGCGCAAGGGCGGCCGAAGTGCTGTTGCGCAAATGCGGATGGGATGAAGAACGGGGGGAGTTCGCCTCGGGCACGCCGGAATTTTACGAACTCTATGCGGAAATGGGACTGGCCTTGGGACGGCATCCGCAAAAGCCGGACCCTGAAATCGCCGCCCTCACTTCCGCGGTGGTGCCGTTGCCGGAGGCGCAGTTCAACCATTTCGGCACCAGCCGGCAGATGATCGGATCGGTCTCGGCCCTGCAAAACGCCCACCTCGATCAAACGCGTTATTCGCATCCGGGGACCAAGCCGCATCCGGACATTTACGTGCTGAATTCCGACTTCGCATTCACCACGCGATCGAGCAGAAACCAAAACATCTGGGTGGAAAACTGCGCGCTGCCGAACAATCTCGCCCTGGCGCAGAACAATGTACTCACCGGCATTCCTGCCGGAAATTGGGACTGGCAGATCGAACCGGGGGTTTGCCTCGATTTTGCACCGGTCGGCGAAAAGGAATTCTGCCTTCGCGTGTATGGATTCGACGATGTTTTCAAAGGCGCCATCGCGACGGATCCGATATTCCTGGGGAAGCCGCTGAGCGGGTGGTTCGCCGCTCGCGGCCTCACGTTGGAGGCCGCCGCCATCGCGACGGACACCGACATTCAGGACGCCGCCCTTTTTCCCGTGCTGAAAGCCGACGCGATCGAACCGGTCTTCGTGCAGTGGCTCTTTGCCACCCATCCCGTCGATCGCGCGGACTACACGGCTTTGTGGCTGAAAGCACGACGGTTTTCCGCCAACGAAATCGGCGAGCACATTAATCTACCAAGGCTTTACGCCCAGCGGCGGAGTTTTGCCGCCAGCGCCATTCCGCGGATTTTTGAGAACCGGGCGGTCAACAATTTCTCCCGCATGGACCTCGCGCACATGGCGGATCTCCTCACCGGTTCAAGCGAAGTTCTCTCCAGGCAAAAAAACCCGGAATCTTTCATGCCCCTGGACCTTGCGCAGGAGGAAATGTTTCACGCCGCCGTTCTCCGAAGCCGCGCAAAGGATTTCGCAAAACATGAGGCGCGGGCTTTTTCCATCCTGCGTGAAACGATCGTCGCCTCGGCGGCCAGACATCCCGCCACTCCAAGGCGCAATCTGATCGAGGATCAAATCGTCTGGGGCCGCAGCCCGGCCCGGCTCGATCTGGCGGGAGGGTGGACTGATACGCCGCCTTATTGCCTGAAGTATGGCGGTGCCGTGGTGAACGTGGCGGTGAATCTAAACGGCCAGCCGCCGGTGCAAGTCTTCGCTCGCTACACCAAGGGGCGCGAACTTGTCATCCGGTCCATCGATTTGGGTGCGGAAACGCGGATGCGAACTCTCGCCGAACTGCGGGAATGCGACCGCGTCGGGGCGAAATTCTCGCTGGCCAAAGGGGCGCTGGTCCTGGCGGGTTTCGATCCGCGCTTCTCCGGGCACACGGGGGCGCGCACCCTCGAAGAGATTCTGGAAGCCTTTGGTGGTGGCCTGGAAATTTCCCTGCTGGCGGCCGCGCCCAAGGGCTCGGGACTCGGCACCAGCAGTATCCTGGCGGCGACTCTGCTGGCGACTTTGAGCGACACCTGCGGCTTGAAATGGGATACCAATGAGGTCTTTCAACGCGCTCTCGTGCTGGAACAATTGCTGACTTCCGGGGGTGGCTGGCAGGATCAGGCGGGAGGAATTTATCGCGGGCTGAAAATGATCGAAACCCTGCCTGGCATGGAACAACGCCCGCTGGTGCGCTGGCTGCCGACCAATCTCTTCAGTGCGGCTTATGCCAATCAGACCATTCTGCTTTATTACACGGGCATCACCCGCATCGCCAAAGACATCCTCCAGGAGATCGTGCGGGGGATGTTCCTGAACCGCGCCAGGCATCTTCGTTTGCTCGAGCAGATCGGGCGTCAGGCCCACGTCGCCTTCGAGGCCATCCAGCGCGATTCATGGGCGGACCTTTGCGCGGCGTTGCGCGGCAGTTGGGACTTGAACCAGGCCTTGGATGCGGGCACCAACCCGCCGGAGGTTGCGGCAATACTGGCCGGGGTCGCAGACTATCTTTCCGCCGCCAAATTGCTGGGCGCGGGAGGCGGAGGTTACCTCCTTATGATGGCGAAGGACATCGAGGCGGCCACCCGCATCCGGGAAAAGCTGGCGGCTGATCCGCCCAATTCGCTGGCCCGGTTCGTGCAACTCGACCTTTCCGAAACCGGCCTGCAGATCACCCGCAGTTAGAACAGATCAGCCAAAGTCATAGCCACGAAAGAACACAAGGAACACAAAGGAGCATCAGGATTTGCCAAGGAGCAGTCCGATTTTTGAGATCTTTGTGTTCCTTTGTGGCTACAGATTTCTCGAACCCCCTCCAGCCCTCGGGTTTCGCGCGGATCAATACTTCGGCACGCTCGGATCCACCCGATCCGACCACGCCAGGATGCCGCCTTCGACATTCAGGAGTTTGCTGAAACCGGCCTTTTGGAGCTGGCGGAGGGCCTTGGCACTGCGTCCGCCCATTTTGCAATGAATGACGATCTCATCCGCGCTGTCGAGTTCGCTCATGCGCGAGGGTAGTTCGCCCATGGGAATGAGTTTCGACCCGGCAATGCGGGCGATGTCGTATTCAAAGGGCTCACGCACATCGAGCAGGACAAATTTGTCGCCGCGATCTTGGCGGGCCTTAAGGTCCTCGACGGAAATCTCCGGCACGGGCGGCTCCGCGTCCTCCGCCGCCTGGGCCTGCGGGATGCCACAGAATTGATCGTAGTCAATCAATGCGGTGATGGTCGGGTTCGCGCTGCAAACGGGGCACTTTGGATCCGGTCGCAGTTTGAATTCCTTGAAGCGCATTTGCAGCGCATCGAAATAGACCAGACGTCCGATCAAAGGCTCGCCAATGCCAACGATGAGCTTGACCGCTTCAATGGCCTGCATCACGCCGATGATTCCGGGCAAAATCCCCAGCACGCCGCCCTCGGCGCAGCTTGGCACCATGCCGGGCGGCGGAGGCTCGGGCACCATACAACGGTAGCATGGTCCGCTCAGCGAGGGCGCGAACACGGTGCACTGGCCCTCGAAACGAAAGATCGAACCGTAGATGTTTGGTTTTTTCAGAAAAACGCAGACGTCGTTCGAAAGATAGCGGGTGGGAAAATTGTCCGTGCCATCAATGACGATGTCGTAGTTTTCCACGATCTCGACGGCGTTGTCGCTGCGGAACATGGCGTCGTGCAGGACGACATGCACGTTGGGGTTGATATCCTTGATGCGGTCGCGGGCGCTATTGAGTTTCTTGCGGCCGACATCCTTCGTGCCGTGGAGAATCTGGCGCTGGAGGTTGGAGTAATCGACAATGTCAAAATCGACCAACCCGAGCGTGCCCACGCCGGCGGCGGCAAGGTAGAGCGCAATGGGCGAGCCGAGACCGCCGGTGCCGATGCACAGAACGCGGGCGCTTTTAAGACGTTTCTGACCCTCCAGAGTGACCTCGGGCATGATGAGATGCCGGGAGTAACGGGCGATTTCATCATTGCTGAACTCGATGTCTTCGAGTCGGGCCGGGTCGAGGATGCTTTTCATGTCTGACGATTTTTACAGGTTGGGCGGACACATTAGCTGACCGCGCCAGGAATGCAAGGAACGCGCCCGCCAAGGAGCGGGCCAAATGCACTCAGGGCCGGTGTTTCGTGCGACCTTTCAAGGCGGGCACGGAATCGAAAAATCGGATGAGATCGTCAACTTTGTCCGGATAAAGCCGGAAGGCATGGCCACCATCGGTCACAGTCAGAAGAGTTGGGACCGATTTCGATTTCAGTTTTTTTGAAAGCAGCACGCTTTGCTCCACCGGCACGATCTTGTCCGATTCCCCGTGGAGGAGCATGGTGGGAGGATCACCCGCGTTGACATGGTACATCGGACTGGCCTCCCGGGCCAGGGGGACGCGATTGTTCACCTTGTCGCCCAGAAGCAACGCGACGGGATGGAGCGGATTGTCGCGCGCCTCCGGCGGAACGAGCCGGAGAAGATCTGTCGGTGGATACATTGCGGCCACCGCACGCAGGGTTCCGCGAGGCACAGACGGCCCCCATCCTTTGGGATTTTTTCCTTGGGAAGAGGCCAGCAGAAGGGCGAGATGACCGCCCGCCGACTGTCCGGCCACGACCATGGCGGCAGGGTCGAGGTCGAGTTCCTTCGCGTTTTTCCAAAGCCACCACGTTGCCGTTCGTGCATCCCTGATCTGGGCCGGGAAAGGATTTCCTTGGGCCAGGCGGTATTCCACGCTGGCAATGGCATACCCGTAGCGGGGAAAATGACGGACAAAAACGTCCTGACGTTTGCTGCCGAGAATCCACCCCCCGCCGTGAAACCAGATGATCAGCGGATAGCCGGTTGCAGGGGGTGCCTCCCGAGGATAGTAAATGTCCAGCTTAAGATCCTCCTCCGGCAGCTTCTGGTAAATAAACTCGCGCCGGACCGCGTCGATATTCAGCGTGTCGCGAATTGCTTTCTGGAAAAAATTCTCGCGCGGCTTTCCCTCGTCCGCCATTGCCGCTCCGGCAAATACGGCGGACAGGGAAAATGCGATCAAACGGAAAAACAACGGACCCAAATACATAGATTCCAATCTGTATCCGCCTTGGCACGCTGAGCAAGCTCATTTCGGCGGCTTGACTCGCGAGTTGGGAGAAGGGGGCAGTGTGCCGGGTCAGTGTGCATATTCTTGCTCGCAAAGGTGGATTGCCGAGCGACTATTCATCGTAACGCCGTCAGCTGCTGAAATCTTGCCCCTAGAGCTGGGATGCTATCGGGCTTTCAATAATCAGCCGTGGCAGGTCGAGGATTTCTCTGCCGTCCAATTTCACCGGCTGAGCACGGCGCAGATCGTTTTCAAAGATCGCCTGCTGTTGCCGGGCGAACGTGGCATCGAGGACGTTGAGATTGGCCTCGTCATTGATTCGCAGGGATCTCGGATCGAGATTGCCGGAACCGAGGGAAACAAAAAGGCCGTCCACGATGAGGAGTTTGGTATGCATCATCGTCGGCGTGTATTCATAGAGCTGGACGCCGGCCGCGAGAAGCGGCCGCCAGGTCTTGCGGGAATGCCGCCTGACGATTTTCTGGTCCATGTGCTCACCCGGCATGAGAACGCGAACCTGCACGCCCCGGCGCGCGGCGGAGCAGAGGGCTTCCACCAACATGGAGTCCGGCAGGAAATACGCATTGGTGATTTCAATGGTCTACCGGGACCCCGCGATTGCGAGATGATTCATGACCTCGAGCGTGCTCCGGCCCCGCAGCGGTGAACTGCCGAAAGCGCCGGCGGTGATCGGCCCGGCGGCTTGAAGGCTCGGAAAGTATTCGGGCCCCAAAAGAAGCTCGTGGCGGGATTTCAGCCAATTGTCCTGGAAGATGCCCTGAAGCTGGGCGACGACCGGACCCTCGACCCGAAAGTGCTGATCGCGCAATTCCTCGGGAGAGGAGGCATTGCCTTTCCAAGAGTCGGCGATGCCGACTCCGCCGATGAAGCCGATCGCCCCGTCCACAATGAGGA
>JBGTGQ010000100.1:0-31537 GCA_041746635.1 Terrimicrobiaceae bacterium | reverse complement strand
TGGCCATCCTTCGCCACATCGCTCTCAATGTCCTCAAAAACGACACCTCCAAAAAACGCGGCATCAAGGGCAAACAGAAGAATGCTTCTTGGGATCACTCTTACTTGCTCTCACTCCTGGGGTTTTAATGCGTTTGCCCTGAAGAATTTTGCGAGCCGGGGAAGCCAGGGAGCCTGAGGTCAAATTTTCGGCACGAAAAGCGAGGTGACATCGCGGCCGGAATCTGCGACTGGCGAGGGCGCCATGCCTGATGATGCCGAAGCCGAACGCAGAATTGCACGGGATCAGGGTCGCGAACCCTGGGATCTCTGGGGACCCTATCTGAGCGAGCGCCAGTGGGGCACGGTGCGCGAGGATTATTCTGCCGATGGCGATGCGTGGAGTTACTTCCCGTTCGATCAGTCGCGTTCGCGCGCGTATCGCTGGGGTGAAGATGGTTTGCTGGGCCTGTGCGACACTGACTGTCGGCTGTGTTTTTCCGTGGCCTTGTGGAACGGCAAGGATCCAATTTTGAAGGAAAGGCCATTCGGGCTTTCCAATCCGCAGGGCAATCACGGGGAGGACATCAAGGACTACTTTTACCACCTCGACAACACGCCGACGCATAGTTTCATGCGGGGACTCTATAAATATCCCCAAGCGGAATTTCCTTACGCGGATTTGATCGCGGAAAATGGGCGGCGTTCGCGGCAGGAGCCGGAGTATGAGTTGGTGGACACCGGGATCTTTAACGAGGGACGCTATTTTGATGTCTTTATCGAATATGCCAAAAGCGCGCCCAATGACATTTGTATCAAGATCTCCGCGGTCAATCGTGGTCCGGAGGCCTCGCCGCTGACGTTGCTGCCCACGCTGTGGTTTCGCAACACCTGGTCGTGGGGACAGGATGGCATCGCCAAGCCGGAGATGCATCTTGCAGCCGAGGGCGCGATCAAGGCAGCGCCGTGGGGGTTGCCGGTTTACCATTATTATTGCGAGGGCGCGTCGGAGTTTGTCTTTACCGAAAACGAGACCAACAACGAGCGGGTGTTTGGCTCGGCCAATACTGCGGCCCATGTGAAGGACGCCTTCCACGATTACGTCGTCCATGGCGACACGGCGGCGGTAAACCCCTCGCACACCGGCACCAAGGCCGCGGCGGTTTATCGCCGGATGGTGGCGCCCGGCGAAACCTCTGTCGTGCGGGTGCGGCTGACGGAAACGCCCCAGGCCGATCCGTTCGGGGCGGCCTTCGACGCGGTTCTTCACGAGCGGGGCAAGGAAGCGGATGCGTTTTACGAAGCCATCACTCCGGGCCTGCCCGAGGAGCCCGCCATGGTGCAGCGGCGGGCATTGGCCGGGCTGCTCTGGAGCAAGAAATTTTACTTTTACCCGGTGATGCAATGGCTGAAGGGCGACCCGAACGTGTCTCCGCCGCCCCAGGAACGCTGGCACGGGCGGAACATTTTTTGGAAGGACATGCATGCCCACGACATCCTTTCCATGCCCGATTGCTGGGAATATCCCTACTTCTGCGCGTGGGATCTGATGTTTCACTCGGTCGCTTTTGCCGTGCCCGATCCGGCCACGGCCAAACACCAGAACATGGTGCTGCGCGGTGAGCGCTACACTTCGCCCAGCGCACAACTGCCGGCCTACGAGTGGGCGCTTTCCGATGCGAATCCGCCCATTGGCGGCTGGGCGGCCTGGCGGATATATTCCATCGAACGCGGCATGAGCGGATCGGGGGACCGCGAGTTTCTAAAAAAGGCCTTTAACAAACTGCTTATGGATTATGCGTGGTGGGCGAACCGCGTGGATCAAACGGGGGACAATGTTTTCGAGGGCGGTTTCCTCGGGCTCGACAACATTGGCGTGTTTGACCGCCGCTATCCCCTGCCCGATGGCAGCACCATTGAGCAAAGCGACGGCACCGCCTGGATGGCCATGTATTCGCTGAACATGCTTAACATCGCCATCGAACTGGCGCGCGAAGAACCCGCCTACGAGGACATCGCGGACAAATTTCTCAATGATTTCATTTACCTGGCCGCCGCCATCAACGCGCGCGGAACCGATGGCTACACGCTGTGGGATGATGAGGATGGATTCTACTACGACGTGCTCAAGCGCACGGATGGAACGTCTGATTATTTGAAGACCCGCTCGCTGGTCGGGCTCACGCCCTTGTTTGCGGTGGAGAGTTTCGACGACGAGGCGGTGCGGCAGTTTCCGCTTTTGCGCAAACGCGTGCAGTGGTTCCAAACCCACCGCCCCCATCTGCTCGAGCAACTTCATCACATCGGGGTGGAAAACAACGGCAAGCGCCTCGTTTCCCTGGTTTCGCCCGAACGGCTGCGCCGTCTCTGCGAGCGACTCTTCGACGAAAAGGAATTCCTCTCCCCGCACGGAATTCGCGCCCTTTCCCGCCATTACCTTGATCATCCCTACAGCTTCACCGAAGGCACGCAGACGGAGACGCTGAGTTACAGTCCGGCTGACAGTCCGGTCGCGATGTTCGGCGGAAATTCCAATTGGCGCGGACCGGTCTGGCTGCCGATGAATTATTTACTCATCGAGGCCCTGCAAAAATTCGCCTTTTATTTCGGCGACTCGTTTAAGATCGAATTTCCCACCGGCAGCGGAAAAGAGATGACCCTCTGGGACATTACGCTCGAGCTGGAAAAGCGTCTGGTCTCCATTTTCCTGCGCGACGAAAACGGCAACCGGCCCTTCAACGGCGGAGTCGAGCTGTTTCAAAAAGATCCCCACTGGCGGGACTTGATTCTCTTTAATGAATACTTTAACGGCGACAACGGCACCGGAGTGGGTGCCAGCCACCAAACCGGTTGGACCGCCCTCATCGCCAAGATGATCCGCCAGTTGCACACGTTTGAACGCGATTGATTTTGACGGCTGCGGGCCCTCGCATCCGAAACGGAAGAATGGGTTGCAAGGGCCTGCAACCCTCCAAGAAAAAGCAGATTATGAAACTCACTGACAAAGTCGCCCTTATAACCGGAAGCGCCCAGGGAATCGGACAGGCCATCGCCCTCCGTCTCGCCCAGGAGGGAGCGGACATCCTCATTGACGATCGCCCCGGAAACGCCGGCGCGGCCGAAACGCAAAAGGAAATTGAGGCCCTCGGGCGCAAGGCCGTGGTTCTGGGCGGCGACCTGGCCAACACCGCTGACGACCGCCGCCTCATCGCGCAGGGGGTGGCCGCTCTGGGGAAAATTGATATCCTGGTGAACAACGCGGGCGTGGAAAAACACGCGGACTTCTGGGACGTGACCGAACAGGAATTTGATTTTGTGCTCAACATCAATCTGCGCGGCACCTTTTTTCTCACCCAGGATTTCGTCAATCACCTGCGCGAAACCAAACGTCCGGGCAAAATTATCAACGTCAGTTCCGTCCACGAAGAACTCCCCTTCCCTCACTTCTCCACCTACTGCGCGAGCAAGGGGGCGTTGAAAATGCTCTGCCGCGATTTGGCCATTGAACTGGCCCCGCTGGGCGTCACCATCAACAACATTGCCCCGGGTGCCATCGAGACTCCGATCAATAGCAAGTTGATGCAAAACCCGGCTTTGATGAAAGCCCTGCTGGGCAATATCCCCCTCAAGCGCCTGGGCCAGGGCAGCGATGTCGCCGGGGTGGCGGCGTTTCTCGCCTCCAGCGATTCCGACTACATCACCGGGACGACACTCTTTGTGGATGGCGGGCTGCTGTGGAATTATTCGGAACAGTAATTGCCGCTACGACCGGCGGAACATTCGCAGCAAGCACCTGCGCGCGCCGGGAAGCGAATTTCACCCACAGCCACATAGCCCCGACATATGCGAAGGACGCAAAGGGAATCAGCAAGCCCTCCCGAGTGGGATAAATACCGAGCCAGACCCCGGTCCAGGCGGGTAGTTCCAAGCCGGGAATTGGGTGCACCGGCAGCCAGCCGATGGTTTGGAAAATGCGCACGGTGGAACCCAGGAATGTGAACAGCACGAAGACCACCAGCACGCCGGTGACCACCAGCATCTTGCGATAAGGAAGCTTCGCCCCGATGGAAAACACGGCGAAGCCGAGGGCGGCGATCAGCAGTCCTCCGATGCCCAGACCGATGAGCACGGGGCGCATGCCCGCTTCCAAAATGAGCGACTGCATAAACAAAGTGGTCTCGAAACCTTCGCGAAAAATGGTCATGAAACCCACGCCGACGAGGGCGAGATTTTCCCAGCGGGTGTCCCGTTTTCCTTGGGCGGATTTGCTCAAATCGCGCAACCGGGCGTTCCAGCCGGTCCAGTAATACTTGTGGAAGACCCAGTTCGTGACCATGAGCAGAATGATCACTGCGATGACCGAGATTACCGCCTCCAAGGTTTCGCCATAGTGGGAGAGTCCTTGCAGAAGAGTTCGGGAAATAGCGAACAAAGCCGCGCTGGCGGCAAGGGCCAGCCAAGCCCCAACGCCGATGCGGTGCCGGATGCCGGCGTTTTCAGGTCCGCGCAAACCGGCCAGCAGGGCAGCAAGAATGACCACCGCTTCAAGGCCCTCGCGGGCTACGATGAGAACCGTGCTGATGGTGGCGGCGGTGGGCGAAAGGCCGACTTTGACCAAGGCGGCGCATTCCTCCAATGCGCTGAGGGCACGCTGATAGGCGGCGGTCAGTTCCTCACCTGCAAGGCGGCTGTCGAGCGCGGTTTTGATGCCGGGCAGACCGTTGCCGCCATCGAGAAAGGTTTTCTCGGCACGAATAGCGAGAGACGGATCACGGGGCAGTGCGCGGGCCTCGATTTCCAAATCAAAATTAATATAGGCATCAAGGCGCAACTGCTCGGCCTTGCGCCACTGTTGGTCCTGTGCTGCGGCGAGGGACTGGCCGAGGAGGGAGCTGATCTCAAGCATCGATTCGGTGACCACGTCGGAGGACATGCCGGCGCGTTTGAGGGTGAGGCCATAGTCGCGCTGCAGCAGCGTCGCGGTGGTTTTGACGAGGGCCTCGACTTCGGCCAGAGGGACCTTCCGGTTGATGGCCACCTCTAATTTTTCCAAGGTCGCGAGCAACTCAGGACCGAATTTTTCCACGGCGGCCGTTTTGGTCTGACGCCAGACCGGCATGAGTTCGTTGACAATTTGCTGGGTCTGAATGGTGAAGCTCTTGGCCTCGCGGTATTCGATCGGGATGACGACCTCCCCGTCCCGCACGCCGGATTGGTATTCCATGGGGATCAAACGAAGAAGCTTGAGCACAATGCGCTCGCGGCGCTCCACGTCTTCGGGGCTGAGAAGGTTGGGATAGCCGGATTCCAGAGCCAGACGCCAGTTCGAGAGATGCTTGGAAACATCGACGGAATTTTCCCGCGCCGCAGCCAGCAGCGCGGTGAACTCTTTTTCACGGACCGAACCGGATTCGGAGCTGGAATTTGTCGCGAGTTGCAAAAGCGAGGCCGGGAGCATAGCAAGACCCTGAATTTCGGCAGCCCGCGCGGTGATCAAACTGGGCGTGGCACGACCTTCGTGGGCGAGCCGTACCAAGGCGTCGGCTTTTTCGCGGGCCCGAGTAAGCTGCCAAATAACATATTCGCGCGCGAGCAGGCGGCTGACTTCATCACGCTGGGTGGCGCTGGCTCCGAGTCGCTGAAGAGCCAGGGCTCCCTCGACGGCGTTGGCGTGTTTGGGGAGCTTGATAATGGATCGCCACTCGCGGGCATTTTCGATCTGGCCGGCGCGCTGACTGGCGAGCATTTCCAAGGCTGCGACGTGCTGCAGGCGAGTTTGAAGGAAACCGAGCGACTCCGCAGTTTGCAAAGCATCGATCGTTTGAGAGGGAAGCGGCTGCTCCCAAAGCTGGCGGGCCGAAGGATTGGTGATGCTGCGGCCAAAAGCGGATTGCGCGGCGGTGAGATTGTCCGCCAGTGCGGGGGTCCAGCGTTCGCCGTGGATGTCGAGCAGGGCTTCGTCAAACGCACCTTGCAGGTCGGCGGAATTGTCGATGACATCGCCATGGACGGAAGCCACGGTGAGGACGGCGGCGAAAGCCAGACGGATGAAACAGCCCTTCATGGTCCTCAAACCAATCAACCCGAAATCTTGACCCCAGAAACCGCCGCACTTTGCTCAATCTGCGGGACCAGCTTGTCGGTCTTTTCCTTGGCCTGGGTGGCCAGTTCATCAATTTCCGCCCCCTTGATTTCGCCCTGCTTTTCGCGGGCTTCGATTTTGTCGAGGAAGGCCATAATTTCCTTGAATCCGGAGATCACCGACTTGGCTAGGGCCTTGTCTTTTTCCGCCACATTCTTTTCCACTGCCTCATACATCACCTGGCAACTACCCATGATGCCGCGCATGTCGGAGACCCGGCTGACCGCTTGAAAACGACCGGACTTGTCCGGCGAGTAACGCGATTCCTTCCAGTCCTCGAAGTAATCCGAAAGCGTCGGCGTCATGACCACCATCGCGCCGAAGCAATCCGCGACGGATGCGTTCCAGGCCTTGGCATCCGCCACGAGTTCGCCGATTTTTTTGTTCACGTCCTTGGCCGACGCCACGAGGATGTCGGGGAAAGGCAGCGGCGTGCCGTTGCCGGCGGGAACACTCCAACGTTTGTCGCCACCCCACAAGGTGGGTTCGATGATGTAAGTGAAAAGCGCGCCTTGATTTTCAATTTTCTTGCCGTCGTCGAGCACGAGCACCACGGGAGCGACGTCATCGGGTCCTTCCGAAGCCGGCACGCCCGCGTCGAGATAAATGTCGTAGTCGGCCAGGGAAGGCACGCCCGCCACGATGCCTTCAATGGTCTCGTAACCGAAACTGTCCATATCCTTGTAGTTTCCTTGCATGGCGGCGATGAGCTTTTCCATTTTTGCCGGCTGACCCTTCCAAGCGTTTTCAACGGTGCCGCCATTCTCACTCACGAGAGCAGCGTAGGCTTCGCTGTTTTTGAAAAAATCTTCCGATGCGGTTTGGACCTTTTCCAGCCTTTGCAAAAGATAATCCTTCACACTGGCGACCGTCTCCGCCGAATCCGCCGCATGCATGATCGGGATCGCCAGACCCAAGGATAACGCCGCCAGGATCGAAAGAGAACGAGCTGAAATCATAATGAGACTGGGTCGCAAATCACCCGTCCTGTCAAGGTCCTTTCTCGGCAAAAAACTTTTTCTCCCGGGCAAAAGTCTGCCGCGCCATCAAACTCCGATCACGGCGACATCAACCAGCCGGACGTGCGAGGCGCGGCGGTGTTCAAAAACGAAAATCCCCTGCCACGTGCCCAGCGTCATCCGCCCGGCGGCAATGGGGATGACCTCGCTGGTCCGCGTCAGGGCCATGCGAAGGTGACTGGTGGTGTCATCCGGTCCCTCCAGGGTATGCTCGTAAGCGCCCTGTTCAGGTGCGATTTTCTCAAAATACGCATGCAGGTCAGTCCGGGCGCTGGGATCGGCATTTTCGTAGATGATCAGACTGGCACTGGTGTGGCGGATAAAAACCGTCACGGTGCCAATTTCAACCCCGCTGGTCCGGACGAGGCGAGCCACCTCATCGGTGACCTCATAGGTCCCCTTCCCTGCTGTGCGCACAGAGAAGGACTCGTGTTGGGCGATCATTGCGGCTTGATCACAAGCCAGAGCCAGCCGGCCAGGAACAGCAATCCTCCCAACGGCGTGATCGCGCCCAGCCACTTGATGTTCGTTACCGCCAGAATGTAGAGCGATCCGGAAAATATCACCACCCCGGCCAGCCAGATCCAAACCACTATGGGATTGCGACCCGCCGCCCAGAGCGACGCCACGGCATGAACGAGATGGTATAGCACCGCCGTCTGCCAGATGGCGGTGGTGTCATTCGCGGCGAGGACGGTCTTTAATCCGTGCGCCCCGAAAGCCCCGAGGGCAACTCCCAGAAATCCAAAAACGGCGGCAAACTGCGCGGCTAATTGCATGCCCGACACCGTGGCAGCCCGCGCTTGATTATTCAATCCTTGGTGCGGAAAAGACGGAGCCGCCTAAAGGCTGGACTCCAACGCGGCGACCGCTTCGCGCAGGTTTTTTTCGGGCAAGCGCGGTCCGATGAAGAGCGCCAGCGGGGTCGCCACCCTGGGAGTTTTGCCGACAGGAAAAAATTGCGGTTCATCAAAGCCATCGACTTTTTGGAAGACAAAAAATTCTTCCGGCGCATCGTCGAAGCGCACCAGACCCTTGGCCCGGATCACCTCATCGGGAAGCCCCTTGAGAAAATCGCCAAAGCTCTGGCGCGAAACCACTCCCGGCAGGGCCAACTCCACCGAGGCGAAGTGGTGGTCTTGATGTGCGTGCTCATGATGATGCTCCGGCCCGCCGTGGTCGTGGTGATGGTCGTGCCCGCAGTCTTCCCCGCTGCACAGGGACCGTTCCGGTTCGGCCGCAAGGTCGTTGCAGAGCGCGCGAACCTCCCCGGCCAGTGCCTCCGCGTTCACCCGGCGGCCGCCCAAGCCGAGTTCCGTCAGCGATTTTTCCACCTCAGCCAGCCGCCGCGCCTCGACCACATCCGACCGGGAGAGAAAAAGATGGGTGGCGGTGCGGGCTTGGTCGCGCTCGAGAGAGTTATGCCAGAACCGTTTCTGCCAGCGCTTGGCATCCACGATCGTCATCTGCACCGGCAGGGAAAACTTTTTTAGTCCCGGTTCCAACGAAAGCATTTCCACGAGTTGCTCGCTGTCCGTCGTGCCGTTCGTTTCCACCACCACCACCTTGCCCGGACCGTGCTCGAATTTTTCCAAAACCCCCAGCAATTCGTCGCGCGAGCCACAGCAAACACAATCCCCGCTGATCGCTTCCACCGCCTTGGTCAGGTCGCGCAGTTGCTCCGCGTCCACCTTGGCATTTTGGTAATCGTTGATAATGACGTGCGGCTCCACCCCGGCAGCGTTCAGTGCAGGGAGGAGAGCCTTGAGAAAAGTGGTTTTGCCCGAACCGAGGAATCCGACGATGAGAACCAAGGGGGTCATACAATGGGGGAGGACGGGAATTGATCGGGTCGGAGGCGGTGCATGCGTCTCAGACACCCTTTTGCGCCGTCCCGTTCAAGGCAAATGGGGGAAGGAAGACCGAAACCATTCTCCGCGGCGAAGATGTGATCTTGACGCTCGGGATGACGCTCTGATTTCCTCCCGTCTTTCCACAGCGGACTTCCCTTGCAAAAGAACGCGGTCGAGTCGGTGGACGAACGGAAAGTGATTTAGCGAACTTTCGATGCCTTACAAAAACAGCCGCCCGCAAACTCCAGAGACCTGCCCGGTCTGCGGCGAGGACGTGCCGCCGCGGGCCCTGGCCTGTCCGGAATGCGGAGCCGATCACAATTCCGGCTGGCGGGAGGATGCGGACACGACGGGCGGCCTCGATTTACCTGATGAGGAATTCAATTACGACGAGTTCGTGAAAGAGGAATTCGGTTCCGGATCGCGGCGCGGAATCAAGCCGCTGTGGTGGATCGTCGCGGTGATTTTGCTGGCCGCGCTGATCGCGGGGCTGATTTTTTCGACGTTCTGACGTCAACTCCCTGCCAGCGCCTTGTTGTCATCGGGCACCCATTGACTTCTGTTTCCAGGTTAATTTGCTGGCGCTGATAGCCAGGGAAAACCTAAATGAACGCAGCCACAGACTCGGGCTGAGATTCAAACAGCAAAATGCCCGCCCCCATTAACGTTCTTTTTGTTTGTGGAAAAAACAAACGACGAAGCCCGACGGCGGAAAAAATCTTCACCAGCGACCGCAGAATGCGCGTGAGATCCGCCGGGTTGGGCGACACGAGCAGACGCAAAGTCAACGCATCCGACTTGCTCTGGGCGGATCTGGTCTTGGTCATGCAGCGCAAATATGCCCGGCGCATCGAGGTCACCTTCAACCATCTGGATTCCTTTCCGCCCATGGAGTCTCTGGACATCGGCGATGACTACACGTTTATGGATCCTGAGCTGATTGCCGTGCTCCGCACCTCTGTCGATACCGCCATCGAAAATTACCGTCTTGAACGGGAAACCACCGCCGGGACGGAAGTCTAAGTTTGCTCAGTCCCGGCTCCCCAGCCGCGGGCGGGTGGTCCGATCAGACGCAAGGGATGCGAGGGCCCGCATCCCTCCATTTCTACGGCGCAGCCGCGGCCGGGCCGATGTTGAAAGACCAGCGGGTTTCGACTTTCTTGCCGTTGGCCATGGCCCCGACGATGACGGTAACCTGGCGGGCGTACAGTTTTTGCGTGAGTTTGTAAGAAAGCAGCTTGCTGGCCGGATCGTAGGTCGCGGGCACCTGGCCGAGTCCGCTCAGGCGCATGGTCACGCTTTTGGGATCGACCTGTCCGAGGGCGGCCAGGTTAATTTTTAATTCCGGCGAGGGATCGCTGATGGTTTCGCCATCGGCCGGAATGGTCAACATGGTGGCCGCAGCAGGCATGATGGTCGTGGCGGCGGCCGATGACGGATTGGTAGGGCTGGAGGGAAACGCCAGAACTCTCTTGCTGAAAACTTCGCCGTTTTTCGAGTCGAGGGCAAAACGCCCCAGCAGGGCGGGATCGCCGCCATTGCCCATGTGCTGGCCATAAACGGTAAAGCCTCCCTCGTAGCCGGACTCTCTCACCACCTCACGCACCGTATCGTTGTGCAGGCCGTAGGGATAGGCGATGGTCTTGACTTGGATGCCGAGCTTGTCTTCCAGGAGCTGTTTGGAGCCGGCGATCTCGCTTTTTAACCACTCGCGATACTCTTCCTCGGTTTTCCCCTTCCGCGCATTCAAGCCGGTGTGGGTAAGGGTGTGGCTGGCGATGTCCACTCCCGCGTCCCGCATCTCGCCGAGTTGCTCCCAAGTCATGGATTGTCCGCCGGACTTCGCCCCGCCTTTCACGTAGTCGGTGTAAATAAACATGGTGAACGGATAGCCGAATTTTTTCAGCAAGGGCCAGGCGGTGGTGTAGCCGGTGAGCCAGCCATCATCGAGGGTGATGACGGCGGACTTGGCGGGAATACTCTTTTCGCCCCGGCGCCAGGCAAGAAAATCGTCCATCGGAATGACAGCAACGCCATTGTCTTTGAGGGCCTGAAGCTGGGCCTCAAACTCGGCCGGCGTGCTCACCATCTCGCGGCCGCCTTTTTCCTCGAAGCGATGGTAGCAAAGCACGACGACCTGCGCATTCAGATCGATCGGCTCAGGGGTCGGCGTGGCTATCGGTTCGGGCGTGGGGGCGGGGGTTGGTTCGGGGGTGGCTTGAACGACCGCCGGCTGAGGGGAGGATTTCTTGCAGCCGGAGAGGGCCAGGACACCAAGGGAAAGGACGAAAAGAAAACAACGCATTACGGTTCGATTGTAGCAGAGCATAAGTGGGTTGCGAGGGCCCGCAACCCTCCAATTTATTTTTCGATGCCAACGGCGCGGAATTTTTCCTCCACGAAACGGAAATGTCGGTCTGGCGCGCAAGCGCTGACGATGTCGTCGTTGTCCAGATGTTGAGCCACAGTGGGTTCGGCGGCGAGGTTGTCGGCAAAATTGCCACCCTCTTTCCAAGTCTTCATGGCGGCACGCTGCACGGCCTCGTAAGCGTCTTTGCGTTCGAGGCCTTTTTCCGTGAGCATGAGCAAGGCGGACTGGCTGGCATACAGGCCGCCGGTGATCTCCATGTTGCGTTTCATATTTTCGGGATAAACCTGCAGGCCCTCGACCAACTTGCGCAGTTGCACGAGCATGTAGTCGAGCAGCGTGGTGGAATCGGGCAGGATGATGCGCTCGACCGAACTGTGGCTGATGTCGCGCTCATGCCAAAGGGCGACATTTTCCAGCGCGGCCACGGCGTTGCCGCGAATCACGCGGGCGATGCCGCTGAGGCGCTCGCCGGTGATGGGGTTGCGTTTGTGCGGCATGGCGGAGCTGCCTTTCTGTCCGGCGGCAAAGTATTCCTCGACCTCCAGCACCTCGGTACGCTGAAGGTGGCGGAATTCGGTGGCCCAGCGGTCAATTGAACTGGCGATGAGGGCGAGCACGGTCATGAATTCGGCGTGGCGGTCGCGCTGGATGATCTGGGTGGAAAGCGCGGCGGGTTTGAGGCCGAGTTTTTCACAGACAAATTTCTCCACCCGCGGGTCGAGATGGGCGTGCGTACCGACAGCCCCGCTGACCTTGCCCACACGGATGCGCTCGCGCATTTGCTCCAGGCGTTCGATGCAGCGGGAAAATTCGTCATACATCAGCGCCATCTTGAGTCCGAAGGAAATCGGCTCGGCGTGGATGCCGTGGCTGCGACCGATCATGGGGGTGAATTTGTGCTCGATGGCGCGCTTGGCGATGGCTTCACGCAATTGCTGCAAATCGTCGCGCAGAATGCCGCAGGCGGCGTTCATCTGCACGGCCAGGGTGGTGTCGAGCAGATCGGAGGAGGTCAGGCCCTGATGTATCCAGCGTGAGGCCGGACCGACGTGGGTGGCGACATCCTCGAGGAAGGCGATGACGTCGTGGTTGGTGCGTTTTTCGATCTCGCGGACTTTTTCGATTTCAAATGCCGCCTTCTGCCGGATGGTCGTGGCATCTTCTTTTGGAATAGAGCCCAGTGCGGCCATGCCCTCGCAGGCGAGGACCTCGATTTCGAGCCAGATTTCCAATTTGCGCTGCTCGGTCCAGAGCGCACGCATCTGCGGCAAAGAGTAACGGTCAATCACCGGCAAAGTAGAAGCGACCTCCGGTCGCTTTGCCAATCACCAAAGTGACCGGCCGGTGCGGGGACCCCAACCCCGTCAATCGCTTCTACTTTGCCCAGATGAACGTAACCGCCTTTTCCACATCGGGGTGCAGACTCAAATAAACCGGGCAGGTCAGGGCGGTCTGCTCCAGAACTTCACGATCCGGATGCGTCTCAGGCAGGGGAACGGCAACCTCGACCTCAATCTTGGCGATACGCCGGGGTGGTTCCGCCGTCATGTGCTTGCGCACAGTGGCTTTAACGCCGCCGAAATCGACGTGCAGGGATCTTTTTTTGGCAACAATGGCCATGGTCGTCAGCATGCACGACCCCAGCGATGTGGCGGTCAGATCGGTGGGGCTGAAGGCCTCGCCCTGGCCGAGATTGTCCTTGGGCGCGTCGGTCGGGAGAATTGCGCCGGAAGGGCCGTGGGTGGAGAGGCAACGAAAGTTGCCTTCATAAGTGACGAAAACCTCAACCATGCCAGCAGCCTATCGGCCTGAGCATGGGTTGCAAAGCCCCGGGAAACTTCAGGCCCCGACTTTTACGCGTTTCAGGCGGCCATTGGTGGCGACGCGGACGCGGCCGCTTTCGAACAGATCCACCAGAGCGGCAAGGGTTTCCTTGCTGTCGCGGGCGCAGGAAGAAACGATCTCCACCAGTTCGCCCAAGGAGTAATGCTTGCGATTGATTTTTTTGTAGGGATTTTTCATGTGTTGCGTAATTACAAGGTGTTTACGCGTTAGACGCACGGGCGGGTACGTTTGTTCAAAAAATCCGCAATTATTATTCGGTGATTTTTTCCGCCGGACGCGTGGGAGCAACCAAACCGGCTGAGAGAACGATTTTCATCACTTGCTCGACGGTGAGACCACTTTCGATCACGTCCTCACTGGGAACGGCAATGACCCGCCCGGACACCGGATTCGGCGTGAAGGGGAGGAAGATGAGGGTGAATTCCTTGTCGAAAGCCGGATCGTAGCACTGTCCGGTGACGAACCCGACCAGCAGTCCATTGCTCTCGGGATAGCGGATATAGGCTACGCGCTTGAAGTTGCGGCTGCCTTTCATGCTCCGAATCGACTCCAGAGCCTGCTTGACCGCGCCATACACCGGGGAAACCAGCGGGACCGAGAGAATCAGGGATTCAAAGGTCTCGATGATCCGGCGGCCAAACACATTCGTGGCCATGAAGCCCATCGCCAGCACGATAAGGATCGTGGTCAGAAAGGGGAGCCCGGCAAAATTCCATCCGATGGCACGGTAAAGCGGCGCGCTGATTTCGTTGATAAACTCATAGCCGATGTGAATGACCCAGATCGTCACTACCAAGGGCACCGCCACCAGGACGCCCGCCCCGAGCAGACTGAGAAATGCCTTCACCGGCCCGCGGTGGGGAGGGGCATTTTCTTCAAGGGTGGCTGGCGTTTCCATGCGGGCGGCGGAATTAATAAAGGACGAGGCGTGAGGACATCAGGAACTCCCCGCAGACGAAAGGGGAAAAATCCACTCACTCGCTGCTGGTGCGGTACTCGCCGCTGCCCAGCTTGCGCCAGAAATCCAAGGCAGACTGGCTCTCGGGATCGTCGGGAGAGCGCAGCACAGTCAGATTGCGATGGAGGCGCAAGGCCGCCAGCCCCGGCGTGTCTTTCACCAACATGGGACTCAGGGTCAGCGAATCCAAGGGCAGGTTGATCAACACCCGCAGGTTGTAGGGATTGATACCACTGATCACCAAATGCCGGAGCTCCCGGCAAAATTGCAGCGGAAAAACGTCTGTCACATTGGTATCGGAAATATCCAGCCTCGCCAATCGGGTCATGCCGCGGAGAAAATCCAAATTGGAAATTTCCGTCCCGGTCAGGGACAGCGAGCGCAAGCCGTGGAACTCCCGCGGAGAAATTTGCGGAAAACTTGCCAGGCTGCAGTGGGAAAGATCGAGCGATTCCAACCGGGGAAGCTGGAAAATGGGTGCCCAATGGATTTTCTTTGCCGCCGTAATCGAAAGAACCGTGGGATTCATATCCTTGAGGGGGCTCAAATCATTTAGTTCCTCAGCGCCCCAGATGATCACCTCCGCCCGCCCTCCGAGACCTCCGGACTTGAAAAACACGCGGGTCTCCGGGCCATTTCGCGCCATGATCTCCATGGCCGCCTCATTCCCGGTCAGCGCCCGTCCCAGCGGATTGGCCAGACTGGCCCCCGGTTTGCGCAAGCCCTGCTTATCTTCGAGGAAACCCAGAAACATACCCGCCCTTTGATTTTCCATCGCAGGCGAGTTGAGGAGCAATTCCGCGCCCATTGCGTATTTGTTTCCGGTCTCACGCGCAAGGTCGGCAATCAATTTCAGCATCTCCGCCGGGTCATCCCTTGAGGCCAGACCCGGAAAGTTCAACATGCACTTTTCCGCCTGCCGGAAACTTTCGTCCGCCCGGCCATATTCCATCAAGGCAAGATGCAAGCGTCCCTTCAACATCCACGCGGGGAAGAAATCCGGATTCACCATCAGCGCCTGGGCGACAAAATCCATGGCATTGGTCAGCTTGGTCAGCACCGGAGCTGGATTTTTTCCCATGGTGGAAAATTCCTGGGAGCTGTAGCTGAGGTTGAAGATCTCCAAGGCGCGCATGAGGGCTTCGTGGGCCCGGGGATCTGGCGGCTGAATTCCCGCGACTTTGAAACGGCCACCATGCCGGGGGAAGGAGTTCTGCGCGGCCTTCATCTCCTCAAGTTCTTTTTCCAACTCTTCCTGTTCTTTGGCCAGACGTTCTTTCTCCGAACGGACGACATCAGCATCGGCGGTGGCTTTCGCGGCCATGTCGGTGGCTGAGTCCTTGGCTGCCGTTTCGAGCGAAAGTTTCTCCACCAAATCATCCGCTCGCTGCTGCGCCAGTTTGGCGGAATCGGTTGCCGCCTCGGCTTCCTTGGTTGCCTTCTCCGCCAACGCCTTTTCTTCCTCGGCCCGCGCCGTGGCAGCTCTGGCTTCGTTTTCCCTGGCCACGGTCAACGCCACCTGATCCTCGAGCTTTTTGCGCGCTTTCTCTTCGGCCGCAACCCGGTCTTGCAACTGATGGACATACGCCACCGCGGCAAAAATCAATATGAGTAAGGCCGCTGCCACGGACGCGGAAACCCCCTTGTTTCGCTGCACCATTTTTTTGAAAACTTCCGTGAAGCGCACCGGCCGGGCGCTGATCACTTCCCCGCGCCGGTAATGCTCGATATCCGCCTGCAAGGCGGCCACGCTGCGATAGCGTTCCGCCATGTCGTTGCGCAGGGCCTTGAGGGTGATGATCTCCAAGTCGGAGGCGATTTGGGGGTTAAACGCGCGCGGACGCACCGGCTCGTGAGTTTTCAACGCCTGCGCGTCGGTCACGATATTGCCCGTGGCCTCAAAATGTCGGCGTCCGGTCAGCATCTGGTAGAGCATGGTGCCGATACTGAAAACATCGGCCCGTTCGTCCACGTCCTTGCTTGATTCCGCCTGCTCGGGCGACATGTTTTCCAAGGTACCCACTACGTGTCCACTGATGGATAGCGAGTGAGTTTCCGAGGCGTCGCTCAGTTTGGCCAGACCGAAGTCCGCCACCAGAGGCTCGCCATCTTCACGGAGGAGAATATTTCCCGGCTTCAAATCGCGATGCAACACGCCGTGCTCGTGGGCAAACTGGACCGCGTCGCAGACCTTGAGAATTACGCTCAGCGTTTGTTCGACCGGCAGGATGCGGGTGGTTTTTGAGCGCGGCGGGGGTTCTTCCTCCTCTTCCGACGGCGGTTTGCCGGAGGATTTGGATTTCTCCGATTTCAGCGAATGAATCAGCGCGCGCAGATCAGTTTTATCCATCGTCTGACCCGACGATTCGCCCGCGGTTTTTTCGTAAAGCAAATCCGACAACGTGAGGCCGTCCACGAATTCCATGGCGATGAACTGAATGTTGTCGAATTCATTCATTTCATAGACGCGGCAGATGTTGCGATGCGGCAACCTCGCCATCACTTCGGCTTCGCGGCGGAAACGCTTCAACTGTGCCTCGGTCACGGTTTCGCTGGAATGCAACACTTTGATGGCCACCGCATTGCCAAACCGGTCCACCCCTCGCCAGACCTTGCCCATCCCGCCGGTGCCGATGACTTCGATGAGTTTGTATTTGCCCAAGGTCTGGGCGACTTGGGTGGTGACAACATTGTTGTCGCTCAACTCCAACGCATCCCCCACCTGCGAGGGCCGGACCACCCGCAGGATGGGCGTGGGTTGCTCCCGGCCCGGCACCCGCAGTGCCCACAGGTAATCGAAATAATACTCCACGTTTTCACTGCTTTCCTGCACGCTAGGACCGACCAGATAAACGATCTTCCGCAAATGTTCTGGCATCGGCGCGATGTCGTCGCCTGACCACTGAAAATCGCTGAGGTCCGGCTCGAACTCGCTCTCCGCCCGCACATGCTGCCAGCCCTCGGGCAAAGTGCGGAGCAGATGCGTGAGCGTGTGCTCGGGCAGGAGAATTTCCCCCGGGCGCGCCAACTGACAGAGTTTCTCGGCCAGATCCACGGGCAGGCCAATGGCGGTGTAGTGCTGCCAATTGGAATTCCCCAGCGTGCCGACAAACGTGTCCCCGGTCCATATGCCGCAGGAACAGGGCGGCAACTCCTTGCCTTCGCTATACAGACCCGCGTGCAAGTGCGCCGCCTTGAG
Source organism: Terrimicrobiaceae bacterium (assembly GCA_041746635.1). Classification (GTDB taxonomy): domain Bacteria; phylum Verrucomicrobiota; class Verrucomicrobiia; order Chthoniobacterales; family Terrimicrobiaceae; genus CAMASH01. The sequence goes on along the minus strand of JBGTGQ010000100.1, from coordinate 14,172 downwards.
TATCTGATCGCAGGCTGCGCGGATGGCGCGAAGCGGATGATCCGTAAAATAACGCGGTGCCCCGAATATCCCCAGAATCGAATCCCCTGAAGTGTCTCCCACCGTGCAGCCGGTATCGAACACCGCATCGCAAGCCTCCTCCACAAACGAATTCACCATCAACCGCACCTCCATCGGAGCCAGCCGCTCGGTGATGGAGGAAAGACCGCACAACTGCGTGCGAATGACCGTCAGGTAGCGGCGTACCGGATGCCTCGTCGTGCGCAGTTCGTCCTCATTGAAGGACTCAAACGCCGTGCCGCTCGAATGCCGCAACTCCCGCCCGATCGAGTCCGCCGTGGTGACTTCGTCCAGCACGATGTCGAGCACGCCGCCATCCGAATACAGCTTCGCCTCAAACACCCGCCCGTCATCATCCGTGACCAGGTGGTTACCCCCGCGTCCTGTTTCCGGGCGGGCAAAGCAGGACGAAATTTCTCCCTTGCATCGTCGCGCCACCACATCAAGGGGCGTGCCGACCAGCTTGCGCTTGTCCACATCGAGATAGGATGCCAACGCTCCATTGGCATAAATGACAATATCGTCCGGCGAAACCCGGGCGACCATCGTCCGGAGCGCAGGGCTCTGCGAGGTTTGCATCTGAAGTATTGTGTAATTGCATTGTATGGCGGCAAGCAATTTTGTTTAACCGAAAAATCAGTGGCCTTCACTTCCGGCCTACGCGATTCGCATCCAAACCGCGTTGTTTATTTCCCCAACCGCATTCCCATCGGAAGAGAGTGTCCGCGGAGAAAATCGGCCGCGCGAAGGCGTTTACCCCCGGCAACTTGCACTTCCTGCAAGAGCAGCGCCTCGGTTTCGGCCGCCACGAGGATGCCTTCGGCCGATGCACCAAGCACGGTACCGGCCCCGCCGGTGTAGGGCTGGGCGACGAGGGCGCGATGGATCTTCAGAAGTTCGGGCGGGTGGCCCGGGAGGTGCGTGAAGGCACCGGGCCAGGGAGTCATGGCGCGGATGCGGCAGTCGATTTCGCCGGCGGACTGGTGCCAGTTGATTTCGCCATCCTGGCGGGAAAGCTTGGGCGCGTAGGTGGCGGAGGCGTGGTCTTGTTTCTGGCGCGGCGCGGAGCCGGTTTCGATCAAGGCGAGGGCTCGGTGCAAAACGGCGGGGGCGAGTTGCGCGAGGCGGTCGTGCAGGCTGCCGGCCGTCTCGTGCGGTCCGATGGGCGTGGGCTCAGTCAGAAGGATGTCGCCGGTGTCGAGCCCCTCGTCCATCCACATGATGGTGATGCCGGTTTCATGATCACCGGCGAGGATGGCGGCATTGATGGGCGAGGCTCCGCGGTGGTGGGGGAGCAGAGAAGCGTGGATATTCAGGCAGCCACCGGGCGGAAGATCGAGCAGCGCCTTGGGCAAAATCTGGCCATAGGCGACGACGACGATGAGTTGCGGACGCACGGCTGCGAGCTCAGCGAGGGCATCGGGGCGGCGGATTTTTTCCGGTTGGCAGACGGGGAGGCCAAGTTGCTGCGCGACGATTTTGATCGGTGACGGCCGCAACTTCATCTCGCGCCCGGCGGGACGATCGGGCTGGGTGAAGACCGCGCAAACCTCGTGCGCGGCGGACGCAGCCAGATCCCGGAGCGAAGGAACACCGATCTCCCCGGTGCCAAGAAAAACGATGCGCATGGTGATGCCCGGCTACTACTCGAAACGCGACGTCTCAGGAGGCCTCAGCCTTTTCGCTCATGCCAAACGATTCCTCGGACGCGGAAACGATGTGGCGCAAGATTGTGCTCAGGACAACCACGGGAGGCTCGGTGGCATCAATCGTGACGGTTTTATCGTCGCCGTAACGCGCGAGCAAGGGCTTGGATTCGTGCTCGTAAGTCTCTAGGCGCTGGCGAATCACAGCTTCGTTGGCGTCATCGAGGCGGTTATCCTTGAGGGCGCGTTTTTTCAGGCGCTCGACGAGCTTGTCGCGGTTGGGGCAACTGAGATGAAAGATTTTGCGCACGTCGATAAAGGGTTCGAGTAGCTCCGCCTGTTTTTCGTTGCGAGGAATGCCGTCGAGCACGAGATGGTCAATGTCGGGCTTGAAGACATGGGCGTCCACGCTGGCCTCGATGCGCACGCGCCAGAGTTCGACCGTGATCTCGTCGGGCACGAGCTGGCCTTTGCTGGAGTAATCAAGGAAAGCGCGCCCGATCTGCGTACGGGTGTCGATGGAACGAAAAACTTCACCGCAGGCGCAGTGGAAAAAGCGGGGAACGGTTCCGAGGGTTTTGCCTTGGGTGCCTTTGCCACTGCCGGGAGCACCGAAGATCAGGTAGGTTTTGTATTTGAAGGCCACGGCGAAGGCTAAAAAATAATTGGGTCAGGCGCAACCCCGCAAAAGAAAGAAGGCAAAGACGGGTCAGGACGTTGACTTTCCCGGTCTGCTTCCGTAATCGTGAACTGGAATCCTCCTAAACACCGTGGCGCAAAACGAAGAATACGTGGTCGAAATTCTCCAGGACGTGGGCCTGCTCACCCACACCCAAGTGGAGGAAGCAAAGTCCAAGGCCGGGGCCGGGAGCGTGTTGGGGGAATTGATCCACGAGGGGCTGCTCACCCAGGAAGATGTGACCCGCACGCTCGCCGCGCAGAATGGCATGGAATTCGTCGATCTGGCCATCGTGGCCCCAACGCCGGATGTGATGGCAGCCATGACTGTCGATGTGGCCAAACGCTACCGCGCCGTCCCCACCGCCCTGCACGACGGCACATTGGTGGTGGCCATCAGCGATCCGATTGACATGGAAACGGCCGACGCGCTGGCCTTCGTGCTCAACCGCGATGTCGAATATGTCTGCGCCACGCCCGATGCCATCACCAAGGCCATCGCGGAATTTTATGGCACGGGCGAGGATACCTCCGGCAAAGCGGGCGCGGATGGCATGACGATGGCCGGCCTGAACGAAGGCGAGGCCACCGAAGGCGATGCGCCCATCATCAAAATGGTCTCGATGATCCTGCTCGAGGCCTACAACAACCGCGCCAGCGACATTCACCTCGAGCCTCTCAGCAATAAATTTCGCGTGCGTTTCCGCATCGACGGCGTGTTGCAGGAAATGCCGAGTCCGCCCAAAAACCTGCACTCCGCCATTATCAGCCGCCTCAAGATCATGTCGTCCACGATGAGCATCGCGGAGAAGCGCATGCCGCAGGACGGGCGCATCCAGGTGAAGCTCGGTGAAAAGGGACTCGATCTGCGCGTTTCCAGCATCCCCACCGTCCATGGCGAAAGCATGGTCATGCGAATTCTGGACAAGACGTCGCTCCTGCTTGGTCTGCCCGATCTCGGATTTCTTTCCGACGACCAGCAAAAATTCGAGCGCCTCATCGCCCTGCCAGACGGCATCCTCCTCGTCACCGGCCCCACAGGTTCGGGCAAGACCACGACTCTCTACGCGTCCCTGCACTACATGAACAAGCCGGACCGCAAGATCATCACGGTCGAGGAGCCGGTCGAATACCAGCTCAATGGCATCAACCAAGTGCCGGTCAATGCGGACATCGGCATGACTTTTCCCGCCGCCCTGCGGTCGATCCTCCGTCAGGCCCCGAATATCATCATGATCGGTGAGATTCGTGATATGGAGACTGCCAGCATCGCGATCAATGCAAGCCTCACCGGCCATCTCGTGCTCTCCACTCTCCACACCAATGATGCGCCGGGAGCCATCGCCCGTCTGGTGGACATCGGCATCGAACCGTTTTTGGTTTCCAGTTCCGTGCGGGCCGTGCTGGCCCAACGCCTTGTCCGCCGTCTTTGCTCGAAATGCCGCGAGCCTGCCGAACTGAGCGAGTACGAAGCCAAGACTCTCCGCATTGACGTCAACCAAATCTCCGAGGCCACCGTGATGAAACCGCACGGCTGCGAAGTCTGCCGCGGCAAGGGTTTTAAGGGTCGCCGGGGCATCTTTGAGCTTTTCGAAATCGATGACGAAGTCCGTCACATGATCATCAATGGCGCGACCACCATCCAGCTCCGCGCCCGCGTGCGCGAACTCGGCATGCGCACCCTGCGGGAAGACGGCGTGCGCAAAGTTCTTTCCGGCATGACCACCGCCGAGGAAGTCATCACCACCACCATGAGCGATGCGGATTAAGCAAATGCAGAATTCAGAACGCAGAGTTCAGAATAAAGGCTGATCTCAGATAGACCCAATCTTCCTTCTGAATTCTTAATTCTTCCTTCCCCAATGGACGCCAAACAAATCGCTGACATTTTTATCGAGGCCGGCTGGATGACCGCCGCCCAGGCTGCCGCGTTTATCCAGGAAGCCGTCACCAGCGAGAAAGCCATCGAGCGCGTCGTCATTGAAAGCGGGCTTATCAGCGAACAGCAGTTTTTTCAGGTCATCGCCGATTCCATCGGCACGGAATGCGTGGACCTCGACACCTTCGACGGTGCCTCGCACACCATTCACCTCATCCCCGCCGGACTCGCCCGACTGCACGGTGCTCTTCCTGTTGGTGCCTCGGACAACACCATCTACGTTGCCCTCACTGATCCCTTCAACTCTCAAGCGGCGGAAGATCTGCGCTTCGCCTTGGGACGCGAGATCCATCCTGTCGTCGCGCCCTCCTCCAAGGTGCGCGCTCTCATCGAGGAATACTACGGTTCGGAAGTCAGTAGCATGGAGGATGTTCTGGCGCAACTTGGCAACAACACCGAAGTCACGCTGGACAATCGTGAGGCGGAATTCAACGCCCAACTCGTCGCGCAGGAGGCCAACGCCGCACCCATCATCCGTTTCGTCGATCTTATTCTCGACAAGGCCATCGCGGCCCGTGCCAGCGACATTCACTTCGAACCCTTTGAGAGCGAGTTCAAGATCCGTTACCGCGTCGATGGCGCGCTCTACGAAATGGATCCCCCACCCCGCCATCTCGCCCTGCCTGTCATTTCGCGGGTCAAGGTCATGTCGAATCTCAATATCGCCGAACGCCGTCTGCCGCAGGACGGTCGTATTCAGCGCGTGGTCAATGGCAAACCAATCGATCTTCGTGTCTCCGTGCTGCCCACCGCCTGGGGCGAAAGTGTCGTGCTCCGCGTGCTCGACCGCTCCAGCGTCAACCTCGACCTCGAGAGCCTCGGCATGCCCGAGTACATCTACAATTACATCATCGAGGTCATTCAAAAGCCCAACGGCATTTTCATCGTCACCGGCCCGACCGGTTCCGGTAAAACCACGACGCTCTATTCCTGTCTGCGCAAGATCAACACCATCGATGCCAAGCTCCTCACCGCCGAAGACCCGGTCGAATACGAAATCGACGGCATCATCCAGGTTCCCATCAACGAAAACATCGGCCTGAATTTCAGCCGCGTCCTTCGCGCCTTCCTCCGTCAGGACCCCGATCGCATCCTCGTCGGCGAAACCCGCGACACCGAGACCGCCCAGATCGCCATCCAGGCCTCCCTCACCGGCCACCTGGTTTTTACCACTCTGCACACCAACGACTCCACCGGAGCCGTGACCCGTCTCACCGACATGGGCGTCGAACCGTTTCTAATCTCGGCCTCCCTGGAATGCGTGCTGGCCCAGCGGCTCATCCGAAAAATTTGCGTAGCGTGCAAGACTCACTACGAACCTTCCGAAAGAGTCCTCCAGTCCCTCGGACTCACTCCCCATGACATCGGGGACAAAAACTTTTTCTACGGCAAGGGCTGCGACGTTTGCAACCAGACGGGCTACAAGGGCCGTAAGGGCATCTACGAATTGCTCAAAATTTCCGACCCGCTGCGCGAAATGATCAACAGCCGCACCTCCGGCGTGGTGATGCGCCAGAAGGCCGTCGAGCTCGGCATGACCACCCTGCGCGAGGATGGACTTCGCTCCATTTACGACGGGCTCACAACCATTGAAGAGGTTGTGAAATACACCTGACCGCCCGATCTATTTCGTCAGACTCTCCGCCATTTCCCTCGCGAAATAGGTCAGGATCATATCCGCTCCGGCGCGTTTGATGGCCAGCAGGGATTCGTCGCGGGTGCGTTCATAGTCGAGCCAGCCCAAACGCGCAGCCGCGTGAATTTGCGCGTATTCCCCGCTCACTTGATACGCGGCCACCGGCAGGATGGTGGATTGCTTCACGGCCCGAATCACATCGAGGTAGGCCCCGGCTGGCTTGACCATCACAATGTCCGCACCTTCCTTTTCATCGAGCACGATCTCACGAATGGCTTCGCGCGAATTCGCCGGGTCCATCTGGTAAGTGACCTTGCTGATGGCATCTTTCTCAATCAGGCTGCCGATGGCATTGCGAAACGGACCGTAAAACGCCGATGCGTACTTCGCCGCGTAGGAAAGAATCAGCGTGTGGGAAAATCCGGCCTGGTCCAGTGCCGCACGAATGGCGCCAACTCGCCCGTCCATCATGTCCGATGGCGCCACCATATCGGCCCCGGCTTGAGCTTCCAGCACTGCGAGCTGGCAGAGAAGTTTCACCGTCTCGTCATTATCCACATCCTTGCCATCCGCCGTGAGCACGCCGTCGTGGCCGTGGCTCGTGTAGGGATCAAGGGCCACATCGGTGATTACGACGAGTTCCGGCACCGCCTTCTTGACTCTACGCACCGCCTGAAAAAGCAAATTGTCCTTGGCCAGCCCCTGTGTGCCGGCGGCATCTTTGCTTCCGGCGGCAATGCAGGGAAAAATCGCCACCGCGGGAACACCCAGTGCCGCCACCTGTTCACATTCCCGCACCAGCGAATCAAGCGAATGCCGCATCACTCCGGGCATGGACGCAATTTCGATGCTGCCCGACTCCTGATGAACAAAAAGCGGCAGAATCAGGTCATCAGGGGAGAGCCTGGTTTCCCGGACCAGCCGCCGGATGGCGTTCGATCTGCGAAGGCGGCGGGGGCGGATGGGAAGGTCCAAGCTCACCCCGTCAGGATGCCCCGCCTCGGCGCAAGGTCAAGGGTGGGGTTGGCGTCCCGCCTGCCTGCAGCACATAACGCCAAAGTTGCCCGAGCGAGGGGATCCGGCGTTGGAGTCCAGCCTTTAGGCTGCTCCTAAGGCACACGCTAAAGCGTGAACTCCAACTCCAAGGCCGGCCCGGCATCCTTGCTGCCGTTTCCCCCGGCGTCTTACGAAAGTTGGTAACATCGGCGCTTCGGATCCGAGCATTCCGGCAGACCAACGAGGCGGTAATCCTCGCCGATCTCCGTCATGGTGTGATTACACCAGCAATACGCGGAAGCGGGACTTTCATTCTCCTCGCCACTGGCCTCCACGCGCTGTCCGGTCACGAACATCGTTTTGCTACGAAAGTAGCGACAGCGTTCCGCCGTCATTTCGCAAGATTCAGCAATGTCCGGCGGACCAAGGCGCGGGCCAGGGGAACCTTGTAGCCGTTGCGAGAAAACGGCGTGGCTTTGGCCAGAAGGAGATCAGCCGCCGCGCTGGCGGAGTCTTCATTGCAGGACTTGCCTTCGAGCAAAGCGTTCGCTTCCTCGACCTGAAATGGCACGGGTGCGACGCCCCCCAGCGCGATTCTCACGCCGCTGAATTTTCCCCCGGCCACAGATCCGGCCGCAGCGCAACTCACCAGAGCCCAATCGAAATCACTCTTCTCCGCGACCTGTAAATACGAACTGCGCTCCCCGGCGGCGGGCGCGGGAATTTCCACCGCGAGGATCAAGTCGCCGGGCTGGAGGGAATTGTGCGCCAACGGATTATTCCAGGCGTCCGCGTAAAGCTCCGCCATGGTCAGCTTCATCTCCTTGCCTTTGCGCCAAACCACCGCTTGGGCGTTCAGGACTGTCAGGGCAACGGCTAGATTCGAAACCACCGGGCTGATGCACGGGTTGCCGGTAATAATCGCGTTGTATTTGTTCTCCCCCTCGCGCGCGTAGCAGGTGTTGCCTCCGCGTTTGAGACAGGACAAATCGCGTTGGCGGTAATACCAGCAGCGCGAATGTTGCGCGAGATTTCCCCCGACCGTGGCCACCGCGCGAATCTGCGGAGAGCCCACCTCGGCGGCCGCCTCGGCCAGGCCGGGCGGAATCCCTGGGTAGGCGGCGACCTCCGCGACCGTCGCATTCGCTCCCAGACGAAGGCCCCCCTCCGGCGATTTGCTGATTTCTCGCGTGGTTGGAAGATTTTTTACATTCACCAGCCGCGTCGGGGTGGCGATGTATTCCTTCATCTCACCCAACAGGTCGATGCCTCCGGCCAGATAACGCCCCTCCGCCCCGACTAACTCCGCGGCGGAAGCCGGTGACTGCGCATTCACATATTCGAAGGTTTTCATGCCGGAATAAAATCCACGAAGTCGCCCGCAGTTCCCTTCGCACGCTCCACCCGGGCAAAGGCCGGATCAAGCTCGTCGCTCTGCGCCGCCGCACGCTTGGGAACTCGGCCCAGCGCCTCGAGAACCTTGTCCGGGGTGATGGGAAGGCTGTGAATGCGGACGCCAATCGCGTGGGCCACCGCATTGGCCACCGCCGAAGCCGTGGGAATAACAACCGGCTCTCCGATGCCGATCACGCCGCGCTCGGGCATATCGAGCAGAATGATTTCGATGTCGGGAATATCGGCAATACCGGGCAGCTTGTAGGTTTCAAAATTTGCGTTGAGCACAACCCCTGTCTGCGCATCCATCACGCGCTGTTCATACAACGCGTAGCCCAAACCCGTGATCACACCGCCGTTGACCTGGCTTTCGGCCGTCAGTTTGTTCACGACCAGTCCGCAATCCTGCACGACGAGAATTTTTATCACTTTCACAAAACCGGTTTCGGTATCCACGGCCACTTCGGCGAATTGCACGCCGCCCGCCCCGCTGGACGAAAGTCCTTCCCGCCATTCGCCCTGCATGACGATGGGCTCGACGCCCAATTTCCGGCAGGCCGGCAAAAAGCTTGCGCCGCGCGCGTCGGTCTCGCCGCTGAGAGTCTGAAGTTGCTGCAGGCCCTTGGTGCAGGCGTCGAAGATCGCCGGGGAAACCGACGGGGTCGTGGTGCTGCCGCCGCTCCCGCCGGAGGGCGGAAAGTCGGTGTCGCCTATCCGCACCAGGATTTTTTCCGGAGGCAGACCGAAAACTTCCGCCGCCACCACGGCGATGACGGTCTTCGCTCCCGTGCCCAGATCCTGCGTGCCGCAGCGGATTTCCACGGCTCCGTCCGGATTGATCGTCACCTGCGCCTTGGTCCCCTTGCCTCCCCCACCCCAGGTCGCCCCGGCGACGCCGACTCCCGTCTTGATCGGCCCAGGCGAACTGCCGGGCTTGGTGTATTTCTGCGCCCAACCGAACTTCTCACGTCCAATCGCGTATTCTTTGCGGCGAATTTCAAAAGGATCGTTCTTAATCCGAAGATCCACCGGATCCATCCCGAGCCGGACGGCCAATTCGTCCATCATGGACTCCATCCCGAAAGAACCCTGTGGATGTCCGGGGGCACGGAAAGCGCGGGACGACCCCGCGTTGGTCGCCACTCCGGCCTGCTTCGAGCGCACGTTGGGAATTTTGTAAATATACGGTGCCGGAAAACCCGCCCCACCGCCACCCCCAGCCGTGCGCCCTCCGCTGGAAAAACCCGCGCTGCCGAACCCATCCAGATCGAAGGCCAGGAGATTGCCCTCCTTGTCAGACCCCAGCTTGATCTTCTGATACGAAGACGGGCGGTTGCCCACCGCAAGAGATTCGTCGAAACGCGTGAGCATGATTTTCACCGGCAGGCCGGTTTCCCGCGAAAGCCGTGCCGCCAACGAACCCTCCACTCCGGGGCCAAACTTCGCCCCAAAGCCACCGCCCATGAAATCGGAAATCACGCGCACTTTGCTCTGCGGCATTTTCAATTGGTCGGCCAGTCCGTCCCGCACACTGAATATGCCCTGGGTCGAAGCCCACGCGGTGCAGTCCTCCTCCCGCACGTGGATGGTATTACCATGGGTCTCCAAAGCCTGGTGCAACTGCACCTGCGTGAAAAATTCACCTTCCACCACCACGGCGCAATTCGCGAAAGCTTCATCAACCTTGCCCTCCTCCTTGATCTTTGCCTCGCTGAGGTTCGGCGCATCCGTGAACACGACCGGTGCCCCCGGTTTCATCGCCTCGACCGGATCGACCACAAACGGCTGGGGGGTGGCCTCCACTTCAATTAGCCGGAGGGCGTCAAGACAGGCCTGCTTGCTGGTTCCCGCCACCGCCGCCAATTCCTCGCCGTAAAAATAAACCGGTCGCTCGCCCTCGCGCACCGTCAGGGCTCCCTTGATGCCGGGAAGCGCGCGGGCCTTTTCCAGGTTTATCGAGCGAATGATGGCCGCCGGCCACTTTGAGCGAAAAATCATTCCATAAAGCCAGCCTTCCGGCTGCATGTCGGACGAATATTTCGCCGCGCCGGTCACTTTCGCCGGGCCATCCATACGCAGCGTGTCCTTGCCAAGATATTGCGGGTTGGAGGGCCAGTCAGACATGATTCATGGTCACGACTTCACATTTCGACGCCGTCGCAACCCCCGCGGCTTTAAGCGCGGCCTCGATCACACGCGGATAGCTTCCGCATCGGCAAAGATTTCCCGAGCAGGCCTTGCGCACATCGCCCTCCGTCGGTTTCGGATTTTTGGCCAGCAAGGCCGAAACGCTCAGCACAAATCCCGGCGTGCAATACCCGCATTGCAGTCCATCGCACGCAATAAAAGCCTCCTGCAGCCTGGTCAGTTTGCCGTCCGGGGCCAGTCCCTCCACCGTGGTGATTTCGCGCCCTTGTGCCTCGACCGCCAGCAACATGCAGGCGTAAACCGGCACTCCGTCCAGCAAAACAGTACAGGCCCCGCAAGTGGCCCGATCGCAAACTTCCTTGGCCCCGGTGTGAGAGGAATGATTCCGCAACGCATCCAGCAAGGTCACCCTCGGCTCGAGCTGAAATGCCTCCACTTTTCCGTTGATCGTGAGCTTAACCGGAATGGCGTCCGGACCCTGGATTTTTTCCGCGTTGTGCTTGTTAAGTTCCTGGGCGACCACATTCGCCTTCTGCGTCGCGCTGGCGACCGCAGCCGCGCCCAGCCCTTTGAAAAAATTGCGGCGGGAAAGATTTTCGCTGGTGGAGTCGGGGGTGGCCATGCGCGAAGTTACGGGATGGAGGTCAGAGTGAAACCGCCCTTTTCGGCGACGCCGAATTTTCCAAAAAAAACACTTTTCGAGGAATTGTCCTTCCACGAAAGTTCGAGTGCGGGTTCCTCCACGTGGGAGCGTTCATTCACCAAGACGGTGAAAGCACCGATTTTCCCGCGCGGCGAATACCACAATTGCTCCCCACAGCTTCCCGCATCACAGGCTTCAATCGCGCGGGTGGAAAAACCGAGCCCATCCCCGACGCCGACCGTAACCACCGGCCCCTCCCGACGATACGAAACCGGCATCACCCTCGTCTCAGTCACCGCGACGCCATTCTCTTTTAACCAGCCCAAAAGAAAATCCCGCTGAACCTCTGTGGCTTGTTCAGGTAGATAAACCATCACTTGAGAAGCCTTCGTATCGGGCAGGGCCAGATTGGCCTCCGCCACTTCCAGAACAGCCGTCGTCAGACCGGCCAGCTCTCCGGACTCAAAACTCCAAACCCTGACCACGGAGCGGCCACCAAGAGTAATTTGGGCCGACGCCGTGCATCCCCCGGTGTACAAATCACAAGCGTGCAACTCAACGTATTCGCCCTGCGGGGCACTGCGTCCCGCAGCGTGAAGTGAAAACATTGACACCCCAAACAAGGCTGCTGAAAGAATCAAGCCACTCATGACCAAGCGTCTGTTTTCAAAACGAAGGGAAGATAGGCCACGCGATGGAATTTTCCAATAATTTGTCCACGAAAAGGGGAATCGAATTTCCCCTTGCTCCCGCTCCGCTTTTGCCCCATGTTTCCCCCCCTTCACGACCCTATCGTCCAGCGGTTAGGACACCGCCCTTTCACGGCGGTGACACGGGTTCGAATCCCGTTAGGGTCGCCACTCATTCGAGTGGCGATTTTGACCGCTAAGCCTGATAAACAGAAGCTCTGCGGGCTTTTGAGAGGGTAACAGTCAAAGTGCAGTTAAAGGCAGTTTTGGCGGTAAATTTGTCACGCATTGTCACGCAAACTGGAGCGTGTGGCTCCCATGAACCGCTCGTCATCTCTCCAATTTACAAGTTGAATCCAACCATGAGCGTTCGACGTTTCGTGGTCTTGGACAAAAGCTTCCTGTTCGGAGTGCGCAAAGAGGTCATTTCCGATCTCAGCGAGCGCTACGACTTTCTCGCTTCCGAATCGTTGTTGGGAGAATGCTTCCAGTCGTTCCTTCCAGGCCAAAAGAAAGACGAGCGAACTCGTCACGAGAACGCCGCCGCCTTGATGAAGTTCTCCCACGACGACTCCCATCTTTTCCGGATTCCAAGCTCTGGATTTTTAGTCGGGATCGAAGCTCGCACTCGCCGCCCATGTTGGCCTATCGAGGACTACATTGGTTCACGAATTCAATTTAATCCCTCTTACTTCAAATCCGCTTTGCGTATGCGAAAAGAAGAAGAGCCAATCGTTGAAAGCTGGAGCGCAAAAGTTGCAGAGAGTGTGCAGATTTCTTTGGACAGCTACATTACTGGAAACCTCTGGCCGCTCTATGAATGGGACGATTCTTTGAAGCAACTTGCAGCCAATCCGACCACTCCCATTTCCGATCTCAAAAAACTCATCAGGCGTAAACTTCCAGAGTTTCAAAAAAGAGTCGCCGAGGATGAAGCTTTCGTCCGATCACAATACTGTTGGATGCGACCACTTTTTTATCCCGCACCCGAAAAGATCTCATCTCGGTGGCTGTTGTTTCGCTCGATTCAGATTCACCTGCTCGTCCACTTGAATCTAGTCGAGAAAAACTGTGCAAATGTTCACGCCATGACCTTGTTGAAGACGACCCATGAATGGCTAGACTACCAGTATTGCCTGCTGGCCTCTCAGATCGGCGCTCTCGCAACGGGAGAACCGTCCCAGATGGCTAGGTTTCGTCAGCTCTGCCCAAATGGGGTGACGCTGTTTTACGATTCAAAATCGCAGGAGGTCATGGAGCACAATTGAATTGCAATTCCGCAAACCAATACAGCGGTGAGAGCGATTACCAGGTCACTGCTTCTTGCCCACAATTCCGCCGCAAAACGCCTGAAACGTTCTGAATTCTTAAACCCGAATAAGTTGCTCCCAAACGGGAGCAGGCAGGTCGTTTTCATCCGCCAGAGTGGCGGGGATGAAAACGCAAATACTCCTTGAAAATGATATTCGCCATGCCGACCGCCGCCATCCGGTTGACATCCTCGAACCTCTTCCGACTCCTGAAGACCAGCTTCAGCGCATCTGCGAAGTCCTGAGCCGCACGTTCGGCTGGGTAGCGCAAGCCGATACCGTGGAGCAAAAGGGGCTCCGGGCTTCGGTTGTCCTTTACTGTGTCCGAGCTGACTTGCTTGGCCCGGCTACCCTTGAGCAAATTGGGGCAACGGCTGGTATGCCGCAGGCCGTGGTGGACGATCTTGTCTCGGACTTCTGCCACAGCATCGGGTGGTAATGAGTGCGGCCATCCAGCAAGATGCTGAACAGCTTCGAGGCATTCCCTTGCTTCAGTTGCTCCACCGACACGGCTTGGAGGCGAAGCCAGAGGGGGCAAGTTTGCGGGTTCGCACGGATCAATTGAATCTGGTTGTCACTGGCAGCCGCTGGTTCGACAACAAGACCGGAACCGGCGGCGTCGGAGCCATCGACCTTCAAATGCATCTGGGCGGACAGAGTTTTTCCGCTGCCTGCCAGGCTCTTGCCAGGGAATTTGGACAGGTTGCGCCACCACCGCACGGACTGACATTTCTTTCGGGAAAATCGACGGATTCCGAGCGGCTTCCCTTCTCGGAACTCATGGCAAAATATGCGGTGCGTGATGAGGAAAACTGGCCGGTGGCCCGTGCTTATCTGGTGGAATGTCGCAAGGTTGCGCCGTTTCTGATCGATGAGCTTCACGCGGTCGGTTCCATTTATGCGAACGATCATCGCCCGAATCCTGCCCTTGTTTTCCTGCATCGCACCGACTGCGGGAAGGTTGTCGGCGCATCGTTACGCGATACCCGGCACGAATCTGCCTTCCGTCCGACCCTCGGAAATAAACTCACG
>JBGTGQ010000099.1:0-68074 GCA_041746635.1 Terrimicrobiaceae bacterium | reverse complement strand
TCCGGAATAATGCTCAGGTGATAACTCAGATTTTCGACTCGGGATTCTTCTTCCATCCCGAGCTTCTTCCAGACTCATCTCAATTTGTACAATTTATTCGTAACAATATTTTACCCTCTGATTTTAATGCGTTTGCCCTGGCTCCTCCGCGGGCGAGTTCGCGCACTTTCAGCCCGATGGATTCCCGGAGGTCCACCCTGTCTTCGACGTCGAAAATTGCTTCCCCGCCGCCTTTGCGGACATGAACATGAATAGGCCGGTGGTCGTTGCTGTAAAAAGCAAACTTGAAGCCATCTTGGCCTTGCGCAAGGATAACGGCTTTGGCAACGCCGACCCCAATGTTGCTGCTTCGCTCCTCTACACAACAGGATCGATGGTGGCCGCTGCCCGCTGGGCCATTAAGAACAAGACGGGTGTTGCAGCGCCCTGCCCCCACGCGCAGGTGAGAGCTTGGCGGACCACGTCGTCCGCTTTCGGACGATTAAAGCGAAGCGACGGGAACGGCAGCAATTGGAGGCATGCCTCGGCTGGGAAAAGCAATTCAACCGCAAGGTGGAACTCAACGCCGCGCTGCGTTCCGTCATCGCGGAACTCAACAAAGCTTTGTTGTGAAGATCGCGAGATCAAAATTGGTTGTTGCTCATCATCACGAGATTGTGAGATGCAAACCGAATAGTGCTTAAACCACGCGCATCAAGACTGATTGCATATCAAATACCGCATAATATTGACAGCAAACTTCCAGCGAGAGGCCGCCGATGGAGAAGAGATTCTCAAACATAATGATAGAGTAATATATCCTTTGGATATGGGAATTCCTGATTTCGATGGCGTGAGGAGAATTTCTCCAGATGAACAACACCACAGACAGGTTTGACATCATCGGAGACATCCACGGCCACGCCGATGAACTCGAAGCACTCCTGGCCCGCCTCGGTTATCAAGAGACTGAAAATGTTTATCGACACCCAGAAGAACGGTGGGTTGTCTTCCTGGGTGATTACATCGTCCGCCGAATAGGCGGGACTTCATGAGGTGTTTGACGGTGAGGCCTGAATAGAGGATTGATGCCGCCTATGATTTTGGACGCCACGTGCGAGATCGTTTTCGAAGCAGCGAGTCCGGTCCCGACTGTGCTGATGTTGCACCCGCGCAGCGGGCTGGGGCAATGGATTAGGCGGGAGGAGTATTCGCTGAATCCGCATGTGCCGGTGGCAGAATATATGGATGCGTTTGGCAACCTTTGTCAACGGATGGTCGTGCCGCCGGGACCGTTTGTGGTTTGGGCGAGCTGTACCGCGGAGGTGGCCGATGAAATTGACGTGGATAGGACGGCGGGGTTTGTCCCCGTTCAGGGCGTGCCGGAAAGCTATCTGCAATTCTTGTTACCGAGCCGGTATTGTCAGTCCGACATGTTGAATGCGTCGGCCGTTTCCATCGTCGGCGATGCCCTGCCGGGTTACCCGCAGGTGGAGGCAATCCGGTCGTGGATTGAGAAAAACGTGGTGTATCGTTACGGGACCAGCACGGCTTCCACTTCGGCGATGGATACGGAAAAGAGCCGCACGGGGGTGTGCCGGGATTTTTCCCATCTGGGAATGGCCCTTTGCCGCAGCCTGAATATTCCCGCGCGCATGGTGGTGGGATTCATGAAGGATTTGGAACCCATGGACCTCCACGCGTGGTTTGAGGCTTATGTCGGCGACCGGTGGTATGTTTTTGATGCAACCCAGGAAAAACCGCTGGGCAACCGCATCGCCGTGGCCTACGGGCGGGATGCGGCGGATGTTGCTCTTGCGAGTACCTACGGGATGATGGAGCTGAAATCGATGAAAGTGACGGTGGGGTCAACGTAGAAAAGCGGATCTTACCCGACCACTCACGGCATCCAAGTGTAGCTCCAGGTTTCCGTCAGCGGCTCGCCGTTGGCCGTGAGGCGGCAGGTGAGTTCATGGGGCTTTTTGTTTTCCGGCGTGCTGGCGAAAAAACTCACCCGCCAGGAATTGTTGAAATCGTTCCACTGCACATCGGCTTCCGTGAAGGCCGCGCCGGTGGATGAGGCGAGGTCCAGGACGGGTTTTTCGCCGGGCTTGAGCCGGGCCAGCGGTCCCCCGCTGAATTCGAGGAAAAAATGCCGGTAGTACGGTTTGTCCTGATCGTCCACCCGGGTGGAAATGCAGCGACCGAGCGGGGGCAGGTCGTCCACATCGGACATCCAGCGCAATACGTATTCAATCGTCACCGGTTGCAATGGCGGCGGGGGTTCCGCCGGGGCCCAGAAAGCCACCACGTTATCCTGAAATTCATCCTTGGTCGGCAATTGCACCAACCGCACCGCGCCCTTGTCGAAACCCCAGAGCGGCTGCACCCACACGCTGGGCCGTTTGTGATAGACGGCCTCGAGATCCTGGTAGTGGTTGAAATTCCGATCCCGTTGGAGGAGACCGTAGCCCTGGGGATGATCATCGGCGAAGACATTCAGTTGTAGTTGCCGCGACCAGGCCAGCGGATGCCAGACCCATTCGCCGTTGCTGCGCTGCATGAGCAGTCCGTCGGAATCATGCACCTCGGGACGGAAATCGCCGAAGGTGTTGCTGGTGTTTTCGCCGAACCAAAACATGCTGGTCAGAGGTGCATAGCCGGCGTATTCGGTTTTCTTGCGGAAGAACAACACGGCCTTCACGTGCATGCGCGTTTCCCCGCCGGGCTCGACCTCGAATTGATACGCTCCCGTCACGCTGCGCCCTTCCAGCAGCGCGTAAACAGTCAAGGTGGTTCCATAAGCCTCGGGCCGTTTGAGCCAGAATTTGGTGAAGGCGGGAAACTCCTCTTTCCGCTTCTCCACTGCGGTGTCGATGGCCAAACCCCGCGCGCTCGTCCCGTAAACCAGATCGCGTGGAACCGCGCGGAAATACGAGGCGCCGAGAAAGACAAAGACCTCGTCGAGGACGTCCGGTCGGTTCAGCGGGTGATGAATGCGGAATCCCGCGTAGCCGACCGAATCGGGGAGGTCTTCCTTAAAAGTGTTCCGGCCAAAATCAAAAAACCCGGGCGAATAACGCAGAGGCGTTTTGGCATCATCCGGCAGGGCGTAAATTTCCACCGGACGATCGTGATGTTCGCCGCCGGGATGAAAAAATTTTGCCTGGAAGGGCAGGCCTTCCTGCCGCCAGAGGGTGCGCTCGTCTTTCCAGCGGATGTCGCGCAGTTGGTCGTAATTCAAATTGCGCAGCGCCTTGGGCAGGGCGGGCGCGGCCGAGAGGTAGTTTTCCTTCGCCATTGTCTCGGCCATGCGCACGACATCGTCGAAACCAAACGCCTCCTGCCGGCGGCTGCTGATGACGATCACCAGCAACGCCACCGTGAGCAGGCCGAAGATGAGATGCGTTTTCATTTCGATCGAGAACGCGGAAACTAGCGGGTTATTTGCAGATGGGAAGCGGAGGAATGGGATTTTCCTGCCCGCGAAACACACGAAAAGACGTGAAAGGAAGAGGGAAGCGATCCGAAGCGTGATCGAGACGGAGGCTCACCGATTTGACGATGAGAATAGACGCTCCTGATTTTCTGCCCCCTGCCCCATTTTCGTGTGTATTCGCGTATTTCGCGGGGCTCATACGTGGCGGTGAGTCAAGCGCAGGATCGGGCAAGGATGATTTCCGGCACGGGTGATCCCGCCCGCCGGGAAAATGATGGATGTTTTTTTTGCGATTCATGATTTATACCCCATTCTCCTTTGAACCGCTTTAGCAGCAACGCGCAGATCTTACTGAAAATCGATGGCACGCTCGGCGTCATCGCGTGCTTCATCCTGACCGTGTTTCGGCGCATCGGCGACGCCTTCGCCTCCGCGCCGAGCCAAGAAAAGCCGCGCAACGTTCTGTTTCTCAAGCTGGCCGAACAGGGCTCCACTGTGCTCGCCCACGAAGCCATCCGCCAGGCCGTGGCCCGCTTCGGCGCGAAGAATGTCTATTTCCTGCTCTTCGAGGAAAATCGTTTCATCCTCGACCTGCTCGGGCTCGTGCCGCCGGAAAATGTCCTCACCATTCGGACAAAATCCCCGGTCACCATGATCACGAGTTGCCTGTCCCGGCTGCTGGAGATCCGTCGCCTCGGTCTGGAGTCGTGCATTGATATGGAGTTTTTCGCGCGCTCCACCGCCGCGCTGGCCTGGCTCACCGGCGCGCGGGTGCGGGCGGGGTTCCATGGCTACTATGGCGAGGGCCCTTATCGCGGCGACTTGCTGACCCAACGGGTGCTTTACAACTCCCACCTGCACACCAGCAGCACCTTCACCAGCCTGGTCATGGCGCTCGATGGCGACCCGGCGAGGTTTCCCACCTTTCCCGTTTCCCCGCCAGCCACGGTGGCACCGCCGTTGTTCGAACCCGCGCCGGAGGAACGCCTGGTCGTTGAAAAAATGCTGCATGGCCTCAAGACTCCCGGCCACGAACGCCTCATTTTGCTCAATGCCAACGCCAGTGACCTGCTGCCCCTGCGCAAATGGAACGAAAACAATTACATCGCCCTGGCCAAAAAGATCCTGACCACCTTTGACGACATCTCCATCGGCTTCACCGGCGCGCCCGACGAGGCCGGCAAGGTCGGGGAACTGGTGCGCGCCGTCGGATCGCCGCGCTGCTTCTGTTTGGCGGGAAAAACCACCCTGCGCCAGCTTTTGATCGTCTATGGCTTCGCCGAGGTGTTGGTGACCAACGACAGTGGTCCCGCCCATTTCGCCACGCTCACAACCATGGACGTGGTGACGCTTTTCGGACCGGAGACGCCCCTGCTCTTCGGTGCGCCCACGCCTCGCAATCACGCTTTGTGGGCTGGCATCGCCTGCAGTCCCTGCGTAAATGCCCTGAACAACCGCCAAACCGCCTGCCGGGACAACGTCTGCATGAAGATGATCACCGTTGATCAGGTTTTTGAAACTGTATGCCGCGTCTATCACCAAAGAAAAAACCAGCCAAAGTAGAACGCGGCCCCGCCACCCTACCGGAGCCGGCGGAAGGCGGGCGCGATGTGATCTATAAGGTTCTCGTTATTCTCCTCGCCGGGTTGTTCATTTATGCCCCGGTTTTTCACGGCGGATGGTTGTGGGATGACGATCAGGAAATCACCGCCAGCCAGATTCTGCCCGACCCCAACGGGCTGGTCAAAACCTGGAAAGGCGAGGGGGGCGCGGACTATTTTCCGCTCAAGACCACGGTGCAGTGGTTGTTTTACCGGGTCAACGGAACCAATTCGACCGGCTGGCATTTGCTTAATATTTCGTTGCACCTCGCTTGCGCCCTCCTGGTCTGGCGGCTCTTCGAGCGGCTGGGTATTCGCGAGGCCTGGCTGGGCGGGTTGCTGTTTTGCATTCATCCGATCCTGGCGGAATCGGTCGGTTGGGTGTCGGAGTTAAAAAACACCCTCTCGCTCGTTTTCCTGCTCATTTCCATGCTGGCCTGGCTGACTTTTGATCAGCGCAAAAAAGAGTCAGCCTATTGGTGGGCCCTTGTGTTTTTTATCGCCGCGATTCTCGGCAAGACCTCGGTCGTGATGTATCCGGTGATTCTGTTGCTCTATTGCTGGTGGAAGCGCGCAAAGATCGATCTGCACGACATCGTGCGCAGCGCGCCATTCTTCTTTGTCTCTTTGGCGTTGGGCCTGCTTACGATCTATTTCCAATTTACCCGCGCCATCGGCACCGAGACCATTCCCGTGGGCGACATGGATTCCCGCATCGCCACCGCCGGGATGGCCATCCTGTTTTATTTTTACAAATGCGTCTGGCCCTTCGGACTTCTGCCCATCTATCCCCGCTGGGAAGTGGACCCGCCCTCGTGGTGGCAATTTCTGCCCTGGCCGTTCATCGCGGCGGTGCTCTTTTGGCTCTGGACCAAGCGGAACACCTGGGGCCGCGACGTCCTCTTCGGGCTCGGGTTTTTCCTCATTAATCTCTTCCCCATCCTTGGCTTCATCACCATGTCCTACATGCGCATCACGTGGGTCGCCGACCACTTCGTCTATCTGCCCGTCATCGGCTTGATCGGACTGGCCACCGCTGCGGCTGGTTATGGTTACCAAAAGGCGGAAGCCGAACCGAAACGCTACTTCCTCGCGCTGGGCCTGGTGGTTTTCGCCGTACTCACCATTCACAGCCACCGCTACGCCGGCATCTTCGCCAACGAATACGAAATGTGGACGCACACCCTCAAAAGCAACCCCAACGCCTGGCAGGCCCACAGCCGCCTCGGCAAGGTGATGCTAGAACGCGGCAACAACGATTCCGCTTTTCACCACATCAGCGAATCCGTCCGCCTTCGCCCCGACCTGGCCGAGACCCACAACAACTACGGCGCCATGCTGGAGAAAAAAGGCGACATGGAGGGGGCCCTTGAGCAACTCCGCCTAGCCATCCGTATCGCCCCCGACATCACCATCTATAAGGTCAACCTCGGCAGCCTTCTCGTGCGCGTGGGCAATTACCAGGAAGGCAGCGAAGTCTATGAGACCCTGCTGAAAATCGAACCAGGCAACCCCACCTTCCTCTGCAATTTCGGCGTGTCCCTCTATTTCCTCGGCCGCAACGATGAAGCCATCGATAGCTTCCAAAAAGCCCTCAAGATCAATCCCGGTCTCAAAGACGCCAAGGAAAACCTCGCCGCCGCCCTGAAAAAGAGAGCCGGTCAGACCACCGTTCCCGCCGCCTCACCCCAAAGCAGCGGCACCCTGATCAACTCCGGTTCCGCCATCAAGCTCTTCGGTAACTAAGCGTTGGAGTCCAGCCTTTAGGCTGCTCTGGGAGGCGCACGCTAAAGCGTGAACTCCAACGAAAAGCGGAGCTGACACCCGAGCACGGCGGCGATTCCAAGTTTACGCGGCGCTTTGTTGCCTTGTGGGGGTCGGGAAAACGAATCTCTGGCGTGCCGCAGAGGCGGGTGGAGAGATCAACCGGATCGCCGACGTGAACCTCGGCGGGATCAACTTGATACGACCAGACATAAAATCCGGTAAGGGTGGCCGCACCGTAGATGGTGGTGAAGGCGCAGTTGCCGGCGTCGTAGCCGGCGCTGATGCGGATGCGTCCGATGCGAGGGGTGGGGAAACGGGCGTCGAAAATCTGCCAGCGTCCGCCCAGGAAAACTTCGAAGTAGGCGTGGAAGTCCATGGGGGTGCCGGGATCCAGGCAGCCAATGTCGGCGACGAATCCGCTGACGTAGCGGGCGGGGATATTGAAGGTGCGGCAGAGGGAGACTCCGCAGTGGGCGAGGTCGCGGCAGACACCGAAGCGGCGCTCGATGATGTCAGACGCGGTGAGGTGAGGACTGCCGGATCCGGTGCGGTATTCGATGTGATGATGCAGCCAGTCGCGGATGGCGTGAACGCGGGGGAGACCGTGGGGCAGATGGCCGAAATGTTTCCAGGCAAAATCGAGCAGACGATCGGAATCGCAGTAGCGCGAGGGCATGGTGTAGCGCAGGAGGCTGGCGGGAAGTTGCTCGGGCGGAATGGGTCCGTCGAGGTGGGCAAAATCCTCGCGAAGGCTGGGCACGGAGACAATGGCGTCGTAGCGCAGGCTGTTGTCGCCGGGCTGGAGATTGAGGCGGAATAGGATGTTGCCGTGGTCGTCTTCAAACTCGGTGGCGGAAACTCCTTCGGGGAACTCCAGGCTTTCCGCGCGGATGGATTGCTGGCTGTCGTGGCGCGGCTTGATGGCCACGAGGGCGGGGGCTCCCATCGCGCTGGTATAGGTGAGCTGGCAGCCGACGCGAAGGGTAAGATCCAAGGGAGGCGCGGGCGGTTCGTTCGGCGAAAGCATGTGCAAGGCATTCAAAATCGCAAGGAATCGCGTCTCGGTGCTTGGGCGGATGGACGTTGCTTTTTTTCGCGGAAGAAATGCCTTGTCGGCAAAAATCAGTTGCCAGATGCTCCGTCACGGTGTCGGTATGGAGCTGATTTTATCCTCATGATGGAAAAGACCTTCAAGCAGTTGACGGAACTGAGTAGATATCTCTCGGGTCGACGGGAGCAATTGATGAAAGCCTGGCGCATGGCCTCGGAGGGGGATCCACAGCAAACGACGGTGGATTCGCTCACGCGCACCCAGTTCTACGATCATATTCCCCAAGTGCTCGATGTGCTGGAGGAAGAACTGAAATCCTGGCCGGGCGGTGAGCGCGAAGCGGCCGCGAAAAAACGGGAAAAGCGCGAGGAGATTAAGCATGGCTTGCAGCGCTGGCAGCAGGGATATCGTTTGAGCGAGGTGACGCGCGAGTGGGGGCATCTGCATTTATGCCTGACGGGTGAGGTGGAGGCGTTCGCCAAGCATGATCCGGAAATCGAGCGGGAAACGGTGGCCGAGGCGCAATGCGTGTTGGTGAAGCTGATCAACAACGCGATCAACGAAAGCGTATCGCAATACATGCTGATGGAGAAGGAGACGGCGACCGGGCGGGCGCGTGATCTGGAACATGCGCTGGCGGAACTCGCGGAGGTGGAGCGTCAGCGAGGAATGTTGATTCGCGAGGCCGTGCATGATCTGGGAGGCAGCGTGCAGGCGGTGACGACCGCGGCCACGATATTGAGCCTTCCGACTTTGCCGGAGGATCGGCGTTCCGCGGTAACCGGGACGATTGAGCGCGGGGTGAAGAGTTTGCGGATGATGCTGGGGGAACTAATGAGCCTGGCGCGGCTGGAAGCGGGGGAGGAACGGCGGAAGGTTGAGACCTTTGACGCAGCGGAAGTGTTGGGCGAGTTCTGCGCGGTGTCGCAGACGACGGCGAAGGAACATGGCCTGTGGCTGGAAGCCAGTGGCCCCCGGCCCATGGAGGTGGAAGGCGATTCCGACAAAGTGCATCGCATCGCGCAAAATCTGGTCCAGAATGCGCTCAAATACACGAAACAGGGCGGAGTGACGGTGAGTTGGGGACTGGAAGGAACGGATCATTGGTGGCTGAAGGTGAAGGACACCGGACCGGGGCTGCTGGGCGGACCGGGCGCGCCGATGCTGAACGGACTCAAAGAAGCCACGGCCAGTGCGCGCGAATCCGATGAAAACGCGGTGCAGGCGGGCGGCGAAGGTCTCCATGTGTTGCCCCAGGTGGCTGATGCCAAAGCCTTGGCCGCTCGGCAGCGCCCGGGCGAGGGGATCGGTTTGGCCATTGTAAAACGGCTCTGCGATTTGCTCGATGCCAGCCTGGAGGTGGCCAGTTCCGCGCAGGAGGGCACGACCTTCCGCGTGTTGCTACCGGTACGCTACGAGACGGATTCCAGAGCGAGCTGACCGCAGGCTGGGTTCAGCTCTCCGATTTTGGTACCGCCGGGAGATCCGCGGCTTTGCGAAGATCGAGTTTCTGCCAGCATCTTCCTTGTTTTCCCATGCTCGCGGACGGAACCCCCGCAGCGACTCTCTTTCTCCAAGTGGCGGGAGGCGAGTTGGGATGGCCAGAGAAGTACGGGTTATTCCGATTTCCTCGCCGCGCGCCGGTTCTTTTCCACTATGGCAACAAGAATGACGATATAGCCGAGCACGCGCAGAATATAGGTGTAGCCCACTCTCTCGCTATCCAATTCCAAAATGGAACTAGCGATCTGATTCAAGGCGAAGAGCAGGAAAGCGAGAGAAAATTGCAAAAACAACCCGTCGTGGGTCTTTTTCCAGAATCGCAGGAAAAAGACAGCTGCGATCAGGTGGGAGGACGTGAGCGCGCCGGCGAGGAAGTTGGTCATGTGGAGGTTTTTCTATTCAGAATCCCAGATGAATCCGTAGAGCAGGAAAAGCATCCCGGTGAGGGCCGAAAAAAGCCGCAGGGGTCGAAGGTCTATATCGGGAAAGATCACCAAGTCGCAGAACAGGGCGATGTTGTTTATGGTGAGCCCGGCGAAACAGATGGCGCTCCACATCAGCAAGCGCACTTTCTTGCGGGCATAGCCTCGAAACAAGAGCAGCATGCAGGCTCCACTGGTGAGTACGGCTAGGGAGGAAAGCACGATTTTATGAATTTCCATGAGTTACTCTTTTTTAAATTTGAATGAATCTGCGAACGACTGGATTTTCTGATCGGCCACGTTGTAAATGGTGCGGATCAATGTCACTGGCCGCTCGTTAAACGCGGCCATGAGCGCCTCGACCCCCTTTCCCGATTCCGGGGAGTCGGGGCTGTAGCAGTAGCGGCGGTTGCTCTTGCGCACAAGACCATGAATTTTAAACGTGCTGAGATACTCCTCGGTCGCGGATAAGCTGATCACGGTGGGTTTCAATGCGGACACCAGCTCACCTGGAGCCCACGGATTCTCCGGGTGCCGGGCCAGAAAAACCAAAAGCTCCGCCGCATTGATGGTGGGTATGCTCGTTCGGATCAAAGCCAGAAGATTTTCGGGAAGGCAGGAGTCATTCATCCGGGAAAGATGGCTGCCGGTTCGCCTCGTTCTTCTCCCGCGTGAGAGGGATTCGAAAACGATTCGACCATGTTGTGGGATCTTTCACATCTCCACTGAAGGTATAGCGGCTCGCCGCGTCCACCCCTCATGGCTTCCCTGATAGGGAAATCAGGGATTCGCCTGATCCGGGAAAGCTGGATAATTCAGTTGAAGCGGCGACCGTCCGGAAAGCTTTTATTTATGGGCAAAACTTCTAGTCCGGTTCTTTCTCGGAAGGTCGATCCCGCTCAAGTCGCTGATGAGAGAACGCCGCGTCCTCACGCGAGCAATGGCCTGTCCGATGTTGGTTTCGAAGCGGATTTGTTGAATGCCATGATGCGTTTTCGTGGCGGAGATTTTTCCACTCGTCTCCCTCGGGAGTGGACCGGGATGCAGGGAAAAATCGCCGATGCCTTCAATGACGTTTTGGAAATGAGCGAGCGCCGTGCCGGCGAAGCGGCGCGGGTGTGCCGGGTGGTGGGCAAGGAAGGCTCTCTGCGCCAGCGCATGAGCGTCGGGGGAATGGTCGGTGGATGGGCCGAGGACATCGAATCGTTGAACACACTCATGGACGACTTGGTGCGCCCAACCAAGGAAGTAACCCGGACCATTGGTGCAGTGGCCAAGGGCGACTTGGGCCAATCCATGGCGTTGGAGGTGGATGGAATCCCGCTGGAGGGCGAGTTCCTGCATTCCGCCAGGTTGGTAAACCGCATGATCGATCAGTTGGCGGTTTTCACCTCCGAGGTGACCCGCGTGGCCCGCGAGGTGGGTACGGAAGGCAAGCTCGGTGGCCAGGCCAAGGTGAAGGGTGTGTCGGGAGTGTGGAAGGATCTCACGGAAAGCGTGAACCAGATGGCCGGCAATCTGACCGCCCAGGTCCGCAATATTGCCGACGTGACGACGGCGGTGGCCCGGGGGGATCTCTCGCGCAAGATCACGGTGGATGTGAAGGGGGAGATTCTGGAGCTGAAGGAAACCATCAACACGATGGTGGATCAGCTCAATGCCTTTGCCGCCGAGGTGACGCGGGTGGCGCGCGAGGTGGGAAGCGAGGGCAAACTTGGCGGCCAGGCCGAGGTTCGGGGCGTCGCGGGCACGTGGAAGGATCTGACGGACAATGTGAATTCGATGGCCAATAACCTGACCTCCCAGGTCCGCAATATTGCGGATGTAACGACGGCGGTGGCCCGCGGGGATCTCTCGCGCAAGATCACGGTGGATGTGAAGGGGGAGATTCTGGAATTGAAGGACACCATCAACACGATGGTGGATCAGCTCAATGCTTTCGCCTCGGAGGTAACGCGGGTGGCGCGCGAGGTGGGCACCGAGGGCAAGCTCGGTGGTCAAGCCATCGTGCCGGGAGTGGGCGGCACGTGGAAGGATCTCACGGACAACGTCAACTCCATGGCGTCCAACCTGACCGCCCAAGTGCGCAATAGCGCCAACGTTGCCACGGCGGTGGCCAACGGCGATCTGTCCAAGAAAATCACGGTGGACGTGAAGGGGGAGATTCTGGAGTTGAAGGAAACCATCAATACGATGGTGGACCAGCTCAATGGATTCGCCTCGGAAGTGACACGCGTGGCGCGCGAGGTGGGGACCGAGGGCAAGCTCGGCGGTCAGGCCCAGGTTCGCGGAGTGGCCGGCACGTGGAAGGATCTGACGGACAATGTGAATTCCATGGCCTCGAATCTCACGGCCCAGGTGCGCAATATCGCCGATGTGGCCACGGCGATTGCGCGCGGCGATTTGTCCCGCAAGATCACCGTGGATGTGAAGGGGGAAATCCTCCAGCTCAAGAAGACCATGAACACGATGGTCGATCAGTTGAATGCCTTCGCCTCCGAAGTCAGCCGGGTTGCTCGCGAAGTCGGCACCGAAGGCAAGCTCGGTGGCCAGGCCCAGGTACCGGATGTGGCCGGGACATGGAAAGATCTGACGGACAACGTCAATTCCATGGGAAACAACCTGACGGCCCAGGTCCGCAATATCGCCCAAGTGACCACGGCTGTCGCGCGCGGCGATCTCTCGCGCAAGATCACGGTGGATGTGAAGGGGGAGATTCTTGAGCTCAAGGACACGATCAACACCATGGTGGACCAGCTCAACGCCTTCGCGTCCGAGGTCAGCCGTGTGGCGCGCGAAGTGGGCACCGAAGGCAAACTTGGCGGCCAGGCGGAGGTGTCCGGCGTGGCCGGGACTTGGAAGGATTTGACGGACAATGTGAACTCCATGGCCTCCAATCTGACCTCGCAGGTGCGCAATATTGCCGAGGTCACCATTGCGGTGGCCAATGGCGACCTTTCCAAAAAGATCACGGTCGAGGTGCGGGGCGAAATCCTGGAATTGAAGGACACCATCAACACCATGGTGGATCAGCTCAACGCCTTTGCCGCCGAAGTGACGCGGGTGGCCCGCGAAGTGGGGACCGAAGGAAAGCTCGGCGGCCAGGCGGGAGTGCCGGGCGTGGCCGGCACTTGGAAGGACCTTACGGACTCCGTCAACTCAATGGCTTCAAACCTCACCGCCCAAGTGCGCAATATTGCGGATGTGACCACGGCGGTGGCCCGGGGTGATCTGTCGCGCAAGATCACGGTCGATGTGAAGGGAGAGATTTTCGAACTGAAGAACACCATCAACACGATGGTGGATCAACTAAATGCCTTCGCCTCCGAGGTGACCCGGGTGGCGCGTGAGGTGGGTACGGAAGGCAAACTGGGTGGTCAGGCCCAGGTTTCCGGTGTGGCGGGCACGTGGAAAGATCTGACGGACAACGTCAATTCCATGGCCTCGAATTTGACCGGTCAGG
Organism: Terrimicrobiaceae bacterium; assembly: GCA_041746635.1. Taxonomy (GTDB): domain Bacteria; phylum Verrucomicrobiota; class Verrucomicrobiia; order Chthoniobacterales; family Terrimicrobiaceae; genus CAMASH01. The sequence goes on along the minus strand of JBGTGQ010000099.1, from coordinate 54,849 downwards.
TGCGCAACATCGCCGAGGTCACCATTGCGGTGGCGAACGGCGATCTTTCCCGCAAGATCACCGTGGACGTGCGGGGAGAGATCATGCAGTTGAAGGAAACCATCAACACGATGGTGGAACAATTGCGCTCGTTTGCCTCGGAAGTGACCCGGGTGGCCCGCGAGGTCGGCACGGAAGGCAGGCTTGGCGTCCAAGCCGTGGTGCCCGGCGTGGCGGGAACCTGGAAGGATCTCACCGATTCGGTGAACGCGATGGGCACCAACCTCACCGCCCAAGTGCGAAACATCGCCGAGGTCACCACGGCGGTGGCCCGCGGGGATTTGTCCCGCAAGATCACCGTGGATGTGAAGGGCGAAATCCTGGAACTGAAGGACACGATCAATACCATGGTGGATCAACTCAATGCCTTTGCCGCCGAAGTTACCCGGGTGGCCCGCGAGGTGGGCACGGAGGGCAAACTCGGAGGCCAGGCCCAGGTTACGGGCGTGGCGGGAACCTGGAAGGATCTGACCGACTCCGTGAATGTGATGGCCACCAACCTGACCGATCAGGTTCGCGGCATCGTCAAAGTGGTGACGGCGGTGGCTGATGGAAATCTTCGTCAAAAACTCACCGTGCAAGCGAAAGGCGAGGTAGCCGCCCTGGCGGATACGATCAACAACATGACGGACACCCTGGCGACCTTCGCTGATCAAGTCACCAATGTGGCGCGCGAAGTCGGCGTGGAGGGCCGCTTGGGCGGGCAGGCAAACGTACCAGGTGCGGCCGGCACGTGGAAGGATCTGACCGGCAACGTGAATCTGCTGGCCGCCAACCTGACCACTCAGGTGCGCGCCATCGCGGAGGTGGCCACAGCGGTGACCAAGGGCGATCTGACCCGGTCCATTCAAGTCGAGACCCGCGGTGAGGTGGCGGAGTTGAAGGACAATATCAACACGATGATCGACAACCTCCGGGTGACGACAGAGAGCAACAAGGAACAGGATTGGCTGAAGACCAACCTCGCCAGATTCACGCGCATGCTCCAAGGCCAGCGCGATCTCGGCACCGTGGGCCAGATGTTGCTTTCGGAACTTGCCCCCTTGGTGGACGCCCAGCAGGGCACGATTTACCAGATGGCGACCACCGAGGCAGAAGGAGATATGCTGAGCCGATTGGCCGCCTATGCCAGTGGGCCGAATTTGCCGGATTCCATCCCGGTGGGTGAAGGACTGGTCGGGCAATGCGCCAAAGAAAAGCAGCGGATCCTGCTTTATTCATTGCCGGAGGACTACGCCCCGGTTTCCTCTTCCCTCGGTTCCGCGCGGCCGACAAGCGTGGTGGTGCTGCCCGTGCTGTTCGAAGGTCAGACGAAAGCCGTGATCGAGCTGGCCTCGCTGCGACAGTTCACCGACCCGCAAATCAACTTCCTTGAGCAGTTGACCCAATCGATCGGTGTTGTTTTGAACACCATCGAAGCGACCATGCGCACGGAGGGGTTGCTCCAGCAAAGCCAGCAGCTCACCGCCGAATTACAGGACGGCCAGACGGAGCTTCAGCAGACCAACGAGGAGCTCGAACAAAAAGCCCGCCAGTTGGCCGATCAAAACGCGGAGGTGGAACGCAAGAACATGGAGATCGACCAGGCTCGTCGCGCGGTCGAGGAAAAAGCCACCGAACTGGCGCTGACTTCGAAATACAAGTCCGAGTTTCTGGCCAACATGTCGCACGAGCTGCGCACGCCCTTGAATTCCATCTTGATCCTTGGCCAGCAATTGGCCGAAAACGGGTCCGGAAACCTCTCGGACAAGCAGGTGGAATTTGCCCGGAACATCCACTCCGCCGGCTCGGACCTCCTCAACCTCATCAGTGATATTCTGGATCTTTCCAAGATCGAATCCGGCACGGTATCGGTCGAGGTTCAGGAAATCAGCTTCGCCTCCCTCCGCGAATCGGTGGAACGCAGTTTCCGGCACGTTGCCGAGAGCAAGAACCTTCCCTTCGTGGTGGAATTCGACCCGGGGCTGCCCGTTTCCTTCACCAGCGATTCCAAGCGACTGCAGCAAATCATTAAAAATCTTCTCTCCAACGCCTTCAAGTTCACCGCCCATGGTCAGGTGAAGATGTCCGTCCGGCCCGTGCGAGCAGGCTGGAGTCCGAACCACCTCAGCCTGAATCGGGCCAACTCGGTCATCGGGATCGAAATCAGTGACACGGGAATCGGAATCGCCCCCGAAAAGCAGCGCCTCATTTTTGAGGCGTTCCAGCAGGCGGATGCCGGTACCTCACGCAAGTATGGGGGAACCGGTCTGGGTCTGGCGATTTCCCGCGAGTTATCCTCCCTGCTGGGCGGCGAAATCCGCCTGGCCAGCACTCCGGGAGAGGGCAGCACATTCATGCTCTTGCTCCCCGAGAATTATACCGGGCCTTCCACCGCCGCAACCGCGCCGGTCAGCATTCTGTCCGATCGTGATTCCATGACTGCGTCCATGGTTTTGCCCGTGGTTCCGTCGTTGGTGGAAGAGCGTATCCCCGATGATCGAGAGGCCGTGATCTCCGGCGATCTTACGGCCCTCATCGTCGAGGATGATCCACACTATGCCCGTGTGCTGCTTGGTCTGGCCCGGGACAAGGGTTTCAAGGGACTGATCGCCACCCGCGGCCACCAAGCACTGGCCTTGGCCAGGCAATACCGGCCGACGGTGATCACCCTGGATATTTTTCTGCCCGACATGCTCGGCTGGACGGTGCTGAACAATCTCAAGATGGCTCCGGAAACGCGCCACATTCCGGTGCAGATCATCACCCTTGAGGAGGAGCGGGGCCACGGTCTAACCCATGGGGCGTTTTCCTATTTGGTTAAACCCGCCACCACGCAGGACCTTGATGCGGCCTTCGACCGCATGAAGTCGTTCGTGATTCCGCATACGAAACGGCTTCTGGTGGTCGAAGACAATAAGATCGAACAGGACAGCATCATCGAACTGCTCGGACATGAAGACATTGAAATCACCACGGCATCAACCGGAGCCGAGGCGCTGCAAACCCTGCTGGATTATCCCTTCGATTGCTGCGTTCTGGATCTTCGCCTTCCCGATATGAGCGGCTTCGAAGTCCTGGAAAAAATCCAGGATGAGCAGGCCTTGAAAGATGTGCCGATTGTGGTCTTCACCGGCAAGGAATTGTCCGTGGAAGAGGAGACCCGCTTGCGCGCCATGGCCAAGAGCATCGTTCTCAAGGATGTTCAGTCCCCCGAGCGGCTCCTGGACGAAACCGCGCTCTTTCTGCACCGCGTAGTTGCCGCATTGCCTGAGTCCAAGCAGGAAATGCTGCGAAAGCTGCACGGTTCCAGCGAGGCCTTGCTGAACCGCAAGGTTCTGGTGGTGGATGATGACGCGCGCAATATTTTCGCCCTCTCGATCCTGCTGGAAAGCAAAAATATGGAGGTCCTGAGCGCAACGAATGGCCGCCAGGCGATCGAAATAATCCAGGCAACTCCAGGCCTCTCCATGGTTCTCATGGATATCATGATGCCGGAAATGGATGGCTATCAAACCATGCGCGAGATCCGCAAACTTCCCGAATTTCGAACCCTCCCGATTCTTGCGCTGACGGCGAAGGCCATGAAGGGAGATCGTGAAAAATGCTTGGAGGCGGGTGCCAGCGATTACATTGCAAAACCCGTGGACACGGATCAGTTGCTCTCGTTGTTAAGGGTATGGCTGCACCGCTGACAGATTTGCCGTTGACCCGGCAACCGGAAGCCTTTCAGGACTTTCCCGGAGATTCGCAGGTGGAGCCTTCGGACGTACTCTCCGCCGCGGTGCTGGTGGTGGACGACGACTCCAGAAATTTGCTGGCGTTGGAAAGCGTGCTGGAGGGTCAGGATTACGCCTTGGTGCAGGCGCGGACGGGCGATGAGGCCTTGCGGGCCGTCATGAGCGAGAATTTCGCCGTGATTGTCCTTGATGTCCAGATGCCTGACATCAGCGGCATTGAACTCGCCCGGCTGATCAAGCAACGCAAAAGCACCCAACATATCCCCATCATTTTTCTGACCGCGCATTATCGCGAAGAGGAACACGCCGTGCTCGGATACGATGTCGGCGCGGTGGATTATCTCACCAAGCCGGTCAATCCCGCGGTGCTTCGTTCCAAGGTTAATGTCTTCATTGATCTTTTTCGAAAGACTCGCGCTCTTACCCTTCTCAATCAAACGATGGAGAGGGAGATTTCAGAACGTCGCAAGGCGGAGGAAAGATTCCGGGTCGTCATCGAGGCGGCACCAAATGCCATGGTGGTCTTTGGCGAAACCGGGGCCATCCGCTTGGTGAATCCCCAAGCCGAGACTCTCTTCAGAGGTTCTCGGGAGGAGTTGCTCCAATGCCGCGTTACGGATCTTATTGCCGGCAATGCGGGCGTTGGCCCGGGAAGTGTCGTGAGAACATTGCAGCGGCGGGATGGGGGAAGTTTTCCGGCGGAAATCCATTGTCGCCCCATCCAATCCAGCGAAGGCAGTCTGTTTCTGGCCTCCGTGGTGGATCTAACCGAACGGTTGAAAGCGGAAGAAGCACACCGGGCCCGGGCAGAGGCCGATGCGGCCAATGAAGCCAAGGATCGGTTCCTTGCCATTCTTTCTCACGAACTCAGGACACCTCTTTCCCCCATTGTTTATGCCGCTGCGCTGCTCCAAGCAGACAGGGAATGTCCGGCGCATTTGCACGAGGCCATCGAGACCATCCAGCGGAACGTCCGGCTGGAGGCCCGACTAATTGATGATCTCCTCGACCTGGCACGAATCCGAAACGGAAAGCTGACCTTGCAGAAGCAAAAAGTGGAAGCGCATGAGATTTTGCGCGAAGCACTGAAGATTAGTCTGAGGGCGGCCGGACAGAAGAAGATTCGTGTGGTTGAAGAACTTGCAGCAGAGCGCACTTATCTCCAGGGAGATCCGGTACGGCTGCGGCAGATTTTGTGGAACTTGCTGACGAACGCGGCGAAATTCACCCCCGCGGACGGCTCGATCAGCATCTACACGAAAAACTCCGAGCAGGGAGATTTTTTGCTCATCGAAATCAGCGATACCGGAATCGGCATCGAGGCGGAAAAACTGGAGACAATTTTTGGCGCCTTCGAGCAAGTCTCCTCTAACCACCCCGGGGGTCTGGGCTTGGGGCTGTCCATCTGCAAGGCCTTGGTGGACTTGCATGGGGGAACCATCGAAGCCCGTAGCGAGGGCGCGAATTGCGGCTCTTCGTTTGTGCTGACGTTTCCTTGTCTGGCCGGCCATTTTCCGGGAGAGGAAGAGACCATTCCAAGTCTTCCGGAAACCGCAACAGCGCGTGTCCTGATTGTTGAAGACCACCTTGATACAGCGGAAACGCTTCGATGCCTTCTCGAACTGAAGGGACATAAGGTTGAGATAGCCGGAAGTATTGCGGAGGCCTTGGACATCGGCCGTCAGTATCAATTCGACATTCTGATCTCCGATATCGGATTACCCGACGGAAAGGGACTGCATTTGCTGAACCAACTTCGGAACAACGGGCAACCTACCATTTCCGCCATTGCGGTGAGTGGCTATGGCACGCAGGAGGACTTGGAGCGAAGTCGCCTGGCCGGTTTTTCGGAACATTTGACCAAGCCGGTTGAACTTTCGAATTTACTGCAAGCGGTCTCGCGACTCAGCGCAAATATCCCTGCGAGTTCCTGACAAAGTGAGCGGTTATTGGCTCCGCCAGGCCTGCAAAGCCCCTAGGTGCAACCGCGAACGAGGAAAAGAATGATAAGCAGCGGAATCGGCACGCCGATCAGCCATAGAAAAATCCAGCCCAGCTTGCCGCTCTGCGCGGCTTTCTTTGTGAGATATTTCATAGTGCCTGTTTATCGCCGGGCAGCGGGGTGTTGGACGTAAGAACGGATTAGTTTTCGTTTTGACCCATCCAATCTCCCGTCGCGGTTCGATAATCGGACTGATGAAAATCTTTTTTACCCTCACGGCCAGTATTTCTCTCTCGATGTGGTTATTTGCCTGTGAAGACAAAAAACCGCGGGTGATGGAGAAGCCGGTCCCGGCCACGATGAATATTGAAACGACGCGTTTGGGCGCGGAAATCGACGCTTATTCCAGTGTGCCAACCTCCACCCAGGCCGCAAATGTGGATCGCGCCTTTGCGGAGATCGACGGAGAGATCTCCGAACTCGACCAGCGTGTTACCACGGAGTCCGGGGCGGAACAATCAGAAGCCAAGGCGAAAGCGGCCAACCTCCGCCTGTATCGCGACCAGGAGCGTCTGCGTTACACCGAAGCCCAGGTGCGGGCTAAAGTGCAGAACGTGAAGGCTGAAACGGAGAATCTGGGCGGAAGGGTCGAGGATGGGGCTCGCAAAGCGGGAGACGGGGTCAGGAACGCCGCAGACGGGGTGAAGGACGGGTTGAAGAAGGCCGTGGATGCGGTGAGGTAGAGGATGCCGCGACGCGCGGTGTTTTTCGAGTCGTTCACTATGAGGGAACCGAATTTCAACGCTCGTGCGAATTCTCCTAGTGGAAACCGTGAGCAAAGATATTCAACATGTCCGACGCGAGGTCGAAAACCTTATTGTGCAATTTGAGCAGGTTGCCGATTGGGTGGAGGAAATCGATTATGAAGGCGGGACGATCAACGTGCGGGAATTTTTTCAGCGTGTGATCAGTCGCTATCAACTTGATCGGGAGGAAGGCCTCCGGCAGAAGCTGTCGCCGAAGCCGCTCTTGCCCCAGGTGGATCTGTCGGGAAAGCGCATTCTGACCATTGAGGACAATGAAGACATCAGCACATTGCTGGCCATCATTTTGCAAGCCACGGGAGCGGAAGTGACCGGAACTTCGTCCGCGCCCGAAGCGTTGGCGTTGCTGGAATCCACCTCCTTCACCGCTTTGGTCAGCGATATCGGCATGCCGGAAATGAGCGGTCTTGATTTTATGCGCAGGTTGCGTGCTCGCGGGGACCGGACTCCGAGTATTGCTCTCTCTGCGTATGCCACGAATGACGATAAACAGGCGGCCCTGGATGCGGGATTCGATCTTTTTGTGGCCAAGCCTGTGCATCCGGCCAAGCTGGCGTCCGGGATTGCGGCTTTGGTGGCGGAGGCGGGTTAAGGGAAGCGGCGAGGGGATTAACCCTAAAAATAGGGCTGAGAGTTGAGAGTAGGTGGTTGAGAGGCTTGGGATCAACGAGTTGCGTTGATCGCAGCAGCCTCCCGTTGGGTGTAAGCCGATCATTTTGAACCCCTCAACTCTCAACCATCAACCCTCAACTCCGCTTTTAGATTAACTTCGCGATTTCCGGATCAGCACAAGATTGCGGATATAGATCACCCATCCCGTGGCTTGGCCGAGAATGCCGACGACGTCGCGGCGCCAGATGAAATACACCAGGAGCATGGTGGAGCCAATCAGGCTCATCCACCAAAATGAAATGGGAATGACCGAGCGTCTGCTTTTCTCGCTGGCCAGCCATTGCACGAGCATCCGTCCGGTAAAAAGTATCTGGCCGCCCAGTCCGAGACCGATCCAGCAGAGGCCAATCGGGCTGGTGATGTTGAAGATGGTGGAGAGCCAGCCCTGCGAGGATTGCTGGCTGTAATAGAGTCGGGCAAATTCCTCCGGCGTGAGCATGCGGTCGGAGCCCGCCCCGAGGCGTTTGACGATGTAGATGATGGAACCGTCCTTGAGCCGGGCGATTTTGACGTTGTCCTTGGCCCCGGCGATTTCGATTTTGAAGCGGATCTCAGACCCGGCGGCGAGGGTTTCGTCCACTGGCCGTCCGATGTCATCGAGAGGCGCGGCTGGCAGGGCGGCACAATGCAGGACGCCGAACAAAATAACCCAGCCCAGAATTCTTGCCATGGTGCGGTGCGCCTAGCGCAGCGTGCCAGCGGGCTTGCCCGGCTGGATTGGTTGATGGCTGGCCGGACTGCCGCCGTTTTCCGGAGGCGGGGGAGGTTTGTTGCCGCCGTCGTCCCCGCCTTCCTTGTGGTGGGGATCGAAAAAAAGATCGGTGGCCAGAAAAAAGGATTTGGAATGACGGGCGAAAAAGAGGCTGAAAAGCAAGACGGGCACCAGCACGCTGGCCATGAGCGTCCAGACGGGGAGATCGAAAAACCACTCCAGAAGCCCGTAAAGGGCCAGACCGATGAGGCTGGCGACACCATAATTGATGGCCCAGATGGACATCAGGAAATAACCCGGCTCGCGTTCGTATGCGTAGCCGCAACGTGGGCAGCCGTCGAGCGGGGTGAACCAATCGTGCAGCGAGCGCACCCTGGGCCAGGGAATGAACATGGGCTTGGTCCCACAGGCGGGGCAGCGCAGTTGCAGGGCGCGGAGCAGGTGTTTCCCCGCGGTGGCGAAACTGCGATCAGTGGACATAGCGGAAAGATTACCCTGCGGGGAATCCGCTGCAAAGGGAGGATTTATCTTGAGCAGCGTAAGGATGAGGGACCAAGCTGGACGGCTCCGCCTTATGCCGAAATCCGCCTGTCCCCGCCACGTCGCCATCATCATGGACGGCAACGGGCGCTGGGCCCAGCAGCGTGGTTTACCGCGGCTGGTGGGCCATGAACAAGGGTCGAGGTCCATCCGCGCTTGTGTCGAGGCGGCCATGGAATCCGGGGTGGAATTTTTAACTCTCTACGCCTTTTCGTCGGAGAATTGGAAGCGCCCCGCGCTGGAAGTCCAGGGGCTGATGCACTTACTGGAACGCTTTCTGGATGAGAAGCTGAAGGAAATGCTCGCAGAGGGAGTGAAATTGCAGGCCATTGGCCGCCTTTCCGAATTGCCGCCCATTTGCCAGCGCAAACTCGCGGAAGCCATCGCTGCCACGGCCACGAACACCCGGCTCACGGTGATTCTTGCCCTCAGCTACAGCGGACGGATCGAAATTGTGGATGCGATCAAGGGCATCGTGCGCGAGGCGCGCGAGGGAAGGCTGACCGAGGAGGAAATCTCGCCGGAATTTTTCAGCGAACGGCTTTACACGAAAGGCGTTCCCGATCCCGATTTGCTCATCCGCACCTCCGGAGAAATGCGTGTGTCGAATTTTCTGCTTTGGCAGCTCAGTTACACCGAGATCCATGTGACGCCGAAATTGTGGCCGGATTTCGGCAAGGAGGATTTTTTGCTCGCCCTCGAGGATTACGTGGGCCGCAGCCGGCGTTTTGGGGGCATTTAGGCTGCCTCAACCGACGTAGGTTGCAGGAGAAATAACTGGCGATTATTTCGCATTTCTCCGGTTGGGCGGCGGGGAAACCCCTTGACTTCGCGACAGTCATCCCTTGCGCTGTCCTCAACTGTATATTTTTAGACATTTCTCTCATGGGCAAACAAACCATTCTCCTCGTGGATCGCGAGACCGATTTTCTCGACTGGGCCAAGCATCAATTGGAAGCCACCGGCACACGGGTACTTTGCGAGTCTTCCGCCGACGCCGCCTACAAGACCTTTTCCCTGGAGTCGCCCGATCTAGTGATGGCGGAAATGAACCTCCACCCTTTCTCGGGGATCGAGTTGCTGGGCCGCATCCGCAAGCACTCGCCCAACGCCATGGTCATCATCGTGAGCGCCTTCAGCACGAATCAGAACGTGATCGAGGCCATGAAAATGGGGGCGTTCGATTTTGTCCGCAAGGAACAGCTTCCTTTCAATCTCAAGATTGTGGCCGATTCCGCCCTCAAAGCATCGGCAGAACTCAAGGCGGCCAACACCTTCCACCCTGTTCTCACGGTGGAGCAGCACCAGGACGAAATTGTGGGCAAATCCGACGCCATGCAGCAGGTCTTCAAAATGATCGGCCGCGTCTCGGCCAGTGACGCCCCGGTGATGATCACGGGTGAGAGCGGGTCGGGCAAGGAACTCGTCGCGCGCGCCATCCACACCTACAGCGCGCGAAACGGCAAAAGTTTTCTCGCCATCAATTGCGCCGCCATTCCTGAAAATCTTCTGGAAAGCGAACTCTTTGGCCACGAGAAGGGAGCATTCACCGGGGCCCACAGCCAGCGAATCGGGCGCTTCGAGCAATCCGACAACGGCACGCTTTTTCTCGACGAGATCGGCGAGATGCCCCTGCCGGTGCAGAGCAAGATTCTGCGGGTTCTGCAGGAGGGCGAGTTTTCCCGCGTGGGTGGCAATCAGACCATCCGCACGAACGTCCGCATCGTTTGCGCCACCAATAAGATCCTGGAGGCGGAAGTCGCAAAAAAGACCTTCCGTGAGGATTTGTTCTATCGCCTCAATGTCGTGCGCATTCATCTGCCGCCCCTTCGCTCCCGGCAGGACGACATTCGTTTGCTGGCGGAATATTTTCTGCAAAAAATCACCCACCAAAAACATCGCCCGCAGCTCAAGCTTTCCGAGGAAGCGGCCCGTGTGCTGGAAGGTTACCAATGGCCCGGCAACGTGCGCGAACTGGAGAACACCATGCAACGGGCCTCGGTGCTGGCCACCGCGGACGTTCTCCTTCCCAAGGACATCCCGCTCGGTCAAGTCTCCGGTGCCGCGGCGGAACCGGCCGGGAGCAATGGCGGCACCACCGCCGATCAGGCCATTGAAGCGTTGTTCAGCGCGGCGGCCTCGGACGCATCCATTCAATTGCTGCCCTGGTTGGAACGGGAATTCACCCTGCGCGCCATGGATAAAACCGGCAGCAATCAGGTTCGCGCCGCCAAGCTTTTGGGCATCACCCGGGCCACACTGCGCAAGCGTCTTGAACGCAATGGCGCGCTGACCAGCGCGGACGTCGAGTGAGCTGGCGCATCGGGCCCCCCCGACCCTTGCACGTCCCAGCCCTCTAGCTCGACACCCCTGTCAGCGGCGGCCACCACGATTCCAAATGGATGACGCAGGCAGTGTCTTCATCTAGCGACCAAGAAGTGCAAGAAAATGCTCCCTGACCTCTCCCTGACCTCTAGTTTCCTAGTTTCCCCCTTTTGCTTCGCCGGTTGCGCCTCCATTGGGCGAATTGTCGGCGCGCGATTGTCTTCAAGCCCCTCACCCGACGTTTTCCCAGAAACAGCATTGCAAAAGTCATTCCCAGCAACGTGAGATCAAGCTTGGCCGATTTGCGGGTCGCATAGAAGTGCTCGAGCCGCAGGGCATCTCGTCCCCGCTGCGTCCCTAGAACCCCGGGCAGGCCGCTCATTCCGGGGCTGGCGTTCCACCGCGGATCGGTTTCGGTCCAGTTCCAACGAATCGTGTCTTCTTCTGTCACAGGTCGTGGACCAATCAGTCGCATCTCACCACGCAGAACGTTATAAAATTGCGCCAACTCGTCCATGCCCGCAGGGCGGAGAAGCGATCCCAAACGAGTCACTCTTCCCTTCTGCATCGTCCGCAGTTTCAGAATGGAAAAAGGAATCCGCCCTTTCCCCAGGCGCGCTTGCCAGTAGAAAACTTCGCCGCCGTCTTCACGCCGATTGAGGATCCAAAGGACTGGGAACAGCGGCGCCAACGTGATCAAAACCAAGGCCGCCAACCCTTTTTCAAGCCACTGCATTTTCCGCGGCCACCTCCTTCCGTAAATCCATGACAAAATCGCCGATTTCCTTCTGAATCTCGGAGTAGAACTCCTGGGTGGTTGCTCCCATGGCACACAAGGCAGGGGCGTGATTCACCCAAAGCATCGTCGCGGCGGCATAACCTAGGAAGAAAAATCCCGCTTTCCAAATCGCTCCGTACGTGAATTTGCCTTTCCGCCCTTCTAAAGCCATTCGCGCCCGATGAAACGCCACATGACCGGCCTCGTCCCGCATGATCAGTCCGCACATGGCCCGGATCGGCTCGTCCTGGCAGTGTCTTTGGATCAACCGATAGTAGATGGTACTGACAATCTCTGTCAGCAACAGCACAGTCAGCTCAAAATCGACTCCGATGCAGCGACGCACTCCGCAGAAGACCGAGAAACTCCAATGTTCCCGAATAGGCGTTCCTCCCAGTCTTGCCACCGCGCCGCCTAGCAGTCGGGAATGTTCTTTCTCTTCCAGGAACCACAAATCCACGAGTTCCTTGCTTTCCGCGCTGCAGCATCGGAAAGACTTTGCATTCCACGCGGTCAGAGAAGCTGGCCCCCCTCCATCGCCGAGTTGGTATTGCTCCAGCGATTTGACCAAGAGTTTCACCACAGATCGCGGCAGCGAAAGCGGGGCATCCCATTTTGGTTCCGGCCGATTTTGCCGATTGCGATGAAAATGGGAGATCCAAAACCGAGGATTGGCCATTTCATATTTTGGGGCATCGGTACGTGCCGATGTTCCGGCCAAGGATTCCTGCATATTCTCCACAACATTGCTGCTTGTCATGCTGTGGACGATCACAATCTCACGTGAAAGGATGATGAAAAGTATGTGAAATTTGTGAAAATATTGGCGGAAACAATTCTCTGCGTGGGGGGTGAGGGGTCACGTGGGGTGAGGGGGCATGGGGTGAGGTGGGTGAGGGATCAGGCATGGTTTATTGACTGCAAACTCTTGGATGTGTTTCGAGTATCAATAAACCATGCTTGGTCCCTTCCACGTCTGCCCTTCCGCTTCCATGACCGAAAAGCCGGTGGCAGCTGCTTCCCTTTGATGCGATCTACGCATAGGCAGGATGCTCATGCCACGGGCATTGAGCTATCGAACGCCATGATCAAAATACAGATCGGCATTCCTCGGAAAATTTCCTTCTCTCCCGAGTAGCCCTCGTTCAGTTTCCCGCCACCTACTCTGTTGTATGAAATCCAAGTCTCTCCCTTTCCGTCAGGTTCACCTCGATTTCCACACTTCGCCGCACATTCCCGCCATCGGAACGAAATTCGACAAGGCCCGCTGGCAAGACACCCTGCAAGAGTCGCGGGTCAATTCGGTTACGCTCTTTTCCAAGTGCCACCACGGGTGGAGTTACCACCCGACCACGGTCGGCAAAATGCATCCGCACCTCAACTTCGACCTGCTGCGCGCCCAATACGACGCTTGCAAGGAAATCGGAGTGGCCGCTCCCATCTATCTCTCCGCGGGCGTGGACAACGTGGCCGGCGAGCAACATCCCGACTGGCGCGAGATGAATGTAGAGGGTGCCTTCAGCGGCTGGGTCACTTCACCACTCAAACCGGGGTTTTTCATGATGGATTTTCTGAGCCCCTATCTCGATTTTCTCTGCGCGCAAATCGAGGAGGCGGCGCGCTTGTTTCCCGATTGCGACGGAATCTTTCTCGACATCATTTCCCAAAGTCCCGGGGCCTCCAAATGGCGGCTGGCGCACATGGCCGCAGAGGGCCTGGATGCAGAAGTGCTGGCAGAGCGCGAGAAAGCTGCCCAAGCCGCCCTCCGGCGCTATTACGAGCGGACCACGCAAGCAGCCAAGGTGCTGGACCCGGACATGCCGGTTTTCCACAACGCCGGTCATATCCGGCGGGGGGACCGGGACGTTCTGAAATTCTTCAGCCATCTCGAACTTGAATCTCTTCCGACCGGTGGCTGGGGCTATGACCATTTTCCCATGTCGGCGAAATACGTGGTGAATCTCGGTTTGGATTTTTTGGGCATGACCGGAAAATTCCACACCACCTGGGGCGAATTCGGCGGCCAGAAACATCCTAATGCCCTGCGCTACGAATGCGCCGCCATGCTGGCCTTTAACGCCAAGTGCAGCATCGGCGACCAACTGCATCCGGCCGGTGATCTTGACGAGACGACCTACCGCTCCATCGGAGCCGCTTATCGCGAGGTGGAAGCCAAAGAAACCTGGTGCGTGGACGCCCGGCCGGTTTCCGACATCGGCGTTCTCACCAGCGAGGCGGAAAATCATTCCCATCGTCAAAGCTCGGCGGACGAGGGCGCTTCGCGCGTGCTGCTCGAAGGACATCTTCTCTTCGAACTGATTGATCGGACGATGGATTTCACCCGGTTCAAACTTCTCATTCTGCCCGACGACATCCGGGTGGACGAATCGCTGAAATCGCTGCTCGACGCCTATCTGGCCCAGGGAGGCCGGTTGTTGCTGACGGGCGAAAGCGGGTTGTGGAAAGACCGTCCGGAATTTGCCTTCGATCTGGGGGCGAACTACGGGGGGCCGAGCGAATTCTCACCGGACTTCATCCTGCCCGAACCGGCCTTTCGCGCGGAGTTCGTTTCCACTCCGGTGGTCATGTATCTGCCCTCGCAACGCATCTGCGTGACATCAGGCGTGTCGCTCGGACAAATTTACGATCCGTATTTCAACCGCACGTTCCGCCATTTTTGCAGTCATCAACACACCCCCTTCCGTGCAGAGCCCTCAGGGTTTTCCTGCGGTGTGCGCAAGGGCAAACTCGCCTACCTCGCCCATCCGGTTTTTTCACTTTATCGAATGTACGGGGCGGTGGTTTATCGGGAATATATCAAACGCGTCATTGGCGCGATGCTGGGCGACGATTTAACGCTCCAAACCAATCTGCCCTCCACCGCGCGGGTGGCCCTCAACCGCCAGGAATCCTCCAGCCGCAACGTGCTGCATTTACTGTTCGCCAACACCGTTGGCCGCGGCGGCAGCATGAGCCTCTCTGGCGGCACGGTCGCCGCGTCCGGCCTCAATATCGAAGTGATCGAAGAATTGCTGCCATTGCGCGATACGCGGATCACGCTCCGCCATTGTCAGAAAGTGAAACGCGTGACCCTGGAGCCGCAGGGAACGGAAGTTGCGTTTCAGCAGACGAACGGCACAGTGGAGTTCCCGGTAGAAGAATTCTCGTGCCATCAAATCGTCGTCTTGAGCGAAAGGTAAGCCGACGCCCGATTTTCTCCGCGCGAGAAAAAACTCCCTCAGCAGAGCCACCGCCTCATCCCCCCCCCCCTTTCGATTTTTCCTGAAGAACTAGTATGGAAACCCACTCTGAAGAATCCAAAACTCTGCTCGACGATCCGGCGTGGGTTGCGGGGTTGAAAACAAAACATCCCCGCGATATCGCGGAGGAAATCCGGGATTTGCCGACCATCAAGATCCGGCGGGTGTTGCGTTTATTGCCCGATGCGGACACTTCGGAAGTCATCGTGGAACTGCCCGTGGATGTGCAGGTGAGTCTTTTCGAGTCCATGCGGGTTTCCCGCTTGTCCGGGATTGTGGAGGAAATGTTCAGCGATGACGCGGCGGATTTGTTGGGGCAGATCTCGGTTGAACGCTTGCAGGAGATCATGAAGCACCTGCCCCCGGCCGAGGCGCGCGCGATTTCGGATCTGTTGAAATACGAAGAGGACACAGCGGGCGGCATCATGCAGACGGAAGTGATCGCGGTGCCGGAGGAATTGACGATTCGCGAGACGATCAAACGGCTGCGGAGCATGGAGGACAGTATCTCCGGGAATGGAATGTTTTATGTTTATGTGACGGACGAAAACGGGCGCTTGCGAGGGGTGCTCAGGGTGCGCGATCTGTTGTTTCGCCAGCCCGATGTGTTGATTCGGGATATTATGATTCGCGAGGTGCGCGCCGTGTCGGTGCACGCGGATCAGGAGGAGATTGCGCGTCTTTTCAAGCACTATGGCTTCGGGGTCGTGCCGGTGGTGGATGATTTCCAGCGTTTGCGCGGGGTGGTGACGAGCGATGATGTGATGCATATTCTGGAAGCGGAAGCCACGGAGGACATGCAGCGCATGGTAGGTCTTTCCGGAGAAGAACGGGCGGGCACGCCGTGGAAAGAATCGGTGCGCAACCGTCTGCCATGGTTGTATGTGAATCTGGCCACGGCCTTTCTAGCGGGGGCGGTGGTGGCACTGTTTGAAAGCACGATCGCGCAGTATGCCGTGCTGGCGGTGTTCCTGCCGATCATCGCCGGCCAGGGTGGCAATGCGGGCACGCAGGTGCTGACCATTGTGGTGCGGTCGCTGGCGCTGGATGATATTCCCGACAAAGGGCAGAGGGCTCTTTTGCTCAAGGAATTGATGGTGGGAATTTTCAACGGCCTCGCGATCGGTGTAGTGGTGGGAGTGATCGCCTGGTTTTGGAAACAGGATGTCGCGCTGGGACTGGTGGTATTTGCCGCGATGGTCCTGAATATGATCGCAGCCGGGCTTGCCGGAGTGGTGATCCCTTTCGGTCTCAAATCCCTGCGAATAGACCCGGCTCTCGCCTCGGCGATCATGTTAACCACCGTGACCGATGTCGTCGGGTTCTTCCTTTTTCTGGGCTTCGCGGCTTTGGCGCTATCCATGTTTCCAGGAGCGCTGTAAACCTTGGTGGGAACCGGGGGGCAGGAAGCAGGTGAATTGAAGAAAAAAACATGGACGAGATTCGCGATTTTCTGAACAGGACGTTGAGTTCGCCGCTTGATATTCCTCCGCCACAGTTGGCCATGCTGCCATCAGGCAACATGGAGTACGTAACCTATGGCGAGGGGAAACCTGTTCTGATTCTTCATGCGGGTGGCGGCGGCTACGATCAGGCGCTGTTGTTATTCAAACGGTATATTCCTGAGGGATACCAAATGATTTGCCCTTCACGTCCCGGCTACTTGGGAACACCGCTCGCAACGGGACAAACTACGGAGGAGCAGGTCGATGCCCTGGCCAGCCTGTTGGATTACTTAAAGATTCCGAGCGCGGTGATCGTGACCTTATCAGCCGGGGGCACGTTTCTGTATCCCTTTGCCCTGCGCCACCCGCAAAAGACCAAAGCCATTGTCGCGATCGATGCCATATCAGGCGAATACCTCATGCCGGAACAAGCCGGCAAACTCGCCCAGGCCTTTTTTATGACCGAGATTGGCCTCTGGCTGACCAAAAAGAGCATGATCTATTTTCCCGAGGCCGTGATTAAGAGTTTATTTCAAACAGAGGGCTATCTGGATAAGGCTCGTTTGGACGCAAGGGTGAAGGAAGTCATCAATTCGCAGGAGCACCTGGAAGTCATTGCGGAGCTGGTTTACTGCATTGCCGATTACAAGAATCGGGAGGCGGGGGTCAGGAATGACATGGAATTGGGGGCAAAAACCAGTTGGTATGATTTTGCCAGCATCAGTTGTCCGGCACTCATTATTCATGGAACGCATGATGCGGATGTGAAATTCTTCAACGGGGTATTTGCTTATGAGCGATTGGCGTCGAAGGAAAAAGAACGCTTCTGGATTGAATACGGGACGCATTTTGGATTTTTCTTTGCGCCCGATTCCCCGCTCGCGCAGCAGAAATTTCGCGAGTTTATCTTAAAGCATGGTTAGGGCAGTAAGAGGGTCGGCCCTGAATGGCACGGAAAGAACTCGTCAAGCGTCATCGAAAAATATGATCCGCCACGCCGGCCCGGCGTTGGAGACCCCTGAGCCCAACCTCGTCGAGGGCATGCGTTGACTGCAGGGCCGGGAGGAACCGATCGATATTCACGAACTCATGGGGTTTCGTCGGTCCGTCCGTCCCGACCAGATCACTCTGGCCGAAACCTAATCGCGTGCGTTGGAGGCGTTTTTGGCCCGACGGTGGGAAGAGGCGCAAACCCTCTGGGGTAGTTTGCCGGACGACCAACCTTCCCGGATCCTGCTGCAACGCCTGTCGGAAGATCGGGGGGAGGGAGGCCCCAAGTGGACCGGGGCTCGGCGCGTGCGGGAGAAGTAGCCGGGTGAGCACCCATCTCCGTTCTCCCGCTCGACTTCTCGCTCCAACCGCGCAATCCTCCGGACCATGCATACAGCCCCGAGCGTCCTCGTAGCCTGGTGAACTTGGGGTCCGCAATCAGGCAGAGAGACGAAATGGCGAGAAGTGTGCGTGTAGAATGCGGGGTCGGGTGGGGAACGGTCGGCCGCACCGATTCGACGGCTTTTCGCTTGGCCTCCTAGTTTATGACATCGGAACCATCAACATTTCGGAAGCAACTCACCCTCGGGGTCTTGTTGGCGACAGAGATCTGTCTAGGAGCCGTAACGGTAGTCTCAGCGATACGCTCCGACTCGGCGACCCTCTACACTAATGCGGCCCGGGTGGGATTAGATATCCTGGTCTGTCTGGTGTCGCTACTGGTGGTTCGCATGGTGGGGCGACGGCACGCGCAATTCGACTATGGCTTGGGCAAGCTGGAAAACCTGGCGGTATTGTTCACCACAGCGGCGATGAGTTTCGCGTTGGTTTTGATCGTGCAGCGGGGGGTGGAGGGGCTGGTGAATCCCCGTCCGTTGGAACGCACGGAGTTGGGCCTCTGGGCGTTGGGAGTAGCTTTTCTCCTGAATATCGCGGCCTACATCCAATTTTTACGGCTGCGAGCGCGGGACGCGTCCCCCCTTCTGGAAGGACAGTCGCATCTCTACCGGAATGCGGTGGTTGCCACTTTGCTATCGTTGATTGCCGTGCTGGCAGGAACGTATTCCGGAGGGCGATATGAATGGATGTTGTTGCTTGACCCCATCGCCGGATTGCTCCTGGCGGGCCTGGTGGCCCAATCCGCTTGGCGGCTCGCTCGTCGCTCTCTGCTTGGATTGCTCGACGGAACGGTCGATGAATCGTTCCAGCAGGCTATTAACCGCGAACTAATCCGGCATATAGAAAGTTACGAGGGTTTGCATGGCGTTCGGGCGCGACATTCAGGCGCCAAGGTACGAGTGGAACTCTTCCTGGAGTTTTCGTCTGCGTTACCCAGTGGAGAATTGCTGGCCCGATGCAAGGCCCTGAAATCGGACTTGGAGGCGGCCATTCCCCAGTCGGAGGTATGGGTGGTGCCTTGCGACCATGGTCCGTCGGCGGTTTGAACCGGGCTGGTGCGGAAACATGGAAAATGAAGCCCGCCGTGACTTGATTCCTTCTGTTGGCCCAACGTCCATTTTCATATTACTCTCTCCTTCGTGTCTTTTCGAACCATTCTGCTGACTGTTGTGCTGGGCCTGATATTGGTCTCCACCCTGACGACCACGGGTCTGGGAGCTCGCGGTTTGCGGGTGGCCATTGAGACGCTGCTGGAACGGCAGATCACCACCACTTTGGATGGGGTGACCCGACTGGTGGAAACCCATTTCGAACCGTCCGAACGGTTGCTGGAAGTTCTGGCCCGGGATATTGGGTCCGGCGAAATCCTGTTGGATGATCCGTCCCGCCTGGCGCGGAAATTATCCCGCGACTTGGAATTTGAAAAAAACATTGCCTGGCTCAGCTTCGGATTTCCCAATGGCGATTTTGTCGGCGCGAGAAAAAGCGGTTCCACCCTGTTCCTGAATATCTCGCGGGCTGATGGGAAGCCTCCCCGCGAGTGGCGGGTGGAAGCGATGGGACCCGCGACTGAGATTAACGACGCCGCGCTGCCGGCGTCGTTTGATGCCCGGAAACGCATTTGGTTTCAGATGGCGCTCGAGGCTGAGGGCAAAGTGTGGACCCCGCCGTATGACTTTGCCACGGGCGAGCGGGGCATCACCGTTTCCGAGGCGGTACGCTCTCCCGATGGCGCGTTGCGGGGGGTTCTAACGGTGGATTTTTTCCTCAGCGATGTGGCGGAATACTTAGAGCAACTCACCCACGATTTTCGCGGAGAACCCTTGGTATTTTCCATCCATGGGGCCATTCTGGCCGTGCCCAAGCGCCTGGCGGATTCGCCAGTTTTGGAGCGGCTACGAACCGTGATCGGGGCGGATCTGGAAAAGGCGGCGGCGGGAGGGATGACCAAGGCGCGAATTTTTGAAATCCCCATGCCCGACGACACCTATCTGGCCGGGGTGCGGACGGTCCGGATTCCGGGCGGGCTGGAGCTCGTCAGTGCCATTGTGTTCAGTCGCAGCCAGGCTTTTGGCGCGGTGGATCGGGTGGTCATGATCAGTCTCCTCACCGCAGTGGGGGCGCTGGTCGTCTCGCTGGCGGTCGGATTTCTTCTTTCCAGTCGCATGGCCAGTCCGCTCAAGGCCCTGGCGCAGGAGATGGCCCGGGTGGGGGATTTTCAACTGGCGTCCACTCCTCTGCCCCGTTCCCTCATCCGTGAGGTCAAGGTGCTCTCCGAGTCCGTGGAGCGCATGCGCACCAGCCTCAAATCGTTTTCCCACTACGTCCCGGTCGATCTGGTGCGTGACCTTGTGCGGTCTGGCGGGGTGGCCGCGCTGGGCGGCGAACGGCGGATCATTTCGCTGATGTTCTGCGACCTGGCGGAGTTCACCGCCTTCTCGGAAAAAAAGTCCCCGGAGACCGCCGTGGAAACCCTGACGGCCTATTTCGAAAGTTTCGGCACCGCCATTGATGCGTGTGGTGGGGTGATCGACAAGTTTCTGGGGGATGGCATAATGGCCTTGTTCAACGCCCCGGAAAAAATCGCCGACTCGCCGGCAGCTGCCTGCCGGGCCGCCCTCCAGGGAGCGGAGAATTTTTCTTCCCGGGTCCGGCCGGATGGGGATGGACCTTTGAATGCCCGGGTCGGACTTCATGTGGGCGAGGTTCTGGTGGGAAATGTGGGCACGGCCAACCGTTTCAGCTACACGGCCATCGGGGATGCGGTGAATTTGTGCAGTCGCCTGGAGGGATTAAACAAACAATACGGTACCAGGGTCATCGCCAGTTCCGCCATTCGGGAGGCGGCGGGGGAGACGGATTTTCTCTGGCGGCACCTGGATCGGGTGGCGGTGGCGGGCCGGGAGGAACCTCTCGATATTCACGAACTCATCGGGTTTCGGCAGTTGGTCCGTCCCGACCAGATCACGCTGGCCGAAACCTATTCGCGTGCGTTGGGGGCATTCTTGGCCCGGCGGTGGGAGGACGCGGAAACCCTTTGGCGTGTTCTGCCGGAGGATCAGCCTTCCCGGATCCTGTTGCAACGCCTGGCGGAAGATCGGGGGAAGGGAGACCCCAAGTGGACCGGGGTTCGGCGCGTGCGGGACAAGTAGCCCCGGTTCGCACCCAACGCCGTTCTCCCGCTCGACTTCCCGCTCCAACCGCGCAACCATGCAGCGGGATGGCGCCCGAAGTTAACCGGCAAACTTGTTTGAAGCATATCTGAAGAAAAAAGAGACAATGAAACGTGGGGCTGAATCCTGGACGCTGTGCGGCGGCACATTTTGTGAAGGTGCGGCGGTGCCGGTGACGGACCGGGGGTTTCGCTACGGCATGAGTGTTTTTGAAACGCTGGCCGTTTCTCGCGGTCGTCTGCTTTTTTTGAAAGAGCACCTCCACCGTCTGCGGCTGGCTTGTACGGCGGCGGGGTTTTCTTTTCCGGTGGATCTGCCGTCCGCGCTGGCCGGGCTTTCCTGCGGTGATGGGATGTTGCGGATTTATGTTACGGCGGGGGATGGAAGTTTTTCCCATCCGGCGGACGCAAGTCGCACGTATGCCCTGTTCGAAACTATGGCTTTTCCGTCACCGGATGCGGCGTTTCGGGTGAATCTTTCCCGCGCGTCCGTGGCTTGCGTGTTGGGTGGCTGGAAGACGGGAAATTATTGGCCGCACGTCCAGGCCCTCGCGGCGGCGA
Source organism: Terrimicrobiaceae bacterium (assembly GCA_041746635.1). Classification (GTDB taxonomy): domain Bacteria; phylum Verrucomicrobiota; class Verrucomicrobiia; order Chthoniobacterales; family Terrimicrobiaceae; genus CAMASH01. The sequence continues at coordinate 33,471 of JBGTGQ010000099.1, read as the reverse complement.
AAAACCAGGGCCTCGACGAAACCCTGGTTTTTAACGCCCAAGGAGGTTTGGTTTCCGCCGCCATGGCCAATGTTTTTCTGGTCCGTGACGGACGGCTGTACACGCCCGCGACGAGTTCCGGTGCCCGCGATGGGGTCGTGCGTGATTGGGTGTTGCGCCGCATGCCGGTGGAAGAATCCCTCTTTTCCTGCGAGGATCTGGCCAAGGCGGAGGAATGTTTTCTGACCAACAGCCGGATCGGGGTGATGCCGGTCGCGGAAATTGACGGACGGTTGCTTTCTCGTCAGACCGGTGAAGCCCTGTCTTCTTTTTATCGTGAAGAAATCCTCGGCGGTTGAACCCGTTTTCGATCGGGCGTCTTCGCCGCTGGCCCTCCGGCTGGAGGAGCCGTCCAGCTTTGCCGCCGTTGCAGAAGCCGCCCGGCCGTTCTTGGCCGCGCTCATCGCCCGCCGCGAGGGGAGACGGAGGATTTGGGTGGTCTGCCCGGATGTACGGGCGCAGGAGAATTTTGCCGCCGAACTGGCGGCCTGGTTGCCGGCGGTGCGGTTTTTTCCCGAAATGGAATCGACGGCGGAATCCCTGCCTGACCCCGAGACGGCGGCGGAGCGACTGGAAGTTCTGCGCGAACTGGCGGCGGGAAAATCCCCCGGTCCGCTGGTGATTCATGCGGGGCAATGGGATCAGGACGTTCCCTCGGCCCAGTCGCTCTCGGGGGCGGCGCTCCGCCTGGCTACCGGGGAAAAATTGGATCTCGAAGAAACCGCAGCCCGTCTGGGGAAGTCGGGATATGAGCGGGCGCCGCAGGTCGGCGTGCGGGGTCAGTTCGCCATCCGCGGCGGGATCATGGATATTTTTTCGTGGCAGGCGCAGGTGCCGGTGCGTATCGAGTTGGATGACGATGTGGTGGACTCGATTCGCGAGTTCAATGCGGACACCCAGATGTCCGTCGGCGAGTGCAAGATCTGCGAGATCCTGGCCGGAAATCTCAGCAACCGTATGGTGCCCTTGCGGGATTATCTGGGCGCGAAGGATTTGGTCATTGCGACGGGGGAGGACTTGGAGTCCGCCGCCGTCCGGTTCTCGGAGGGGGGAGAAGATGACGGAGCTGCGTTTTTTCCCCAGCCGTTTGCGGATTTTGGTGCGGGTGATCTGGTGCTCGACACGGTCCGGCGAGAACATTTTTTCCGGCAGATGGAGGAATGGAAGGCGGCGAAATGGCTGGTGGTGCTGACGGCTGGCAGCGAGGGGGAGATCGAGCGGTTTCAGGAACTGGCCAACGAGCATCACTACGATGTCGGGGGCATGGTTTTTCTCCAGCTTGCGGCCACCCGGGGATTTGTCTTTCCGGCGGCGAAACTGGCCGTGTTATCCGATGCCGAACTCTTCGGGCGTTCGACGGCGATGCGTCAGCGGCGCATGGCCTTGCGGCGGGAACGCCTGGTGTCCGGTCGCGCGGCCATGGATTTCACGGAGTTCGAGCTGGGCGATTACGTGGTGCATCTCGAACACGGCATCGCGCGGTTTGCCGGTTTGCAGACTCCGGCCGGCACGAACGAGGGTGAAGTGCTGGTGCTCGAATATGCGCACGAGGCGCGGCTGTATGTCCCCCTCGATCAAGCCTGGCAGGTGGCGCGTTATGTCGGCGTGGGTCGGCGAACGACCGAGCTTTCGGAATTGGGAGACGGACGCTGGGAACGGGCGCGGCAGAAGGCGCAGCAGTCCATTTTCGACTATGCCTCGCGGATGCTGAAAGTACAGGCCGAGCGCGACGCGATTCCGGGTTTCGCCTTTGGGCCGGACACCCATTGGCAGGAGGAATTCGAGGACGCTTTTCCCTATGAGGAAACGGCGGATCAGGTTCGGGCCATCGCCGACGCGAAGCGCGACATGGAGTTCGAGCGCCCGATGGATCGGCTCATCTGCGGTGATGTGGGATTTGGCAAAACCGAGGTGGCGATCCGGGCGGTCTTTAAGGCCGTGATGGGGGGACGGCAGGCCGCCGTGCTGGCCCCGACCACGGTGCTGGCGCAGCAGCATTTTCAGACCCTGCGCGAACGGATGAGCGACTATCCCGTGACGATCGAATTGCTCAGCCGCTACCGCACCGCGGCGGAGCAGAAAAAAGTTTTGCAGGCGTTGATTGATGGCGGGGTGGATATTGTGGTGGGCACCCATCGTCTGGTTTCGCCCGATGTGCGCTTCAAGGATCTCGGCCTGCTGGTGGTGGACGAGGAACAGCGCTTTGGCGTGAAACACAAGGAGCTGCTCAAAGAGATGTTCCGCCAGGTGGATGTGCTCACGCTTTCGGCCACGCCCATTCCCCGCACGCTCTATCTTTCGCTCATGGGCGCGCGCGACATGTCTCTCATTGAAACACCGCCGGCCAACCGTCAGTCGGTGGAAACGATTGTCTGCGCCTACGATGAACGGATTTTCCGCGATGCCATCCAGCGCGAACTCGCGCGGGGCGGACAGGTCTATTTTTTGCATAATCGCGTGCAGTCGATTGAAAAGGTGGCCTTGCGCATTCGCGAGTTGTGTCCCGGCGCGCGGGTGGCCATCGGGCACGGCCAGATGGCGGAGCGCGAACTGGAGCCGGTGATGCGGTCCTTTGTGGCCGGCGATGTGGATGTGCTGGTTTCCACCACCATCATCGAGAGCGGGCTCGATATTCCCAACGCCAACACGATCATCATCGACCGCGCCGATCTGTTTGGCCTGGCCGATCTCTATCAATTGCGCGGTCGGGTGGGCCGGTCGCAAACCAAGGCCTATGCGTATCTCATGTTGCCGCGCGATTTGATGGGGGCGGCGCGGAAGCGGGTTTCCGCCATCAAGCAATATTCCGAACTTGGCTCCGGTTTCAAAATTGCCATGCGCGATCTGGAGATTCGCGGTGCGGGCAATTTGCTCGGCACGGCCCAGAGCGGACACATCATCGCCGTCGGTTTCGACTTGTACTGCAAACTGCTCAAGCGCGCGGTCGAAACCCTCAAGGGGAACCGTCAGGGTCGCCGCGCCCCGGCCGGCCTGCGGCTGGATTTTCTCTGCACCGACGAGGCCCAGTGGAAACTGTCGCCCGGCGGCAGGGCGGGGGCTTTTCTTCCCGTGGCTTACATCACCGATTCCCGGACTCGCATCCACTGCTACCGCCGTCTGGCCGAGGCCGAGGACCGCTCCGCCCTGGATGCGGTAAAGGCCGAATGGCGGGATCGTTTCGGGCCATTGCCCATGCCGGTGGAGAATGCCTTGCTGGCCACTTTGATCCGGGTGGAGGCCGCCCGGAGGAAAATCACCATGGTGGAAGTGCGGGAAGGCCGGCTCATGCTCACCCAGCGGCGGGAACTCCTCCAGAAGGACGGTCGGTTTCCCCGCTTGACGGCTCCCGACACGAATTCTAGTTTGCGCGAGGTCTTGATCTTCCTCGAGAAACTTCCTTGTTCATGAATCGAATTGTCCTTTTTGCCTTACTGACGCTAGCCGTCGCCCGATGTGCTTTCGCGCAAGCCCAGAAAGCCGAGGTGATTGACGGCGTCGCCGCCATCGTCAACAGCGAGGTCATTACCATTTCTCAAGTGCGCGAACTCGTCGGAGCCCGCGAGAAATCCCTGCGCGAAGTTTACAGCGGCCAAGAACTGGAAAACAAAGTCAAGGAGATGCGCCTGGCCGCCCTCAAGGATCTCATCGACCGCCAGCTCATCCTGCAGGAGTTCAAAAAAATGCAGGAAAAGGGCGCGAACATCCCCGAATATGTAATCGACGACCGCGTGCAGACCATCATCCGCGAGGAATTCGGCGGCGATCGGGGAGCCTTTGTCCGCACCTTGCAGGCGCAGGGCTACACCCTGACCCGTTTCAAGGAAATCGAGAAGGACAAGATCATCGTCCAAGCCATGCGGCAATCGAAAGTGGACAGCAACTTCGTCATTTCTCCCACCCAGATCCAAGGGTACTACGACAAAAACAAGATGGCTTACGCCACTCCCGAGCAGGTTAAGCTGCGGATGATCGTCATCCGCGAAGGCGGCGGCACCGGCGACGTGCCCGATACCGGTAGCAAGAAGGATCTGGCCAAGGAAATCCGCGACAAAATTGCCGCCGGGGCTGAGTTCGAGCGCATGGCCCAGATGTACTCCGAGGACGAATCGACCCAGGAGGTCGGGGGCGATTGGGGATGGGTCGAGCGCAACACCCTCAACGAGCAACTCACCAACGTGGCGTTTTCCCTCCGACCCGGTGAGGTGAGTCCCGTGGTTGGGGTTAGCAATACGTATTACATTCTCATGGTGGAGGCGAAAAAGAACGCCGCCGTCAAACCCATCACCGACGTGCGCGACGAGATCGAGAAAAACCTCATCCAGCAGGAGCGCCTGAAGACCCAAACCCGCTGGCTCGATACCCTCCGGGCCAAGGCGTTTATTAAGATTCTTTCTTAGCTTGCGCGAAACCGCGGATCGGGATCACGCCCGGTGATTCCGGTCTATCAGGCCGGGTAACGGCGAGCGGGTGCGGGTTCCGGACGAAAGTTTTTTCGAGAATATTTTTCGCATCATTAGCATGCTGAACCTCAACAGCGGGAAGATTCAATATGTCGCGGGCAAGGTCCCGGAAGCGAATCTGAAGAGAGTGGCGGCCTGTTGCCGTGCAACGGTAGCGTTGTGACCAAGGAATTGCTGAGTACCGCGGCGATCGTTCTGACGTTCGGGCTGTTTTTTCCCTACATCCGCTCGATCCATTGCGGGAGGACGAGGCCGCATGTGTTCTCGTGGGTGATCTGGGGGCTGGGGACGGTGATTGTGTTCTTCGCCCAATTGGCCGGGCAGGCGGGAACGGGGGCGTGGGCAATCGGGGTCTCGGGGGTGATCACGTGTTACATCGCGGCGCTGGCCTATACCAAGCGGGCGGATACGGAGATCACGAGGCTGGATTGGGTGTTCTTCGTGGCGGCGCTCTCGGCGCTGCCATTCTGGTTTTTCACGTCGGATCCGTTGTGGGCGGTGGTGATCCTGACGGTGGTGGACGTGATGGGATTCGGGCCGACGTTGCGGAAAGCGTTCTCGCATCCGCATGAAGAAAGCCTGCTTTTCTTCACCCTGGCGGCGGTGCGCAACGGGCTGGTAATTCTAGCCTTGGAGACGTATTCACTCACGACGGTTTTGTTTCCCGCCGCGGTGGGGGTGGCGTGCCTGATGCTGGTGGGATTGCTGATTTATCAGCGGTCGCGGGTGCGAAGCTAGCTGCGGTCCACGCTGTATTTGCCGGCCCCGATGAAGATGAGGCTGAAGAAAAGAATCAGCATCTCGGCGGGACGCGACCAATCGAGAAAGACGCCGCTGGTTTTGTAAAGCAGGACCGTGGCGACGATGAAGTTGAGGGTGAAGAGGATGGTGACGGGCCGGAAGCAGAAGCCGATGATGAGCAAGACGCCGCCAACGGTCTCGACCATGGCGCAGGAGAAACCCCAGAAACCGGGAAAAAAATCGATGCCCAGGTGGCTCATGGCCTTGCCAAGTTTTTCCCAGGCCGGGAGTCCGCCCGCCAGTTTCGGCCAGCCGTGCAGCACCATCATCAGGCCGATGCCTGCGCGAAGAAAAAGAAGTCCGAGGTCGCGGTAGTTGGAAAGCCAGGTGAGAATCATGCCGACATGTTGAGCGGACGGCGGAAAAAGAGCAATTTTTCACGTGCCGTCATCAAGCGAAAGCAGCCTTTTCCCCGTAGCGGCTGCAACGGACGCGAAGCGCCGGCCAGGCTTTCAAAACGTGAGTTTTCCGTCAGAGGCCGTCTTCGAAGTCAAGGTCGCGCGGGAGGTTTCTTTTGGATTCTGGGCTTTTTGAGTTTCTCCGCGGTTTTTTGAAACTGCTCGACCGCGAAGGTGTGGATGCTGCCATTGCTCTCGGTGAGCTTCATTTCGGCGAGTTGAGAGTCGCGGTTCAGGACGAAGGTGATTTCCCGGACGGGCAGGGGCATCATTCGTCTTCGGAAGGTAATTTTGATGATCTCTGCGCTTTTCTCGAGGGTCATTCGCATGAGACCGGAAAAGACCAGGGTCTTGAGGCCGGCCCCGTTTTCCCCTTCCTCAAGCACATCCCAGACGAAATTAAAAACAGTGCGAAGAGGTGCTCCTTGCAGTTCGGATTTCAGGATGGTGTCCCGTTCGCGATCATAGACGAAGAGAGCGAGGGAACGTTTCCAATAGTAAAAATCGTAGGGTTCCAAGTCTTCGCCCGAGGTGTTGTAGGCGAAGACCGCTCCGACGTCTTTATCGAAGCGGATCCTTGCTCCGGTTACCACGGCGGGTTTGCCCGGGACCTTCGAGGTGAAGGTGCCGGTGGCGCGAAAACGCGGTTGTTCGCGGAGGAACGTCTTGATGACGGTTTCCATGCTGCGGGGTTCAGGCACGGTTTCGCCCGCGGGGCAGGTGACCGCACTGAGAAAAACGCCGAGCAGGGGGAGGATGATGGCGCACAGCGCCGGGAGCGGTTTTTTCATGGCAAGCCTAACCTAACCGCCCGCAGCCACGCGCAGAAACTCCACGCGGTCGCCTTCGCGCAGAGCGGTGGCCGGCCATTCGGAGCGATGGAGGGCGATGCCATTGTGTTCGATGAGGAGGGTTTGGGGGGCGAGGTCCAATTCGTTGACCAGATCGGTGACGGTGACGGATGCAGTGTCCCGGGCGGCCCCGTTGAGGGAAACGGTAATCATGCCGCATTGAGAATGGCGGCATCCCAATCTTTCCACACCGGCTCGAGTCCGAAGGTGCGCAGGCGGGCGGCGACGGTTTCCGGGGAGCGATCGTCGGAGATGGCGAACTGCCCTTCGGCCCCTTCGCCCTCGGCGGCGATCCGGCGTCCGCGAATGGTCTGGTGAAGATTTTCTTTTCCCTGGCCGGTGTAACCGCCCGGTTCGGTGTGGCTGCCGGCGCTCATCATGGTCACGCCAAGCAGGGCCAGGGTGTCGCGCAAGGCGGCGGGTTCGCGCGTGCTCATGACGATACCAATTTGCGGGAAGGTGATGCGCAGTGCGCAGAGGAGTTGGATAAACTCGCGGTCGGGCAGGGGACGGGTGGGCTCGAACTCTCCGGCAGCCGGACGAAGCCGGGGCAAGCTCACCGTGAGTTGCGTCTTCCAGCAGGTGCGCAGCAGATATTCCAGATGCGCGGCTAGTGCGACGGATTCCTCCCGCCAGTTCCACAGGCCAAAAAGCGCGCCCACCCCGATGCGGCGAAACCCGGCGTCGTAAGCGCGCTCCGGGCAGTCGAGCCGCCAGTGGTACTCTTTTTTGGGACCGGTCAGATGCATTTCGGCGTAGGTCGGTTCGTGATACGTCTCCTGATAAACAACGAGCCCTTCCGCTCCCGCGGCGACGAGTGGCAGGTAGTCGGCGGTTTCCATCGGCGCGACCTCCAGACTCACGCTGGGAATGATCGGGGTGAGGCGGCGCAGGCAGCGTTCCATGTAGCCGCCGGAGACAAATTTTGGATGTTCGCCCGCCACGAGGAGGATGTTGCGAAACCCCTGGGCGGCAAGGTGTTCGGCCTCGTTGGCGACCTCGTCGAGTTCCAGCGTAACCCGCAGGATGGCGTTCTCCCGGGAAAATCCACAGTAGGCGCACGAATTAATGCATTCGTTGGAAAGATAAAGCGGGGCGAAAAGCCGCATCGTTCGGCCGAAATACCCCCGGGTGAGCGTGGCGGATTCGCGCGCCATGCGGCCAAGCGCGTCGTCGGCGACCGGCGCGAGGAGGTCCTCGAAGCGGCGCAGGAGCGGGGATTTATCCCGCAGGGCGTTGGAGATGGTGACGGAGAAAGGCATCGGAAAGGGGGAATTTAACCACAGATTCCGGGATTGACACAGATTTGAGGAAGAAAAACGGGAGCCTGCTCCAGGGGCCGGGCCTTCCTTTGTGGCCCGATCCGTCCGGATTCTTCGCATTCTGTCTGCTTCGCCGTTGGTCTTGCCGTTACCCGTCGTTCACCGTAGGATCTTTCTCATGAGCGCGGTAGCTCTTGAATCCGTATCCTGGAAACGCATGGCAAAAGGAATCGAAGACGTTCGCGAACGCCTCGAGCGCGCGGCGGCGGCTCTTGCCGGACATGGGGTGGACTACGCCGTGGTTGGTGGCAATGCGGTGGCGGCATGGGTTTCAAGAGCCGATGAGTCTGCGGTGAGAAACACGCGTGATGTGGATATTCTCTTGCGGCGCGAGGACATGGCACGGGCCAGCGAAGCACTTTCTGCGGCGGGCTTTGTGCATCGGCGGGTGGCTTCGCTTGGCAAGGCGGCGTCAATGGATGTCTTTCTCGATGGGCCCGATGCGAAGGTTCGCGATGCGGTGCATGTCCGGTGGGCGGGCGAAAAGGCGACTCCCGATGCCATCGAGGCCACGCCGGAACTTCGCCTGACGGAAAAGGCTGGGAGCTTTGATCTGGTGCCCTTGGAAGACCTTGTGCGGATGAAACTCATCTCCTTTCGGGACAAGGATCGCATGCATCTGCGTGACTTGATAGCCGTCGGTTTGGTCGATGGATATTGGCCGGATCGATTCCGTTCGGAGCTTGCCGGAAGGCTTCAGGCGATTCTGGATGATCCGGAGGGGTGAAGCGGACGCCATGCGGGGCTGTCTGATCCAGGAAAAGATGGCCTTAGTCCGGCTCTCAGGGCGCGTTTGCGGAACCTGCGACGAAGAACGACGACCTGTGACTTTCGACCGCGCAGCTCAGTGTAAGTATGGCGAGGGGAGCCGGGGGTCGCTTTTTCCTGTGTGCTATACGCTGTCTGTGGTTGATTTTCCGGGTGTTTGAGAAATCCCTTTTTGGCGAGCAACTCGCCAGCGGCAGTGGCATCGAGGAATTGATGGATGATCTGGGCCGCGCCATGGCCGGCACCCATGGTCCGGTCCGCATGTTGGGCGGAGGGAATCCCGCGCACATTCCGGCGATGCAGGCGATTTGGCGCGGGCGCATGGCGGAGATCCTGGCCGACGCGCCGGCGTTTGACCGGATGATGACGAATTACGATCCGCCGGTTGGCAACGTGCGTTTCCTCACCGCGCTGGCCGCTTTGTTGAGGCGGGAGTTCGGCTGGGAGGTCGGATTGGAAAACCTCGCCATCACCGCAGGCGGACAAACCGCGTTCTTTCTTCTCTTTAATCTCCTGGCAGGAGAATTTTCCGATGGACGCCGCAAGACCATTCTCTTTCCGCTGGTGCCGGAATACATTGGCTACGCCAACCAGGGGCTGGCGCGCGGGATGATGCGCGCGGTGGAACCGAAGATCGAATTTCTGCCCGGCCATCGTTTCAAATATCATGTGGATTTCGACCGGCTTACGGTGACCGACGATGTGGCGGCGTTGTGCGTTTCGCGTCCGACCAATCCATCGGGCAATGTCCTCACCAATGAGGAAATTCATCGCCTTGATGCCATTGCGCAGGCGGCGGGAGTGCCGCTCATCATTGACAATGCCTACGGCACTCCCTTTCCCGGCATTCTCTTTCGCGACATCGACCCGATCTGGAACGAAAACATCATTCTCACCCTCAGCTTGTCCAAGTTCGGACTGCCCAACACCCGCACCGGCATTGTGGTGGCGCGACCGGAGATCATCCGCGCCGTGGCGTCCATGACGGCCATCGTCGGTCTGGCCAATTGCCCCATCGGTCAGACCATGGTGTTGCCGATGGTGGAGTCCGGCGAAATCCTGCGCCTGGCCCGCGAGGTGGTGCGTCCGTTTTACGAACACAAATCACAACTCGCCCAGCAATGGATCGCGGAATTTTTCGATGATACGCTCGACTACCATGTGCATGTGAGTGAGGGCGCGTTGTTTCTCTGGTTGTGGTTTCGTGGCATGAAAATCACGGCGGAAACGCTCTACAACCGTCTCAAGGAACGCGGGGTGCTCATCATTCCCGGCCATTATTTCGGAGTCGGTGCGGCGGAAGATTGGCGTCATGGTCACGAATGCATCCGGCTGAGTTTCGCCATGGATGAGGCCGTGGTGCGCGAGGGAATCGCGATTCTCGCCGAGGAAGTGGCGAAGGGATATGCGGAAAAGGCTGAAGGCTGAAATCTGAGGGCTAAAGGTTTTCCTTCGATCGCTTGTTGATGGTGGTGAATATGGCGATGAGTTGGCGTGTTTCATCAAGTAGCTCGGTCATCTGAGCATCGCTGACGCAGCTGCTTTCCGCTAACAACTCAAGCCAGTATTCGGTTTCCTCGATCTCTTTGAGGCAGTCGCCGGTCTAGGAAATGAATTCGGCTTTCGATCGGCCGCGCGAGACTTCCCGGTAATTCGCTCCCACCGAAGTCGCGGAGCGAAGAACTTGCTTGCCGAGCACCTGCGCCACGAAATCGGCTTTCGACAGTGCCGAATACATCCGAATCACCCGTAAGGCAAACGCCTTTGTACGAGGTTTAAGGTCCGTTTGATCGCTCATGCTGATTTCAGCATTCAGCCTTGAGTTTTCAGACTTTTCTTCGCCTACGCCGCTTTTTTGAATTCGAAAACGTTGATCGGCGGCAAATTCAGCGGGCAATATTCGCGTCCGGCCAATTCGAAGAGATGTTTGTGTCCGCAGAGCTGGTCGGAAACCTGATAAGTGATGAAGCGGCTGTGCTCGCGCATGGCTCCGGCGATGTTTTGCAGGATTTTGTTGCGGACCGGTTCGTCGATGACCAGGAACGGCAGGCCGGAAACGATGTAATCGCAGTGGGTGTGGCCCAGTTTTTCCAGGGTTTCCGGCAGGTGCAACGCATCGGTGTGGAGCACGGTCACGCGCGGATCGTGGGCGAAATATTTTTGCAGATGCTCGGCAAATTCCTTGTCCAGCTCCAAAAGAATGAGGCAGGAACCGGCGTTCATGCGCTTGACGATCTGGCGGGTGTGACAGCCTTCGCCCGGGCCGAGTTCCACCACCACCCGCGGTTTGGAAAAGTCGATCCGATTCGCGGTTTGGCGTGTCAGAAAAGGCGAACTGGGGACGACGTAACCGACTCGCAGCGGATTGGCGAGGACGCGTTTGAAAAAGAGAAGACTCATGCGGACTCTGAAAGTGCAGCGAGATTGCCCTCGCGTCAACCGTTCAGGCGGGGAAGGACCTCACGCAAAGATCGCAGCGGATTGGAGAGAACGACCCTGTCCTCGCGGTTGTTATGGAAAAATCCGGGAAAATTGCGGACGCTTCGCTCCAGTGCCCCGTCCCTTGACCGCCCATTCATCCACTGACCACGAAGCAATGCAAATTGGAGAAACTCTTTTTCCGATGGCACTGCTTTATTCGATCAACTCCCGCATCGGCGGATACGGCCTCGGGCTCAACGCGCAGGAGGCACTCAGGCTTTCCTCCGAACGCGGATATTTGGGCCAGGCTTTCGGCTACGGCAACCGACAGAAAGTGATTCCCTCGCGGCACATTACCTCGCTGCAAGGACATCTTGTCCGGCTGCTCTCATTTTTGAGTCCGCCGTTTTATTACGATGCCAAAAAGAAATACGTGGATTGGGTGGCCTCGCGCCAGCTCGATACCGGCGATTACGATCTCTTCCACGGCTGGGCGGGCAACTCCCTGCGCACCCTGCGCAACGCGAAAAAAATGGGCATCCCTTCCGTTTTGGAGATCGCCACCTGGCATCGCGATAAGGGCAAACTGAAGCCCCGGGCAAAAATCGAAATCTCCCGGCACGAAAAAAACGCGAAATTTCCCGACACCATGTTCAGGGGAATGCTCGTCAGCCGGCAGGACAGCTTGGAAGAATACGACCTCGCCGATCTGTTGCTTGTGCCCTCGTTATGCTCGGCCCGCACGTTCACCACTGTCGGTGTCCCGGAGGAAAAACTCTTCATGCTTGGTGCCGGGGTGGACACGAAACTTTTTCAACCCAAAAACGCGGCGGAAGTGCCCGCGCAGTTTTCCGCGGTCCGTCCCATGCGGGCAATTTTTTGCGGCGCGTTGATCAAACGCAAGGGCGTGCACGTCTTGCTCGAGGCCTGGCACCGGCTGGCCCTGCCCCATGCGGAGCTGACACTGGTGGGTGCCGTGCATGATGAAATCAAACCGATGCTGGCGGAATTTGGCGGTCCTTCGGTGAAAGTTCCGGGTTTTATCAAAGATGTGCCTGAGATCCTGCGGAAAGCTGATGTGCATATTTTTCCCTCGGAGTGCGAAGGCAGTGCCAAGACGGTTTACGAAGCCTGCGCGGCCGGTCTCGCCCAAGTGACGACCTTTGAATCCGGCGACGTCGTGCAGGACGGACTGAACGGACTGATCGTTCCCTGCAACGAGGTGGAATTGCTCATATCTGGGATCCGCCGGTTGTATGATGATCCCGCTTTAATTCGTCAGTTCAGCGTCGCGGCCCGCCAGCGGGCGGAAGCGGAACTGACCTGGGACCACTTCCGCGAACGGCTGGCCCGGGCGTACAGCCTTGTTCTGCAAAAGTGGCGGGTCCGGTGAAAATCCTCATCCTGCAGCTCAAGCGCATCGGGGATTTGATCCTCACCACCCCGGCGATTCATTGCCTGCGCGAGGCTTTTCCGGAAGCGCACCTTACGCTCGTGGTGGACTCGTCGTGCGAGAGTTTGCTAAGGGCGATTGATGTGGATGAATGCATGGTTCATCACAAAGACGCGGGCTGGGGCGGCCTTTTGGGATTCGGACCCAACGCTTGGATGAAAAGCGACCTCACCGGTTTCAATGGTGATTACTGTCTCGATTTCACCGGCACGGACCGATCTGCTCTGATGACTTTTTCCTCATCTTGCAGGCGGCGCCTCACTGGCAGGCGCTTCCAGAAAAAGATTCTGCGCCGGTTCCTCTACACGGATTTTGTGGATTCCTCCGTGAGGGACCTTCACACTGCGGATCATTACACCGATCTCTTGCGACCCCTCGGGATCAAACGCGAAGGCGTTCCGCTGGAATTGCGTATTCCCGAACCTGTCACGAGTTCTACAAGTGCGCTTCTGGCCAGCACCGGAGTCGCCGCACCCTACGCTGTGATCCATGCCGGAACGGCCCGACCGGAAAAATACTGGCGGCCCGAACGCTGGTCGCAAGTGATGGATTTCCTTCAAGCGCAATACGGTTTGAAAATTGTGCTCACAGGCTCCTCCGATCCCGCCGAGCAGGCCCATCTTGCCACCATGAAAAAATCGTTCGGGGCGGAGAGTTTTGATCTTTCGGGAAAAACCAGCCTCCTTGAACTCGCCGCCGTGATTCGCGGGGCGAAAATATTCTGCGGAGTGGACACCGCCGCCATGCATCTGGCCGACGCGATGGGCACTCCCGCAGTGGCTTTGTTCGGACCTACCAATCCTTATCATTGGCGGCCCCGTCAGGCCAGGGCGGTGATTTTGCGCGCAGATACGAGGTTGCCCTTTACTCCAGCGCAAAAAGGAGGACCGATGGATCACATTTCTGCTGATGCGGTGATTGATGCGGCGAAGACGATTGTGGAAAAGTAGAGGCGTCCTCCGGTCGCTTTATTCAATCACACGCGGTCGGAGACCGTGGCTACTTTCCCTTACGAAAGGCCTGGTGTCCCCAGAGCCACTCGTCGCGCCAGCATTCTTCGAAGCCCAGTTCCTTAAGCCGCTGAAAGGTCGAAGTGAAATCGAGGGCGATGTGGGAGGGACGGTCGGCGTCCTGCTCGGCGCTGAAGCGTCCGAAGAGGATGCCGCCGGGACGCAGGGCCGCCGCCAGCACGTCCACGGTTTTTTCCGGTTCGGCGATGTGCTCGAAAACATCCATCGCCGTGATGAAATCGTAGGCCGCTTCCGGCAGGCCGGCGGTTTTCAGATCAAGGAACGTGGCCGGGATGCCGCGTGCGCTCAGCCGTTGCCGCGCGAACTCGAGCAAGGTTGAGCTGATGTCCGCCAGCGTGACGTTCAGGCCGTGACGATGAAACAGCAGCGCGCCTGCGCCCACGCCGGCTCCGAAATCGAGCGTGTCGGTACAGCCATTTTGCAGGGCCAGGTGAAGCGCGCAGACATAAGCGAGGGGCGAGTTGTCTTCCTCCAACGTATGCCACCACATGAGTTCGTAGGCGTAGTGGGTGCTGCGGTCGTAATATTTCACCACGGATTCGTCGTCGCCCTCGCTCACGGTTTCCTCCCAATCTTTTTTCATCTGCTGCATGGCGCTGCGGCAGCGGCGTTGCACCTCGACCAGATCAGGGCAGTTGGTCAACTCGCCGAGTTCGCGACAGAGGCTGTGGGTCAGGTCGCTTTCCTCCGTCAGGCGCAGGGCGTCGGCCCACACCGCGGCATATTCGCCGATCGCTTCCTGCTGCCGGGCGTAACAGGCATCCTTGTTCGCGCCATCCGCCCCGGCTTCGCTCCAAAGGGCCTTCAAACGCTGAGGCAGGAGAGGCTGGGTGAAGGGAGGCGCGAGGTTTGTGGTCATATTTTTGTCTGGTCGAGCATGATGCCCGAAGTTTCTGCAGGGAGGAAAGCAGAACAGTCCTGGTGGGACGAGAGTGAAATTATTCCGGCGATGGCATGAGCATTCTGCTTGTGTTCCTGTAAGCCCGCATCGGCAGGAACCGAGCGTTAGCGAGATCTGAGCCGCAGGCGAATCATCCCGATGCCACTTGAGTAAAGGGTGCTAATTCGGCTTGGCCTCGGGCAGTTCGCGCAGGGCGACTCCGCCGACCGCCGGGGTCGGGCTGGGCAACGCGGCCACGGAGGAGGTTTCGCCGGGCCGCGAATTGCGGTAGTCGGCGGCGAGTCGCGGAGCCTTTTTCAATTCGGCCAGCCTTTTGTATTCCAGGATGCCGGTGGCGATGGCGGCGGCGTATTTGTTGCGCCAGTCCTTGGCGGCGACGAGTTTGGCGTCGGCGACGTTGGTGAGGAATCCGCCCTCGACCAGCACGGCGGGCATTTTGGTTGCGCGCAGGACGGCGAAGCGGGCGCGTTTGAGGCCGCGGTCGAACATATTGAGCGGGGAACCGTGGAGTGAGTGGTAGATCGCGCTGGCGAGGATGAAGCTTTGCAATTCGCTTTCGTTGCCGTGTTCCTGGATCATGTCGCGCACGAGCAGGTCGTCGTATTCGGTCGAGGGGGAGCCTCGCGGGGTGATGCAGAAGATTTCCAATCCGTTGGCGTCGCGGTTGGGCGAGGCGTTGAAATGAATGCTGACGAAAATGCTGCTCTGCTTGGCATTGGCCAGGGCGGCGCGGTCCTGCAGTTCGATGAAGGCATCGCTGTTGCGCGTCATCATCACACGCAGGCCGGCTTTTTGCAGTTCGTCGCGCACGCGGCGGGAGACATCGAGGGCGAAGTTTTTTTCCAGTTCGTAGGGGCCGACCGCGCCCTTGTCGTGGCCGCCGTGTCCCGGATCGAGAATGACGGTGGTGAACGTTTTCACCCCGGGCACCAGTTCGGGACGGAAGGCGGGCTCGATGGTCTTGCCCAGATCCAGGCGGGAGATCCAATATTTGCCCTCCTGTTCGATCACGGGGAAGGACAGGATGTATATCACTCCGTTGATCTCGACCTCGCGGCTGCCGAGGGTGACGAGCAGGCTGCGCCGGGCGCGGGCGAGGGAAATGTTTTTTTCCACCGGGACGGTCTCGCGCGGCAGATCATAAAATTGGGCGATCTGCCCGATGCTGACGTAATCGCGTCCCTCGAAACGGCTCACCTTCCAATCCACCGCAAACGCCGGTCCGGTCGCGAACAGCAGCACGAGCAGAATTCCCGGCAATTTCATCATGGCCGGAATCTTTCACAGGCATTGGACTCCGGCAAGCGGGAGGAGGGTTGGAACCCCGGGGACAAAGTCACCCTTACCTTGTAAGATGCGCAACTCCCACACCGTCATCGACACGGAGGATACCAAAGTAGCCGGGAAGCATTGCGCGGAGGGATAACGTGCATTGCCCGAGCTGCAAAAAGGACCTCAAAGTTACCAAGACTAACCCATCGGGCAAGGCCAGCGGCGCCACCACGACGATGACCGTCCCGCGCGCCGCCAGCTCCGCGACGGCTTGCTTTTCCCGGCCGCGATACGATCTTCGAAGCTTGCCGTGATTTCGCAAACTCCTGAAGATCGCAACCGTATGGC
This sequence comes from Terrimicrobiaceae bacterium, assembly GCA_041746635.1. Lineage (GTDB taxonomy): Bacteria > Verrucomicrobiota > Verrucomicrobiia > Chthoniobacterales > Terrimicrobiaceae > CAMASH01. The sequence continues at coordinate 17,406 of JBGTGQ010000099.1, read as the reverse complement.
CGATTCCCACGAGCATTCCTGTTGCGAGAGACACGATCATCCCCGCGATGGCGGCAACACGCCGGTGAAGGCGTGGTTTTGTCCGATGTGCGCCGGGGTGGAATCGGACCAACCTGGGGCATGTCCGAAGTGTGGCATGGCGCTGGAACGGAATCCGGCGTTTTCGAGAACGACGGACACGGTTTATACGTGTCCGATGCATCCGGAGGTGCGGCAGAATGCCCCCGGCGAGTGTCCAAAATGCGGGATGGCACTCGAGGCAGCGGGAGTGGTGGTGGAAGAGGATCATTCCGAGCTGGAGGACATGACGCGACGGCTGAAGATCGGCGCCGTGCTGGCGGTGCCGGTGTTTCTCCTCGCCATGGCGGCGCATGTGCCGGGGCTGAATGTGGTGCCGGAGCGGATTTCGTTGTGGGTGCAGTTGATTCTGAGCACGCCGGTGGTGTGGTGGGCGGGCTGGCCGTTTATGGAGCGGGGGTGGCGTTCGTTGGTGGGGCGGCATCTGAACATGTTTACGCTCATCGCGCTGGGGGTGGGGGCGGCGTATTTTTTCAGTCTGGCGGTGTTTTTGTTTCCGCATCTGCTGCCGCATGGGATGGCGCACGAGGGGATGTTGCCGGTTTATTTCGAGGCGGCGGCGGTGATCGTGGTGCTGGTGCTGGTGGGTCAGGTGCTGGATTTGCGCGCGCGGGCGGGAACGGGCGCGGCCATCCGGGCGTTGCTCGATCTGGCTCCCAAGATCGCCCACCGTTTACGCGATGGTACGGAAAACGAAGTGCCGCTCGAGGAGGTGCAGGCGGGTGATTTGCTGCGGGTGAAGCCGGGCGAGAAAATTCCAGTCGATGGCCGGGTGGTCGAGGGTGCATCGGCGGTGGATGAATCCATGCTCACGGGCGAACCGGTTCCGCTGAAGAAGGAGACGGACAGTGCGGTAAGTGCCGGCACGCTCAACGGAGCGGGCAGCTTTGTGATGCGGGCGGAGAGGATAGGGTCAGAGACCCTGCTGGCGCAGATCGTGCAGATGGTTTCCGAGGCGCAGCGCAGCCGTGCGCCGATCCAGCGGGTGGCCGATGCGGTGTCGGCGTGGTTTGTGCCGGTGATCATGGCCATCGCGGTGGTGACGTTTTTGGTTTGGTGGCTGGCCGGGCCGCAACCTGCGCTGGCTCATGCGCTGGTCAATGCGGTGGCGGTGTTGATCATCGCGTGTCCGTGCGCGCTGGGGTTGGCCACGCCGATGTCGATCATGGTCGGGGTGGGACGGGGCGCGCAGATGGGGGTTCTGATCAAGGATGCGGGAGCGTTGGAAACGCTGGGCAAGGTGCGGACGCTGGTCGTGGACAAAACCGGCACGCTGACGGAAGGCAAACCGACGGTGACCCATATCATCGCGACGGAGAAGGAAGGCGATTTGCTCGCGCTCGCTGCCGCGCTCGAAGGGCAGAGCGAACATCCCCTGGCCGGAGCGGTCGTCCGCGCGGCCCGGGAACGCAAGTTGCGGGTCGGTCGGGTGGAAAATTTCGAAGCGGTGGCGGGTGGGGGAGTGCGCGGGTTGGTGGAGGGACGGCGCGTGTTGGTCGGGCAGAAAAGTTTTCTCGCTGAGGCGGGCGTGCATCAACTCGAGGCCTTCGAGGAGCGGGCGACCGCTTTGCAGGGCGAAGGAAACACGGTGATCTGGATCGCGGCGGATGGCGTGGTGTTGGGTCTCCTGGCCTTGTCCGATCCGGTCAAATCCACCACGCCGGAAGCGATCGCGGCGCTGCATCGCCTCGGCGTGAAAGTGATCATGCTCACCGGGGACAATCGTCAGACGGCCGAGCGCGTGGCCGCGGGGTTGGGCATTGACGAGGTGCTGGCCGGGGTGAGTCCGGCCGACAAGCAAAGCAAGATTGCCGATTTGAAAAAGAACGGCCTGCCCGTGGCCATGGCGGGCGATGGAGTGAATGACGCGCCCGCACTGGCCGCCGCCGATGTGGGCATCGCCATGGGCACCGGAACGGATGTCGCCATGCAAACCGCCGGGGTCACGTTGGTGAAAGGCGACCTGCGCGGTATCGTCCGAGCCATCGCGCTGAGCCGCGCGACCATGCGCAACATCCGGCAGAATTTGCTTTTTGCCTTTCTCTACAATTCGCTTGGCGTGCCGATTGCGGCGGGTGTGCTGTATCCGTTTTTCGGCATTCTGCTCAGTCCGATCATTGCCAGTGCGGCGATGTCGTTGAGCAGCGTTTCGGTGATCGGCAATGCCCTCCGGCTGAAAACGGTCGCGTTGGAAGATTAAAAATAGTTCGAGGGATTTTGCGCCGGGCGGCATTAAACTCATTGGAAACACGGAGCAGACTATGAAAGACGACCTCTCGAATCTCTTGAAAGCATGGGATCATGCGGTGCCGGAGCCTGCGGCTTTCAAACGTGGCGTCTGGCGGCGGATCGAGGCAGTCGGTGCGGGCAAATCCTTCGCCGTAGAATCGTTGTGGAAGCATTTTCTCGCATCCCTGGCGCGGCCACAGATGGCGGTCGCTGCCGTGGCGGTGGCCATGCTCGCGGGGGCCTGGATCGGACACAGCTCGGCCAATCCGGATGGACGGCAGGCTTATTTGCGGTCGGTGAATCCTTACGCGCACGTCACTGCGATCAGCGGTTCCTGAGTTTTATGAAACGCGGGCTCGTCACGCTGGTTTTGGCCATCATTGCGGTGGTGGTAACGGCGGTGGTGGTTTATCAGCGGTCGCAGCCGCGCGCGACGCCGATGGGCTGGCTGCGCACGGAGTTTGGCTTGGATGACGCGCAGGCCAGCCGAGCCGGGGCACTGCACGCAGAATACGAAATGCAATGCCGGGAAATGTGCCGGAAGATCGCGGCGAGTGACGACCGGCTGGTGGAGTTGATCCGCACGAGTAAGGAAGTGACTCCGGAAATCCGCGCGGCCATTGCGGAGACCGACCGCTATCGCACGGAATGCCGTGCGAACATGCTCGGGCATTTTTATTTGATTGCCGCGGAAATGCCGCCCGCGAAGCGCGAGAAGTATCTCTCCATGATGCTTCCCACCGTGCTGCATCCCGCCGAGATGGAGCGTTCGCATCAGGCGCACTAATGAACGACGATCCCGATGTCGCCGCCATGCTCCGGCTGCGGGAGGGCGAGGATCTCGCGCTCAACGAAATCATGGACAGCTGGCAACGGCGGCTCACCAGTTATTTGCTGCGCTTGACCGGAAGCGAAAGTGTGGCGCTGGATCTGGCCGAGGAAACTTTCGTGCGCGTCTATCAGAGTCGCGAGCGTTACCGTCCCGACGGAACTTTTTCGACCTGGCTCTTTGCCATCGCCACGAATTTGGTCCGTCAACACGCGCGCTGGAAATCCCGCCATCCCGCCGTTTCGATGGATGCGACTGACCCGGAGGACAGTCCGCTGCAAATCCCGTCCGGCGGATTGACTCCCGACGGCGATTTGGAAAAGCGGGAGCGCGCCACGGCGGTGCGCGATGCCGTGCAGGACCTGCCGGACGATCTGCGCGAAGCGGTGGTGCTTTTTGAATACGAGGACATGTCCCACGAGGAAATCGCCGCGGTGACGGGATGTTCCCGCAAAGCGGTGGAGACCCGACTTTACCGCGCCCGCGCCATCCTGCGCGAAAAGCTCAAGCGGCTGCTTTTGTAGGGACAGAATGAAATTCCAAGTAAATTGCCCGACATGAAAACGCTCATATCGATCCTCCCTGCCGCCGGTTTTTCCCGTACTGCCGCGACAAATCCGGTGCCCGACCGCGGAGGCCGAATGGGTGCAATGAGGCGATCCCCCAAATTAAGCGTGCTGCGTGCCGGCGGCATTCTGAGTTTGCTGCTGTTAGCCAGTCTCAAAGCGGATTCAATCCAAGGCAAAGACCTTGCGCCCGAGGGCTTCGGCGGAAAGCAGCCCCAAGTTGCCGTCGCTCCGGGTGGTAAGGTATATGTTGTTTTCGGAAAAGATAAGACAGTTTATTGGGTTCAGTCGAACGATCAGGGAGTCACTTTCTCCGATCCTCAGAAAATCGTGGAGACGGATGATCTGATGCTGGGCATGCGCCGCGGACCCCGAGTGGCCGCCACGGATGATCGGATCGTGGTATTGCTCCCGGGAAAAAAATTGATGTCAGTCTTTACTGACGACGGTGGAAAAAGCTGGTCCTCGCCGGTTCAGGTTAACGGCAACTCCCAATCAGCAGGGGAAGGATTGGATAGCATCACGGCGCTGTCCGATGGCAGCTTTTACGCCGTTTGGCTTGATGCCCGCACCAAGGGCGCAGCCGAAATTCGGGGAGCCCGACTGGATAAGGGAGCCCGTGTTTGGAGCACAAGCGTCAAAATCTACGACTCTCCCGATAAAACGGTTTGCGAGTGTTGCCATCCTTCCGTGGCTTCCGATGGTAAAGGAGGTTTGGTGGTGATGTGGCGAAACTGGCTCAAAGGAAGCCGGGATCTTTATTTCGCCGAGAGCACCAACCGTGGAGTGACCTTTTCTGCGGCCGCCAAGCTCGGCACTGGCACATGGCCGTTGCAAGCCTGTCCGATGGATGGAGGTGATGTCATTGCAGTGCCTGGAAACGGGGTGTTTGCCGTGTGGAGGCGACAGAAAGGGATTTTCCTAACCACCCCCGCCGGGCCAGAGATAAAACTTGGCAATGGATCACAGCCGGTCCTTGCCCAAGTTGGGGGATCCACACTTGCCGTCTGGCAAGCCGGAGATGGGCTTGTTGTGAAAGGAAGTGCGGATCAGACCATCCCCAAAGGTGCATTCCCTTCGCTGAAGGCATCATCCGACGGGACGACGGGCATTCTGGTCTGGGAAGAAAAACGTGGCGACCAAACTGTTCCCAAGTTTTCCGTGGTGCGGTAAATCGCCGCAGTGAAGGGATATTCCGGCCAAGCGGTGGAGACCCGCCTTTGCCGCGCCCGCGCCATCCTGCGCGAAAACCTGAAGCGGCTGCTCGCGTAATAGCGAAAAGAAAATCCAAGGGTTTCCGCGTACCGCGGCAATCTACTCAACATGAAAAAACTCCTACCGCTCCTCGCCCTCGTCCTTGCCGCCGGTCTTTCCCATGCCGCTGCGAATCCCGTGCTCGATGCTTCCATCGTCGTGTCCGAAGCCCTGACCAACGATAACCTGGATGCCGCCAAAAAAGCGGCCACCGCACTGGCAGAGACAGCCAAAGCGGACGACCAGAAATCCATCGCCACTCATGCCGCAGAACTCGCCGCGAGCAAAACCTTGGAAGAGGCCCGGGGGCATTTCAAGGCTGTGAGCGAAGACACCGTGAAGCTCGCGACCAACCTGGATGGTTACTATGTGATGACCTGCCCGATGGCGAAGGCTGATTGGGTGCAGAAAACCCCGGAAGTTCAAAATCCCTACATGGGCCAATCCATGCCGGCCTGCGGTTCGCTTAAAGGAGTTACAACCAGCATGGGCACGTCCAAAAAAGGCGGCTGCTGCGGGTAATCTCATTCAATGAGTAGGGTTACACCCCATAGCCACAGACAGCCAACTACATGACTATCTCCTTAAGCAACAGAGACATCAAAACATAAACACCCAATGAAAACATTGAAATCCATCCTAACCACCACGTTCGCCGCCCTCGCGCTCACCTCCGCAGCCTTCGCGCTGCCTCCGGGAAAAGCAGGAACTGATCTCACCACCAAGACTCAGTTCGAAGAGCTCAAAGCGGGGGACAAAGTCACCCTTACCTGTAAGATGTGCGACTCCCACACCGTCATCGACATTAAGGACGCCAAAGCAGCCGCGAAACTTTGCGAGGAGGGCAACAAGGTGCATTGCCCGAGCTGTAAAAAGGACTTCAAAGTTACCTGGACCAACCCATCAGGCAAGACCGGTGGCCCCGCCACGACGATGACCATCGTTGATGAAAACGGTAAGCCCTGCATGGTCTATAGCAAGGCCTGATCGCCATAATTCCCCAAGAAGCCGTCCCGTGAGCCGCAAGCTCCGGGACGGTTTGCTTTTTCCGCCCGCGATACGATCTGGCCAACGGGGGTTTTTGCTTTCAAGATGCCGTTCGTGCCAAAACATCCCGTCGGGCCGGTCTATGGGCTTTTAGCGGCTCTGCTCTTCGGAGCGAGCACACCATTTGCCAAGATGTTGCTCGAGCACGTGGGTCCGGTGATGTTGGCGGGACTGCTCTATCTTGGTTCCGGGCTGGGGCTGGGAGCCTGGCGTTTGTTGTGGGGAAAGCCAGAGAGGCAGACCTCCTTGACCCGGAAGGATTTGCCCTGGCTGGCCGGGGCGATTTTCTTTGGCGGAGTGGTGGCGCCGATCCTTCTGATGGGCGGTTTGCAGGGGATTGACGCCTCGGCGGGATCTTTGCTGCTCAATCTTGAAGGGGTCTTTACGGCGTTGCTGGCGTGGTTTATTTTTCGGGAGAATTTCGACGGCCGGATTTTTGCGGGGATGGCCGTGATTATGGCCGGGGCGGTCTTGCTGGCCTGGCCTGCTTCGGGCGTGGCTTGGTCGCTGGCGGCCTGGCCCATTGGAGGGGCCTGCCTGGGGTGGGCGCTGGATAATAATCTCACGCGGCGGGTCTCCGCGGCGGACCCGGTCGTGATTGCCAGCCTCAAGGGTGGGGTGGCCGGGGTGGTCAATGTGGGGCTGGCGTTTGCCTTGGGTGAACGATTGCCCGCCGCCGGGGTGATGGCGGGAGCTTTGCTACTGGGGTTACTTTGCTACGGAGTGAGTCTGACGAGTTTTGTGCTGGCGCTTCGGCACCTCGGCACGGCGCGGACCGGGGCGTATTTTTCGACGGCACCATTTGTTGGGGCGGCGTTGTCGCTCCTGATGTTTCCAGAGCAGCCTGGGGTGATGTTCTGGCTCGCGGGCGGGTTGATGGCTCTCGGAGTGTGGCTGCATCTTTCCGAAAATCATGAACACGAGCATGTTCATTTGCCCATGGCTCATTCTCATGAACACACCCACGACGAACATCATCACCATGTCCACGGCAGCACCGATCCGGCGGGGGAGCCGCATTCCCACCAGCACGAGCATGCCCGACTCACGCACCGGCATCCGCATTATCCGGACATCCACCACCGGCATCCCCATTGAGGATGGATTTGCTATCTGCCGAGGTTGTTCAAGGGTTATCCGGTTTCGCGGCAATAGACCTAATATGAAAAAGCATCCTTCCCGGAGGAAAACTCCATGACCATTGTTCGCGTATTCTTTCTGATCCTGTTATCCGTTTTTGTTCTCACCGGCTGCTCGAAGCCGAAAGACGAGGAGCGCAAGGTGAAGTTCTACCAAAGCCCGATGCATCCATGGATCACTTCGGACAAGCCGGGCAACTGCACCATCTGTGGGATGCAGCTGGTGCCGGTTTATGAAGGTGAGGCAGGAAAGGCGGCGCCAGAAGGCGTGATCTCGCTGAGTCACAACTCGGTCAATGTTCTGAACGTGGCCACGGCTCCGGTGCGAAAAATCGAACTGACCAAGACCCTGCGTTTTAGCGGCATCCTGGAGGATGATGAAAACCTTCACCGCGTGATTGCCGCCTACTATGACGGCCGGATTGATCAGGTCTTTGTCAACCATGTCGGCGAGTATGTGGAAAAGGGGCGTCCGCTGGCGTCCATTTACAGTCCGGAGTTGCTTTACATTGTGCGCGAATACCAAAACGCCATGCGGGGCCGGAATGATGCCGTGGCGCGGAATTCAGCCCAGCGCTTGGTGCAATACGGACTCAGTCCGGAGCAGGTCGCGGGTCTGGCCCGGCAGTCCGGCGAGGTCTTTACCATTGACCTGCTGGCTCCCCTCAGCGGGACGGTGCTGACGAAGAAAGCCTTCAAGGGTCAGTATATCAAAAATGGCGAAATGCTTTTCGAGATGGGCGAACTGGCCCGCCTCTGGTTTCACGCCGAGGTGTATGAGCGCGATCTGGCGGATATTCGCCTCGGACAAAAAGCCGTCCTGCGCAGCCCGACCGTGCCGGGGCGGGATTTTGCGGGCGTGGTGACATTCATTGATCCGAATTTTGATCCCAACACCCGCAGCACCAAGGTGCGCATCGAGGTGGATAATCCGGCGGCACCCGACGACAGCAAGGGTCTCCGGCGTTTGCTGCCGCACCGGGCCTATGCCGAGGCGGAGATCCTGGCCGACCTGGGAACGACGTTGGTCGTCCCACGCGCGGCCGTGCTGCAGGACGGGCGGCGCTCTGTTGTCTATGTCGAAAATGCCGCCGGTCAATACGAACAGCGGACGGTGAAAACCGGCCGGGTCGGCGACGAGGGCATCGAAGTTCTCGACCTGAAGGAAGGGGATCGGGTGGTGACGCAGGGAAATTTGATGATTGACGCGGAGGCGCAATTGCGAGGTGGCGCGCAGCTCCACGCCGAAAGCGCTCCTCCAGCAGCGGCGGCACTGCCTGCCTCAAAAGAAGCCACGGCGTTTTTGGATCAGTTGGCCCTGGTGACGGATTCCCTCGCGGGCGATGACCTGGTGGCGGCGATCAAGGCCCGCCAAACTTTGCCCCCTTTGGCGGCGGGGATTCCTGCCACGGGAAATGCCGAGGCGGATGAAACGCTCGCCAAATTGAAGGCTCTGCGGGGAACTCCCGGGGGTTCTGATTTGAAGGCGGTGCGGGAGAGTTTCCTGCCCTGGAGCATGGCGGGTGCGGAACTGGCGCTTGCTCTCGGTCGCGGCGGACAGAAGGTCACGGTCGGCGTCTATGAATGTCCCATGACCGGTGACAGTTTCCCCGGTGCTCCGCCCCAAGCGCGCTGGGTGCAAGCGGGCAAAGAGGTAAGGAATCCCTACCTGGGTTCGGAAATGTTGAATTGCGGCGCGGAGGTGAAACCTTGAAGGCGGAAGGCCGGGAAAGCGGTTCCATCGGCTGGCTCATTGATTGGTCGCTGCGCAATCGTTTTCTCGTCGCCTGCGGCACACTTTTGCTCGTGGCGGCGGGCATTCATGCCATCCGCAATACTCCGGTGGATGCGATCCCGGACCTGAGTGAGAACCAAGTGATCGTTTATGCGGACTGGTCGGGGAGGAGTCCGCAGGAGGTGGAGGATCAGGTTACTTATCCGCTTTCCACCAATCTGCAGGGACTGGCGGGAGTGAAGGAAGTGCGGGCGCAGTCGATGTTCGGGTTCGCCCTGCTGACGGTGGTTTTCGAGGACAAGATCGACAACTATTTCGCCCGCACGCGGGTGCTGGAGCGTCTGAGTTTTCTTCAGGATCTGATGCCGGAGGGCGTGACGCCACAACTCGGCCCCGATGCCACCGGGTTGGGTTGGGTTTATCAGTATTATCTCAAGGTGGATCCCGCCAAGGCGCCGAACGGCGGATACGATTTGGGGGCCTTGCGCTCGCAGCAGGATTTCTTCATCCGCTATCAACTGGCGGCGGTGAATGGCGTGGCCGAGGTCGCCGGCATCGGCGGGTATGTGCGCCAATATCAGGTGGCGGTGGATTCCGGAAAAATGCGGCAGGCCGGCGTGACGCTGCGCGAGGTGATGGATGCGCTGGCGAACAGCAACATCAATGTGGGGGGAAAGGTCATTGAGGAAAATGGCATGGAGTTTGTGGTGCGCGGCGTCGGGTTGGTGAACTCCCTTGATGATCTCAAACGCATCGCGGTGAAAATGCGGGACGGCTTGCCGCTTTATTTGGAGGATATCGCGGAGATTTCCCTCGGCGGGGATTTTCGACGCGGGGCCCTGGATGTCAACGGGCAGGAAGTCGTGGGCGGCGTGGTGATCATGCGCACGGGCGAAAATGCCATGCGGGTGATCCAACGGGTGAAGGAAAAAATCGGGCAGATTGCCTCAAGCCTGCCGCCCGGGGTCAGCATCGAACCCTTCTACGATCGCAGTAGTCTGATTGATCGCACCATCGCGACCCTGCGTCATTCGCTCATTGAGGAAATCATTCTCGTAACCCTGGCGCACATTGTTTTTCTCTGGCATTTCCGCAGCATCCTCATCGTCACGATCCCGCTGCCGGTTTCCATTCTCATTTCCTTCATCCTGATGCGGGAGTTTGGCATCAGCTCGAACATCATGTCCCTGGCGGGTATTGCCATTGCCATCGGCGTGCTGGTCGATGCCGGCATCGTCATGACCGAAAATGTGATCCGGCACTGCGAGGAGGCCGAGGAAAAAAAAGGCTCCCGCCTCACCGCCGGAGAAACCATGACCGCCACCCGCGAGGCCGCCCATCAAGTGGGGCGCCCGATTTTTTTCGCCATGGCCATCATCATTCTGGCCTTCCTGCCGGTGTTTGCGCTGACCGGACAGGAGGGGAAACTTTTTCATCCACTCGCTTTCACCAAGACCTTCGCCATGATCGGGGCCACCCTGCTCGGGGTCACGCTGGTGCCGGTGCTTTGCACCTGGCTGGTGCGCGGCCCGTTTCGGGGCGAAAATGACAATGTGGTGATGCGGTTCCTCACCCGCCTCTACCGGCCCGCGTTGGAGTGGGCACTGGGCCATGGCCGCACCGTGTTGGCCGGGGCGGTGGTCATCCTGGTTGCGTCCGTCCTGCTCGCCAGCCGGATTGGCACCGAGTTCATGCCGCCGCTGAATGAAGGCAGCCTGCTTTTCATGCCCGTCCTGCTGCCCAGCACTTCGCTGACCGAGGTCAAACGCATCATGTCCTGGCAGGATCAGGTGATCAAATCCGTGCCCGAGGTCGAATCGGTCGCGGGAAAACTGGGCCGGGCCGAGACCGCCACCGATCCCGCCCCGGTCGAAATGATCGAGACGACGATCATGCTCCACCCGCCGGAAAAGTGGCGGCCGGGCATGACCAAAGACAAAATCGTGGCCGAACTTTCCGAGAAGCTGACACTCGTGCCCGGCTACGTTCCCGGTTTCCTTCAACCCATCGAAAATCGTATTCTCATGCTGAGCACGGGAATTCGCGCGCAGGTCGGCATCAAAATCCTGGGAGCCGATTTGGATGCCATCCAACAGACGGCCTACGAAATCGAAGCCTTGGTGCGAAAAATTTCGGGTGCCACGGGCGTGGCCGCCTCGCGGGTGCAGGGCAAGCCCTACGTGCAAATCCTGCCTGACCGCCTGGCTCTGGCGCGTTACGGGCTCACCATTCGCGACGTGATGGATGTGGTCGAGATCGGGCTGGGCGGACTAAATGTCAGCACCACCATTGAAGGCCGGGCCCGCTATCCGATCCAGCTTCGGTTGCAACGGGGCGAGCGGGATGACATCGAGACCATCGGCAGCATCCTTATTCCCACCAGCGAGGGGTCTGCCGTTCCCTTGGGACAAGTGGCCGAAATCCAACGCGCCAGCGGGCCCAGCGAGATATCCAGTGAGGACGGCCTGCTGCGGGTCTTCGTGCAGACCAATGTCCACGGCCGCGACCTGGGGGGTTTCGTCAAAGAGGTGCAACAACGCCTCTCCCAGGACATCACGCTGCCTCCGGGCGTGACCATCAAATGGAGTGGTCAGTACGAACACCAGATCAGTGCCCAGCGGACGCTCATGCTGATTGTGCCGGTGGTTTTGCTGATTATTTTCATGCTGCTCACCATGGTTTTTCGTTCCGTTTTGGAAGCGGCGCATGTGTTGCTCGCCGTGCCCTTTGCGCTCAGCGGTGGTGCGCTTCTGCAATTTCTCCTGGGATACAATTTCAGCGTGGCCGTGTGGATCGGATACATCGCGCTGTTCGGCACCGCCATTCAGACCGGCGTGGTCATGGTGGTTTATCTCGAGGAGGCGCTGAAACGCCGACAGCAGGAGAGGGGGGCCGCCTTCAACCTGGCCGACCTGAAGACGGCCGTCATCGAAGGGGCCATGCTGCGCCTGCGGCCCAAGGTGATGACCGTGACCACGGTCGTCGCCAGTCTGCTGCCCATCATGTGGAGTGTGCGGACCGGGGCGGAAGTGATGAAACCCTTGGCCACGCCCGTCATCGGCGGCATGGTCAGCAGCCTGCTGCACATTCTCATTGTCACGCCGGTCATTTTTTACTGGCTCAGGAAAAGGAGCCTTCTGCGTTCCCACGCAGCCGCCTGAGGGAGTCATGTGGCCGTCCTGCTGTTGCATAGAAAATAATTGGCGAACGGCCGTTTCCGCATATGTTACCGCACATGTTTGTTCGCTTTGCCTCAGCGATATCCCTCCTCGCTTCGGTCGCCTGCGCGACAGCGGCGGGTCCGGTATTGTCTCGTCCGGCCTTGATCGAGGCGGCCACGGAGAGCGCGACAGACAATATTGGCTCGGGCTGGTGTGGTCGGGGAATGCTCTCCATCCTGCGCGGGGCCGGTCTGGGCGATCGCCTCAAAGGAGGCAACGGGCAGGACTGGGAAAAAAACCTCCTCCAAGCCGGATGGAAATCGATCCCCTGCGCAACCCCGCTCAAGGCACCGCTCGGCAGTGTGCTGGTTTATCTCGGCGATGGACGCATGGGCAAAGCACCGCGCGGCACGCCGGGTGGGTATTACGGGCATGTGGAAATGGTCGCCCTGCACAAAGATGGACGCCGGCTTTACGTGTCCGATAGCCCCCGACCGCTGCCCGGCGGAACGGTGCGTGATAATTTTACCGGGAGGGCCTGGCTGCCACCCGGCCCTGCGATCTGGAAAGCTCCGGCGGTCGAGGATCAGGTGGCAGTGGTCATGGAGGAGCGCAAGCGCATGGCCCTGGCGGTCTTTGCCCGCCAGCGCGGAGAACTCACCTCGTTGGAACAGCCGGTGGCAGAAAGTTCCCGCGAGAATCTTTGAGAGGCGGCGAACCCACGGTTAAGGTGGGGACCAATTTCCTTCCGGTCACCGCGCGCTTGCCCTGCGGGCGCATCCCCCACGGTTGACACCGCCGCCTTCACCGCGCAGAGTCGCCAGTTCAACCCTTCATAATAATATGGCACTTCCCGTTGGTTCAAAAGCACCCGATTTCACCCTCAAAAGCATGGGCCCAAACGGCCTCGAAGACGTCGCTCTTAGCGCTAATGCCGGGGTCAAGGCCACCGTGTTGCTCTTCTTCCCTCTCGCGTTCACCGGCGTCTGCACCCAGGAAATGTGCGATGTGACGGCAGGACTGAAAAACTACCACGCCCTCGATGCCGAGGTCATCGCCATCAGCGTGGACAGCCCGTTCGCGCAGGACGCTTGGGCGAAAAAGGAAAAAATCACCCTCAAGCTGGCCAGCGACCTGAACAAGGAAGTGATCAGGGCCTACGATGTGGTTTTCCCCATGCTGGCCGGAGTCGGCGACACCGCCGCCCGGGCGGCCTTCGTTATCGGCAAGGACGGTGTCATTCACTACAGCGAGCAAACGCCCAGCCCGAAGGAACTGCCGAATTTCGAGGCCATCGAGCAAGCTTTAAAAAAGCTCACCGTCTAGGTCGCAATGCGCAAGGCTCTTGCCGCTGTTCTTCTGTGTGGTCTGGCCGCTTGCGATCGCCCTAAATCCGCGCCGGCCGCCGCTTCGACTCCCGCCCCGACACCAGAAGCAGGTTTCGCCGGTGTGCCGGAATCGTCCGCGCCCCCGTCTGTGCCAGCGGCCCCCGCGGCCGTTCCGGCGAACGCGGTGCAGGCACCGTCCGAGGTGAACATGGACGCCGCCGATGCGGAAAACCGACTGGTCAAAAGCGAGGTGCTTTCCCGCATTGACGTGATGCCCGATCTCGCACCGGAGGAGAAAGACAAACTCTACGTTCAGGTCGAGCGCGCCCGCGGCATGGGCAAGATCATCACCATCCCTTTTTCTTCCGGCAAGATCGCCATTGGTTCCACGGAGATTGCCGCCATGGCCGAGGTAATTAAACTTCCGCAGATCCAAAAGTTTGCCGACGATCCGACGGTCGTTTTTGTCGTGCTGGGTTATGCCGACAAGAAGGGCGATGCAAAGAAAAACCAGGCCATTTCGCTGCAACGGGCGGAAAGCGTGGTGAAAGCGCTGAAGGATCGCGGCGGGGTGATGAATGTCACCCACGGGGTGGGCATGGGCAGTTCCGAGATGTTCGACGCCCAGAATCTGGACAAAAACCGTGTGGTCGAAGTCTGGGCGGTCCAGCCCTGAGTCGGAGATGAGAGTTGAGTGTTGAGAGGCGAGAGGGCGGACACGCGGTGAACTCTCAACTCTCAACCAATAACTCTCAACCTTGTCTTCCATGAGCAGCGAGGCTCCGACCACCACCGGCCTCGCGCCAATTCCTCTGCAGGACGGGCTGGTGCTGGGCCGCGGACAGGAGGCGGGTGCCATTCTGCCCGACGCGGCGGTTTCCCGCCGGCACGCCATCTTGCACAGGACCGGGACCGGCTGGAGCATCGAAGATCTGGGCAGTCGCAGCGGTTCGTTTTTGAACGGTCGCCATTTTCAAAGCGAGGAACTCGTTTTCGGCGACCTTGTTCGGATCGGGCCCTTTAACCTGCGCTACGACGGACGCTGTCTGAACGAAACGGCCGGAATCACCGGCGCCCGCCTCGATGCGCGTCGCCTCGAAAAAACCGTGTCCGGCATCCGCATCCTTTCCGATGTCTCGCTCAGCGTTGCGTCCTGTCAGTTTGTCGGTGTGATCGGGCCGAGCGGGGCGGGAAAATCCACCCTGCTTGACGCGCTTTGCGCCCTGCGGCCCGCGCACCAAGGTGCCGTGGCGCTGGACGGCGTGGACCTTTACACCAACTACGAAGCCCTGCGGGAAGAACTCGGCTATGTGCCCCAGGACGACATTGTGCCCCTCGAACTTTCCGTCGAGGACGCACTGGTCTATAGTGCCAGGCTGCGACTGCCGCGGAGCACGCCGCTCGCGGAGATCCGCAAGCTCGTGCGCCACACCATGCAGCGCCTCGGCCTGGAGGAACGAGCCAAAACGCCGGTGGGCCGGCTCTCCGGCGGCCAGCGCAAGCGCGTGAGTGTGGGCGCGGAGTTGCTCTGCCGTCCGCGTCTCATGTTTCTGGACGAGCCAACTTCGGGACTCGATCCGGCGGCGGAATTTCGACTCATGGAATCGCTCCGGCACCTGGCCACGACCGGCTGCACCATCCTTTGCACCACCCACGTGATGGGCAATGCCTACCTCTTCGATCGGCTGGCGGTGATGTTCCGCGGACGACTGGTCTTTTTCGGCGAACCCGAGCAAGCCCTGCAACATTTCGGAGTCGAGCGCCTGGCCGAGCTTTACGACCGACTGGAGGATGCTCCCACCGACGCCTGGCCGTCCCACGAGGAAACCGCCGCGCCGTCCGAGCCCCGCCTTCTCCCCCGGCGGCGCAAACGCAATGCCGCCCTGCCTATTCTTCTCCTGCGCCAGTGGGCCATTCTGCGGGCGGACTGGAAAAACCTTCTCCTCATGCTTGGTCAGCCGGTTTTCATCGGACTCATCGTCACGTGGGTGAGCCAGGACGCGTCCCTCATCCTCTTCTTTGCCTACATAGCAACCCTGTGGTTCGGATGCGGAAACGCGGCCCAAGACATCGTGAAGGAACTGCCCATGTTTCGACGCGAGCGCCTCATCGGCCTCGGACGGCACGAATATCTGCTGGCGAAATTTCTCTCCCTCGGGCGCATCACGGTCATCCAAAGCCTCTTGCTTTACGGCGTGATGCAGTTGGGCGCATGGGGCCTCGGCGGTGCAGCGGCCTGGCAAATTCCCGGCCTCATCGCGACGGCTCTGGCGGCGGTGGGCATCGGCCTCGCCATCTCCGCTTGGGCAAAAACCGTCCTCCAAGCCGTCATGCTGGTGCCACTGGTGCTGATCCCCCAGATTCTCTTCTCCGGCTTCACCCCGCCGGCGGGGGAAATGAAAGACGGACCCTATCTCGTCTCACGCCTCATGCCCAGCGCGGCGGCGCAAAGCGTGATGGATGTCAGCCTGTTCTGGGACAAGAAAATCAGCCCTTCGATGGTGGTGGATTACCCCTCCGCTTTTTCCAATTTGAACCGCGACAAATCGCTCAAGAATGGCCAGATTTTTGGGAACGCCCAACCAGCGCGTTGGGGGTTTGCTGCGCTGGGGGCTTGGATGATTTGCTCCTACTGGATGGCGTGGTTCTTTCTTCGCGGAAAAGAGAGAGGGTGATGGAATAGAGTAAGATGCGAGAGTTATAACGATGTTAGCGTAAAAACAAGATTTCTCAAATGCTAGGCGGATTTCTGGGATGACACACTGCAGAGAAGCCTCAAGCCATGCGATATTTTTGATATTTTCGTAAATTCCTTCTCGCTCTGGCTTCATCCCACCGCGAGACCTGATAGAGGGGAATGCCCTCTGGTCAGCTCGTCGCGACAGAGGCGCGCAGTACCCGCAGGGTTGGCCATTTGGCGAACATGAGAATGTGGGTGCTCATGGCTAAAATGGGGCTGGAATGTATCCGCGGTAACGCTATTTTGAAGGTATGAATGTGCGCCTCGTCATCGAACACGACCAAGCCACTGATCGTTGGTCGGCTGTCTTTCCCGAGCTCCCGGGCTGCGCCAGCGCGGGGGACACAGAGGAGGAGGCCATTTCCAATGCGCGCGAGGCACTGGCCCTTTGGTTTGAACCCGTTGATCTCGACCTTCCGCCGGGTGCCAAAGTTCTCGACCTCGCGCTGAGGTGAGCCAGCGTCATCCGGTCTGCTCTGCCGCGGACGTCATCCGCGTTTTGCGGCGGAACGGTTTTGCCCTTGTTGCCAAAAAGGGAAGTCATCAAAAATGGCGTCATACCGACGGACGCCAAGTCATTGTCGCCGTGCATGGTAACAAGCCGATTCCCATTGGCACCCTCAAGAGCATTATCGAAGGGAGCGGAATTGATTTGGATGAGTTTCGGTAAATACGGTTCTGACTTCACCCCCCGGCGGAGTCCGCTACAATCTGCGGCGGGCGTATCGCTTCGGCCAGGAAGTTCTGACTTCACCCCCCGGCGGAGTCCGCTACAATCGGCATCACCGGCTTCAGTTTCCTCACCCGGTTCTGACTTCACCCCCCGGCGGAGTCCGCTACAATAATCTCCGTCGACTCTCCCCGCCAATCTTCGTTCTGACTTCACCCCCCGGCGGAGTCCGCTACAATGAGGATGTAAACACTTTTCTTCGCAGTCTTGTTCTGACTTCACCCCCCGGCGGAGTCCGCTACAATGCAAGGTCCTATCCCTTGTGCTTCACCCTTGTTCTGACTTCACCCCCCGGCGGAGTCCGCTACAATAAGAAATCAACGGACAGCGACGACGAGATTGTTCTGACTTCACCCCCCGGCGGAGTCCGCTACAATCTGGTCCGCCATCGCCCGCTGGCTCAACGAGTTCTGACTTCACCCCCCGGCGGAGTCCGCTACAATTTGATATTACCGGTAATCGTTCCGAACTGGTTCTGACTTCACCCCCCGGCGGAGTCCGCTACAATTTCTTTGCCCGGCGCAAGGTGGCCACCGGAGTTCTGACTTCACCCCCCGGCGGAGTCCGCTA
>JBGTGQ010000098.1:0-16812 GCA_041746635.1 Terrimicrobiaceae bacterium | reverse complement strand
ATCGGACTCGTGGACGGATTTGGGCAAGGTCGTTCCCGCTGCCATCGGAATGTTTTTTCAAGGCATCGGGCGATTCATGCTGATCGTGCTCACGTTTTTTCAGAACTTCGCCATTGCCGGGTTGATTGCCGTTTCACCGCTGCTGTTGGGCTTCTTGTTCCTTTCGCACACCCAATCGCTGGGCATCCAGTTCGGGGTCACGTCGATTACCGTTCTCCTTTGGCATGTGGCGATTTGCTTGGTGGACATCGTCATAGTCGCCATTAGCGACACGCTGTTTGCCCCGATTACGACCGGCGGAGTGATCCAGACCGCGCAAAACGTGATCGTCGTCCAAAGCTGGCTCCTCTTCCCGTTTATCATGGCGTTCGCCGCCATCATCACCGTGTTTTTTTATCTGAGCGTCCCATTCGTGGCCGGTGCCATCATGAAAGGAGTCAGCGGCACGACGGCATCATTGCAGGCGGGGATTCAGGGCACCATGCAGGCCGCTGGACTTGCGGTAGGCGCTGGCCTCACCGCAGCGGGAGCCGCCGCGACTCTCGGGGGATCGGCCGCAGTTCAAGGAGCGTTGGCCGGAACCCAAGCCGCCACCGGTGCCGCCAGCGCAGCGGGACGCATCGCCGCCGACGTGGCGGGTTCGGCAAGTGGCCCGCTTTCGTCGGGCGGGGGTGATATTCCGCCGCCGCCTCCTGTTCCGCCCTCATCGCCGGGCTCGGCCAGCGTCGCGAGTTCCGAAAATCCCGCCTTGGTGGCCCACGAGACCGCCCCGAATGCATTCGCCGTCGTGGACAACGATCGGGGAACGGTGTCCCACCACAAAGGCAGCATTGCCACGCCTTATGCCGCACAAGCCGCCTTCAATTCCCATGCGGCCAAGGCTCAACCCTTGCCGCCCAATTCGCCTCTCGCATCACGCAACTCCTGATCCACACCCATGAAATTATCTGCCGTTACTTCCATTACAAACAACCTCATTGCCGCCCGCTTTTGGATGGTGCTGGCCATCCTCGCAATCGCGTTTGCCGTGGCCGCACCGTTCCTGACGATTGCCGCCATGAAGCAACAGGAAAAGATCGTCATTCTCGATCCGGGAGGAACGCTCATCTATGCGCCGCTTCTCGGATTTGAGGAAGCGGGCAGCCTTCATGCCTACCATGTCCGGCTGGCTTGTCTGGCTCTCCTGCAACGCAATCCCGTAGGGCCGGATTTGTCGGACCTTTTGAAACGCATTTACTTGGAAGATCCCGCCCGGAAAAAAGCAGCCGCTCTCTACAAAGCCCAAAATCCCGAATTCAAGGAAAAGCAGATTCACCAGAAGGTCGAAGTCACCAAGATCGACATTCTCGATACGCGCAAAATCAATGACGGGGCCGGAAAATCCTATGAAGCCGTCAGTGTCCGGGCCGAGGGAAACCTCGTCCGCACCGGAACCGTCAAAGGCATGGAATTCCGGGAACCAGTCAAATTTCAGATCGAATTCCTCTTCGTTCGCAACCCCGACCTGCTGGGCAATGGACGGCTCCCGCTTGTGGTGCAGGATTTCAAATATTCTGAACATCCATTATAGGAGGTTCTACAAACGACGGGGTTTTTCTCGTCAAATCTCTTTAAATTTGACAAGGTTGCGGGCTTGTGAGCTACCAACCATTCAGCCCCGATACACCTGATTTTTCGCCTCCACTCAGTCCTATTGTTGGCTCGAAGAGGGCCTGACGTATGGACCAGGCCCAACTCAATTGGCTGACAAACTTCATCTGGAACATCGCGGATGATGTCCTGCGGGACGTTTACGTCCGAGGCAGATACCGCGACATCATCCTTCCCATGACCGTGCTCCGCCGTCTCGACGCGGTGCTGGAGCCCACCAAGCAGACCGTCCTCGAAATGAAGGCTGCCCTCGACAAAGAAGGCGTCACCAACCAGGACGACGCCCTCCGCGCCGCCTCCGGGCAGGCTTTCTACAACACCTCGCCCTTCCTCTTGCGCGATCTCAAGTCCCGCGCCACCCAGCAGAAGCTCCGGGACGACTTCGAGGCTTACCTCGACGGCTTTTCACCGAACGTGCAGGACATCCTCACCAACTTCGAGTTTCGCAATCAGATCCCGCGCCTCTCGAAGGCTGATGCTCTCGGCCAGCTCATTGAGAAGTTCCTCGATAAGGACATCAACCTCAGCCCGCAGCCCGACGGCAACCTGCCCGGCCTCGACAACCACTCGATGGGCACCATGTTCGAGGAACTCGTCCGCCGCTTCAACGAAGACAACAACGAGGAGGCCGGTGAGCACTGGACGCCGCGCGATGCCGTGCGGCTCATGGCGAACCTCATGTTCCGCCTGTAGCCGACAAAATCGAGAGCGGCACCTACCTGCTCTACGACTGCGCCTGCGGCACCGGCGGCATGCTCACCGTCGCCGAGGAGACTCTCCAGCAGATCGCCAAGGCCCACGGCAAACAGGTTGCCACGCATCTCTACGGCCAGGAGATCAACGGCGAGACCTACGCCATCTGTAAGGCTGACCTCCTGCTCAAGGGCGACGGCGACGCTGCTGACAATATCGTCGGCGGCCCGGAACATTCCACGCTAGCCAACGACGCATTCCGCTCCCGCGAGTTCGACTTCATGCTCGCCAATCCACCTTACGGCAAAAGTTGGAAGGGCGACCTCGAGCGCATGGGCGGCAAGAAGGACCTCAAAGACCCTCGCTTCGTCATCCAGCACGCAGGCGAGTCCGACTACTCGCTTCTCACCCGCAGCAGCGACGGCCAGATGCTTTTTCTGGCCAACATGCTCAGCAAGATGAAGCACGACACCCCGCTCGGCAGTCGCATCGCCGAGGTGCACAACGGCTCATCGCTCTTCACCGGCGACGCGGGCCAGGGCGAGAGCAACATCCGCCGCTGGATCATCGAGAGCGACTGGCTGGAGGCCATCGTCGCCCTGCCGTTGAACATGTTCTACAACACCGGCATCGCCACCTACGTCTGGGTGGTGACAAATCGCAAACCCGAGCACCGCCGGGGAAAGGTGCAACTCATCGACGCCACCCAATGGTTCCGCCCGCTGCGTAAGAACATGGGCAAGAAGAACTGCGAACTCGCTCCCGAGGACATCCAACGCATCTGCGATACCTTCCTCAAACTTGAGGAAACACCGCATTCGAAAATCTTCCCCAACGCCGCCTTTGGTTACTGGAAGGTTAAGGTCGAGCGTCCGCTCCGCCTCCACAGCCAGCTCATCCGCACGCGCATCGAGACCCTGCGCTTCGCTTCGGGAGACGAGGAGATTCGCGCCGCTCTCTACGAAAAGCTCGGCGACGACCTTTTTGAAAAACCTCAGAGCGTCCGCGAGGAACTGGCGAAACTCGTGGAGGCGTGGGGCGACGAGGAGGCCGGGGACGACGAGGACAACGGCGACGGCGCTACGAAAAGGGGCCTGCCGGAAAAGACAAAAAAGAAACTGCTCGATGCCGCTACATGGGAGCGCGATGGCACACTCGTCGCCGTCGCCACGATGCTCCGCGATGACATGGGTGACGGTCTATTCAAGGATCACAACATCTTCCTCCGCACGGTCAAGGGAGCCCTGACGGCCTCCGACATTAAAATCAGCGCACCAGACCTGAAACTCATCGTCGCCGCCGTGAGCTGGCGTGACGAAGCCGCCGCACCCGTTATCAAAAAAGTTCACAAGCCCGGCAAGGCTCAGCCCGACCCGCTGCACGGACTCTACGAAGCAGAGATCGAAGGCAAGACCAGCGTCGCCGAATACGAACCCGACAGCGAACTTCGCGACTACGAGCAAATTCCGTTGCTTGAGGAAGGCGGCATCGAGGCATTCATCCGCCGCGAAGTCCTGCCCTACACGCCCGACGCGTGGATCGTCGAAGCCGACACCAAGATCGGATACGAAGTCAGCTTCACCCGCCACTTTTACCAGCCGCCACAACTTCGCACCCTCGCCGAGATCAGTGCCGACATTGTCAAGCTAGAGCAGGAAACCGAGAGCCTGCTCACCGAGATCACGAAAGGAGCGGCGAAATGAAGGAAATCCTCGGCAAGGCTAAAACCATTCGCGAACTTCTTGGCGGCGCGAAGTATTCCATCGACTACTACCAGCGCGAATACCGCTGGCAGACCAAGCAGATCACCGAGCTTGTCGAGGACCTCGCTGCCAAGTTCCTCGAAAGCCACGAGGCCGGCCATGATCGCACCGATGTCGAGAACTACGGCCATTACTTCCTCGGCTCCATCATCATCAGCGACCGAGACGGCCAGAAATACATTATCGACGGTCAGCAACGCCTGACCTCGCTCACGCTCCTTCTCATCTACCTGCACCGCCACTTGGAGGACGAGGAGGAGAAAGGCCAGATGGCCGATCTCATTTTTTCTCGGAAACACGGTAGGCGTTCCTTCAATCTCGACGTGCCCGACCGCACCCCCTGCATGGATGCGATCTACACAGGCCAGACCTTTGACCCTACCGACCAGTCGGAGTCCGTCGTCAACATCCTCGGCCGCTTCGAAGACATAGCGGACGAGTTTCCCGACGAGATCAGCGGAGCCGTGCTTCCGTTTTTTGCCGACTGGCTCATCGAAAATGTCCATCTCGTCGAGATCACCGCCTACTCCGACGAGGACGCCTACACCATTTTCGAGACCATGAACGACCGCGGGCTATCCCTCACGCCTACGGACATGCTCAAGGGCTATCTTCTCGCCAACATCACCGACGAGTCCACCCGCAACGCCGCCAGCAAAGTTTGGAAAGAACGCATTGCTGAGTGCCAGGATTGGGGCAAGGAAGAGGACGCCGACGCCATCAAGGCGTGGCTCCGCAGCCAGCACGCCCAGAAAATTCGCGAACGCAAACGCAACGCGAAGCCCGAAGACTTCGACCTCATCGGCACCGAGTTTCACCGCTGGATACGTGACCACGAGGAAAGTCTCGGCCTGACGAAATCCTCCGAATTCGCCCGTTTCATCGAACGCGACTTCAAGTTCTACACCGCCCAATACCTGCGGACGAGATGGGCCGGTTGGGAATTGACCACCGGCTTGGAGGCGATCCATTTCAACACCCACCACAACTTTACCCTCCAGTATTCAGTCCTGCTCGCCCCATTGCTCCCCGACGATCCAGAACCGGAAATCCTCCGCAAGCTGCGCGTCGTAAGCACCTTCATCGACATTCTCATCACCCGGCGTATCTGGAATTGGCGGGCCATCGACTACTCCACCCTCCAATACGCGATGTTCAACGTCATCCGGGACATCCGGGGGAAATCCGCCGCCGACACCGCCGCCGTCCTCGCTCAACGACTCGCCGATGACCAGGAAACATTCGCAAAGAACGAACGCTTCGCCATGCACGGCACGAACGGTCGTCAGATTCACCGCCTACTCGCTCGCATGACGGATTTTGTGGAAACCCGCTCCGGCATGGCCTCGCGCTACGCGGAATACATGGCCACCGGGAAGAAGCGCTACGAGATCGAGCACATCTGGGCCAACCATCCCGAGCGGCATAAGGATGAGTTCAGCCACCCCAGCGACTTCTCCGCCATGCGCAACCGCATCGGCGGGCTACTGCTGTTGCCAAAAAGCTTCAATGCCAGCTATGGCGACCTCAGCTACGATGAAAAGCTGCCGCACTACCACGGACAGAACCTGCTCGCCCGCTCGCTGCACTCCACCTGTTACCAGAATAACCCCGGCTTCCTTCGGTTCATCGAAAACACTGGCCTGCCGTTCAAACCGCTGGCTTCGTTCAAGTCCGCCGAGATGGAGGAGCGTAGCACGCTCTACCTCAAGCTCGCCGAGCACATCTGGAATCCCGACCGTGTCATGGAGGCGGCCACGGCATGATCGAGGGACTTCTATCATATCCAGAATACAAGGATTCGGGGTCGCGATGGCTCGGACGCATTCCTTCGCATTGGTCTGTCCTGCCGAACCGCGCGCTCTTTGATGAGGTCAAAGACCGCAACCATCCGAAGGAGGAAATGCTGTCGGTAACGATCACGCGGGGAATCGTGCGGCAGAAAGCCCTACTCGGCGGCTCGTCGAAAAAGGACAGTTCCAATCTCAACAAAGGGGCCTACAAACTCGTTCAGCCACACGACATCGCCTACAACAAGATGCGGGCATGGCAGGGAGCATTGGGGGCTTCCACCCTTCGCGGCATCATCAGCCCGGCCTATGTCGTCATGCGCCCGAGGAAGGAAGCCAACCCGTGGTTTTATCACAACCTCTACCGCACGCCCTCGTTTGCGAAGGAAGCGGAGCGCTGGTCTTACGGCATCACGTCGGATATGTGGAGTCTGCGCCCGGAGCACTTCAAAGTCATCTGCTCCGTGCTCCCGCCGACCGATGAACAAGCAGCCATCGTGCGGTTTCTGGACCACTCGAACCGGAAGATCGACGGCTTCATCCGCGCCAAGCGGAAGCTCATAGCGCTGCTGAACGAGCAGAAGCAAGCCATCATCCACCGCGCCGTCACCGGCGGCATCAATCCCGAATCACCCCTCAAACCCTCCGGCATCCCCTGGCTCGGCGACATTCCAAGGCATTGGGATGTGCGACGGCTTAGAACTCTAACTCGTAAAATCGAACAGGGAGTCAGCCCGCAAGCTGTCGGCTTTCTAGCAGAAGGTGACTCCTGGGGGGTATTGAAATCTGGGTGCGTAAATCACGGCATCTTTCGCCAAACCGAACACAAGCAGCTTGCCAAGAGTTTTCACATCGACCCCGCCATTGTCGTGAATGTCGGGGACGTCCTCATCTCACGAGCGTGCGGATCGCCTAAGCTGGTTGGATCAGTCGGCAAGGTGCGGTCACTCGACTATAAGCTCATCCTGTCTGACAAAACCTTCCGTGCTGTCCTTCACCCCAACGCGGATGCCGATTTCATGGTTTATGCAATGAACTGCGTCTACTACCGTCAGCAGGTAGAGCAGGCCATCAGCGGAGCTGAAGGAATGGCAAACAATCTCCCGCTATCGGAACTGCGGAGTTTTGTTTTCGCGATTCCGCCGATCATTGAAGCAAGGGCTATCGCTGAACATCTGGACAATGAGCTGAATCAGTTCAACACCATCATCACCCGCACCGAGCGAGAAATCGCGCTGATGCAGGAATACCGGACGAGCCTGACGTTGGACGTGGTGACCGGCAAGCTGGACGTTCGCCCCGCCGCCGCAAAGCTGCCCGACGAATCGTTTGTTCCCGCGGCAGAAGTCAGCGATGATGTCGAACTCGAAACGGAGGAAGCGGCAGATGGCGAGTAAGCGCACAAAATCAAAAGACGAAACCTCGATTGAGAAAAAGCAGGAGGAATCGAAGGGCGATTTCATCGAGCAAATCCTAGCGGACATCAAAAAGAAGACCGACGAGAAGGCTGCGCGCAAAGCCGCTCGCGAGGCCATTCCACCCGACCTTACACCTCGCCCCTGCTTGGTAGCATTTATCGACATCCTCGGATTCGGACACGAGATCGAACGCGCAAAGACCAAAGCTGACCTCCAACGCATCTACGACAAGGTTCGTTTAGTTCAAAAGGAGTTTCAGTTGGAGTCGGCCGTGGATGACCCCGACGAACAAGCTGAACTCAACTCAAGCTATGGCCGCCGCGTTATCGCCCTCTCCGATTCAGTGGTAGTAGTGATCACACCCAACAGCCTCTCGGCTTCTACCATGGGCACCTACGACCACCTCGGCTTTGCCATGTTCGAACTGATCGTCTCTCAGGTGCGATGCGCGGTAAGCCACGGCATCTTTGTTCGTGGTGCCGTCAGTCACGGGTCGTTCTTTTTCGAGAACGACGTCATGCTCAGTCCAGCTCTCGCCCGTGCTTACGAACTCGAAAGTAAATACGCAGACCAACCTCTCATCGTGGTGCCCGAGGAAACTCGCGACGCGATCCTCAGAGTCCAAAAGAAAGGCCATTACGCCCCTGGAGCCGATCCCACCCCAAGATATTTTGCAAAACTCGGGAAGCGGAAGTGGCGTGAAAAACCACTCTACTTTTTGGACTACGCGCCTGTGATGTTGCACGAAGAACACCGAGGCTGGGTCCCTGAAGACTACAAAGACTACATCGACGCAAAGAAAAAGAGAGACCACGACCGCGCGCAGGCTGCGTTGAATCGTCGAGCGTTGAAAGACGCCGCGTTCTTCCTCAAGTGGCACCGCAAGCGTCTTGAGGACGCCTACAACGCGACCACCTCGGAGCGCGTTAAGCAGAAGTATCGCTGGCTGATGAAGTATCACAACCGTTCCTTCCGCCACGACGTGGATTACGTCCGCGACGAGGTCATCGATCTAGCAAAATTTCAACCGCCAAAAAGATGAAAACCGACACCACCGAAAAAGGCCTCGAAACTCTGATCATGAGCCACATGACCGGCACGAGCGGCCTGTCGTCGGGCTCGCCGGGGATCGTTGCGGAAACCGCGCCCCTGACCGGCGGGAGCGGCTGGTTTGCCGGCCAAGCCGCGTCGTATGACCGTGAGTTCGCGGTGGATGTGGAGCAGCTCTTCGCCTTCCTCCAAGCCACCCAACCGGAGGCAACCGTCAAACTCAGCATCGGCGACTACAAGGACAAGAAGAACATCATCCGCCAGAAGTTCCTCGCCCGCTTGCAGGGAGAGATTTCGCGGCGCGGCACGATTGACGTGCTGCGGCACGGCATCAAGCACGGGGCGTTAAGCTTTGATCTATTCTACGGCACGCCCTCGCCGGAGAACAAAAAGGCGGTCGAGCGGCACGCGGCGAATCGATTCAGCATCACCCGCCAGCTTGCCTACAGCCGCGAAGAGACGAAGCGGGCGCTGGACCTGTGCGCGTTCATCAACGGCCTGCCGGTGATGACCTTCGAGCTAAAGAATAGCCTAACGAAGCAGACGGTGGAAGACGCCATCGAGCAATACAAACGCGACCGCGACCCACGCGAAACGCTCTTCGAGTTTGGCCGGTGCGTGGTGCATTTCGCGGTGGACGACGCGAAGGTGGCCATGTGCACGGCGCTCAAGGGCAGCAAGGGCATGGCAAAGGAGTCGTGGTTTCTACCCTTTGACCAAGGCTGGAACGACGGGGCAGGCAATCCGCCCAACCCGAACGGGTTGAAGACGGATTACCTCTGGAACCACATCCTCACCCCGGCAGGCCTCACGGAGATTCTGGAAAACTACGCGCAGATCGTGGAGGAAGAGAACCCGAAGACCGGGAAGAAAAAACAGGTCCAGATTTTCCCGCGCTACCACCAACTCGACGTGGTGCGCAAACTCTTGGCCGACGTGCGGGAGAAGGGCGCGGGCCAGCGCTATCTCATCCAGCATTCGGCGGGAAGCGGCAAATCGAACTCCATCGCATGGCTGGCACACCAGCTCATAAGCGCGCGGAAGGCCGGCAAGGAGGCATTCGACACGATCATCGTCGTCACCGACAGGCGCATCCTCGACAAACAAATCCGCGAAACGATCAAGGGCTTCGCTCAGGTCGGAAGCATCATCGGCGCCGTGAAGGAAGGCGCAGGCGTCTCGAAGACCGAGCAACTCTCAAAGTTCCTCAAAGACGGGAAGAAAATCATCATCTCCACGGTGCAGACCTTCCCCTTCGTGCTCGACAGCATTGGCGCTGAACATCGCAGCGGGAACTTCGCCATCATCATCGATGAAGCGCACAGCAGCCAGGGCGGCCGCACGGCGGCGGCGATCAGCGCGGCATTGGGCGAAGCCACCGAGGAAGAGGAGGAGACCACGGAAGACAAAATCAACCGCATCATCGAGCAGCGGAAGATGCTGCCCAACGCCAGCTACTTCGCCTTCACCGCCACGCCAAAAAACAAGACGCTGGAAATGTTCGGCATCGCGTACCCGGAAGGCGGCGAGGTGAAACACCGGCCTTTCCACGGCTACACGATGAAACAGGCCATCCAGGAGGGTTTCATTCTCGACGTGTTGAAACAATACACCCCCGTGGACAGCTACTATCGACTCGCCAAAACCGTCGAGGGCGATCCGGAGTTCGACGTAAAGAAGGCGCGCAAGAAACTGCGTCTCTACGTGGAGAGCCACAGCAAAGCCATCCGCGACAAAGCGGAGATCATGGTGGACCACTTCCTCGAACAGGTGGTCGGCCAGAACAAGATTGGCGGACACGCGAGGGCGATGGTCGTCACCGGCAGCATCCAACGGGCCATCGAGTATTGGGTCGCTTTCACCGCCTACCTCAAAGAAATCAAGAGCCCCTACAAGGCTATCGTCGCCTTCTCCGGGGAGCCCGAATACAAAGGCGAGAAAGTCAGCGAGGCGAAGCTGAACGGATTTTCGACAAACGACATCGCGGACAATATCCAGGAAGACCCCTATCGATTCCTCATCTGCGCCGACAAATTCCAGACAGGCTACGACGAGCCGCTACTGCACACCATGTATGTGGACAAGGCGCTCAGCGGCATCAAAGCCGTTCAGACTCTCTCGCGCCTGAACCGGGCACACCCGAAAAAGCACGATGTCTTCGTCCTCGACTTCCAAAACGACACCGAGGTCATTGAAAAATCCTTCGCCGACTACTACCGCACCACGATCCTCAGCAAGGAGACCGACCCCAACAAGCTCCACACCCTCAAGAACGAGCTGGACGGGTATCAGGTCTATTCGCCGGACCAGGTGGACGAATTTGTGCAGCTCTATCTCGACGGGCAAATCGTGGACAAAGTTCATCCCATCCTCGACGCCTGCGTCGCCGTCTATGTGAACGACCTCGACGAGGACAAGCAAGTGGACTTCAAGGGCAAGGCCAAGGCCTTCGCCCGGACGTATGACTTCCTTGCGACCATTCTGCCGTATGGAGTTCAGGAGTGGGAAAAACTTTCGATCTTCCTAAACTTCCTCATCCCGAAGCTGCCCGCACCGAAGGAGGAAGATCTCGCCAAAGGCATTCTCGAAGCCATTGATATGGACAGCTACCGCGCCGAGAAAAAGGCGACACTGGCCATCGCCCTACCGGACGCGGATGCCGAAATCGAGCCGGTGCCAACGAGCGGCGGCGGTCGCAAACCTGAACCGGAGATGGACAAGCTCTCAAACATCATCAAGGCGTTCAACGACCAGTTCGGCGGGCTTTTCAACGACCCAAAAGCCGTGGAACGGCGGATCATAGACATCATTCCGCCGAAGGTATCAGCCGACCCAGCCTACCAAAACGCCAGGCAGAACTCCGACCGGCAGAACGCGCGAATCGAACACGACAAGGCACTCAAACGGGTGATCACGGCCATGTTCAAGGACGACGCGCAGCTCTTCAAACAATTTCAAGACAACGACTCCTTCCGCCGCTGGCTGACAGATACGATCTTCGGGATCACCTACCACGAATAGATCGCGGCATGGAAGGAATCAGTGGAACCTTGGCGTCAAGCAGTGTAAGCTCACATCATGAACAACACCGCGTTCGGTTCCTATCTCCGCCAGATTAGGGAGGAAAAAGACATCTCATTGAGAGAACTCGCCAAAAGGATTGGTGTATCCGGAGCATTCCTGTCCGACATCGAACTCGGCCGCCGATTCCCGTCGGCAGACAAAATCGAACTCCTTGCCAAAGAAATCGGTATCCCCGTGGAGGATCTGCAAAAATACGATTTCCGCGACGAGGCGGAAGAAATCAGAAAAATGATGTTCTCCGACCCCCAAGCCGGAATGGCCTTCAGAACCCTCAAGACCAAAATCCAAGGCGGCACTTCGATCGATAAAATTCGGGAACACCTCGACGAAGACATCAAATGAAGGAGTTCCGCAACAAGGACGGACCGTATCCCCTCCGGCTGCTCTACGAGACGCGGGAGATCGACGACATCTGCTTGGACGCACTGAAGCAGGCCAAGCTCCTCCCAAGCGAGCCCGAGCCAATCAAGATCGACCTCTTCCTCGAAAAATACTTCGAGGTCCCGCTGATCTACGAGGACTTGGGAGAGGGAATCATGGGATCGACGGTGTTCAACTCAAAGGGAGCCGTAACCGGATTCACCATCGCACCATGGATCGAGGAAGAAGGAACCGCCACCGCCGAACGTCGGGTGAGATCAACATTGGCGCACGAAGGAGGGCACGGCCTCCTCCACCCCAAACTCTTCATCGCTGACCAAACCGCCGACCTTTTCAGCCACACTTCCGGGGACCACCGCCCCCGGAATTTTTTATGTCGCAGCACCGACATTTCCCCAAGTCCCGGTGCTACCCCAAAATACGATGGGCGGTGGTGGGAATGGCAGGCGAACCGAGCCATCGGCGGCCTCCTCCTTCCGCGTCCGACCGTAAGAAAGCTAGTCACCCCATACTTGGAGGAATCCACCTTCGGACAGCGCCTCAGGGAATCCCAAAGAGCCAAAGCCGAAAAAGAGGTCGCCGAGACATTTGATGTGAACCCGGTCGTCGCCCGAATCCGTCTGGAAGAAATGTTTCCAACGGAAAAACACCCGTCTTTGTAAAATCTCGTTGATTGTAAGCTTTCACAGCTTACAGTGACGAAATGCAAGGCAACCGGTTTCAAATTCTATCTCTGGACGGCGGAGGGCTGAAAGGGCTCTTTACCGCGTCCTTTCTGGCCCAGTGGGAAAAAGAACGGGGGACGAGGGTCATCGACCACTTCGACCTGATCGCGGGCACCAGCACTGGCGGCATCATCGCCATCGGCCTGGGCCTCGGCTTCTCGGCCGAGCAGATCAAAGACCTCTACCTTCACAAGGCGGACCAAATCTTTCCGCCCAAACTCCTCGCAAACGCCAAACACTGGCTGGCTGTGAAACATTCGGGTGCTGGCCTGCGGGCGGCACTCCACGAGTTGCTCGGTGAACGAAAGTTCGGCGAAAGTGAGAAGCGACTCCTCATTCCCGCTTATGACCCCGCCTTCCGCGGGGTTCACATTTTCAAAACGTCGCACCACAAAAGGCTTCAGACCGATTACAAGCAGAGTGCCGTGCATGTGGCGATGGCAACGAGCGCCGCCCCGACCTACCTTCCTCCTGAAGTTACTGAGTCGGGCCTGCAACTTCTTGATGGTGGGGTCTGGGCGAACAATCCCATCATGATCGCGGTGGGCGAGGCGTTGGGATACCTCGAAAAACCACAGAGCCAAATCGCCGCACTCCGCATCGGCACGACCGAGGAAGTCATCTCCCTAAAGGATCTCCAGACCATGGGAGGAAAGTTACAAATGGCGGCGCCAGTCATCGACTTTATGATGAGAGGCCAGTCGCAGTCGGCTTCTGGGATGGTGCAACACATTCTCGGAAAAGACCGCTTTTTCGAGGTGAACCCCAAAACCGCACCGGGGGATTTTCACCTCGACAGGCTCAGCAAGGAACTCCTCGCCATGGGTGAGGCCGAATGGCGCCACGCCTCTTCTGAACTCTTCGACCGAGGGTTCTTCGACCATCAGGCGGCCCCCTTCGAGCCCTGTCACAAACTCAACTAATTAACCCAACCAACAAAACCCAAACGACCATGAAGACGAAAGATCAGATCATCGAGGCCCTCGTGGCCGCTTTGGAAATTCCACCCAGTGCCTACGACAAGGCCCACGACCGCTACAAGGACTTGGGCACTTGGTTCTGCGAAGGACCGCTGAAAGATAACAAGCCGAGAATTTATGCGCAGGGCTCCTTCCGCCTCGGCACCGTCATTCGCCCGCTTAACGAAAACGAATCCTACGACTTGGATGTCGGCTGCCGCCTGGAGGCCGGCATCACCAAACACACCCACACTCAGGAGAATTTGAAGACGCTTGTTGGTGACGAACTCGAAGCCTACCGGCAGGCCCGCCAAATCAAAAAGGAACTCGAAGAGAAACACCGTTGCTGGTGCCTCGAATATGCG
The DNA here is from genome assembly GCA_041746635.1 of Terrimicrobiaceae bacterium. Lineage (GTDB taxonomy): Bacteria > Verrucomicrobiota > Verrucomicrobiia > Chthoniobacterales > Terrimicrobiaceae > CAMASH01. Next base: position 2,934 of record JBGTGQ010000098.1, on the reverse strand, counting down.
GACGAACTCCGGTTCTCGGAGGACATCGTTCCCTCGATTCCCGAGGAGATGACCAAGCGGGCCTCACTCGCTGAGGAGATGGTCAAAAATGGCCTCGCTCGTGGGCTCGCCGAAGACGTGTCTCACCACTCCGGGAATATCACCGATAATCGTCAGGCCAACTACCGTTCCATCGACCCCGACTGGCGTATCTCCAACTCCGAAGGCTACGCCAGGTGGTTTGAATCCCGAATGGAAGTCGCCACCGGGCTCATGGAAAAAGTCGCCCTGATGGCAAAGCAGGCCAAGGTGGACAAACTCCCCGCTTGGAAATGGAAAACACCACTGCAAAAAGCCATCCAACTTTTGAAGCGGCACCGGGATTCGATGTTTGCCAAGAACCCCGACTCGAAACCCATTTCCATCATCCTCACGACACTGGCGGCCGCTGCCTACAGGGGTGAAGACAACACCACCTCGGCGCTGGAGCGCATCCTTGGTGACATGGATCGCTACATCCTTCCGACAATTCCCCGTGTCCCCAATCCGGTGAATCCGAACGAAGACTTCGCGGATAAATGGTACGAACCCAAATACGCCCACCTCAACTTGGAAGGAAACTTCCACAGCTGGCTCAAGCAAGCTCGGGCAGACTTCCAGAACACCGAAAAGCTCACCACCGAAGAACTGATCCAAAAGTTCACCGTTCAAAAGTTTGGGCTGCGTATCCCACAGGACGAAATCGCCAAAATTCTCCCGCTCCTGCCGTCCAAACCCGCAGACTACCAGAACATCCAGATCATTACTGAAAAACCGGCTCGTCCGTGGTGTATGTGATGCCCTATACAGTCGCCATTCCGGGGCTGGACGAGTTCCTCAACGATCAGCCCTTCATCTCGATTCAGCCATCGAACGGAAATCCCCTTCTACTGGAAGGGGATTTTCAGTTTTCCGCCGAGCATGAGGGACACCCCCGAATCAACGACACCTACAAACTTCAAATCTCCATTCCCAAGGAATTTCCCCGGCGGGTTCCAACGGTAAGCGAGATAGGAGGCAGAATTCCCCGCGTGAATGATTATCACGTAAATGGCAACGGAACCTTGTGCCTCGGCTCACGAATTCGTCTCATGGCTCGGCTACAGGCAGAACCAACCGTCCAAGGGTTTAGCAAAACCTGCATCGTTCCCTACCTGTATGCGATGAGCCTAAAGCTCACACACGGCCAAGGTTTCATTTTTGGCGAGCTCCGTCATGGCGTCCACGGTGAACTCGACGACTACAAGGAACTCCTCGGCCTCAAGCGTAATGACCAAGTCGTCCCAGCCCTACTCTGCCTGCTCAAAAAGAAGCGCCTCGCCAACAAAATGACCTGTCCTTGCGGCTGCCGGAGACGGCTCGGAAAGTGCGAATTCAACGTCGCCGTCAGAAAGTTTCGCAATGTTCTCCCAACGGCGTGGCTTCGGGGAGTCGTCACAGGGAAGCGATGACCGAACCTCTCAGACGATAACCCTCTGCAACTGCTACGAGCGAAAAGAAGACTGCGAATGTCACCAAAACGAGGGGACCGTGCATATCAGGGCGAACTCAAGTCGAGCATCGCTGGCACTCAGCATGCTTCAAATCCAGAAATCCAGAGCCACGATGCACTAGAGAGCCATTAAAAACTTGCTCCCAAACGGGAGCAGGTCACCCAATTTCCTGTGCCAGATTGGGCGCATGAAATGTTCAGCCGCTCTCTCGTTCTTCCTTTTTCCGCTGGTGCTTTGCGCCGGACCGATTACCCAGAAACCGCTCGATGAATTTGTCATCTATGACATTCCCGTCGCCTCGAAATCGGGAACAACGACCATCATGTTCCCGGCGGAAATCTCCGGGCTTTACGCAAAATCAGTGGCCATTCAAGAGCAGGAAAATGCCGGATTCCTGATCTCGTTCACGCCGGGAAATTTCTATTTCAGCATTCGGGCTCTCAAGCCCGACGCCGAGGATCATCTGACCGTCATCTTCAATCGCAAGGCATATGTCCTGCATCTGAAGGCGTCCGGCGAACCCTTTTACAACGTCACGTTTTACCAAGATCAACGGACGGGAAAGGATGGCGGACGTGTGGCCCTTGTGCCTGAGCGGTTGTTGTCCCTGATGGACAAAGCCAAGGCCTATCCGCTCTTCGCGAGGAATCATCCTGAAGCCTTGGCCGGAGTGCTTCACGCATCCCCTGAAATCGCCAACTACTACGAAAATTTCACCGTCCGGATTCGCGACGTTTGGCGATTCGAGCAGGAGGACACGCTGATTTTCTGCATCGAACTGGAGAACACGTCCGACCGGGCCATTTATTACAAACCCCAGGACTTGGCCGTCCGGCTCGATGAACGGATTTACACGCAGTCTCTCGCGGACGCTTCGGGCGTCATGCCGCCCAAATCCGTCACCCCGGCCTTTTTTGCCATTACGGGAAACGGAAATGGGGGCCGCAACCATCTCGCCCCGGACAACAAATGGAATGTCCTTGTTGTCCGTGCCGAATCCCAACCCCTGACCTCCGACTTCAAATGAACCTTCGCAAAATCTGGACCGAACTTTTCCAAAAACCGACCGGACGGCTCGTCCTGTTCCTTCTGGCTGGCGCATTGATCCTCACCTTTATCCTGACCCGGAAAGGGCCGCGCTCTCCCGAGCCGGTGAACACATCCGTTCCGGCCCAAGCGACCAAAGCGACCGGCTACTCGTTCAATGAGGACATCCCCGAACCGACCAGCGCCAAATCGACCAACCCAGCGCAGCCGGCCAACGAACCTCCGGTGGCCCGTCCCGCCTCGAATCCCAAAGCACCACCGCCAATCCCTCAGGCGATCTTTGCCACCAAAGAAACGCCACGCAGCGAAAATTACCTGCCCTTCGGTCGTCTGCTCCGCTGCGAATTGGTCAACACGGTAGATTCCACCAACATTG
>JBGTGQ010000097.1:0-2341 GCA_041746635.1 Terrimicrobiaceae bacterium | reverse complement strand
GGATAGAAGTGTACGATATTTGTGAGCGGCACGGCGCTAACCGCCGATGATTCGCGGCGAACGAAGAACCGGTGGCTAGCGCCATTCCGCGCACTTATTTCTCGAACGATGCTTAACCCTCGTGGTTTCCATAAGATGCGTTCGAACTCTTAGGGCACACCCCTCTGCAATCAATGTCCTGCACCCAGAATCGCTGGGCGCATTCCCCGGAATGTAGGTTAAATGTTCACGCGGTAGCGGTTCGCGCCGGTGATTTTTTCTTGCCAGCGTCTCCAGAACGCTTGCAGGGGATCCGAGTCGCTCAGGAAATCGGCGCGGAGTTGCAGGATCGCGTCCGCCGTTCCTTTGAGCCAGAATTTTTCCGTGCCCTTGATGCGGCGACTGAGTTGCTTGATCGTCGATTCCATCAGGCTGCTGGTGATTGGCAGGCCCAACCGGCGGTACTCCGGATAGTTCATGCGCGATTGATTGTTGGTGTAATACGTCCAGGCGCGGTGAATGCGTTGTCGGGGATCGTCCGCGGAAGCATCGGTGGGCGGCGGACCTAGCCGCGTTTGATGCTCTTGGAGTTCCGCAATCACATCGGCCACGCGGCCTTGCCAAATCGCCTGGGCCCAACGGCGATAAAGCGAAAGCGCGGGTTCGTTGATCCCCGCCGCCGCGCGATGGGCGTAACTTAAGGCGTGCATCAGATCCAAAATCGGCGTCATCTGGCTGAAGTGTTTTTTGTGGATCGCCCAGATCCCCGCCGCCCCATCCGACACGAACGCCTGCCGTTTCGCCTGAGTGATCCCGTGCTCCCACGCCACCCATTCCAAATGATGGCCCACGTCGGTTCCCGCGGTGCTGGCGATGACTTCCCGCGAGATGAGCTTCGGCGTCCACTCAAAACCCAACCGCTCTTGCGTGTCCAACAACACGTCGTCCTCGCGCGCAACAGCCTTGTTTTCCAGGGTTTCGCCCCGCTGGGCCAAGTTGGCGATCTCGGCGACCACGTCCGCTTGAAACAACCATTCGGGAAATTCGGGACAAGGATCTTCCGCGTGAACTTCGCTCGTCATCGAAAGAGCCAACCCGCCGGTCTCTTGCTTCCAGTGAGTCTTTCGGCCCGGTTCGCCAAAGTGGTCGCGACGCTGATGCGTGCCGTTGTCCAGCATCACCACGCCGACGTCCGGCGGCTCGACCCCCGGCTTGGGCGAGGTGCGCTCGACCAATGTCTTCTTCTGAAAATCCTCCACAAACCCTTGGCGTTCCGCCACGCGGTCTTCGCCAATGATCGTCGTGATTCGGCGAATCTGCTTGCCGGAAAGCGGGACTTCCCCTAACACCCGGACCGACTCGGCCGCCATCTCAAAACTGGGTTGATGCGTCCCCGCCCAGACCGCTTTTTGCATCACGCTCGGCGTGACCAACTCGCGAGGCGGCCGCTGGAGTTCCCCCGCCAGAGGGAAAAAAAGCCCGCCGACAGCGGGTGCAAAAACAACGCGGTTCCTGATACTCAATCTCGGCTCGCCGCCCCTGCAAAATGATCGGCTCCGGCTCGTCTTCCACTTCGCACGCTTTCCCGCAATCCGGACAGGCATGAGACCCCATCCCCAGCATGTCCTCCCCCCGTTGACCCAGCACATGCTGAGCCAACTGCCGCGTGAGTTCATCCCCAATCTCCGTGACCAGATCCTCGATTTCCACAAACGTCCGCGCCCGAGCCAAACGCTCCTTTTCTTCCACCGCCAACTGTCGAGCCAACTCCAAAATCCGCTGCCGAAATCGATCATCCATGACCCAGTCTCCTTAAACTCTCCAAATTCAGGAAATCCCAACGATTTCCCACCGAACGCTATGGTGCATATTTCACGCCGATTGCAAAGTGGGGATTGCGCCCTCCAGGTCTGTTCTCTGGACTGTTAAGTGTGCCGCGCAAATGTTAACCCGTTATGATAGAATCCCTAGGTTGAGCGCAATGCCGGTTTCGCTTCGGGGCTTCCGAATAGCCCTGCTTGTACTTTCTGGATGGCAATTAGAAAGGGAGACACCGTTATGAAGTATCGCGTCATCACCGTAAGCCTGCTGCTAATCACCCTGCGACCACTAGATCTTCACGCCGCCGATGTTCCTCAAAATACTAGCGTGGAAGCTCAACCGTTGGCCGCGAATGTTTTGCGATTGAAAGAGGCTCTCGCATTTCTCGGTGCGCCCCTCCCCACGGAGACCAGCCAGGCAATCGACCAAGCCGCAAAACTGCGAGACGTAAAGCGACTGCAAGAGCTGATCGATCCTCAGGTCATGTTTCTTGTCTCGCTCAATCCCGAATTCCGGGTGAAGGTGGCCCGCGGTCCTGCCA
>JBGTGQ010000096.1:0-4772 GCA_041746635.1 Terrimicrobiaceae bacterium | reverse complement strand
CCCACACCCACACCCACACCCACACCCACACCTACACCTACACCTACACCCACACCCACACCCACACCCACACCCACGCCTACACCGACACCGACACCGGTGCCCACGCCCAAACCTCCCGCGGTGCCGCAAGGCCTGACTGCCACCCCCAACGGCACGGATCAAATTACAGTTAAGTGGAATGCCGTCCCCGACGCCGTCGGCTATGATTTAAAAATCGACGGCGTCACGCTCACCGACGCCGTCTCGCCGGTGTTCCACGGCCTCTTGGCGCAAAATTCCACGCACACCTACGCGGTGCGCTCAAAAAATGCCGCAGGATACAGCGCCTACAGCGCCAACGTTTCGGCCACGACCGATGGTCCCCCCGGAGAGGTCGTTCCTCTCTTCAGCGCGGGCGGTACCCTCGAGCCGCCGACGGTGATTGAAACGGATGCGGCTTTGATTACCCGCATTGGTGATCGGGGGCGGGACCGCCACGCGAGGGAGTCGGAATTTAAATCTTATGATCACTACCTGACCTGGTATTGGGAGCACCGGACCATAAGCATCGAGATCGTGGATCGGGTCGCCAAGGGCGGCAACAGCATCACCATCAACGTCACTTCCCTTTGGAAGCTGGATACTCCAGACATTCGCCTGTTTTTCCGCGGTATCGGGACGAAAGCTGAGTATTGGGAAAATCTCGATGGCACCCCGATCGATGACCTGCATTACACGGCGACGATTAGTTACAATACAAGAGACAAGCGTCCCCTCCGGATGGGAGATCGGATGGAGATCGAGGTCAGTCCGTTTCTGGTGGCTCCGCCCAACGGCAACCGGAGCAACTACTACGGCACCGCCATGCTTTACGTCGTGGGAGAGGGTGGGACGGTGCCTTGGGAAGGGAGGGGGCCGCTGCTGGATTCCTATCCGTTGCCAAAGAAAGCGTGGCTGGGTGGGCGCACCACCCTGCCTTATCAATACTCCAACGAGCCGGCGCACCGTCTCAAACAGCTCGCGACGAACATGTCGCCCGGGAGCATCCAGCCCTTCATGCTGGGGCGGCGTCTGCATCACACCGATTTTGGCAGCGGGGCGCATTCCGAGCCGGGCAATCCGGCATTTGGCGAGCAAATCGGCAAACTGGGTCCGCGCTTTACGGCCCGCAGTTGCGTCGAGTGCCACGTCAATAATGGCCGCGCGCTTCCTTCCTCCCCGGGCACCTCGCTGAAGGCCGTGGTCAAAGTAGCCGCGGACGCAGCCGGCTCCGCGCATCCGAATTTGGGAAAAATCCTGCAGCCCCAAAGCACTTCCGGTGCTCCCGAGGCCGGGGCTTCGCTCGCGGGCTGGACCACTATCCCTGGTACGTATGGCGATGGCACGCCGTTTGCATTGCGCAAGCCGAACTATGCATTTACCACGGTCACACCCGCGTTTCATTCGGTGCGGTTCGCTCCGGCGCTGGTGGGCCTGGGGCTGCTCGAGGCCATCGACGAAAAGACAATTCTGGGGATGGCTGATCCGACCGATTCCAATGGCGACGGCATTTCCGGCCGGGTCCAAACTTTGAAAGATCCGCAAACCGGGCAGTTGCGCCTTGGCCGCTTCGGCTGGAAGGCTGGCCAGGCCCGCCTCACGCACCAAATCGCCTCGGCGTTAAATCACGACATGGGGGTCGCCACTGCGATCAATCCAACGCTTGATCGCGGTTCGGCCCAGTCGGGCACCGATGCCGGGGTGGAATTGAGCGATGCCGACTTGGAAAACTGGTATCGCTATCTCGCCACCCTCGGTGTGCCGGCCCGCCGCAATCTGGAGGATGCTGTCGCGCTGCGCGGAGAGGCGTTGTTCGCTAGCATGAATTGCGTGAAATGTCACACACCGGAGATGACCACCAGTCCCTACCATCCCGTCACGGAACTGCGCGCCCAATCCATTCAGCCCTACACGGACCTCTTGTTGCACGACATGGGAACCGTCCTGGCCGACAATTTGGGCGAGGGCAAGGCTTCCGGTGCCGAATGGCGCACGCCCCCGCTCTGGGGCATCGGTTCCACGGCTGAGGTAAGCGGCGGCGAGGCCTATCTTCACGATGGCCGCGCACGCAGTCTGGAGGAAGCCATCCTCTGGCACGGCGGTGAGGCCGAAGCCTCCAAAGAGGCTTTCCGCCAGTTGCCCGCGGGTGATCGCGCCGCGGTCGTCAGGTTTTTGCAATCGCTCTGATGCGGGCTTTCGGCGGCCGCTTCAAGAGCCAGGGGGCTTGGGGAAACCGGGAGGGGGCGGGGGAAGTTCCCGTTTGTCGCACCGGGATCGGGCAGGGAAGGAAGCGTTTCGCGAAAAGACCGGACCAAAAATTGCCTTGTTCTCTCATTCTGCCGCTGCAGGGCGCATCGGGGCATCAGCGAACGGCTGGGCTTATCTGGACAACAGCTCTCCCCTTTCCACCCCCTACCGGATGTATGCCATGTCTTCCGTGATCACCGTGGTTCCCGTTCCCGAACTCACTGCCTTGGCGATGTTTGGCTTCGCTGCTCTCGGAGCGCTGGCTTTTTTCGGTGCCCACCGTCGGGCGTCAATTGCTCGCGCCGCCGGCGGCTGGAGCTTTGATATTGATGTCGAGAGATTTACTCTCACCGCCGCCCAGAACGCCGGACTTCATGACGAAAAATCCCACGAGCAGGACCAATATGACGATGGCCACAATTGCGAGGGCATTTACTCCGCTTCCACCATTTCCTTCTGACATAGCTTATTCTCCTTTTTGGTTGCAGGGTAAACGGTTTCGGACCAACGCGTGGATGTATCGGGTGGGAAAATTTGTGTTTTAGTTCTCGCGAGCGGCAATTATCACACCCGGCCAGAGTTGGAGTTCATGCTTAGCGTGGGGTCTTTCGGAGCAGCCTAAAGGCTGGACTCCAGCGCCAGACTCGCATCGCGCTGGCAGCGGTGGACCGATCTCCATTACTTTTTTTTGGTCGAATCCTGCTTTTGCAGGAAACCATAAAGTTTGGCGGCCCCGAAAAGAAAAAGGGTTGGTGGGGTCAATGCCGAAAGCACACGGACTTGGGTGATAAGAATCGCACGCACGGGCAACCGGTTCAGAAAATAGCCGACGACCACTGCCCCGAGCACAGCTTTGGCGGGGTACTTTCGGATCCCGGTCTCGCACGTTTCGTAACGTTGACGGATGCCGTCGCGCGCATTGTTCAACAAGGCATTGACCCCTTCCTCCATAGAGAGACGGTTGACCGTCCGGTTGGATGAATCATTCATGGCCTACCAGAATTTGAGGGTGTTGCCGATGCGACCGATTTGATGCGACCACGAGTTCCCGTTCCGTCCCGGGGTAAAGCCATGCACTCGATCCATTGCCTTTCCTGCCCCATCGCAAGCTGAATCATATCCATCATGAACCCTTTGCGCGACGGGGGCGAGTGCGCCGAAAATCGCGTCGCGCACGGTAACCAATGGCTCTTCCGCATAACGTTCACTGAATGTTGGCTTCCGGCTGGCCAGCATTAACAGGCAACCGATGGTGGCACCGAAGGCGATGGCACCAAGGACGGCGGGCACAGGATTCCGGCGTACATAATCCTTGGAGGTTGTTAACGTCTCGCCGGTTTTTTGTGCGGCAGACCGATAGATTTCGTTGGCCTTGTCACCTGCGCGCCTGGCGGCTTCCCTGGCCCTCTCGCTGGCGCGCCCGGCTGTCGCCTTGGTTGCATCGATGACGTCGCTCGCGGCGTCTTGGACCGTATCATAGGCGTCTCTGGCTTCTTCCGCCGATTGATTAGTTAGTGGATCTGAATGGATGTTTGTGTTCACGATATTAAGGTGTTTGTATGTATATATCTGCTAGTGAGATGACGCGGGACCAGCGCTAATTGGGGCGCGGTCCCGTTCTTCCCGGCTCTTCTTCAGCAACCCGGCCAGGCCGAGAAGGCCAAGCAGGCCAACCCAGGAGTAGTCCGGCTGTTGGTTTTGCCGGTCCACCCGATTCCGAGCCGCTTCGGTCACGGATGGCGCAGGGGATTGATCCGTCATCTGCGCGAGCACTGGCAGTGAGGTGAGTGCGAGGACGGAACAAGCCGCAAAGACTTTAACAGGGTTGGTGTATCTCATGTTGTCTGGAGTTCGCCTCTGCCGTGGATAGTGGTTCCCTTTTTCCCGGAAAATCCGGCAGAAGCACTTTTCCGAGGTCTCCCCACCTTTCCACGGTCTTTTTCAAATAGGCGGAGAACTCGGCAAAAATCCACGAACCCGCGACCAATCCCAACATGCCGAAAAGCGCATCCCATCTTCCTTGGCCGAGCGCTGCCGCGGCCGTGCCGGGGCAATAACCCATCAGCGCAAAACCGGCTCCGAAGAAGACTCCGCCGATGATGTTCGATCCGATGCGCGTTGGCTTGACGTGCAGGTTCACCTTGGCGAAGTGGTGCAGCACAAAAACGCCCACCATGCCGACGACGATGGCGGTGAGCATGATCTTGGCGACCGTGAAGTCCTGGAACAACAATTGGCCGATGAGGATGTTGAATTTCCCCACGCCGCCCTTCTGCAAGAGGAAGCCAAAGACCAGACCGAAGACCACTCCGGCCAACAGCTTTGATGGCGTGGCCAACGGTGACGCGGGCGTTTCCGCAGATTGCTTAGAGCCTGTCTGAAAATGAAGGAAGAGAGATCAAGGAATTCTGTTGAGCATAATCCGAGTTATGGCCAGGAGGATCCAGGCGCGAGCGCTGCGAGTGGTTTTTTCATAGTCTCGGACCAAGCGGCGGTGTTGGGAG
>JBGTGQ010000095.1:0-14220 GCA_041746635.1 Terrimicrobiaceae bacterium | reverse complement strand
GGGGAGCCAGCTTTTGTGCCGCCAGCCGTTGGTGGCGTTGAGGTGGACGTAGGGGGCGGGGTCGAAGCCGGGAGGGGTCCAGGCATCGGGCGGGGGCTTGAGGCGGGGAGGACGGAAGGGTTCGGCGGTGGGGACGGGGGTATTGGCCCAAAAGTATTCGGCGACGTAGCGGTCGCGGAGTTCGGTGACGATGAGGTCGCCGAAGAGGGGGCGGTGGAACCAGGCAATCTCGCGGGATTCGGGCAGGATGACACGTTTTTTCCGGGCGGGGATGAGGAGGGCGCGGAGGGCGGATTTGTTTTGGTGATCGTAGCAGTAGAGGTGGCTGCGGGGCGTGAGGGCGAGGCCGTGCTGGAAGCGCAGGCCGGGGATGAGCTCGAGGAGGGGGGCGTGGCCATTGCGGGCGAGGACGCAGATGGGCAGGCCGTGGTGGGCGCGCAGGCGGGAGAGGGCGGGCTCGAGCAAAAGGAGGTCGCCGAGTTGCTTGTGGAAGACGACGTAGCAGCCGGACATTAGCGAGATTCGTGCAAATGCGGCTTGAGTAGGGGGCGCGTCCGGCGGTTTGCTGCGGGGATCGTGCGTATATTTATTCTCAAGCCGGATGGGATCGGCGATTTCGTGCTGGCGAGCGGGGCCTTGCGGCTGCTGGCGCGGGAGTGCGGGGAGGAAAATCTGGTGCTTTGTGTGAAGTCGCTGCTGGTGCCGCTGGCGCGGGCGCAATTTCCGCGCGCGACGGTGATCGATCTGCCGGTCGCGGCGGAGCGCAAGGTGCTCAATCTTTTCGCCTGGAACCTCATGGTGTGCCTGCCGGTGTGGTGGCGGCTGCGGACGACGCGGGTGGACGCGGCGGTGTGCCTGCGCAGCATGCGGAATTATCTTGAGACATTTCTTTTTCTTTCCTCGCAGGCGGGACGGCGGGTCGCCAGTGAAAACATCCTGCTGCGCGGAAAGCGGAAGGTTCGCACCGCGGTGGAGAGGACGGCAAATCGTTTTTTCGGCACGGAGCTGGCGCCGTATCCGGAGACGGCGGCGGAGATACCAATGGAAATCGAGTCGCATCGCCGGGTGATGGCGCGGCTGCTGGGGCGGGAGGTGACGACGGCGGAGGTTCTGCCGATACTGCACGCAGCGGGGCCGGCGGGCGGGGACTACTGGATCTGCGCGCCGATCACGAACCTGGGGTCGAAGCTTTATCCGGCGGCGAAATGGGGGAAAATTTTCCGCGAGCTGCAGCCGGTGGCGGCGGGAAAAAAGATCCTGCTGGCGGGGTCCGTGGATCAAGCCGGAAAGCTGGAGGAATTGCTGGCACTGCTGCGGACCGGCGGCTGCACGGGGGCGGAGATCGTTTTTCCGGCGGATCTGGTGGAGTACGTGAACTTGATCGCGGGGGCGGAACTCATGCTGACGGTGGATACGGCGGCGGCGCATTTTGCCACGGCGCTGGACCGGCCGACGCTGGTGCTTTTCTCGGGACTGCACCGCGGGATGTTCGGGCCGTGGTGCCGGAGCGAACGGCAATCCTGGCTGCAGCCGGACCAAAACCCACCGGCGGCGGACGGGAAAAAGCGCAAGTGGCACGCGGGCCTCGCGCCGGCCCGCGCGGCGGCGGAGGTGAAGGCGCTGCTGGGATTGCACAGGGAGCGTGGTCCCGCTACGATCCCGCCGCCCGGCTAACACATGGCTACCAATCTCGACCACACTCACACGCACGGCGGACACCGTCTCCGCTACGGACATCCCCTCCCCTTCGGCGCCAGCCACGTGCCGGGCGGGGTGAATTTTTCCATCTTCTCGACCCACGCCACGGCTTGCACGCTGGTGTTGTTCGACAAGGGGGCGGCGGCGCCGCTGGTGGAGATTCCATTTCCGGCGGAATTCCGGCTGGGAAATGTGTGGGCCATGACGGTCTTCGGCATCAACTACGAGCAGATCGAATACGGCTACCGGTTTGACGGCACGAATGACCCGCGCGAGGGGCAGCATTTTGACCCCCGGCACATCCTGCTCGATCCCTACGCGCGCGAAATCGGCGGGCGGGATGAGTGGAAGCAGCCGACCAAGCCAGGCGAGGTGTATGCCTTCCGAGGGCGGATGCCATCTGAGCATTTCGATTGGGCGCATTCGCGTCCGCTGAAACGACCGGAGAGCGAACTGGTGATCTACGAAATGCACCTGCGGGGATTCACGGCGCACCCGAGCGCGGGAGTGAAACATCCGGGAACTTATGCAGCGATGCGGGAAAAAATCCCCTACCTCAAGGAGCTGGGAGTGAATTGTGTCGAGCTGATGCCAATTTTTGAGTTCGACGAATTGGAGAACACGCGGACGAATCCGCTGACGGGTGAAAAGCTGTGCAATTACTGGGGCTACAGCACGCTGGGATTTTTCGCGCCGAAGGCGGGCTTCGCGGCCACAGGCGTGGAGGGAACGCAGGCGCAGGAGTTGAAGGAGTTGATCAAGGCACTGCACGAGGCGGGGATCGAGGTCGTGCTGGACGTGGTCTTCAACCACACGGCGGAGGGCGGGGAGGGCGGGCCGGTGATTTCCTTCCGCGGCATTGACAACAAAACGTATTACATGCTGGACAGCCAGGGCCACTACGCGAACTACACCGGCTGCGGCAACACGGTGAATTGCAACCATCCGGTGGTGCGGGGATTTGTCATCGCGTGTCTGCGCTACTGGGCGGCGGAATATCATATCGACGGCTTCCGTTTCGATCTGGCCTCGGTGCTGGGGCGCGATCTGTCGGGCGCGCCGCTGCTCAATCCGCCACTACTGGAGTCGCTGGCTTATGATCCCGTGCTGGCGCACTGCGATCTCATCGCCGAGGCGTGGGACGCGGGCGGGCTTTATCAGGTGGGGAATTTCCCCTCTTATGGACGCTGGATGGAATGGAACGGGAAATTCCGTGATGCGGCGCGGCGGTTTCTCAAAGGCGATGTCGGCATGGTGGGCGAAATGGTCCAGCGCATCATGGGTTCGCCCGATTTGTATGCCGCGGCGGGCCGCAAACCGACAGCCTCGATCAATTTCATCACCTGCCACGACGGCTTCACCCTGCGCGATCTCGTTTCCTACAACGAAAAGCACAACCTCGACAACGGCGAGAACAACAACGACGGCGCAAACGACAACTACAGTTGGAATTGCGGCGTCGAAGGCGAAACGGACGATCCCGCCATAAGGGCGCTGCGTTTGCGCCAGCAGAAGAACGCCCTCGTGATGTTATTCGTCAGCCAGGGTGTGCCCATGCTCTCCATGGGCGACGAATGCAGCCGCACCCAACTGGGCAACAACAACGCCTACTGCCAGGACGAGGATTGGAATTGGTTCGACTGGTCCCTGACCGAAAAAAACGACGGGCTCTTCCGTTTCGTCAAAAGCCTGATCGCTTTTCGCGGGGCCAATATGGCGCTGCGGCAGCCGGAGTTCCTCACCAGCCGGGACTGCATGGGCAGCGGATATCCCGATATTTCCTGGCACGGCACCCTGCCCTGGAAACCGGACTGGAGCCTGCCCAGCCGCTCGATTGCCTTCATGCTTTGCGGCCGCCACGGCGCCGCTGCGGGCGGACCGGCGCATTTCATTTATTGCGCCTTCAACATGTTTCACAAGCCGCTCGATTTCACCCTGCCCGTCCTGCCGCGGGGCAAGGAATGGCATCGTTTTGCCGACACCTCGCTGGAATCGCCCGACGATATTCTCGAGCCGGGCGCCGAAGTTTGCCTCGACGGGGTCAAGCAGCTCACCATCGCGGACCGCACCTGCGTCATCCTGCTCGGGAAATAGCCGGGTTCCTCTCGAAGCGACACTCCCGGCCTACCGCAGCGCCTCCTTCAGCAAGGGCTGAAGTTTCTTGATGTCCTGCACCGCATCGCGATGGCAGACCAGAATCGCATCCGGCGTCTCCACCACCACCAGGTCGTCCACGCCGCAGAGCGCAATCGTCCGGCCACTGGAAATGACGACATTGTTTTTTGATTCCCACTGCACCACTTCACCGCGTGTCGTGTTGCCATCTTCATCATGTCCCAAATGTTCCGGCAGCGCCGCCCAGGAACCGACATCGTCCCAATCGAACCGCGCTCGGATCGCCAGCACCTCGGCCGCGTTTTCCATCACCGCGTAATCGACCGAGATTTTCGGCAGAGCCGGAAACCGCGACGCGATGAAATCCGCCTCGGCCGTCACGGGAAACTCGCGGATGAATTTCCCCAACTCGGGAACCTGCCGCTCCGTTTCCTGCAAAAAAACCTCCGCCCGCCAGACGAACATCCCGGCATTCCAGCCATATTGGCCGGACCGGAAATACGTCTCCGCCGTCGACTGATCCGGCTTCTCCACGAACCGCAACACCCGGCAAGCACCCTCCTCCTCGCCGCCGAGATGCAAATACCCAAAGCCCGTCGCCGCGCCAATGGGCGGAATGGCAAAAGCCACCAAGGCATCCCGCCCGCCCGCCAGCCGCGCCGCGTCCGCAAGCTGGCCTTGGTAAACCGGGATATTATGAATAATCGCATCCGCCGGCAAAAGCGCGCAGACGGCCTTGGGATCACGCGCCCGGGCCAGACCCGTGGCCAGCGCACAGGCCGGCGCTGTGTCGCGTTTCTCTGGTTCGGCTAGGATATTTTCCGACGGTAGAAACGGCAACTCCGCCCGCACCGCGTCGGCCTGGGCGGAATTCGTCAGCACAAAAACCCGCTCCCAAGGCACCAGCCCCTCAACCCGGCGGACGGTCGTTTCCAACAGGGTGCGATCGCTCAGCAAGCGCAGCAGGTGCTTGGGCAACCGGGTCCGGCTCAAGGGCCAGAAACGTTCCCCGCTTCCTCCGGCAAGAACAAAAATGTGCAGGTGATCCAAGGAGGTCGAATTTTGCATAAACGAACCCTCAAAGTGACAGATCAAAAATCAGAAGCAATCTCAGCCCAGCGCCTCGCGCGCGCTTTGCAGGGCGGCGAGACGGTTTTCCCAATCGGCCTCACGTTGGCGGTGTTCGGCCACAACCTCGGCCGGGGCGTTTTGTACGAAGGTCTCGCTGGCAAGTTTGCGTTGCACTTTTTCGATCTCTGAGCGCACTTTCTGCATCTCGCCGTCCAAGCGTACGCCTTCGGTTTCCGGATCAACCACACCGTCCAGAGGCAGATAAAAAATGCCGATCTCCGTCGGACAGGCTGCCATGGAACCTGCGGGCCGCGCCTCGACAACCTCCATCGTTTCGGCATGCACAAGCACGCCCAGCGCAGGGAACTCGGCTTTCACCCAATCCGCCTCAGGCTGGAGCAACCAGCGCAGACGTTTATTCGAAGGGAGATTGAAGGTGGCGCGCAGCGTGCGGGCCTGGGCCACAGATCGAAAAACGGCTTCCGCCTTGGGCTCCGCAGCGGCGTCACCAACTTTCGGCCACTCCGCATATTGGATGCTGCCTACACTGAAGCCCAGTCCATGCCAGAGTTCCTCAGTGATAAACGGCGCGTAAGGATGGAGGAGAAGCAGCACTCGCTTGATAGTGTAATCAATGACCGCCAGTGTTCCCACCTTGCGGGTGGAATCGTTAAAATCCGCCTTTGCCGCTTCGATGAAGCGGTCGCAGAAATCCCCCCAGACAAAATCATAAAGTGCCTGCGCGACCTCGCTGAAACGGTAGTCGGCATAAGCCGCCTCGATGCGCACGATGGTGGCGTCGAGTTTCGCAAGAAGATCCTGAGCAAAAATCGACCTCGGATGTTTCGCCGGATCAGCGTTCGGATCCACCTCGCCCTGCAAAAGGCGGAAGCGGCAGGAGTTCCAAAATTTATTGCAGAAATTCCGACCCTCCACGATCTGCTGTTCGTCGAACTTGATATCCTGGCCCTGCGGCGCGATGCGCATGAGGCCGAATCGCAATCCGTCCGCTCCGTATTTTTCAATAATTACCAGCGGATCAGGCGAGTTGCCCAAAGTTTTCGACATCTTGCGGCCTTGTTTGTCACGAATGAGGCCCGTGAAATACACATCCCGAAACGGCACTTCGCCGGTGTATTCGAGCCCCGCCATGATCATGCGAGCCACCCAGAAAAAGATGATGTCCGGCCCGGTCACCAGCGCGCTGGTCGGATAGAATTTTTTCCGCGTGGCATCGTCCATCGTGTCATGGGCCCACAGCCACGAGGAAAACCACGTGTCGAGCACATCGGGGTCCTGCACCCAGCCCTCGCCGGGAGATTCGATCTGGCACAACAATTTTCGATTTTCGATTTTCGATTCTCGATGATCTCCCTGATACCAAACCGGAATGCGGTGACCCCACCAGAGCTGTCGTGAGATGCACCAGTCCTGGATGTTTTCCAGCCAGTGGTCGTAAACTTTCTCCCAGCGATTGGGGAAAAATTTGATCAGGCCGTTGCGCACGGCGTCGCGCGCTTCCACCGTCTTGGGATATTTGAGGAACCATTGTTCGCTCAGGCGTGACTCGATGGGCACGCCGGCTCGCTCACTGAACCCGACGTTGTTCTCGTAAGGTTTTTCTTCCCCGAGGATTTCCAACTGCCGCAGCCTTTCCACCGCCTCCATCCGCGCCTCGAAACGATCAAGCCCGGTAAAGCCCTCCCCCGCCAACTCATTCATCGTGCCGTCGGGGTTCATGATGTCGATCACCGGCAAATTGTGCCGCAATCCGATCTCATGATCCGCCTTGTCGTGCGCGGGAGTCACCTTGAGCACACCGGTCCCAAATTCAAAATCCACCGCCTCGTCGCCAATGACCGGCAACGCCACCTGGTTCTCCACCGGCAGCGGGCGCCGCACGGTTTTTCCGATCAGATGCCGATAGCGTGGATCCTTGGGATTCACCGCCACCGCTGTGTCCCCCATGATTGTCTCCGGACGCGTCGTCGCGATTTCCAAAAACGTCCCCGGCTCCTCGATCACCTCCACCTTGAAATGATAAAGAAATCCCTTCTGCGGTGTGGGAATCACTTCCTCATCCGAGAGCGCCGTGAGCGACGCCGGACACCAGTTCACCATCCGCTTGCCCCGATAGATCAGCCCCTTTTTGTAAAGATCCACAAACACCTCCTGCACCTTGCGCGCATAGGCCTCGTCCATGGTGAATCGCTCCCGCTCCCAATCGCAGGAACAGCCCAGCTTCTTCAGCTGGTTGATGATGATGCCGCCGTATTTTTCCTTCCATTCCCAGATGCGCTTGAGCAACTCCTCGCGTCCGAGGTCGTCG
This sequence comes from Terrimicrobiaceae bacterium, assembly GCA_041746635.1. Classification (GTDB taxonomy): domain Bacteria; phylum Verrucomicrobiota; class Verrucomicrobiia; order Chthoniobacterales; family Terrimicrobiaceae; genus CAMASH01. The sequence goes on along the minus strand of JBGTGQ010000095.1, from coordinate 7,007 downwards.
CGATGTTTCATCACCCCTTCCTTGCGCAGCATTTTTTCCACCATGTTCTGCGTGGCGATTCCCGCGTGATCGGTGCCCGGCAGCCAGAGCACCTCGTGCCCCGTCATGCGCGCGCGGCGGGCCAGAATATCCTGGATCGTGTTATTCAAAACATGCCCCAGCGTGAGCATGCCGGTGACATTCGGCGGCGGTATGACGATCGAATAGGCAGGCTTCAAAGACGCCGGATCGGCATGGAAGCAACCCTGCTCCAGCCACCAGGCATACCACTTCTCTTCGACGGCTTGGGGTTCGTAGGCTTTGGCTAGTTGGGACATGAGAAATCGGTCATACTGGTGGGATTAAACGGCGAGTGCAAGCGCGCCTCCGACACCCGTCGCGGGTGGATGGAGTTAAGTGGGTGCGGTTCAAACCACGTTCTTACGAACGCGGCTACGGCACCGGCAGCCGCAGCTTCCGAAACTTAATTGGGCGGAGTGGCGTCCGGGACGGGATCGATATTGCCTTGCGTGTTGCCGGGCGTAATGCCACTGCCGTCGATCACAGCGGGCTGCGGGCGAATGTTCTCGCTCGATCCGGGATTACCGAGCAAACCGCCTTTGACTTTGGGAACGGCGATCGTGCGATCAAACATCGGATTCTCCTGGTCACCGCGGACGGGATTAACCTCGGAGCCGGCCTGGCCAGCGCCTCGCACCGCTTTGTTTCTATTTAGGACGTCGCTGTTGAAAGGACGGTTGTAATTTTGATCACTATCCGGATCGGTCGACGTTTCGACCGTGGTACCGGCCGGTTTGGCTTCAACCGTCATTCCCTCGCCGGAAAGGTCGAGTTCATAGTTCGTCGGTTCCTGCGAGGGCGAGTCGTCGCCCGTGCCTCCATCGGTATCTCCTCCCCCGGTGCCGCTGTTGTCTTTCTTGCCGGTATCGCCTTCGCCGCCCGCCGGTTGATCGGGGTTTCCGCCGCCCGGTGTGCCGCCGGTGCCGGAGCCAGTTCCGCTGCCACCTGCGCCTCCCCCTGAGGATGAGCCGTCGCCTGTTCCGCCTCCGCTTCCGCCACCCGTGCCAGCTTCCCCGCCGTCTTCGCCGCCCGTGCCTCCTCCGTCTCCCCCACCCCCGCCGCCGTCACCTCCATCGGGATTTCCGGCGGGGTTACTGCCAGCGCCTGACCCAGTTCCGGCCGTGCCGGATGGTGAAGTTCCTGTAGGGGCAGTCCCCGTCCTCCCGCTGCGCTGACCGGCATCACTCCCTCCCGCATCGCCGCCGGTAATCCGGCTGGCCCGCTCGGGGTTGGCGAAGCCCGGGACGCCGCCCGATCCCGAGGAGGATCCGCCACCGGAGGAGCCGGTGTTTCCCGAGGATCCCGCGCCCCCGGTTTGTCCTTTCGAGCCTGAACGAGGCAGGGAGGTGGCCGGGTTCTTGCCCCGGGGATTCATCGGATCCGCGTTACCGGAGCCCGGAGTCACCGCCACCACCGTGGCAGGAGGCTGGCCTCCAACGGCGGGGAGAGGGTTCCCGCCGGGGGGTGGATTCCCGCCAGGCAGGGGGGGCGTGCGGACGGGAAGTCCCCCGACGGACGTTCCGGGTTTCACTACGCGCTTCAAATCACTCGCAGGACGAAAACCCAGATCGACTTCGGCAATAATTTTTGCGCGGAATTCGGGAGAGTTCTTCCCTCCGTTTCTGGTGGCGTCAAGCGCCTGATCGTAAAAATCCCTCGCCCGATTGAAATCACCGCGCTTCTTTGCTGCGTCGCCTTTCTTGGTCAGATCGGCAATATTGACATCCGGTGCGTCGCCAAAAGATTGATCGATGCCCTTGTTGGCAATTTCCTTGACCTTGCGATCAACTGCCTTGGGATCCTTGATCTTGCCGGTAAGGATATCTTCCCGTGCCTGGCGAACGTCTTTGTCATCATCGGGGACGGAGGTGAGCTCAGCGGCTCCCTTCACCGCGACCGAATCCTTCACGCGCTGGCGGACTTGCTCGGGATGGGCCCCGCTCTCCAAGGCGGTCTTCACTTCTTCACCCGCCCCGACTTCCTCTCCTTCAAATTTCACCACCCGCTCAAGGTCTTTGTATCCCTGGCGGCGATAATAACTGGGGTCATCGTCCTCGTCGGACTCCGCCCTTTCCAACCTCCGATAAACGGCGGCGATGTCTTCATCGTCTTCCTTCTTATTCCCGGACTTGCTGGTTTTGTCGCCGGACGATTTCTGATCTTCCTTCGCGCTGGCCTTTTTGGTGAGCGAGGCCTCTCCGTCTTTCGGTTCGCCACCCGCACCTCCTTGAACTGTGGCAGTCCTTTTCGGCGCAGCCTCTTCTTTTTCAGCCAAGGGACTTGGTTTGGCGGGAGCCTCTTTCGTCGCGGCAACTTTGGGAACTTTTTCTGCCTGTTCCCGCGAGAACTCCTTCGCAGCGCGGACAGCGGGCACGGCCTGCGGCGTCTTTTGTTCGGACGGCGCTTTTTTTGTCGCCTGTTGCAAGATTTGGGCTTTCGAGGCGGCGATCCCGGCCGCTTCTGCTTGATCAGCCGCTTTGCTGGCTTTGTTCGCTTTTTCCGAACTATTCTGCGCTGTGGCGGCCTTAGTCGCGGCGTTGCTGGCAGCCGAAGCCTTCTCGGCAGCCTTCTGGGCCACGGTCGCTTTCTCAGCGGCCTTTTGGGACAGGGAGGCTTTTTCCGCCGCCTTCTGCGCCGACTCCGCTTTCTCCGCAGCTTTTTGGGCTGACTCGGCCTTGGCCGCCGCGCTCTGCGCTACGGAAGCTTTCTCGGCGGCCTTCTGGGCCGATTCCGCTTTCGCGGCGGCTTTTTGGGCCGACTCGGCCTTGACGGCGGCATTCTGCGCGACAGATGCTTTTTCAGCGGCCTTTTGCGCCGACTCGGCCTTGGCGGCCGCGTTCTGGGCGACGGAGGCTTTTTCGGCAGCCTTTTGGGCATTCGAGGCCTTTTCCGCCGCCTTCTGGGCCGATTCCGCCTTGGCGGCGGCTTTTTGGGCCGTCTCGGCTTTTTCAGAAGACTTTTGGGCACCGGAAGCCTTCTCCGCCCTCTTGGCCGCCTCGGAGGCTTTGGCGGCCGCTTCTACACTCTTGGCCCGGGCGGCGGCTTTTTCCGCGGCTTCCGCGGACTTCGCGCTGGCATCGGCTGGTGGGGTTTTGGGCAGGGCGGGGGCCTGGGCCGGACTTGTCCCGGAGGCAAGAAGGAAAGCGGCCAAGGCGGCCAGTAGGCGGTTGAAAGGATGGTGAGTCATGGCGGTGTGGGATTCGAGGTGGACGGATTTCTGCGGAAAAGGGATTGCCAAAGTCGGGCCAGAAACGATGAACGGGCGGCCCGGGACGGACGCGTCTGCGCGGTGCGTTGGGCGGTCAGGGCGCTGTTCTGCTCGCGAATCAACCCGACGCGATGAAAGGTGCCGTGGCCGGTGAAATCCTGCCGGATAATGGAAGGAGTGAAGGTTCCCGCTGCGGAGGACGGACCGCTTCGCGCTGTCACGATGGCCGCCAGCAGCACCATCAACGCGGCGAGGCCTTTCATGGTATTACCAGCGAAAAAATGCCCGTACCAGAATCGTTCCCGTGAGGGCGGTGAAACTGGCGCCATCGAGGGTCGAACGCGAATCGGTGTAGCTGCCGACAAAATCGGCCGCCAGAAAATCGAGGGGTTGAATGGTGACCGCGAGGGTCGGTGTCCACGATGTGTCAACCCGCTGAACGCCGACATTCGACTCCGCGCTGAATTGCACGGAAGGCGAGATGAAAAGGCGGAAGTCTTTGATGGGGATGAAGGTCACACCGAGGTTAAAATCGTTTTTGAACTTATCGGCCACGGCCAGCGGAACATCAGCGTCCAGATAAGAGAAATTATAGCTGAAAGTGGGAATCAGCCAGGGAAAGGGAAACCAGGCGAATTCGTTACCCACCCCGTAGGACCATTGCTGGAAAAATTGTGATCCCGTGGCGCGGTTGAGGAGGGAGGTATATTGCCAGTTCGGCTGAAAGGTGTAGCTCACCTTGTTGTTGAAGAAAAATTTCTCATAGCTGAGCGCCTGCCGGATCGTGCTGGTGTTGAAATCGCCGTCGGATAGCGACCGGTCGTAAAAACGGAACCAAGCGTAGTCGTAGCTGGTCGCCAGCTTCCAATCCCGGAACGTCAAATCAATGCTGGCCCCGAGAAATTGGGCAAACTGTCCGGCTTGAATCGGATCATCCTCCGTATTGAGGATATTCGACGAACCGAAAAACATCGAGTTGGCCCGGCCTTGGAGGGATACGTATTCGTTCAGCACCTCCAAAAACCCCGGAGACGCCTCGGGCTCGGTCACCGTCTTTTTTCCGTCCGCCGCCCGGGCGGAACTACTCAGGCCCGACGCGGTCACTTCCGCCTCAGCTGACGCAACACCCTCTTGCACTGTTTGCTCTTCCTCTTCCAGACTGGAGACGGCCCGATCCTGTTCGCGAATGAGCCCCAGCCGATGATACGTGCCCTTGCCGGTCCAATCCTGTCGACGATAGGACTCGATGGCCGATTGCTGGCGGGTGATCTGAGCCTCCCCGGCCACAATTCCTAAAAATAACGCCCCACATACAGCTATTCCGGCACGCATTCGGGCAGGCTAACCAGGCGCCCGCCTAATGCAATCCACAAAGCGACGATTTGCCGCAAAAAACATCGCTCCGCCGGTGAGAAAGTGGGGCTCATTAGCTGGAGCTACCGCGCAAATTCCGCTTGCAGCGATCCGCTCCCGCCACCAACTTCCTCGCGCCGTGCGTCTTGTCCTTATTATTTTGCTCCTGCTTGCCGGGATGCTGCCCGCACCGGCCGCGTGGAACATCGTCATGCGCGAAAACCGCCGCTACGTCTCCATCGAAGACGTCGCCACCTTCTACAAAATGAATCAACCCGTGTCCGACGGGAAAAAATTCCGCCTCGCCGGCTCGGGCAGCAGCATCACTGGCACCGAAAATGGCCGCGACGTCCTCATCAACGGGGTCAAGTACGTCCTCTGCTTCCCCATGGTTTCGCAAAACGGCAAGACCCTCATCTCGGCCATGGACGTGGTGAAAATCATCGAGCCTATCCTCCGTCCCCAGAAAATCAAAAACGCCACCGCCGTGCGCACCGTCATCCTCGATGCCGGCCACGGCGGCCACGACAGCGGGGCCCGCGGGCCCCTCGGTGCGGAAAAAGACGCCGCCCTCGACGTCGTCCTCCGCGCCAAAAAACTCCTTCAGGAAAATGGCTACCAAGTCCGCTGCACCCGTCTCACCGACATATTCATCCCCCTCGAAAAACGCGCCGAATTTGCCAACAAACATACCAACGCGATCTTCGTCGCCGTCCATTTCAACAAATCCAGCACCGGCGGCACCGGGCTCGAGACCTACTGTCTCGCCCCCCGCAGCGTCCCCTCCATGGATGAGGAAAACCTCCGCTACAGCGATTTCGTCCAATACCCCGGCCACGCCCGCGACCCCGAGAACGTCGCCCTCGCCACCTGCGTCCACGCCTCCCTCGTCCGCACCCTCGGCCTCACCGACCGCGGCATCAAACGCGCCCGCTTCGTCGTCATTAAGAATCTCAAACTTCCCGGCATCCTCGTCGAGGGCGGCTTCATGAGTGGCGCCCCCGACTACCAACTCATCGCCACCCCCGCCTACCGACAGAAAATGGCCCAATCCATTCTCGAAGGCGTCAACCGCTACAAACAAGCCGTCGCCGGCCAGATCCTTTACCAGAAGCCCTCCGCCGTCGTCTCCGCCACCGACCCCACCACCGTCCCAAACCTCGACGGCAAGCCCACCGCCACGCCGACCCCTCCGGCCGTGGGCGCAAAGACCGACACCAAAGCCGCCGTCGCGCAAGTCCAGGAAGCCCTCGAAGGCGCAAAGTAGAAGCGACCTACGGTCGCTTTAGAGTTTAAGTTCACGTTCAAGTGTAAGAGTAAATATTCATGGAAACCGACCAACCCCGCGACCCGCGCCTCGATCCCATCGGCGTCTTCGACTCCGGCATCGGCGGACTTACTGTCGCCGCCGCGCTGAAAAACCTCCTCCCTTCCGAGACCATCTTCTACATCGGCGACACCGCCCGCGTCCCCTATGGCGGCAAGAGCCGCAAGACCGTCGAACGCTACAGCATCGAAATCGGCGGACTCCTGCTCGCCGAGCAAGCCAAGATCATCGTCGTCGCCTGCAACACCGCATCCGCCCTCGCCGTCCCGCGGATGAAGGAAATCTTCAATGTCCCCGTGCAAGGCGTCATCGCCCCAGGAGCCGAAGCCGCCGTCCGCGCCACCAAAAACGGACGCATCGGCGTGATCGGCACCCGCGCCACCATCGCCAGCGGCGCCTACGAACACGCCATCCACGCCCTCGATCCAAAGCTCAAAGTCTTCAGTGACCCCTGCCCGCTCCTCGTCCCCCTTATTGAAGAAGGCCTCTTTGACGACCCCATCACTGATCAAGTCATCGCCCGATATCTCGCCCCGCTCCTCGCCGAAAACATCGACACCCTCGTCCTTGGCTGTACCCACTACCCCCTCGCGCGCCAAGCCATCGGCCGCGCCGCCGGCGAAAAGGTCACCCTGGTGGATTCCGCCGAAAACTGCGCCCTCGCGGTAAAATCCCTCCTCGAAGCCAAGACCCTCGCCGCCCCCACCGATCACCTTGGCAAACTCGACGTTGCCCTCACCGACGCCACGGAAGGCTTCCTTCGCACCGCCGCACGCGCCCTCGAACTCGAAATCGGCGACGTGGACCTCCGCACCGTGCAGGCGGGGTAAACAAAGTAGACGCGACCTCCGGTCGCGTTTCGGAAAATCCACAAAGCGGCTGGAAGCCGCTTCTACTTTGAGTTGATGGCTCAGGGAACTATTGAGACTCGCATAATAGAGTGACATATGTCTGATTTTCGCATAGGTTTTTCCTATGACGAAAAAACGAGACCATGCCGCGATGGAAAAACGGCGCAAGAAAGCAGGCCAACTCTTCGGTAAAGAGTTTTCCGCTCCC
>JBGTGQ010000094.1:0-55394 GCA_041746635.1 Terrimicrobiaceae bacterium | reverse complement strand
TTTTCCGGACCGCGCAAGACGTAAAACTCACGTTTCCCGCTACGTCGCTGCATCCATTACTCCGTGATGATGTCCTTGTAGGTCTTGCCGGTCGGAATCATGGGCAGCACGTGCTCGGTGTATGGCGTCATGATGTCGAGGACATAGGTTTCCTTGGAATCGAGCAGGCGCTGAATGGCGGCCCGCACGTCCTTTTTGTGAATCACGCGCTCGCATTTCACGCCGAACCCCTTGCAAATCTCCACGTAGTCGGGATAGATGCGCTTGAGATCCTTCGGGTCGCCCAGGAAAGTGTGTCCGCGGTTGCTGCCGTGGAAGCGATCCTCCCATTGCACCACCATGCCGAGATGCTGGTTGTTCAGGATGATCACCTTCGCGGCAATGCCTTCGATATGCGTGGTGGCCAGCTCCTGCACGTTCATGAGGAAAGACCCGTCGCCATCGATATCAATGACTTGCTTGTCGGGGCGGGCAATTTTCGCGCCCATCGCGGCCGGATAGCCAAAGCCCATCGCGCCGAGTCCGGCCGAGGTGATGAAGGTGCGGGGTTTGTCGAAATTATAGAACTGGCCGGCCCACATCTGGTGCTGACCCACTCCGGTCGTGATGATGGCATCGCCCTTCGTCATTTCGCAAAGTTCCTTGATGACGTATTGCGGCAGGATGGCGTGCGGGGTGTCCTTGAAGCTAAGCGGAAACTTGGTCTTCCAAGCGTCGATCTGGCGGTACCAATCCGGGTAGCGGGTGTGCCCCTTTGCCACGCGTTTGCGGCCCATTTTCGCGAGGATGCCATTGGCGCGATTGAGGGCGTATTTCAAGTCACTCAGGATCGGCAGCTTCACGAGTTTGTTTTTGTTCAACTCGGAGTTGTCGATGTCGATGTGAACAATAGTGCCGTGCTCGCAGAATTTTTCCACCTTGCCAGTCACGCGGTCGTCAAAACGCACGCCGATGGCCAGAAGCAAATCCGCTTCGTTGGCCGCGTTGTTGGCATAGACGGTGCCATGCATGCCAAGCCATTTGAGGGAAAGAGGATGCGATTCGGGAAAGGAACCGACTCCCATGATGGTGGTCGTGACGGGAATCTGGGTGCGTTCGGCAAATTCCCTCAGCTCGGCCGAAGCCTCGCCGGTGATGACGCCGCCGCCACAGTAAATCATGGGCTTTTTTGCGCCTTCGATCAGGCCGATCATTTCCTGAATAGCCAGGTCGTCCGCCTTCTTCATGGGCTGATAACCGCGGAGTTTGATTTCCCGCGGATAGATGGGCTGGGCTTTCTGGTTTTGGATGTTCTTCGGAATGTCGATCAGCACGGGACCGGGACGTCCGCTCTCCGCGATGTGGAAGGCTTCCTTGACGATGCGGGGAATCTCGTTGATGTCCCACACCAGATAGCTGTGCTTCACGATGGGCAGGGTGAGGCCGAACATGTCGGTTTCCTGAAAGGCACCGCGACCAATCATCTCCTGCGGCACCTGGCCGGTGATCGCCACCATCGGCACGGAGTCCATGTAGGCGTCGGCAATGCCGGTGATCAAATTCGTGGCCCCGGGGCCGGATGTGGCCATGCAGACTCCAGCCCGGCCGGTCACGCGGGCATAGCCTTCCGCCGCGAAAACACCGCCTTGTTCATGACGGGGAAGGATGGTGCGGATCTTTTTGGATTTGGTCAGAGCCTGGTGGATCGGCATCGAGGCGCCGCCCGGATAGGCAAAAATCACTTCGACCCCCTCGCGCTCCAAGCAGCTTACGAGAATCTCCGCCCCATCCATGACTTGCCCGCGGTCGGGCGCGGAGGATTTGGCGGCGGAGGCAGTGGTTTTCTTGGTTTTCATAGTGGAAACGTGGAACTTTTCAGAAAACTCAAGTTTTCCGAAGAATGCGAGGGCAAAAGAGCGAAAATTCAAGAGGTTGGAGTCCAGCCTGTCGGCTGTTCCGAACGGCACACGCTAATGTGTGAACTCCAACTCCGGGCCGGGTTCGGTAACTTTCCCGTCATGCAGCCCTCTGAATCCTCCACCAGAAAATTGCCTTTGGAAATCGCGGGACATGCCTGAGAGTGTTGGTCCCTTTCTCACAAACCATGGTACTTGATTTCTTCTTTTCTGTTGGCTGGCTTTTTCTCGGTCTCGCCGTGGCGGCGATTTTTACCCGGCTGGCTTATGGGGTGACGGATAAAATCGCCCAGGCTCCCGCGCTGGATTTTTTCATCAGTCTCTTCACCTGGATTCCTTGGACGGTGGGGGTGTGCCGCTGGGGCTGGATGGGGCTGGGTGCGGCGGTTGTAGCACAGATTTTGTTTCTCCATGCGTTCTGCCTCGTCCATCGCGTCCTGCGGGGAAAGAAGGGCCGCACGCTGACGGATGCGCAGGGTCGGGTGTTGGGGCCGGTCCGTAATCAGCTTTGCCTGCTGGTGCAAACGCCGGCGATTTTTGCATTTGTGGGGATCCGCGCGGCCCAGTTGATTCTTTATCCGCCCATCGCGGCGTTGGGGCGGCTGCCGACTTATCGGCAATCCGAATGGGTGAATCTCTCCCGCCACAAATACAGCGGCCTGATCGGCTACGACCTGCTCTGGTGCTGGTATTGCGACTGGATGACGGGGCTGTGGTGTCTGGGCAGCGAGATGTTGCGGAACATCGAGTCGTTCTGGTGTCCAATCCAATTCCAGAGTCCGGAGAAAAATCGGAATGCGGCGATTGATTTTCCCGATGTGAAAAAATGGGCGCCGCCTGATGGCACGATGGAGGACGCGGTGCGTCTGATCGAGCAACACTACGACGCCAAGAAGCCGAATAGCTGGTGGGGACATCCCGACCACAAGACGGAATGAAGTACAGAGAACACCGAGAACACGGAGGAAGAGCAGGATGATGGGTTTTTGTTCCCCTCTCGGTGTCCGCTGTGCGCCCTGTGGTTAATCGGTTGCTGGATATTATGATTTTCCACCGCGCGGAACCCAACGAACATTACGACGCGTTGCGGCTGGTTTCCGACGGAGGGCGTTGGGAATGCGGCTTGAGTCTCCGGCCGACCGGCACGCGTCTGCGCATGGGACGGATGGGGCGTCCGCCTTCGGTGTTGGATTTTTGCATGGGGACGGATTCGGCAATCTACGCGGAGGTTTTCCAGGCGGTGCTGCGTCGGCTGGAGCCGTTTTCGGAAACGGCATTGGCGGCGGAAATCGACGCGGCGTTTCCTTGGGCCGGTAGGCGGCCTGATCTGGCGGTTCACCTTCAGCCGTTGCTGGCCGGGGCGGGGGAAAAGAGGGCGGATTCGCCGCGCGGCCATCTCAGCACGCGGAGGGCCAGCCAGACACCGAGTCCCAGTGCGACGAGCGGTTTCAGCCAGAGGTTTGTGCTATAGTAGATGTAGCCGCCGTAGTTTTCGCTTCCAAGCGTGAGGGCAAGAAACACCCAGACGGCAACGGCGGCGTGATTTTTGCGAACAAGTCCCTCCCAAGCCGCGAGCAGTGCGATGAAGATGCCGAGAATGACGTAGGAATTCGTTTCGGTGCGGGGGTTGAAAAGCATGAGGTAGATCACGGCGAAAAGCATGATGGCGAGGGCGCGGCGCAGGGCGTCCTTGGTTCGCAAGGTCAGGAAACAAATCCCTAAAGTGAGCACGGCGGCGGCGGCGCGGATAAGAAAATTGATCTGGTCAGGCAGGGTGAGGCCGATGGATTTCAGGATACCGGCATAATCGCTCCACTTGTGCCCGGAGGGTTTGGCGGCGCTGTTGGTGAGCTTGTCGAAAAAGGCCTGATATTGGCCGGTGACAAATTGAGGATCGGGATGGAGCCAGGCCGAGCCGAACATTACGGCCAGCCAGAGGATCAGCGGGAGAATCAGGCGCGGGTAGAGCGCACCGCAGAGCAGAATAGGAACGATCGAGATGGGTTTCAGAGCGAGGGTCAGCGCGAGGAGGACGGCGGTGAGATGCCAGCGTTCGCGGGCCAGGGCAATGGCGGCCAGAAGATAGAGTGCAGCCAGCGGCATGTTGACCTGGCCATTGCGCGCGCTGGCGAGGGCGGAGGGCAGAATCAGGGTGCTGGCAATGAGGAAAATCGCACCGGCATTTTTGGGCGAAAGCTGCCCGGCCGCGGTCCAGATGGCGAAAGCGAGTGTGCTGATGCACACCATGCGCCAGAGCGGTTCGCCGAGACGGAGTGGCAACACATTGAATGGCGTGTAGAGCATGGCCCACTGCGGTAGGTAGAGGTATTTGTTTTTGCCCTTGTAGAGGCTTTCCGTCCCCTGCCACCAACGAGTGGAGGCGTCCTGATACTCCTTGGTGGCGGAGCGTCCCATGGGGTCGATGGCGACAATGGTGAAAACGATGACGGCCACCAGCACCCAGACGGCCAGGCCGGCGCGGAAGGCGTGGAGGTCGGGCAGGGCGGCCAGCCAGTTCCAGAGGGATTTCCAGAGTTCTGGAATTTTTGCGATGCTCACTTCTTCAGCGAATACAAATTGCGGCGACAGGGCAAGGGCGACGGTCTTGACAGGGAGTTCCTCCCGACGCAACTTTACGCGAATCAGTCCCACTTATGAACGACAACGCCTACAATAATCCTTACATCAGCGTCGCCGAATCGGCTCCGCTCGACCGCAGCCAGTTCATTCGCCGCACCTATGCCCATCTGGCCGGGGCCATTTTGGCGTTTATCGCGTTGGAGGTTGTTCTATTCAACCTGCCGTTCACTCCCGAGTTGATGCAGCTCATGGTGAAGGGCCAATACTCCTGGCTCATCGTGATGGGGCTCTTTATGGGCGCATCCTGGCTGGCGCAGTCCTGGGCAAACTCCGGGGCCAGCAAAGCCATGCAATACGCGGGCCTCGGCCTTTATGTGGTGGCGCAGGCCATTATTTTCGTGCCGCTGCTTTATGTGGCTGTTTTTTATAGCTCGCCGGACGTGTTGCCCATGGCGGCTCTCATGACGGTGGGGCTTTTCCTGGGATTGACCGGTGTGGTGGTTCTCACGAGGGTGGATTTCTCCTTTCTGCGCAGCGTGTTGATGATCGGCGGTTTCATCGCCTTGGGCGTGATCGTGGCCAGCATCATCTTCGGCTTCAACCTTGGCATTTTGTTCTCCGGAATCATGGTTGTCTTCGCTGCCGCGGCCATTCTTTACGACACTTCCAACATCATGCGGAATTACCGCACGGATCAATACGTGGCCGCTTCGCTCGCCCTCTTCGCCTCGGTTGCGCTGCTGTTCTGGTACATCCTGCGCATCTTCATGTCGCGGCGGTAGTCCAGCCGAAAAATTATTTGGGCAGCGAGGCCCGGACTTCGTTGGGATACAGCTCCTCAAGGCGCACGTCCATAACTCGCGCAAGGGTGGCCAGTTCAGTATCTTCCACGCAACGAACCTGGCCTTCGATTCGCGCGATGATGTCGCGGGACACATCCCACCCGAAAAGCTGGCACTTGAGGGCAAGTTGCGGCTGCGACCATCCCAATTGATTGCGGATGCGGCCCACTTGCGGCCCACAAACATTCATGGGATTTCTGACTGTGTGAAAATCCACACTGGACAATATTTAGCGAAGCAGGCAAAAGATGGTGTGGAAATCCACACGAAATCATGCGACTACCTTTGGCAATTTTCCTGTGCTCCATGGGCACCTCAGTTGCACAGACGGCGACTGGGTCGAGTTATGAAGTTTCCGGGCGTACACCTGAAGAAACCGTTATCAACGCCGTGCGCATGGAAAATGCTCTTAAGAAAAAAGGCGAGTATGAGGAACGACTGGAACAAGAAAAATCCCAAGTAACGCGAGAGCGGGACTTTCAGGCGAGAAATTTGAAGAACATCGCAGTCTGGTATCCTCCGGAGTATCGGGTTAATTTGATGACGATTTTTACAGTGGAAGTAACTTATCAAGTCAACGATCAAAAATTCACGTCGCAGCTTAGGAAAACAGGTGGGAATTTCTATTTTGACCTGCTGGTAACTCCTTGGCGAGTTCTGAGAAATGTGACGTTGACTCAATCTATAGGCAACGGTTCGCTGGGAGATTTCTATTACGAGAACAATCTGATAAACGGATTTCTGAGCTGGTCGGACATCCCCCCCGCAATCCAGCTAACAATGGGAAACGTTCCGAAAACGGTTCATAAAGCCTTTGGGAAGCGGGAAAAATAGGAATGCCCGCCCGGGCTTGGTAGCACCAACCTCCATCGTCCCGACATTGCTTTCCGCCTCCGCTGCCGGTAGGCTGAGGCCAATCCCATGGCAAACATTCACGACGATCCGGCGGCGCTCAAAGCGCTTCAGGACGACATTTACCGGGAAAAAATTCTTCGGGCGCGGGCGATGACGTCCGAGCAGCGGCTGGTCGAGGCGTTCGAGTTGTCCAATCATCAGTTCGGAATGATGCTTGCGGGAGCCATGCATCGTTTGGAAACGCGCGATGAAGAAGAAGGCTGGCGGGAAGTCGCCCTCTGGATGAGGCGTCTCGATCAGGTGCGTGACCAAGGCCTCTATGTCACGGAAAAGCCGGCCTTGGCATGAAACTCGAGGACTTTGCCATCAGGGTGCTGGAAGCCACGGAGTCTGCCGCCTTGGATTTCATGATCGTTGGTGCCATCGCGGCGGGAACACATGGTGTTCCCCGTGCGACCAAGGACGTGGACATATTGGTGGCGGTGGCGGGCGACTCCAAATTTCAATGCGTTATCCGCGCTCTGGAAGACATCGTGGAATTTGAGCCGCAGGTTGTGTTTGACACCCTGACTTGGGGACGACGTCACGTGGGCAGGATTCGTACGAGCCCCCCGTTCAAAGTGGAGTTTTTCGAGGTGTTCGATGATCCGTTCGTTTTGGAGGAATTTCGACGTCGCAGAAAAGTTTTTGTCCCAATGCTGAGCCGAGAAACCTGGCTGCCGACGCCCGAGGATGTGGTGGTCCAGAAACTTCGCTGGGGTCGCAGCAAGGATCTCGACGACGCCCGCGACATTCTGGCTGTGCAGGGGCCCGAAACGCTCGATATGGAGTACGTTCAGTCGTGGTGTGCCCGCCAAGGAACGTCGGGGCGGCTTCAAGAAGCGCTGGCCGGCATTCCTCCGCTGTGAGAGACGGATTGCATTCGCTGCTAAAGTAGAAGTGGCCTCCGACCGCTTTTCAGCATCGAACGCGACCGAAGGGCGCGTCTACTTTGTCGGCCGTTTGAGGAACTGTCCGCGTCCGACCGTCCCCACGAATTTTCCATCGCGCACGGCGACTTCTCCGCGAACCGTGACCACTGCGGGACGGCCTTCGATCGGCCAGCCTTCAAAGCCGTTGTAGTCGAGGTTCATGATTTGCGTCCGGGCGGAGAGTTTTCCGCGGTAAGCGGGATCGTAGATGACCAGGTCGGCGTCCGCGCCGGGTTGGATCGTGCCCTTGCGGGGGAAGAGGCCGAAGATTTTCGCCGCGTTGGTGCTGGCGACATTGACGAAGGTGTGGAGGTCGAGTTTTCCGGTTTTGACTCCGTAGGTATAAAGGAGATTGATGCGGTCCTCGAGGGCAGGAATGCCATTGGGGATCTTGGTGAAGTCGTCCTTGCCCATCGGCTTTTGTTCCTTGAAGTCGAAGGGCGCATGGTCGGTGCCCACGGTGTTCACCAGCCCCTGGCGCAGGCCGTTCCAAAGAACTTCCTGGTTGGCTTTGTCGCGCAGGGGCGGGGACATGACGAACTTGGCTCCTTCGAAATCGGGAAGCTCCGCGTAGGTTTTGTCGATGAGGAGATATTGGATGAGCGTCTCGATCCAGACCTGCACGCCGCGCAGCCGGGCGCGCAGGGCTTCCTCCAGCGCTTCGCGACAGCTGAGATGGACAATGTAAACCGGTGCGCCGGTGAGCTCGGCAAAAGTCATCAGATGATGAACGCCCTCGGCTTCGACGCGGGGTGGGCGACTTTCGTGATGAGCTCCGGTTCCCGTGTTCCCGGCGGCGAGAAGCCTCTTCTGCGTTTCCGCGACGAGGGTTTCGTTTTCACAATGCGCGGTGGTGACGACGCCAAGTTCCTGGGCGAGTTTGAGGGTCTGGTATAGTTCCCCGTCGTCAATGCCGAAGGCCCCTTTGTAGGCGAGGAAAATTTTGAAGGACTGGATGCCGGCGGTGACGATCTCGCGGAGCTGGGCCTCGCTGTTAGCGTCGAACTTGGTGACGCCCATGTGGAAGGTGTAATCGCAGGCCGCCTTGCCTGCCGCTTGGGCCTGCCAGGCGGCAAAGCCTTCGCTGGGTTCCATGGTACGTGATGGACAGCACATGTCGAAAATGGTGGTGGTGCCGCCCACGAGCGCGGCTTTGGTGCCCGTCTCGTAGGTGTCCTTCGAGTACGTGCCCATGAAGGGCAGATAGATGTGCGTGTGGGGATCAATAAATCCGGGGAAAACGTATTTTCCGGTGGCGTCGATCACCTCTGCACCTGCGGGGGCTTCGATATTGTGATCAATGCGGCTGATGGTTTCGCCTTCGCAGTAAATGTCCGAGAAGTAGCGGGAGTCGCCGGTGATAATTTGCCCGTTTTTGATCAGAAGTGACATGTGATGAGTGACGAGTGATAAGTTAGTTTTGAAGTTTGTGGCGCAGGCCGTTGAGCATTTTTCGCAATTCAGTAATTGAACTGGCGGTCGGTTCAGCGCGGGCGGGTCCCAGCAATCCCAATTCAATACTCAGGATGATTTGGGTATCGAGTTCCGCGAGAGATCCCTCGGCGAAAGAGATGAACTGTAGGAATTCTCCCGTCCTGTTTGATGGGACGGAGACAGCGGCCCGCCGCATCTGAGAAATCAGACCATACTTCTCTTCCCTTGGAAATGTCTTGGTCAGCTCATAGATGCCTTTCGCCAGCTCGATCCCCTTTTGCCAGACAAGCAGATCCCTGTAACTGCTGGGTTTCTTCTCGTCACTCATCACTTTCCACTGGTCACTGGTTCACTTCCTCCAGACATCGTCCACGTGTCCGCCGAACCAGCGGCTGGTGATGACTTTTTGCTGGGTGTAAAATTGCACCGCTTCCTTACCCTGGATGTGGAGGTCGCCGAAGAACGAGGCATCCCAGCCGGTGAAGGGGAACATGGCCATGGTGGCGGGTACGCCGACATTGATCCCGACCATGCCGGCTTTCACGCGGTGCTTGAACTCGCGGGCGGCCGCGCCGCTGTTAGTAAAAATGGCCGCGCCGTTGCCGTAGGCGGAACTGTTGGCCTGCTCGATCGCTCGATCCAGGTCGTCCATGCGCATGACATTGAGCACCGGACCGAAAACTTCCTCGCGGGCAAAGGTCATATCGGAGGCGATGTTATCCACGATGGTGGCTCCGACATAGAACCCATTCGGCGCGCTGGAGACCTTGACGCCGCGGCCGTCGCACAAGATTTTCGCGCCTTCCTTTTCGCCGCTGGCCACGAGGCTCAATACGCGATCGCGATGTTGTGCGGTGATGACCGGTCCCATGTCGGGTTGTTCGGTGCGATCAGTCGGGCCGACCTTGATGGCTCGGGCGGCTTCGACCAGGGAAGGTAGGATGCGCTCGGCCGCGGCGCCGACGGCAATCGCGGTCGAACCCGCCATGCAGCGTTCGCCGGCGCAGCCGAACGCCGCGGCGGACAACGCCTCGACGGTTTTGTCCACGTCGGCATCGGGCATGACCACGATGTAATTTTTTGCCCCGCCGTTCGCTTGCACGCGTTTGCCGTTTTGGGTACCGGTTTCGTAAATGTATTTGGCGATGGGGGTGGAACCGACAAAGGAAATCGCCTTCACCTTGGGATGGGTGAGCAGGGCATCGACGCTCTCGCGTCCGCCGTGAACGAGGTTGAGCACGCCCTTGGGCAGGCCGGCTTTTTCCAGTAGCTCGACCAAAAGAATGGCGCTGAGGGGAACCTTCTCGCTGGGCTTGAGGACGAAGGTATTGCCGCAGGCCAGGGCGAGCGGGAACATCCACAAGGGCACCATGGCGGGAAAGTTGAATGGCGTGATCCCGGCGCAGACTCCCAGTGGCTGCAGATGCGTTTCGCAATCCACATTGCGGGCGAGATTTTCCAGCGTGTCACCCATGAGGAGCGTCGGAATCCCGCAGGCGTATTCAACGTTCTCCAGGCCGCGATACACACTGCCGCGCGCTTCAGCCGCCGTCTTGCCGTGTTCGCGTGAAACAGTCTGGCACAGCAGGTCGAAGTTTTCCTCGATCAGTCGCCGGTAACGGAAAAACACCCGCGCACGTTCGACGGGTGGAGTTTCGCTCCAGGCGGGAAAGGCGGTGGCCGCGGCCTCGACCGCGGCATTCACCTCCGCGGCGCCGCCGAGAGGACATTCGGCGATCACTTCGCCGGTTGATGGATTGTAAACCGGCGAGGTGGGCAATCCGGTGCCGGAGTGCCATTCACCGCCGATGTAGGTTGGGCAGGGAGTCATGGAAAGTGATGAGGGATGAGGGATGAGTTCTTGCCGGCCACCTGTCACTCATCAGTGGTCACCAGTGCTGGGATCCTACGAATCGATGAGGGCCGCGGATTGTTTCACGAAATCATCGCCGCTCCATTCGCCGTCGGCCTTGACCACCTTGCTTTCCCCGGCCGCTTTCTGGGCGGCTTTGCGCTCCTGCTGCATGCGCACGAGTTCCGCATGGGTGGTGAAATACGGCAGGCTCTTGCCTTTGAAATCGGAGATGGTTTCGAAGTTGTGTTTCTCCATGAAGGCGAGCAGTTGCTCGCACATCGGCTTGACCATACCGTAGCCGAATTTCATCACGCCAGTGCAGACCTGGACGGTGTCCGATCCGAGCAGGATGAATTCGGCGGCATCCTCGCCGGTTTCCACGCCGCCCATGCCTGAGAGCGTATGGGTGGGAAATTCTTCCTTGATCAGTTGGGCCAGTTCCATGCACATGCGCAGGGCGATGGGCTTGACCGCCCGGGAGGAATAACCGCCCGGAGTCGTGTAGCCTTCCACGCTGGGCTCGGGGCGAAGCGTGTCCAAATGAACCCCGATGACGCTTCGAATCGTGTTGATGGCGCTCAGGCCGTGGCATTTCGACCAAAGCGCCCGCCGCGCCGGTTCAACAATGTTGGTGATGTTGGGCGTGAGCTTTGTCCACACGGGGATTTTGGCCACGGACATCACCCATTTGCAGACATCGCCCATGATTTCGGGGTCCTGGCCCATGGCCGCCCCCATGTTGCGCTCGGGCAGGCCGTGCGGGCAGGAAAAGTTCAGTTCAAAAGCATCCACACCCGTCTCCTGACAGCGCTCGATGATCTCGACCCAGGCATCCTTGTTGTATTCCTCCATGACGGAAGCGATGAGGATCCCCTCTGGGTGCGCGTCCTTGATTTTCTTGAATTCCTCCAGCCAAATCTCGAAGGGCCGGTCGCTGATCAGTTCGATGTTTTCCCAGCCGATGACTTCCGCTTTATCGCGGGAGAGCAACTTGCCGTAGCGCGGGGTGACATTGATGACCTTGGCGGAGTCGAGGCTCACCGTTTTGGCGATGACGCCGCCCCAGCCTTCGCGGAAAGCGCGATTGATCACGTTCATATTCGTCCCGGGAGGACCGGAGGCGATGATGAAGGGGTTTTGGAATTTCAGTCCGTCAACGGTGGTGGCTAACGTAGGCATGATGTTCCTTGGGGGCTGGTGAAGAGATGGTGAGGGTTCTCTTCGGGATATAGTAGCAATTTTGGGGCCAAAACGGGAGGGCGTTATTTTTCGGCAATCCAACACAATGCCTTTTCGGCCAGCTGGTCGAAAGCGGCCACACACTGTTCGATGTGCTCTTCCTTGGTGTTTTCGATCTTGTTGTGGCTGATGCCATGCAGACTCTGCACGAACATCATGATCGTCGGCACACCAGCGCGCGCGACCTCGGCGGCGTCATGCAGGGGACCGGAGGGCAGGCGTTTTTTTTCGGCTCCCGTCTCGGCGATGGCCTCGTCGCAAAAATCGAGCAGTTTTTCGTGAAAGAGAATCGGCTCGATGTGCCAGATGCGTTCCCAGGAAACAGTGACGCCGCCTTCCTGCGCAAAGCGCTCGCTGGCGTCCTTCGCGGCGGCAAACATTTCAGCCAGCGTTTCCTTGTCGAGATGGCGCAGATCGAGGGTGATGCGGCATTCCGCCACCACGCTGGTCACGATGCCGGGCTTGGTCGTGCAGGATCCAATGGTGCAGACGCCGCCGTGGCGATCGGTGATGCGATAAATCTCCTCGCTCATTTTCGCGGCGGCGAGGAAGGCATCCTTGCGGCGGTTCATCGGAGTGCTGCCGGAATGCGCGGCCTGGCCGTGAAACGTGATGGCATGACGTTCCACGCCATAGGTGCCGAGAACGGTGCCCAGCGGCAGATCGAGATCGAGCAGCACCGGACCCTGCTCGATGTGCAACTCCAAATAGGCCGCCGCGTTTGCCAATTCCCTGCCGCAGTCTTTCGCGTGATCGAGATCGATGCCGACACTTTCCAGCGCATCGGGCAGGGCAACGCCGTCCTTGTCCTTAAGGCCGCGCGCTTCCTCCAGATCGAGATGGCCGGAACACGCTGAGGAACCAAAGAGGCTCTTGCCGAAACGCGCGCCCTCCTCATCGGCCCAATCCACCAGCCGCACGGTTACCGGCGGCTTCCCGTTGTATTGGGCATTGATGCGGCGGAGGATTTCCACGCCAGCGAGAACGTTGAGGCAGCCGTCGAGCCAGCCGCCGTTGGGTACCGAATCCATGTGGCCGCCGATGAGCAGGCATTTTTCGGATTTGCCCTTGAGGGTGGTCCAGAAATTCCCGGCTTCGTCCGTGTGCATTTCCACGGGGAGTCCCTCGAGTTTTCCGCGCAGCCATTTTCGCACCTCGACCCAGAGCGGGGTGAAGGCCACGCGCTGGGCCCCGTTTTCATCCGCCGTGAAGGCGCGGAGTTCCTTGAGTTCGGCGACTGTCCGTTTGGGGTCCAAAGTGTCCATGCCGAAGTGAAGCATACGGAACCAGCCACCGGGCACAATCCGCATTATTAAGCGTAGGGTTGACCCAAGCCCTGCTGCATGGGTTTTCAGCCGATGAGTGTTATGAAACGCATCGGCAGGATGCCGATGCCACGTCAGGTTAAGGCAAAGCGAGCTTTTTCAGTTGGGACAGGATTTTGTCGCGGGCGGCGAGGATCGTCTTCGGCATGCTTTCGTCGATCGTGTAAAAACGCCGCGCGTATTGGGTGATGCGGAGGCCGCTGCTCACCTTATTCACGCGCATGAGGTTCCATTCCGCAAAGCGCGGGCTTGAGCCTTCCGGAGAAAACACGAGGAAATCCACCACATAGGACCCGGTTGCGTCGCTGCGAAGAATCTGGCTGCGAGCGGCGGGGTCGCCCTTGACCACGTCCTGCGCGAGCTTGAGCGCGTAAGCTTTCGGGTCGTCGAGATTTTTGAAGGTGCGGGAGGAAAGCATTTCGGTCCATTTTTCCAAGGTCTGGCTGGCGGGGAGATATTCGCGGAGAGCGACGGGGGAGTCTTTGGGCGCGAAACGCAAAAGAAATTTTGTTTGGTTAAAAACCACACTGTCGTCCGCAGCGAAAGTGGGGCTGGCAAGGGCGAGGCTGACGAGGGCGGCGAGAAGGAAGTTCGGGAAAGTCGCGAAAGGCATGGTGTTGGGTGAGAGGCGAAAAGTTTAGGTCGTGTCGTGCCCTCTGGCAATAAAGTGGCATCGGCATCCTGCCGATGCGTTGAGTTGGTTCATCGGCAGGATGCCGATGCCACGTTATGATAGTCTCCATGGCCCGGCTGTGGGCGTATCTCCTCGGCACTATGGAACTCACGCTCATTTTCCCGCATCAGCTTTTTGATCCTCATCCGGCCATTGGGGCGGGGCGGGAAATTCTCTTGCTGGAAGATCCCCTGTTTTTTGGCCGCGATGCCCGTTGGCCGTTGCGTTTGCACCGGCAAAAGCTGGTCCTGCATCGTGACTCCCTCACGCATGGGATGTGGCAGTTTGCGGACGGTGGAATCTTCACCACCAAGCCGTATTTGTCTGGATCGAATTACGTGCGGAAGATGTCGGATTATTCGGCGGGTCCGTGGTGCGAGGGGTGGGACGGGCTTTTCTGGACGTTCATCACCGACACCGCGATTTCTTCCTGAAAAATCCACGCCTCGCGATGATGGCCTGCACGTGCGACAAACTGGGGCCCAAGCTCCCGCAACACCGCTAGGCGGCGGAGAGGTTTTTGGCGGGGTTATAACCCAATGGGAGGTGGAAGAGCCTCACGCAAAGGGTGGGAAGGGTTTAAAGAAAAAGCCTAACGTCGCATCCTAAACCTTTTCACCCTTTGCGTGAGGCAAGTTCCTGCTTTATCGAACAGGCTTTCAGGCCGTCGCGATGTTGTTGCGGGCGAGGTCTTCGCTGATGACGATGGCGAGTTCGCTGCGGAGGTGGTCGAGGTCGCGGACTTCGGTGGTCCAGACGCGGAGTTGGAAGGTGAGGACGGCGGGGGAGAATTTGGTCAGCACGGTCTGCGGGGGCGGGGTCTGGCAGATGGCGGGCAGAGTGAGGGCGGCTTTTTCCAGCAGGTCGAGGACGCGGCGCGGTTCCACCCCGGCGGCGGTGGTGGCGACATCAATTTGCAGGCTGCGGTGCTGGTCGGTATGGGTCCAGTTGGTGACGGGGTTGGCGATGAGGTTGGCGTTGGGGATGATGATTTCGGAGCCGTCCTCGATCCGCAGGATGGTGGCGCGGATGCCAATCTGCTGGACGGTGCCGGTGGCGGTGCCGATTTGCACGTAGTCGCCGATTTTTACCGGACGCTCGAAAAGGACGATGAGGCTGGACACGAAATTGTTGACGATGTTTTGCAATCCGAATCCGATGCCGACGCCGAAGGCTCCCGCGAGAATGGTGAATTTGTTGATGTCGCCAATGAGGGCGGCGGTGGCGAGGTAGAAGCCCAGGAGCAGGATGGCGTAATGGAGGATGGTGGAAACGGCAAAGGGCAGGCCGGGCTTGAGGTGGATGCGTTTGTAGATGTCTTCCTCAAGGGCAAAGCGGACGAAGCGGGAAATCAAAAACGAGGCCCAGACCGTGAGCAAAAAGGTGAGGATGCTGCCGAGGTGGACCGGACCAAAAAGCGGGGTTTCCAAAATCGCCGCAGTGCGGGAAATGACGGCATCGAGCCACGACATTTTCGCGAGCGTGAAGGCGATCCAGAAAAGTAACGCGCCGAGACGGACGAGGCGCGAGCAGCGGCGTTCCAGCAAAGTGCGGTGATGGCGCACCATGGAAAGAAAGCGCAGGGGCGGAATCTTGAGGAAGAAGGTGATGAGGCCGTCCGCGATGTGGCAAAAGGCGTAGAGCAGGAAGCCGGCGTAGGCACTTTGTAAAACGACGGAGCCGACAAAGATGGCGAGGTTGACGTAGCCGAGAATATTGGCCACGGCGGCGGCGGTGAAGAAAAGCAGTCCGAGGTGGGCGCCGATGGCGATGGTTTTTCGGGGCAGGCTTTGCGACGGCAGTTCGGAAAAATGCGAGCCGCGGATCAGCCAGAGGGCGAAAATAATTCCCAGCACGGCCTCGGCCAGATGAACGAAGCGGGCGAGCAGAACAAAGGGCGCGGCGGCATCGCGAAGCTGGGAGGCAAGGTAGAAGGCGGCCAGCGCCCAGATGACGGGCCGGAGCGGGCGTTCGACGATGCGGTTGATCACGCCCATAAGCGGGACGAGCAGGGCGGCACCGAGCAGTGCGGTGAAGATCGGTGGCGCACCGGCGTAGAGGAAAAAGGCAATCCAGAGGGCGAGGAGGCTGGCGGTGGTGGCCGGGATCTCGAAGATGGTGGTGGAGGCTTTCAGTCCGGGATCGGTCTCGACCCAGTGGCGGACTTTTTTTTGGGCGCGGCGGAAGAGGAGAATGAGGCCGATCCAAATGATGGCGTGAAGGCCGATGAGTCCGCGTTCCTGGATCAGCCAAAAAACGGTCTCCCGGGCCTGGGCATAGGGGCTGAATTTTTCGGCGACGGCTTGGTGGGTCTGGCGGAGTTCGGAAAATTGCCAGAGCGGCGGGCTGTCGCGACCGAGCAGGCCGGCCATGGCGCTGCCGCGGGCTTGCTGGACGGTGGCGAGTTCCTGGTTGATGCGGGTGTTCTGGTCGGCCAGGGCGCTTTGCAGATTGAGCAGCTTGGTGCGCCGGGCGACGAGGCCGGTGTTGGTGGAGGAGAGTTGCTGGAGGATGGTGGTGACGCGGTCGAGGATGTCGCCGGGGTCATTTTGCGCGGCCAGGGTATTGCGGGTGGCGGTCCAGAGGGCGGTCAGGTCGGCGAGGCGGGCGGAGGCGGTGTCGAGGCTGGTGAGTTGGTCATTGAGCAGACGCTGGCGAAGGGTCAGGTCCTCGCGCAGAACGATCCAGCTCGTGGCGAGATCTTGCAGGACATTGATGCGGGCCGGGGTGCGCAGGATGCGGGCGGTTTGGAGTTCGCGCGCATCAATGTCAGAGGTGAGCCGCGGAACGAATTTCTGCAAATCGGAACCGCCATTATCCGTGGCGACATCACCCTGAATCTTGGCCAGTTCACCCGTGGTCTTGTCGGCCTCGGCGATGACCGAGCTGATGGCGATGGGCGTGGGAGCGGGAGAGGGAGAGGGAGAGGGCGTCGCGGTTGGCGAGGACGATGGATCGGCCAGCGCAGCTCCGGCGGCCAGCAAGAAAACGGCGAGGATTTTCACTTGAGGGGAAGTCTTTCAGAAACAGCCTAAAGGCTGAACTCCAACTTTCTCCGGGGCGGCCGCCGGAAGAGCAACCATCCCGAGCAGAGCGCGAGCAGAGCGCCGGTGGCGGGTTCGGGCACGGCCTGCCAGTGGAGATTTACTTCGCCCAAAGTGTCATTGTGGCCGACCCAGAAATAACCGTTGGCATAATCGAGCGCGTTGAGGGTGAGGTTGTCGGCAGCGCCCAGCGTGGTGGCCGAAGCGACGAGGAAAGTCTGGTTGGAGTTCCAGAACGAGTTGCCGGTCGAAGGATCATCCACGGCATTGAAAAGAATGCCCATCTGCGAGCCCGCTGCGAAGGTGAGGGTGCCGTTGACCGCGAAGTAATCGTTGAGATTCATCTGAGTGAGGCTGGCCAGGTTGAAATAATAAAACCCCTCGTTCTCAATGGTCACATCCCCTGCGAAAGTGAGCACGCTCGAGGGATCGTCTGCATCCACCAGTTCCGTGAGCGTGCCGTATAAAAATGTAGTCCCGGTGATTGTGCCCGCACCGCTGAAAGTGCCATTGGCTTCCACCGTGACATTGCCCGCGAGGTCACCCGCACCCATGCGGGTGCCGAGAACCGAGATCGCGTTGGTATTTACCGAACCGGCCTGATCAAACGTCGCACCCGCTCCGATGATCAGACTGGTGCCGCCGCTGATGGAGCCGGTTGCGCCGAGGGAGAGGGTTCCACTGCGCACCTGGGTGGGGCCGGTGTTGGCGAGCGAACCGCTAACGGTGATGGTGCCGGGACCGAAAAAATTCACCCCGTTGGTGCCGGAACCCGTGACGGTGGAGGAAATCGCGCCGCCCGCCGCGCCGGTGTAAATGTATCCGTCCCGACTCCCAAAATCGAGCGTGTCCACGCCGAGGCTGCCGCCGTTGAAGATCACACCCGCGCCATCGAGTCCGTTCACGCCGACGGTGAGGGTGGAGTTTGCGCTGCCGGTGACTACGCTGTTGACCTGAATGGCCGTGACGGCGGCATTGCCGGTGAGATTTTGCGGAGCGAGCGCGGCATAAATCGGTGTGCCCGTGAGCGTGTTGATGTCGCCGGTGACGGTGGTGGCGGCGACGAAACCATTGGTCGCGTCATACGTGAGAAAAAATCCACTCCCGGCTGCCTCGCCGACGAAGGCCGGCGAGACCATGCCGGCGCTGGCGTCGGGCGCGCCGTTTTCCACCAGCACCTTCACGTTGCCGCCGAGGGTGACGGACTGGCTGGACGATTGCGGCGCGATCACGAGCGTGCCTTCATTCGAGCGAAAAAAACTGCCCAGGCGAAAAGTGAGGCTACCGTGCGCGCCGAGATCGAGGCTCAGTCGGGAAGCGCTGTAGAATTTCAATTCTCCGCCGCTATGCACATCCACCGTTTCTCCGCTGTCACGCGGTCGCAACGCGAGCGTGCCCGAGGTGAGCGTGATGTCGCCCGAACCGAACGGCGTCCCCGTTTTTTCCCGGCTGATGAGCGTGGACTGACTCACGGACGTGCCGCCGCTGTGGGTGGCTTCGCGGGTGAAGGTGAGCGTGCCGCCGCCGGAAAAAAGAAACGCGCTCGCGCCGCCGTTCGAGTCCGCGATGGGCGCTAGGACTTCCTGGCTGGCGAGGCCGATGCTGACAAAATTGTTGCCCTGATCGAGTTCCCACGTCGCCAGAGCGGGCGCGTTCAACGGCACGGTAAAGTCGAGCCATTGCTCGATCACAGGCGTGGAATAGCCGGCGGGCATGGAGCCGCCGGCCGGATATTGCATGCCCTCCGAGGCGTTGAGATAACCGCTGAGATCGTAAACGGGCGGACCGTCGTCCTCACCGCTGGTGCCATTCGGGACATTGGAAAGCAGGATCGTTTGCTGCGCGGGCATGCCGAGGTTGGGATACGGGTTATTGATCACCACGGTGTTCGATCCGCTCGTCCCCACGATGGCCAGGAAATGTCCGCCATTGCGCTGCAAGGTGCCCGTGCCGGTCTCGTACCAGCCGACGAGAAAGGAGCCGAAATGCAGATCGGCCGGGGTGTTGTCTGCGATGGTGGTGAGATCGGCGAAAGTCGGCGTGGTCACGCCCGGCCCGGTGCCGTCGCCGTTGCCGGTTGGCCCGTATAGGCCGGCCGTGGCGCTGGTGAAGTTGCCGGAATATCCTTTCATTTTCAGATAGGTATTCACCCCCGTGCGCAGGCCGGAAACGGTTGTGCCGTTGAACGGATCATCCTGCGAGAGGCCGCCGAGAGTTTGATCGAGATTGATGAAAAATTCCTGCGTTTGCGCCACCTGGGTCGTCGGGGCCAGGCGCGAATGCCCGGCCAGTCCAAGCCAGGCGATGTTCATCGTCATGGCCGTGGGTCCGCAATATTCGCTGCCATCATCGGGCAGGCCGGTGCCGCCCGGACCAAGCGCGTATTGCAGCACCTGTGGCATGAAGGTTTCCTTGTCCGGTGGGTCGGCCAAGAGCGGGGTGGAAAGAAAAAGCGCGAGTGAGATCGCGGAGAGGGCGGGTCGGATTGTCACGCAGCGCAGACTAGCAAAAACTTGCCTTTCGGCGAGTTTTCTTCGTAGGTGGCATCGGCATCCTGCCGATGCGTGGGGTTGGATAATCGGCAAGATGCCGATGCCACGTTATCCGGTGGTGCGGAGGCCGCTGGCGATGGCGTTGACGGAGAGGAGGACGTTGGGCAGGAGTCGTTCGGCTTCGGGGGATCCGGCGGCGCGGGCGGCGCGCCATTTTTTGAGAACCTCGATCTGTTGGAGGTGGAGGATGCGCAGGGCGTGGGCGCGGAGGTTGAGGGTCTTGATCATTCGCGGGCGGCGCGACTCCAGGCTGCCGCCGAAGAGTTCGGACATCATGGCCTTGGTTTTTTCCAACTCGCCGGTGATGACGGTAAAGAGGCGGTCGCGCACTGTTGGGTCGGTGACGAGGGCGGCGTAGTCGCGCATGATGGCAGGGTCGCAACTGGCGAGATTCGTCTCGACGTTGGTCAGGACATAATACATCAGCGGCGATTTTTTTAGGAGCTGGCGCAGTTCCTCGAGGGGAAGAATGTTGGCGGCGAGGAGGGCTTCGATGCCGGTGCCGACGCCGAACCAACCGGGCAGATAGTAGCGGCATTGGTTCCAACTGAAAACCCAAGGAATGGCGCGCAGGTCGTCGAGGGTGCGCTGCTCTGCGGCCGCTTCTCTACCGGTGCGGCGGGAGGGGCGCGAGCCGATGCTGCTGGTCTCGAGGGCGTCGATGGGGGTGGCCTCGGAGTAAAAATTCATGAAGCCCTCGGTCTGGATGAGGGAAACGTATTTGTCGCGGCTGGCGGAGGCGAGGAGTTCGCCGATGGGGTTGAGGACCTCGGGTGGGCCGGGGATTGCCCGCTGGGCGAGGGAATACCCGGTGACGCCGGCGAGGAGAATTTCGAGGTTGTAGGTGGCGGTGCCGAGGATGGCGAATTTCTGGGCGATGGTTTCGCCCTGTTCGGTGAGGCGGACGTCGCCGTTGATCGAGCCGGGCGGAAGGGCGCCGAGGAAACGATGGGTGGGCCCGGCCCCGCGGCTGATGGTGCCGCCGCGGCCGTGGAAAAAGCGGATCTTGGTGCCGTGATCGCGGCCGGTGGCGGTCAGGGCGGACTGGGCTTTGTGCAGCGCCCATTGGCTGGCGATGATGCCGCAATCTTTGTTGCTGTCGCTGTAGCCGACCATGACTTGCTGGATGGGCTGTTCGTGCGGGAGGGAGAGGACCTGTGCGCGGTCGGTCTGGTGGAAAGCGAGGCTGCGTTGGGTGACCGGGTGATCGAGGAAGGTGCTGATGATGCCGGGTCCGCGTTCGAGATCGTCGAGGGTTTCGAAAAGCGGAACGACAGGCAACTGGCAGATCAGGCCTTCGGGGGTCCAGCGCATGAGGCCGGCTTCGCGGGCAAGCAGATAGACGACGAGCAGGTCGGACATGCGCTTGGTCATGCTGACGATGAGCGAGCCGATGCCGACGCGACCGTGGCTGCGGATGTGACGACGCAGGACACCGTAGCAGGAGAGGATGGCGTCGGCCTGTTCGCCGATGCCGGTGTCGTAGTAGAGGAAGGGACGGGGCGATTGGAGTTCCAGATTGAGAAACTCGAGGCGGCGGGGTTCATCCCACGCGGAGAAATCCGGCACGGGCTGTCCGCTGGCGGCGAGGATCTCGATGAGAGCTTGGTCGTGGAACTTGCTGTTCTGCCGGATGTCGAGGGCGCCGAGGTGGAAACCAAAAACGTCGAGGGCGCGGCGGACGGGCCAGACAGCGGTGTCGGCCAGCCGTTTCGCGCCGGTCTGGACGAGGGATTCGGCCAGGAGAGCGAGGTCCGCGTCGAGTTCGTCGGGGGTGTGGTAGTGGAAATCGGCGGCCTCGCGCATGGCGGGTTGGTCGCCCACGCCCGTGCCGGCTTCGATGGGAAGTTTGGCCTGGAGCATAAGGACGTACTGCCGCCAGGGTTCGTCGGAATATTGGCGCGAAATCGCTTCGCCCACCTCGGGGTTTTCCGCCCAGAAGCGCGCGAGAGCATCGCTGAGGAGGCCGGGAGTTTTCTGAAAATTGCTGGAGAGCGGTAGCTTGGCGGCCAGCGTTTCGAGCCGCTCGTGCATGACCACGAGGGCGTTGAGGCGCAGTTCCTTCAACGATTCCTCGGTGACGGCGGCGGTGACGAGCGGGTGGCCGTCGCGGTCGCCGCCGACCCAGGTGCCGAAACGCACACAGGGCCAGTTGTGCGGGTTTTCCAGGAGGGTGGCATCGAAGCCGGCATCCTTCCAGGCATTGCGAAGGCGTTCGTCGAGTTGCTCGAGGGCGAGGGGGAAAACTTCGCGCAGGTAATAATTCACGCCGCGCCGTTCGGTGGAGACTTTTGGTTTTTCGAGGAGGATTTCGCCGGTGCGCCAGAGGCGTTCGAGCACAACTTTGATCTCTTCGCGGATGGCCAGTCGCTGGGTGGGGGTGAGGGCTTGGTTTTCGAGCGAGGTGAGGAGGAGGTAGATGGTGCGGTGCTGCTCAAGGACGGCGGCTCGCTTGGCCTCGGTCGGGTGGGCGGTGAGGACGGATTCGATCCGAACCGAAGGAAAGAACGCGGCGATTTCCGCGCCGGAGAATCCGGCCTCCTTGAGACGGGCGAGTTGCTGGCCCCAAAGACCGGGTTCGGCGGCGAGGCCGTGTTCGATTTCGCGCAGCCGGCGGGTTTGGGCGGCGGCATTTTCCTCGACCATGTTGAGGAGCTGGAAGGCAATCGAGTAGGCCTGTTCGATGCCCGGGGGCGGTTCATTGACGTCGTGGGTTCCGCCGTTTTCCTGCCAGGGCAGATGGTTGGCCGCCTCCTGCTCGCCCAGTTCGTCCAGAACTTCCTTGAGGCACTCCATCAAATACTTCAGATCCGCGTCAATTTTCGCGAACCCCGAAACAATGTAATCCGCCGTTGTTTTCACCCTGCGCGGCATCATTGGGAAATGCGCGGGAAAATCAACTCAGTATTATGAGCGGCGAGAGCCCGCCGCCATCCAGCAGGCTAAATCAGAACTCGGTCAGGTTCTTCTGGGATTTTCCGAGGACTTTTTTCAATTCCTGACGCAGGGAGAGCGTTTGCTCCTCTTTTTTGATCAGGGCGGCCATGCGGTCGGGGGACGCGTCTTCCATGCGCTGGATTTCCTGGAGCAACATCTCGGCGGTGTTGATAACGGTCTTGAGCTGCTTGATGGAATCCTTGTCGGTGCGGCTTTCGTCCGCGATCTGCCGGAAGAAATCCACCTGGCGTTGCAGCCAGGCGATGGCTTCGTCGACGGTGGCCTCTCCGCCCACGAGGCGTCCGGTGGGGGTGAAGGCCGGAGGGGTGGGCTCGCCGGGACGGACCGGCAGCACGCTGTTGGGGCTTTCGGAAATACCGTTGGACTGCATGCGGTTGGTGATGACCGTCGGGGTGATGAAAATGATGAGGTTGCGTTTTCGCTGACTGCGGGCGCGGCTTTTAAAGAGTTCGCCGACACCGGGGATGTCTTTGAGGAAGGGGACGCCGTTTTTGTCCTTTTGGTCATAGGCCTCCTCGATACCGCCGACCGCGAGGGTATAACCGGAGTCCACTTGGAGGGCGGCATTGTACACGCGGGAGGAAGCAATGGGGTAGGAGTTTCCCTCGATGGGGAAAAATCCGATGATGGAGGAGACGGTGATGGCGACATTCAGCACGACGGAATTGTCGGGCATGGTCTTGGGTAGAACGTTGATGATCGTGCCGATGGGGAGGTAGCTGACGCTGGCGACGTCGGTTCCAGTACCTCCCCCTGTGACCGAGGAGGTGGAAGCAAGCACGGGCTGATTGACCACGCTGCGAATTACCACCTCGCGGTTGTTAATCGTGAGCACGCGGGGATACTGCACCGTGGTGGTGTCCTTGTCGGAAAGAAAGGCCTGGAGCGAAACATTGACCGCGTCGGGGGTGAGCACGGCCGAATAACCGCCACTGAAACCGGTGGCTTTGTTGGTGCTGTCGGAGAAGCTGTTATTGGCCGTGCGGCTTGCTGCAGAGGTGGTGGTGACGGGGCCGGGGATGCCGTCGGTGGTGACTCCGGTGGTGAACTGCTCGTTCAGGTTGGCCACGCTGTTGATGGTGTCCGAGATGGTGCCGGAATTGAACGAGCCGTCGACTCCGGCGCTGGCGGCCGCACTAATATTATACCCGCCTTCCAACGTTCCCGCCCAGTTGATGCCGAGTTCCTTTTTCGGATCCCGGGTGGTTTCAAAGAATTTGACTTCGACCCCGATCAGCGCCTGCGGCCGGTCGGCGGAGCTGAGGAAGCCCTCGACCCATTGATGCTGCTGCCGGGTGGCGATGACGTAAATGGTGTTCGAATCAGCGTTATAAATGACTTGGGCTCCGCCATCGCCCTTGACCGCGATTCGGCCAACATACTGGCTGCCAGCCGGATTGAGGGCTTGCGGGGTTTGCAATAGTCCGAAATTTTCCACGCTGGCCTCGTCCGCCATTTGCGCAATGGTTCCGCTGGTGGGGATGCCGAGGAGAGATTTAATCTGCTCGATGATCTCGGGCGTCTTGACTTTGAAGACCTCGCTCGCTCCCTGAATGTTGATGTCGAGGGAGGGAATACCCGAGCCGCTGCCTCCGCTGGTGTTCGACGTGGTCGCGCCGGACTGGGCGGAGTCTCCCCCTTGGTAAGTGACGCGCTGCTGGGAATTGAATTTCAGCTTGTAGATGCGGCCAATGAGTTCCTGTTCGTTGATCGGACGCATGAACCAGATGCCGTTTTCAAAAAAGAGTTGGATGCCATTGGCGCGCGCGATGGTTTCCAAGGCGCGGAAGGGACTGGCCCGCAGGGTGAAGGTCACCAAGGTGCTTTCTGCCGCAGAGGATTCCTGCAAGGCGACAAAGGGGATGCCGGCGTCGTCCGCCATGAAGCGCAACACGTCGCGCAGCGAGGCGCGGTCGAAATTGTAGAGCTTGGCCGGGGCATTACGTAGCTTTTCGGCGATGGCATTGCCCGAGCCGTAGTCGGGAAACACTTCAAAAGGGGCGGCGGCCGCCACGGGAATCTGAACCGTGGCAGTCTGGGGAATCCGAGCGAGCTGCTGGGCTTGGATGGGCGTCACCACCAAGGAAAAAACCATCAGCCAGGCCAGTTTCTTTTTCCACGGCTCAGCGGGAGCTTCGCCCTCCCTGTCGCAGAAAAAGCCATGCGTCCGGGCCCGAAAAAATCGGGACAGATGCTTGCGCCGCGCCTTCCGGGGCGGAGGATTCAGATCACAATTCATGGTTAGGCAGGGGCCGTTTGCACGGCGAGGACTGTGAATAACTATGAACTTATTCACAAAAACGCCAGCAAAAAATTGACAATTTTTTTTCCAAAAGACGCCACCTGTTGCATAAAAAATTAACATTCAAGTCTCTGGGGCATAAAATTTTACTTCGCTTTTTCTCTTGATGTTCTATTGTTGTTGCGTGAATGCGAGGCATCAACTGAGGGGAGCGCGGGGTTTCACCATAGTGGAAGTTCTGGTGGGCATCGGGGTGATTTCCGTGCTGTCGTCCGTCGGGTACTTTACCGTGACAAATATCCAGGAAGGGGCAAAGGAGAACAGATTGCAGTCGGACATCACCTCAATGAACGCGGCGGTTCGGTCCTACCTAGCCAACGGGGGAAGTATCCCAGCGGATGCGACAGCCGATGAAGTTATCATCAAGCTCAAGACCCGCGCAGACGTCGCATCCGCCGCAAAATCGATGGGCATGACGGGCAGTTTTGTCGATGTGCGGATTGAGCCCGAATGGCAGACCGGGGATGAGGCGGGTAGTTCGCAATTGCGCGCCGTGTGGAATGCGGCGCAGGGCCGCTTCGATCTGTCCCGCGAGGGCGGCGCGGGCATTAAGAATTTCCGGGTGAACAACGCCCTCGCGTCAGAGGCGCCTGTGCTCGAGAGCCGCACGCAAAACTTGGAAGCGTCGGACGTGAAAGCGGGCGACCCGGTTTGGGTGTGGGAGTATGCGGACAATCGGGACAGCACTCCTGCGTTGGGCGCGGCACCATTGACGGCGGCGGGGGTCGCGTATGCGATCACTACCTCCAATACGCCGGTGCAACTGAGCCCGCCTGTGTTCAGCGTTCCCGCAGGAACTCGCAGTCTGGCGCAACTGGCCAGCTTGCAAAACATCACCAGCACCGGGGCTTTCCCCGTAATCGTCACCAACCCGAATGCAGGAGATATTTCCCATCTCACCTCGCCCGGAGTTGTGATTGTCACCCCGGGTGCGGGAGGAACGACCATATCCACCCAGGCGATTTCGGATGATCCTGATCACTGGTTGGACAGTGCCACTGTCACCAACACCTACAATGTAACGGCCTTCGACTTGGCGGTCAGTATCACCCCATCAAGTTCGAACGTGACGCCCTTTCAGGTCGGGGTTCCTCCGGCCAGCGGTGCGGCGGGCGGCGGCATTGTGGTCCCGGCCACGATTTCGAATTGGTTCAGTATTCCCGCGATTTTTCGGACGAGTTCCAATTTTCAACTGGTGATGGCCGACAGTTCGCAATCTCTGGCGGGACTTTCCGGTTCCGCCGAGCAGCAAATCACGCAGACCCTAACCCTCGCCAGCCCGTGGAGTTTTGCCTCGGGGTTCCCCGCCATCACCATGAATGCCATGGCGAAGTCTCTTAACTCGTTGCTTTTTAGCAGTTCACCGGTGGCCACGGCCACTATTGTGTCGTCCCGGCCGGCAATGAGCGTGAGGTTCACGCCGCCGTCTGGATCCGGGCTCAATCTGGTCGATACCATCACGATCGCGGCGAGTAATCTGGCGCAGTTTCCCAGCGGCTATATAATTCGATATACGGTTGACAGCACCACACCGAGCGCCACCAACGGGACCACCTACACTTCTCCTCTACCCGCCCCAGAAAGCGGAACCCTCACTGTGAAAGCGATCGCCCTGCCGCCGGATGCTTATACGAATTGGTTCACCTCCCCCGTGGGCCTTGCCACCTACACGGCGAATGCCGGTTCCCAGGCCGGTGTGGTGGTCAATCAGCTGAACAAGCTCAACGGGACCGTTAACGGTTCCGTGCAACTCCTCAGCGCCGATAATTTTTCTTTCGTTGCCTCGACGGAACTCTTCGGCGATCTTTATGTTCCTGGCACGCCAACCATAACCGGAAATCTGGTCACCAGCGTCGTCACAGGAACGGGCTCGGTAAATCCGACTGGATATACGATTAATATCAGTAGCGGGAAGTTCGGGGAGGACGGGACTGGTGGCACGGTATATAACCGGATTGATCCTCCGACGAATCTGCCAACGGTCGATCTGGCTTATCTGGACTCGGTGTTGACCGGAGAACTCTCTGGACTGCCTGTCATCCCAACAGGCGCTGACCTCACCGCGAGCACCACCTATCCTGCCTCGGGATCACTGGCGAGCGGAGATTATGGCGACGTCAAGGTTACAGGAGGAGGAACGCTCGTCATCGGAACTCCCGGAGTTACCACCGTATACAATATGAAGTCCCTCAAAATGACCGGTGGCGCATCGATTGTCATCAATGGACCTGTGATAATTAACCTGCTCGACGGTGGTTCCATTCAGAACATCGTCGGAACCACTTCCAACCAAGACTGGCTCACCATTTATTCCCAAGGCGATCTCAATGTGACCGGCGGCGGGGGAGTCAATGCCAATAAAATAATTTCCAACTCGGCTGTTACGATCAATGGAAATTTGGATATCGTAAAGGGAGTTATTGCCGCCGAAGCCACGATCACGGGTGGCTCGGAAGTGACAACGGGAACGTTTTAAATCTCAGGGAAGCCTCCTCCACGCGCCTGCCCAACATGACTGCTCATTCGCCCCTTGCCCCTCGTTTGGATGAGGTGGCCGCTTCGCTGGCGCGTCTCTGCGCTGGTGACAGTCCTCAAGACAGGACAAGCATTCCGGAATGGCGGGAAGGTCTTCTTGCGGTCAAGCGTCCGGGGGTGTTTCGGCCTTTACGGGGACTCTGGGAGAGGATTGTCGCCTGGCGGTTGGAAAATGGTGCTTTCACTTTCCCTCTATTCTCGGTCTAACTCAGGACACTTTCATGCGCCTGCTCGACCTCCCTGCTGATTCACCCGTCGCCCTGCGTATTCACGAATTGGCCATTTCGGAGGGTATTAGTGATTTTTACCTGACTCCCGGGGATTACCTCTCCTACAAATTTAACGGCGAGCAGGTGTTTGACCCTTTGATTTTTGAGATGGCCGTGCCGGAGCGGCTGGAACCGGGCTGCGATGACAGTGCCATGGATCTAATGGGACACCGCTTCCGCGTGAGCCAGATGGTCACCCAGGGTCGATTACGCTGGGTCATGCGTTTGTTGCCTGATGTGATTCCCGAGCCGCATAAAATCAAGGTTCCGGCGCCCGCGCTCAAGGCGATTTTGGAAGCACGCTACGGGCTTTTTCTGGTCTGCGGCGCGACCGGCAGCGGAAAATCCACCACCATCGCCTCGATGGTGTTGCACCGGGCCAAGCGGCGGCGCGAGCATGTGATTTCCTTCGAGGATCCCATCGAGTTCGTTTACCCGGACGGTTTGCCGTCGCTCATTTCGCAGCGGGAGATGGGCACGGACGAGGTGGATTTTTCCAAGGCCCTGCGCTCGGCTTTGCGCCAGGCACCGGACGTGATCATCGTGGGAGAAATTCGCGACGGCGAGACGGCCGAAATCGCCTTGCAAGCAGCCGAGACGGGTCATGCGGTGGTGGCGACGCTGCACACTTCCTCGGCTTCGCAGACCATTCAGCGTTTTTTGAAATTGATCCCCTCGGATCGCCTGGAGAGCGCGCAGGAAACCCTGGCGGACACCCTCCGCCTCGTTCTATGCCAGCGCCTTTTGCTCGATCAGACCAAAGGCAAACGCTTTCCGATCCACGAAGTCCTGTTACAGTACGACGGTGTGGTTAACATCATTCGACGGGGAGATTTCAAGAAGCTCGACCAGGAATTGGAGACCGGGTGGAAACGCGGAATGTTTAATTTTTACAAGAGCGTGGAGTTGCGGGAAGCCGAGGGATTCAAGTCGGCCATGGGAGCGAGTTTTACCGGGAATTCGTGGGAGGAAATCGAGGATTATCTCGAAAATCAACCGGAGGTCACCCGATGACTTTACGTGACATTCTTGCCATCCTGAACTTCGCGGCGTTCCGACCGGAGCCGGACGATTCCACCGCCTCCTGGCGCCGGCGGTTTCCCAGCCAGCGCACGGCGCTGATGAGCATCGGTCGTTCCACGTTGTCTTGGCGGGGCATTCTGAAAAATGGCCGCCCGGGCGAGGGGGATTTTCTCCGGGGTGAGCCCAAGGAGTTGCTCGCTCAGGTGGTGCTGAACATCAAGGATGCGTCGGACGATGGATGGTGCGCGGTTTCACTCAACACGAGGTACGTCATCAGCCTCGAGACGAATCTTTCCCGGCGCCCAGGCAGTGAGGAGGTCATCAAATCGGATCCGCGCAGCGTTCTGGGTGCCCGCTGCGAAAGGGGCAAGCGTTACGCGGTCACTCATAGTCCGGAGACCAATTCCAGCATTCTGGTGGCTTGCGATGAGGAACATATTCGCAAAACGGAGACCATGTTCAAGGAGGCGGGCTTGCACTTGGGCCGGATTTGTTGCGGCACGTACCTGCTGCTGCGTCATGCCCTGGGCCAAACCAATACGACCAAGGGCGGGGACAAGCCTTTGAGTTTTCTTTATGTCATTTGCTGCCAGGGATCGGTTTGCGCCATGGTTCAGGATCAGGACCGTTGGATGGAGTTGCGCTCCCGCACGGATGTCTATGAAGACACGGTGGACCCCGCGCTCGAATTGCTGGCCCCCTTCAAATTGAGAATTCCCCCGGAGTGCGAAATCGTATTGGCCTGTGACAACCCGATGCCCGGGATGGCCGAAGGCGTGGGGCGGATCTTTAGCGGACTCAAGGTCACCGATTTGTCCCAGCCGGATTTGCTGTGGACGTTGCTAGCCCAGAATTGAGATGCAGATCTACGCCAAATCGATTGATGACTTCAAGTCCGACCGCAAGGGCATAAGTCCGCCGCTGCCGATCTACCTCCGCATCGTGCCGATGGTGTTTTATTTGACCATCGTCGCCTCGATCCTGTTGAACGGTCTTTTCTTTGTCCGCTACAGCCAGGCGGGAAAGAACAAGGAAATGGCATTGCTCCGGGAAACCAAACTTCAAGCCGACCTTGCCGCGGCCAAGGACCAGCGCAAGGCCCTCGAAAACGAGACCAAGAAGGCTTCCGATATCCAGACTTGGCTCGACGCCTCGCGTCCTCTGCAGCCCTTGATCGTCGAGATTGCGCGGAGCATCGAGGCAGATTCCTCTATTGTGGAACTCCGGCTCGACCGGGATGGTGATAATCCTTCCCAGATTCGGTTGTCGATGCGGCTCGGCACCGACACCGCCCGGCAGTTGGATGTCACCCTGGAAAAGATCTCGAGCTTGCGCTTCCGCACGTTTTCTCCGCAACAGACCATGGCCAAGGGCGAGATTGATTACAAAGCCACCCTGATCTGGCTGGATGCCACGCCCGAACCGCCCGAACCGGCCGAACCTCAGGCTGCCGCACCATGAACAAAAAACACCTTGCCTGCGCCATCGTTTTCATCGTCATTATCTGCATCGTGCAGGCCTCGCTTTCGATGAACCGGCGCATGCTCAAGATGCGGGCGGATGCGGCCAAGGCCGAGCAGACGGCGAATATTTCGTCCTCCCAGCTCACGCACGAACATCTTCAGTTGGAGGGTTTGCGCAAAACCTCCAAACCGCTCATTGATTACCTGAATCTCTGGCAGCCGTATTTTTCCTCCGTCGATTCTCCGCAAAATGCCGAACTGAAAATCTCCCTCAAGATCAAGGAAGACAATCTGATCACTCTCTCGCAGAGATATGAAGTGGCTTCGCAGAAAAACAACCGCTCGCTGCCGTCCTTGATGAGGGCGCACGTGACTTTTGAAGATAACTATTCCCGTTTGCTGAACTGGATCGGACGGCTGGAGCAGGAACTGCCCACCATGCGCATCAGCAGCGTCCGTGTGGCCAAGGGCACGGGCCCCAATGATCTGAAGTTGGACATGACACTCGAGCAACCCATCATGAGCGCGCAATGAAATACGTCGCCTCCATTCTTTTGCTTCTGGCCGTGGCGCTCTCTCCGCTTCCGGGTGCGCCGGCCGGCATCGGATTGTTGCCGGAGGACAAGACACCGGTGGTGGTGGTGGAGGACGAGCGGAATCCGTTTGGCAAACGCTCCGCCAAGGTGGCGACCAAAGTGCAGGAGGAAGTCGAAAGCGAAGAGAGCAAGATTCGCGCCGTGGTTGGCCGGTTGTCGCTGGGTGGCATGACCCATGGTTACGGCGTCGTCAAGGTGCTGGTCGGCTCTTTCACTGTGGCCGAGGGGGGCATGCTGCCCGATGTGATTCCGGATCAAACGGAAAAAGTGAAAGTGCTGTCCGTTTCGGCGGACAAAGTGGAGCTGGGTTTTGTGGACAAAGATGGTTCGGCGGAAACGCGCAAGATCACCTTGGGTTTTGATCTCAAACCGACCGTTCGCTTCAACCTCGGGATCCCGCCGGCGGCCGAACCAAAAGAAAGCGGCGGGGCGGCGTTGAACGGAGTCACTAAAAAGAATGAAGCCGGAACTTCCAGGTAAGGAAAGTCACCGGCTGAACCGCGGATTCACCTTCGCTGAATTACTCATGGCCCTGGCGATCGCGGCCGGTATCATCAGCACGGCCGTGGTCGCTTATCAGGCGGCCACGCAAGCGTCCAACCGTTCCCGAAGCTTCGGGACCGTGGAGTTGAGCGAGGACGTGCTTTTTGATTTCTATGGGTTGAGCGGGTATTACGTGGAGACCTATTTCGCCCCCAGCTACGGGAGGGTGGCGCAGGCGGAGGTGCTGCGGGATGCCTTTTACGAAGATATCGCCTATGCCAGCGCGGTTTACTGCCTGGGGCGAAGCCAGCCCGCCACCAGTGCCCAGCGCCCTTCGGTCATCCCGATTGAGCCGAACTACGACGCCCGTCGGCTCGACACGCCGGAGGCTTTTCGCCTTTTCCTGGCGGAGGCTGTGCCCGCCACCGACGTGGTTTTCTCCGCGTATCGGGGGGCTTCCGCCTCGCCGAACCTTTCCATCTATATCCTTATGCCGTCGGACTCCTCCTCAGAGCTTTGGGTGCGGGCGACCTACGAGGTGGATTTCGTGACGAGCGTGAGCCCGGCCGGGACTTATGCCTCGGTGCGGCGGTATCAAGGAACGACCTGTACCGATTATTACGACATCTTTTATCCAGCCGCCACCGGTACGGTTGCCTTCAGACCATTGGTGGCAAATTTCGAGCGCAGAGCCCGCCAGGTTAACGTGGAAGGCAGCGCCGATCTTCTGAAACTCGCCGCCAATCGTCCGTTCTATTTTATCTGGTGGCCCGATCCCGCCATGCCGGAGTTGCAATCTCTCTCGGTGGATGCTTACGACGCCGCCGATCCGCGATCCGCCTATGCGGCCATGATCGGGCGGACTTCGTTTTTTTTGGTCGCTCCCATGTTCCCTGCGTTATGAGAATGGATAAAGATGCATTCAAGTCAGGAGCTCATCGGCTGAAAAAGGAGCGCGGGCGTCCCGCCCGCGTTGGGGGTATTCGCGGGCAGGATGCCCGCGCTCCCTACTTTCGTCGCCAGTCCGGTTCCGCCATCATTTATGCCCTAGTCGTCATCGCCGTGGGGGCGGTGGTGCTGGCGGGCTGGGTTCAGGTGATGGCCTCGCGGGTGCAATACACCGAGTTGATGAGCCTGTCGCTTAAGCGCAGAATTGCCTTGGAAAACAGCCGCCTGCTGGCCAGTCAGTATTTTTTGCAAAACGTCCTGCCTGGCTCTTACTCTGGAACCAGCAGCGTGGTGCTGGCCGATGACTGGGCGGGTTTTCGGATTACCGGCATGACCACCGGCGCGCCTCTGACCTCGACGGCCATTTCCGCCGCCTTGAATGCCTTTTGTCCGAGCGGGGGCGGGGGTTACACGATGGACATCACCGCCGAGCTCCGGGACGGCAGCGAAGAGGACGATAATGCGTGGTATTTCTGGCTGTTTCAGGCGCGGTCGCGCTGCCCGATC
This sequence comes from Terrimicrobiaceae bacterium, assembly GCA_041746635.1. GTDB lineage: Bacteria > Verrucomicrobiota > Verrucomicrobiia > Chthoniobacterales > Terrimicrobiaceae > CAMASH01. The sequence goes on along the minus strand of JBGTGQ010000094.1, from coordinate 23,045 downwards.
TATGGATTCGACCTTTTCACCTCGCAGAGGCCGACCTTGAGTCCGAGCAGTCAGATCATTCTGGATTCCGGCCTTAGTGTGGTGGGCAACACCATCGATCCCGCTTATGTCGGCAGCAGTTTTCTTGGGGCCAACGTCGTTCTCTGGCGGCCTAATCCTCCCAATGATTACGATCTCACCAGTTCGGTTTCCTACCAAACCCCGACCGTCGGTTTTCCCACGGCCTCGCCGGTCAACGGCGGCTTGATGTCCAACTTCGCTTTCCCGCCGGTCACGTCCGGCAGTGGCTACGATGGCTCACTCTCCGTCGTTGATCCCGGCGGTTCGGCCCCCAATTCCCTCGTGACCAAGCACGCCCTCACCGGCACGGGCGCGTTGGCGATTGTGGGCAGTGGGACCGATAGCTACACCACAACGACCGTGGATCCCGACACGGGGGTCGTTACCGGAACCTACACCTACCTTTCCGCCAATGGAGCCGGGACAGTGACCGCTTTGGTTATCGAGCAATTGCTCAACAAAATTTATATACCGGGAGATACCACCACGCTGATTTTGGAAGGCCAGTCCAATGCAGCGGGCCTTCTCGAAGCTAACCAACGTCCGCCTCTTCTCATCGTGATCAACGAGACCGGGGCTTCCCAACTGACTTCCATCCAGTTCCTGCATCAAAATAACCGGCGCTTTTACCTGGCTGTGAAAAAAGGCACGGAGGCCACGCTGACCGTATCCGCCCCGGCTGGTTCCTGGCGTTTTGGCGGAGTCTTTGAAAATACGCCGCTTTCCTTCGCGGTGACTGGCGGCGCGCTAAGTTTGACCGGCGGGATGCGCACGGACAGCTCCGTGGCCATGGGGACGGGATCGTCCGTGAATATTGTGCGTGAAAACGATGACTCCGATCCCAAGTTGCTTGATCGCTATGCCGACCGCTACGTCTGGCTGGAGGCTTACCGGCAATGAAGGGCATGACACAGAGATGCGGAGAAAGGAAGAGATGGAGAAATTCCCCGCGTCTCCGTGTCCCCGCGTCTCCCCGTCTCTCCCCCCTCCGCGCCTACACCATCATCGAGGCGATGGTGGCGGCGGCAATCCTGCTCACCGGGATCGCGGCTGCGGCGGGACTGGCGCTCACCATGGTTTCCCAAGAGGAGGCCAATGTGCGGGTGGCACGGGCGTTTAATGTGCAGGAACAGGCGGGCCGGCTTTACCAACTCGGTTTGGAACCGGCGGAGATCCTGGCCATCATCCCCCCCGAAGAGAATGTGGAGGCTCTGACTTTTGATGCCGCTTCCACCAATGTGGCGGGCGTGGGCACAGTCGAGATCGCGACTTGCCGGCTCGTTTTTCATGCCGGAGTTCCCATGACGGACGCAGCGGTCCAGGATGAGGTGCTCCGGACCAATGACGCTATTCTGGTGCGGCCATCCATTCGCTGAGATAAGCCTAAAGGCGGAGTTGATGGTTGATGGGGTGGAAATGAGCGGCTCACGCCAGTTTGCCATTTTCTGCTCCGGCCAGGCGCACAATCGCCCGATCTGTTTTCCAGTTTTCCGATTGGCCAGAAAGGCCTCGCGCTTAAATAGCGTATTCTTAATGCGGGCTGCCTCGAACGTGAGGTCGCGGCGTGGCTGGGCTCGAAGCGCACATCGCCGCCTGACCGAATAAATCCACCGCATCATCCGCTGGGACCTCGTCCAGCAACGGCTGCGGGAATCGAAACTGCCGCGTTCACCTCGAACTCGGCCCTGGCAGCCAGCTTCCCCACATGGCCATGACCACCGGTGCTCAAGCCCGCGGAGTGGGCGAATTTCGCTCCGCTGAGAGTGTGGCTACATGGGTGGAAAATGCGCTTCGACGCGCGGGTTGAGATAAATCACCGTCGCAACGAGAAATTTACAGGCACTTCCACCACCGTGTCGGCGGCTTGCCCGCCCATGCTGCCCGGGCGGAAGCGCCAGCTTTTCACGGCGGCGAGGGCGGCTTGGTTGAGCACGCCATAACTACAGCTACGATGGAGCGAAACGGCGGTCACGCGACCCGCGGCCGAGACATGGGCCCGTACCATGACCGATCCCTCCCATCCCTTGCGACGGGCCATTTCGGGATACCGCGGAGGGGGATTGTGCGCGATGTCGGGACGGGCCTGCACGATGGCACGGCTGGCCGGGGTCCGGGGTGCGGGCTTCTCCGGCTTGGGTTCGGCGACCGGACGCGGCTGGGGTTTTACCGCCGGCAGGGGAGTCGCCGCCGGGCGGGCGGGTTCGGGTTCCGGCTTGGAGATGACCGGCTCGACCGGCGGTGGTTCCGGAGGCACGGGGTCCAGTGTCGGCGGCTTTGGAATGGGAGTTGGTTCCGGCGGAGAGAATTCAATCGGTGGAGCCGGCTCGACCAGCACCAGCGCCACGACCTCCGCCGACTGGTCCGGCAAAGCGGTCGGTCGTTCCTGCCGCACGCGTCCGAGCAGCAGCGCCGCACCGTGAACCGCGACGGAAAGAAAAATCACGACGGGAAACACCCAGGCCGCCCGCAGCCTCATGGTGCGGGTCGCGGTTCGTGGACAAGATTGAATTGCGTGGCACCGGTGCGCCGGGCGCGGTCCATCAAATCCACAAAAATCCCGTAGTCCAGGGAGCGGTCGCCGCGGAAGTTCACCGTCTTGTCATCCGATCCGCCCAGCCGGGTGCGGAGTTCTGTTTCGAAGATATCCAGCGCGACCACGGTTCCGTCGATGGCGACTTCGCCGGTTTCGTTCACGCTCACCGTGATGGTCTGGCGGGTTTCGGTTGCCGTGGCCGAGGCACCGGGCAACTTGAGCGGCAGCGAGGGCGCGGTGAAGCTCGAGGTGAGCATGAAGAAAATGAGCAAGAGAAACACCACATCAATCAGCGGTGCCATGTCGATGGTGTGAGACGGACGCTTTGGGCGAATGAACATGGTTATCCCACCGTGGACCATTCCTCGCTGGCAACCGCAGGGCCGCCATCGGGAGCGGAGGTTTCCGTCACGCTCAGCGCCTCTTCGATCGCCATGATGGCGAGTTGCATGCGGCGGGCGATGCGGTCGCTGTGGCTTTCAAAGGCATGAAATGCCGCCATGCAGGGAATCGCCACCAGCAGTCCGAACACCGTGGTCAGCAAGGCCTCCCAAATGCCGCCGGCTAAATCCGCAGGCTTCACCGTGCCCTGGAGTGCCTGAATGCTGGCAAAGGCGACGACCATGCCGATCACGGTGCCGAGCAGACCGACCAGCGGGGATAAATGCGAAATCGCGGCCAGAATCCGCAGACGGGCTTCGACGTTTTCCAGCGCGTAGGATCCGGCCTGCTTCACCGCGTCCATGCGGAGTTTGTGCGGACGGGACAGGCTTTCCAGATACGCCTCGACCACCCGCGCCACGGGGTGGCGGCTGCGTCGGGCATTCTCGAGAGCCTGGTCAATGCGGCCTTCGCGGAGCAGGCGCTGCTGATTGGCCAGCCATTCGCCCGAGCTCAGCCCATACCATAAATACGTGAACGCACGCTCGACAATCACGGCCAACGCCGCCACCGACATCGCCAGCAAGACCCACATAAGGGATCCGCCTTTAACAAAAAATTCGAGGAGCGGAATGTCGTTCACCCCGCAATTCTTAAGGGAATTCCCGCCCGCATCAAGACTCTGTTGAGATCTATTCTCATTTTTTTCTTGATTAACGAGACCGGATCTCAGTATCAACCCGCCCCATGAATTTATCACAACTGTCCGCGTCTCGTCTGAAGGGTCTGGTCTATTTGGTTTCGTTCCTCGTTATGTTGGCGGAAATGGCGAGGGCTCAGGAACCGGGGGAGAATGTTTCCCGTCTTGCGCCCGTGACGGTGGAGGCTGACTACGACACCCAGGTGGACGGCCCATTTTTGCCGGATGTGGAAGGCACACGGATCAATGCCGGAAAAAAAACTTCCAATATCCGCTTGGAAGATTTGCCGGAGATCAGCAACGGAAACTATCGTCAGGTGATCGCCAAAACACCGGGGCTGATTCTGTCCGAAGAGTCCACTCCGCTCGTCAGCATTGGCTACCGCGGATACGACCCCCACCGCATGCAATATTTTCAAGTTTTGGAGGACGGCGTTCCCATTCATGCGGATATGATCGGCTATCCGGAGGCCTACTATGTGCCCCCGTTCGATGCCATCGAGCGCATCGAGTTCATCCGCGGTGGCGCGGCGCTCATGTATGGCCCGCAGCCCGGCGGCGCGATTAACTTCGTCATGAAAAAACCCCCGCTCGACACGAAGTTGGCCGTCGAATCCCTCAACATCGTCGGCAGTTTTGATTACTATTCGAACTTTTCTTCCTTCGGTGGCACGGTGGATCGCTTTGGCTATTACGGCTGGTACAACCACCGCCAGACCGACGGTTTCCGCGAAGCCAACAGCGATTATTTTCTCAATGCCTGGGGCGGCACCTTCGCCCTCGATGCCACCGGACCCCGCCGTTGGTATCTCAATCTCACGGCTTACGACGAAACCCACGGCGAACCCGGCGGCCTCACGCTCAGCGATGGTCCCAACGCGGTGAACTATACGGAAAACCGCAACGCCACCTCACGGTTTTTCGATCGCATGCGCATCAGCCGTTACGCCGTGGCCCTTATCCACGAATGGGATGTCTCGGAATCGACGCTGTTCACCTTTCGCACGTGGTGGGATGCTTATCAGCGCTACAGCCGCCGCCAGCGCGGGGGCGGATTTGGCACGCTGCCGACCGGCCCGGCCGCGCAAACCAATGACATCGAAAACCAACGGTTCTACAGCTTCGGAGCCGAGCCGCGAATCCGCCACGATTGGGAGTGGCTCGACAACACGCACACCCTCACCGGCGGCATGATGCTCTACAACACCTACTCCCCGCGTCTGGACATGCGGGGCGATAGTCCGGTCGCGACGAGCGGGGACGTTCAAAATCAGAGCAATCGCTATTCGTGGTATTACTCGATTTTTGCCGAAAACCGCTTCCAGTTTGGCAAACTCTCCATCACGCCGGGCTTCCGCTTGGAAAATATCTGGCAGAGCGTGCAGGAAAAAATCAGCGTCTCCAAAGGCAAGGCGAACCAGTCGTTGGTCGATGAGACGGTTTACAACTTCGTTCCGCTTTTCGGACTCGGACTCGAATACGCCTTCACTCCCGAAATCGCGGCCTACGCCAACGTCTCTCAAGCTTACCGTCCGCCCATTTTCACCCAAGCCATCCCGACCTCTCCGAATACCGTGGTCGCCGGCAACCTCAACGAGAGTTTTGTCTGGAATTATGAAGTGGGTTTCCGCGGCAATCCCAAGAGTTGGATCAGCTGGGACACCAGCTTCTTCATGATCGATAACTCCGACCAGATCGGAACCCGCACAGCCGACAATGGCAACCTCACCGTCATCGAAAACGCCGGCCGGTCCTTCGTGTACGGCTGGGATCTCGCCACCGAGGTGGACCTCGTCGGACTGGCTGATCATTTTTTCAACCCAGAAAAACCAACTCCCACCGTGGCCGATAAAGCTGGCAAGAATTTGGTCGATCCCGTGCCCGTCCACCGCAGTTGGGTCGATACCTATGGCTCGCTCAGCGTGTATTCCGCCCTCACGCTTTCCAAGGGCGAATTCATCAGCGGCCCCAACACCGGCAAAACCCCGCAATACCTGCCCGACTATTCCTACCGCGTCGGCCTCATCTACAACTGGCGCGACATCGTCAAGGTCGCCTTCATGGGCAACTTCATCGGTTCCAGTTTCGCCGACGACACCAACACCTCCTCACGCTTTATTCCCGCCTACGATGTGTGGGACCTGACCGTCGAGGCCAAACTCTATCGCGATACCCTCAGTGTGGTCGGCGGCGTGAACAACATCTTCGACCGCGACTACTACGCCCGCATCCGCTCGGACGGCATCGATCCCGCCATGCCGCGTAATTGGTACGCCGGACTTAAGGTGAAATTCTAGCGCTCAGGTTGATAACCGCGGAGGGTGGGCGTCCCGCCCGCCAATTCGGACATCCTGCCCGAATTTTCCCTCTTTAACACTAAACCGGCCGCAAGATGCGCACTTCGGGCGGGCGATGCGCCCACCCTGCCCGAAAGACACCGCCGTCTGCTGATCGGCGAAGAAACCCGATGGCACTTTTTGGAAATCTCGCTTATCGTCACTTATCACCGCCTACTGACTTAGTTACTGGAAAGAAGGAGAGTAAGATTGTAAAAGTGAGTATGGTTTGTGGGACCGTTAGGATTATTTTGTCTTAAAACCATCGACGGCTTTGCGAAGAAGTCCCGAAACGCTGCTCCACTGGGTTTCCTTGGCAGTTGCGGTTACCAAATATACTTTCCCGTTATCGGCAACGGCGCGTGCATAAAAGTGGAGATCATTGCCTTGCATTGGACCAGTGTATTCGACAGTCCATTCATTTTCCCCGTTTTGCTTCTCTGCTACAATAGTCCAATTCATCTGCTTAAACTGGTCTTTTGACATTGAGACGTAACTCGTGATGCTTCCAGTGAACGGCTGAATGTTCACGTTTACGTTTGGTGCAAATCCATCCGAAACCGGCAAGAAGGTCATCAGCGCAGTCGTAGCCGCCGTCGTGGATGGCGGTGCATCAAGGGCCTCGATTGTGAAGCCATATTGAGGAAGATCAATTGGAGATGCAGTTACAGTGGTGGTGATAGCCGCACTCAAAAGCGCGACTCGAATCAATGCTATGTTTGGTTTTTTCATAAAACGGTCTTAGAAAATGCGAGACGAAGGGTGGCCAGTGCCGGGGAATTCGCATGATTTAGGCCTAGACCAAAACGGGAAGGGTGTCGAGTCTGCGGCAAAAGGAAAACCGCCCCTCGAGTGGGTGGCGGCTTTCGGGTTTTGTGGTTGACTAGGTGTTACGCGACGACGATCTGGGCGATGTCCCTTTCTGGGTCGTGATACCAGTTTGGAATTCCGGTGACGAGAATTCCCCCGGATAAGGTGGGCGTGCCCGCCCCTTCGGGCATCCTGCCTGAATTCTCCCTTCGACAACAACCGATCGGCCGCAAGATGCGCCCACTGGCGGGCGGGACGCCCGCCTTCCGCTAAAGACAGTATCGTCCGCTGACCGTCCCCGTCAACGGCACCGATGATCACGCTTGCACGCGTACGGAGGCGCGTTGGAGGAGGCGCTGGAGGCGTTTGACGGAGGCATCGTCCTCGATTTTTTTGCCGTCCTTGCTGGTGACGTAGAAGCTGTCCATGGCGACATCCATCTCGGTGGTGATGCGGGAGAGTTCGATATTCACGCCGCCCTCACCGAAGGCGCGGAGCAAATCGTACAAGAGGCCAAGGCGGTCGGGGGTCACGATGTCCACCAGGGTGTAATTCGGGTGGGACTCGTTATCGACCGTGATGCGGGTGGGGAGATCTGCTTCTTGGGAAATGCGGTAGGTACGGAGGCGGGCGTCTTTGTTGAGGAGAGGGGTGAAGTCGTATTCTTCGACGGCGAGCGAATCGCTGAGGCGGGTTTCGACACGGGTGATGTCCTTGGCGTTGGTCACGGGGGTGAGTTGGGTGCCGCAGACGCGGAAAATGTCGAGGGCAAGGTTGTCGCCGCGGGTGAAAATGTCGGCGCTAAGGATGTTGATCTGGGCGGAGAGGAAGGCTCCGGCAATGCGCTCGAGCAGGTGGGGGCGGTCCCAGCCGCAAACCCAGACTTCGCTGTGGCCCTGCTCCGGTTTGGCGATCCATTTGAAGGCGGGCGCGTAGGGCGGCGGATCGTCGCGGGTGAGGTGGGTCTCCAAAAACGTGCGGAAGAGGCGGAGGTGTCCGGCGATTTGTTCGGAGTCGTACATTTGGAAATATCGCTCGGGCATGTGATGGAAATGGGCGGCAATTTCCTCAGCGAAATCGCGGGCCATGCGTTTCGAGACCACTTCGTTGAGGTCCTTCAGATTCTTGCTTAACTGGGCGAGAGTGGTGGGGCCGCCTTCGAGATAGTCGCGGGTGCGGCGGTAGAGGGTCCAGACGAGACCTTCCTTCCAGTCGGACCAGTTTTGGTCGCTGGTGCCCATGCCATCAGCAAGGGTGAGGAGCATGAGGGCGTCGAGATTGGCGTGGCTGCCGACGATGCCGGCGAACTCGGCGATGGTGGCGGGGTCGTCAAGGTTGCGTTTCTGCGCGGTGGAGGAGAGTTCGTAATGGGAATTTACCAGCAGGATGAGCATGCGCCGGCGCTCGGAGGAGAGCTGGAGACGGCGGGCAACTTTCTGGGCGAGGACGGCGCTGGCGTCCTCGTGGTGGCGCTGGTTGGCGGACTTGCCGGTGTCGTGGAGGAGCAAAGCCAGATAGAGCATGGCGGGGTCTTCCAGCTTTTGGAAAAGCACCCGGTAGCCGCGGAAGCGCTCCTCTTCGGAGAGAATAATGGTGTCGAGTTTCTCGATACAGACGAGGGTGTGTTCGTCGGTGGTGTAGCGATGGTAAAACTCGTGCTGCACCAGGCAGGTGAGTGCGCCAAACTCCGGGATGTAGCGCCCGAGGAAACCGAGGTCGTGCATCTCTCGCAGGATGCGGCCGACCTCGCCCTTGCGGGAGAGAATGGCGAGGAAGGTTTCGCGGGAGGCGCGGGCGTATTGAAAGGTGCGATCCACCAGCCGCAGGCGGCGGCGGATCAGGTCGGTGAGCTCGGTGCTGAGTTCGAGCTGGCGGATCTGGATGTGATGAAAGGCGCGGATGAGCCGGTAGGCATCGTGGGCAAAGGTCTCGCGGGATTCCTCGTAAAGTTTGCCATGGCGGGCGACGAAGCCGTCGAATTTTTCCGGGCGCGCCTTGAGCAGGCCGAAGAGACCGGTTTTTTCCGGGGTGACCTTCATGCGCTCGATCACGGATTGGGTGATGAGATGGATTTCGCGGCTGTGGCTGTAGTACTCCCGCATGAAGGCCTCGACCCGGCGGAGGATGTGGCGCTGGGGGTAGTTGAAGCTGCCGGCGACGCGGCCCTGCAACTGCAGGGTGAGACCGTCCTGCGGGCGGGCGGTGAGGTAATGCATCTCGGTGCGCACACGCAGCAGGAAGTCGTAGCTTTTCTCGAGAGCGCCGCGTTCGGAGTCGCGCAAGAGGCGTTTGTCCACCAGCTTGGCGGTGGTGTTGATTCGCTCCTTGAAATAGCTGATCCAAATAAGGCTGTGGTAGTCGCGCAGGCTGCCCATGCCATTTTTCACGTTGGGTTCCTGCATAAAGACGCTGCCGCCGTATTTGCCGCGCATCTCGGCTTGATTGGTCAGACGCCAGGCGATGTATTCCCCGTCGCGACCGACCACGCAGTCTTTTTCAAAACGCACTTTGAAGGTCTGGAAAAGCTCGCGATCGCCGGTGAGAAAGCGGCTTTCCAACATGGAAGTCTTGGTGATCATGTCGCCGTTGGCCTGTTTCATGGCCTGGGGGATGGAGCGGGTGGAGTGTCCGACTTTGTAGCCGATGTCCCAGAGGGCGGTGAGGGTCTGGCGGATGACTTCCTCGATGGCTTGGGAGGGCGTGGCCTTGTTAGTGAGAAACATCAGGTCGATGTCGCTGAAGGGAGCTAGTTCGCGACGGCCGTAACCGCCGAGCGCGGTGACGACGAGCGGCTCGGGCAGGCCTTTGGGGGCGATGGCCCGGACGACGCCGTCGAAAAGTTCGCGGAAAAGAATATCCACCAGATCGGCCCGCTGGCGGGAGACCTCGCGTCCGCTGCCACCCGACTTGTGCCACATGCGCAGGCGGTGTTCCTCGATTTTGCGGAACCCGCGGAAGATCTCGATATTGACGCCGGTTTTTTTGCGGGTTTTTTCGTGGAGCCCGCGGGCGGCTTGTTCAAGGGCGCGTTCCTTGGGGGTGATCATCGAAGAGAAGGCGAAAGGCTGAAGGCTGAACGCTGAAAAGCTCCGCGCAGGCGGGCGGAATTTTTCATTATTTCTTGGCGCGGATGACGATTTCTACCCGGCGGTTAAGTTGTTGTTCCTCCATCGTGCCGGAACCGGGTGCGATGAGGCGGGTTTCGCCGAAGCCCACGGTCTCGATGCGGTCGGGGGGGATTTGCATTTCGCGGACCAACCACATTTTTACCATGGTGGCGCGGTCCTGGCTGAGAATCAGGTTGGATTCGTCCGAGCCGATGGAATCAGTGTGGCCTTCGATGAGAAATACAGCCTGGGGGTTGCGCTGGATGAGGGTGCCGAGCTTGCTGAGTCCGGCCATGGCCCCGGGGCTGAGACGGTATTGGCCAAAGTCAAAAAGCAGGTCGGTGGGCATGAGGATGGGGGCGGTCTCGGCGGAGAGCGGGCCGGTCTGGGCGAGGAGATCGTCAAGGTTGCTGAAGCCGGGGGTGTCTCCGCCGCGGAGTTGTCCGTTCTTGACGATGGCGCGACCGGTGAGCGCCTCGGGGGCGGTGATGTCGCTGAGCGATCGTCCGCCGGATTCGGGCTTCATGTCCAGCAGGGCTTGCTGAAGGGACTGCGAATCCTCCAGCACACTTTGCGCGCCGGTTTTACGTGCGGTCTCCATGGCCTGATCGAGGCTGGTGGTGGCGGTGCTGGGCTTTTCGGAAAGAATGACCTGGTCGATCTTCGGCGCGGCGGGCTCGCCCTTGGTGTCGGCCATCAGTTTTTCAAAGGCCACTTTTTCCTGTGGCAGGGCGACGGCTTCGGGGGCCATGGCTGATCGTTTTTCGTCGGCGGGTTCGGGTTCGAGAAGCTTCTCGTCGATGTCCGCGCGCTCCAGATGGAAAGCGCGGGGCACGACCCGCTCGTAATAGGTTTCGCTGGATTGATGAAGCGAAAACCCACGCGCCCAAAACCAGAAATACCCGTGGAGCAGGAGGGAAAGAACAAGCGCGGGAAGAAGCCAGCGGGAAAAGCTGGAGGGCGAGCCGCCCTGATCGTCCTCGTAGTCCGCCGTGCTCATGAGCCTCTTACTTTATCGCTCGGCAGAGGGATTTCAATCTGGAAGCGGGCGGCGCTTTGATTTAGGCAGAAGCCCGTGAATCGGTTCGTGGAAAAAATCCGTCAGACGGTGAAAAAGCTTTTCGCCCTCAAGGACACCCCTCATGCCATCGCGGGGGGCGTGGCTATTGGGGTTTTCATCGGTTTCACCCCGCTCTTTGGCGTAAAGACCCTGCTCTCCCTCGGGCTGGCCTACGCGCTGCGCTGCAATCCCATTGCGGCGGTCATTGCCGTTTCCTTGCACGACGTGCTCATGCCCTTTGCCCCGTTTCTAATGCGGATGGAGTACGACATCGGCTACTGGATGCTCAGCCACCCGCATCACCTGCCGCCGAAGTTGGAATTGCATCACGAGCATATTCACCTGGGCGAGATGTTGAAATGGACCACCTTTCTCGACTTGGGTCTGCCGCTGTTGCTCGGATCGTTGGTGATCTCGGCCCCCTCGGCGGTGATCTTCTATTTTCTGATGCTGGCGATTGTGAAAGCCCGGCGGGGGAAGGAGAGCGGATAGTGCCGGGCCGGAAAGCCCATTTTCCCAAGTTGAGCGTTGAAAGTTCAGCGTTGAGCGTTGACACTCCCCGGCCCATGTCTGCACAAATTCTCACTCTTGGCCTGCCTTCCGGCAGTTTGATGGAGGCGACAGTTGATCTGTTCGCCAAGGCGGGGTTTGCCATTTCCGGGTCGAAACGCTCTTACCGGCCCACGGTGGATGACCCGGAACTCGAACTTCGCCTCCTGCGCGCGCAGGAGATCAGCCGTTATGTCGAACACGGCTACCTCGATGCCGGGATCACCGGACGCGATTGGATCGCGGAGAACGCCTCGGATGTTCGCGAGGTGGTGGTGCTGCCGTACAGCAAAGCCAGTGCCAAGCCAACGCGCTGGGTGTTGGTCGTGCCGGAGGATTCGCCAATTCGCAGTGTGCGCGACCTCGAAGGCAAACGCGTAGCCACGGAGGCGGTTGGAATGGCGCGGCGATTTTTTGAAAAAGCCGGTGTGAACGTGGAGGTGGAGTTCTCCTGGGGAGCGACCGAGGTGAAGGTGCCGGATCTGGTGGATGCCATCATCGACATCACGGAGACGGGTTCTTCCCTGCGGGCCAACAAACTCCGCATCGTGGACACCTTGATGGAATCGTTCCCCGTGCTGGCGGTCAACCAGACGGCTTGGAAAGACGACTGGAAGCGGGCCAAGCTCGAAACGCTGTCCCTCTTGCTCAAAGGCGCGCTCAACGCCCGCGACCTGGTCGGGTTGAAAATGAACCTGCCGGAAGGAAATTTGAAGAATTTGCTTGAGGCATTGCCCGCGCTTCGAAATCCTACAGTTTCGCCCCTGGCCCAGTCTGGCTGGGTCGCCGTGGAAACGGTGATCGAGGAAAAGATCGTTCGAGAGATCATCCCCAGACTCAAGGCCCTTGGTGCGGAGGGGATTATCGAATATCCGCTCAATAAGGTCGTTCATTAGGTTAGAGAAGTTAAAAACTGTTCATGGGTTCACTAAAAAAGAAAAGAAAGACGAAGATCGCGAAGCACAAGCGTCGCAAGCGCAAGCGCGCAAATCGTCACAAGAAGCGGTTGCGCTACAAGTCCTAGCGGATACAGTTTCCGCCATGAGCAGGAAAAAGCGTTGCGAGCCCGCCCCAAGCGGAATCCCGCGAAACGCTGTTCTCTTCGCCATGGTGGCCGGACTGGTCTCGGGAGTGGCGGGCTTTACGGCGCACGCGGCCGTAGCAGATCTGTTACCCGACGAAAAGCCTTCCACTGCGCCTGGTTTGGAAACCAAAGCGCAGCGACAGGCTGACGCGTTGGCGTGGTTTGCCACCGGACTTTTTGCCGAGGAAAGCGAAGGTCCGGAAAAGGCGCTGGAAAGCTACGGCAAGGCTCTGGACCTGGACCCTGGTAATACCGATCTGGCGGTCAGGATTGCTTTCGATCATTTGCGCCGGGGCGAGACAGCCGAGGCGATTGCCTTGCTCAAGGACTCGATCAAGGCGGCGCCAAGGGACACCGCGCCTTGTCTGGCGCTTTCGTCCATTTATCTCCGCCATTTGCAAAAGGCGGATCTTGCCGCGAAGTATGCGCAGCAAGCCCTCGAGATCGCGCCCAAGACCTTCGCCCCCTACGCGGCACTTTGGGAGATTTATCAAATTCAAGGTCAGACGGCCAAAGCCGAGCAGTTGCTGGAAAAGGCGGATCGCGCGAAAAGTGACGACGCGGAATTCTGGCTTTCACTGGCCCATCTGACCGGGCGCAACCTTCTGCGCGACGGCGGCGGCACGCTGTCGGATGCGGAAACGCAGCGGATGTTCCGGGTCCTCGAAAAAGCGGGCGAGCTGGGGGCGAAAAGTCCCGAAGTGCTGAGCAAGATCGGCGATCTTTATGTGCTGGCCCGGCAGTTGGAAAAAGCCCTGCCTTATTACCAAAAAACGGTGGAGATGAAGCCGTCCCTGCCCGGGGCGCGGGAAAAACTGGCCGGATGCTATGTCGAAACCGGGCAGTTCGCCGCCGCCGTAGAGGTCATTGAAGGCATCGTGCGGGATAATCCGTTGAACGTCGCCGCTTACGACCAGCTTACCGCGCTTTATCTTAAGGCGGATGACCGGGAAAAGGCGCTGGCCAGCGCCGAGCAAGCCTTGATTCTGGTTTCTGGCGAGCCCCTGCGCTACGACCATGTCATTCGCCTGTGTCTGGATCAGAAAAAAAGTGCCGCCGCGTTGACTCACATTCGCGAGGCCTTGAAACGCTTTCCTCGGACTCCGATGTTCTCGTTTTTCGAGGCGCTGGCCTTGAGCGAAGACAAACAACACGACGAGGCCCTCAAGGCCTTTGAGCGCACGATCGTTCAAGCCGGAAATTCCCAGCCGGATCTGCTCGATGGAGAATTTTATTTTTCGTATGGAGCCGCGGCTGAGCAGGCCAAACGCTATGACAAGGCGACCGGGCTTTTCCGCAAATCCATTGATCTCGACCCTGCCAATGCGGCGCGCGCTTACAATTATCTTGGCTACATGTGGGTGGAAAAAGGCGAGAATCTGGAGGAGGCGGGCCAATTAATCCGGCGGGCGCTGGAAATGGAACCGGGCAACGGCGCTTATATTGACAGTCTCGGCTGGCTGTATTTCAAGCAGGGAAAATATCAGGAAGCTTTTACGGAGTTGTTACGCGCGGCCGAGGCCTTACCCGCGCCAGATGCGGTGGTCTATGACCACATCGGCGATGCCGCGGACAAATTGGGCAAAAAAACGGAAGCGGTCCTCTACTGGCAGAAAGCGCTGACCCTCGCCCCGGAAAATAAAAAACTGGCCGAGAAACTGGACAAGGTGGCGGAGAAAGTTGTGCAACAACCTGCCGGCAAGACCCCGGTGGCCATCACCCCGCAAACTCCAGCGCCGTAATCGGAGGGATGAGTTTTTGCTCCGCCGCTTCGCGGAGGAACTGGCGGACGGCGGTGCGTCCGGTCTCGCCGTAATCGAGGGTCAGCTCGTTGACATACATGCCGATAAAACGATCGGCCAGGGGGATGTCGAGCCCGCGGGCGTGAGCCATGCTGTGCGTGATGGCCGGAGCGCGGTGTTTCAGCCCGAAGGCAATGCTTTCGTGCAGAATCTCGCTCAGTTCCTGGCGTACATCCGCCGGAATGTCCTTGCGCACCACGTTGCCGCCGAGGGGCAGGGGAAGGTTGCGGGTGCGCTTCCACCATTCGCCGAGGTCGAGGATGTTGACGAAGCCCTCGCTGGCGTAGGTGAGCTGGCCTTCGTGAATGATGAGGCCGACATCCGCCTGGCCGGAATGCACGGTGGAAAAAATTTCGTCGAAGGGAACGACGATATGGGGGAAATCCCGGCCCAGAAAGAGCTGCGCCGCCAGATAGGCGCTGGTCATTTTACCGGGAATGGCGATGGTTTTTTCCCGCAGCCACGTTTTGCGCGCGTCGTCGTCGGATTCCGGGAGTCCGGATTTGGCAATAAACATCGGCCCGTAGCCATCGCCCATGCTGGCGCCGCTGGAGAGCAGGGCGTATTTATCGAGAACGTAGGCGAGGGCGTGAATGGAGACGGCGGTGATGTGGAGCTCGCCCCGGGTGGCGCGTTCGTTCAGCGTTTGGATGTCCTGCAAAGTGTGCTGGAAATGGTAACCGCGCAGGTCGATCAAGTTTTCCGCCATGGCGTAAAACATGAAGGCGTCATCCGGGTCAGGTGAGTGGCCGAGGGTGAGGGTGGTGGATTTCCAGTCAGGCATTTAAGGCAGGTTGAGAGTTGATGGTTGAGAGTTGATGGAGGGACGTGCTTCGTCGCGTCCGTTGAGAATCTCGCGGATGAGCTGCGGTCCCCGATATACGAAGCCAGTGTAGATTTGGACGAGGCTCGCGCCGGCGTCAAACTTCTCCGTGGCCGATGGCGCATCCATCACACCGCCGGAGGCGATAATGGGCAGGGTGGTGTGGCGGGCAATCAGGCGGAGCATCCCGGTGGATTTTTCGCGGAGCGGGGCACCGCTCAGCCCCCCTTGTTGATCACGATCGGTCGCAACAGCGGAATGATCGAGCGTCGTGTTGGTGGCAATGAGGCCGGAGAGGTTTTCCGCCTCGGCCAATTCCGCGATTTCCAAGGCGGCCGGTTCCTCCAGATCGGGGGCGATCTTGACCAGCAGCGGTTTTTGGGCATCGGCATCACGCAGGGTGCGGATAATGGCGGTGAGGGCGCCGCGATCCTGCAGGCTGCGCAGCCCTAGTGTGTTGGGGGAACTGACATTGATGACAAAATAATCCCCGAAAGGCAGCAGGCGTTGGAAACTGGCGAGGTAATCGGCGCGGGCGTCGGCCAGTTCGGTGATTTTCGATTTTCCGAGGTTCACGCCGACGGGAATGCCCGGCCAGCGACCGGAATCCTTGAGGGCTTGCAGGCGCCGGGCGACGACTTCCGCGCCCTCGTTGTTGAAGCCCATGCGATTGATGAGGGCGTTTTGCTGCGGATAGCGGAAAAGCCTCGGCGGAGGATTGCCCGGCTGGGCGTGGGCGGTGATGGTTCCGGTCTCGATGAAACCAAATCCCAGTGCTTCCCAAGCGGGCAGGGCGAGGGCGTTTTTGTCCATGCCGGCGGCGAGTCCGATGGGGTTGGGAAAGTTGACGCCGAAGCAAGTGCGGGGCGCGGCTGGTGCCTTCGCCGCGAGGAACGTGCGAAGCAGCGCGGGAGGGGTGTTTTCCAGCAGAGCAAGAGCCAGATGATGCGCTGTCTCCGCATCGAGGCGGAAGAGGAGCGGACGGAGAATGGAGGTATAGAGGTTCAAGCGAGCTGTAGATTTGGCGGCAAGGTTTTTTGGTCCCGGGGCATCTGCTTCCAGCTGATGTCTGATTTCGCATCAACTGGAAGCCGATGCCACTTGATTATTTTCCGATGCAGAAGGTTTTGAAAATTTGGCCCAGGATGTCCTCGATGCCGGTCGTCCCCACGACCTCACCCACGGCGTCCAGGGCTTGCCGCAGCGGCACGCTGACCAGTTCCGGGGCGGCTGGTTTTTTCATTTCGTCCTCCGCCTGCCCGAGGAAATCGGCGGCGCGTCTCAGGCACGATTGGTGTCGAGCGTTGATCGCGGCCAACATGGGGGCCTCGGAGGAATGACTGTTCCGGGCCTTGTCCACGATGGACTGCACCAGTTCGTCGAGGCCCTGGCCGGTCAATGCGGAAACGCGCAGTGCGGAATGCGGAACGCGGAATGATTCGTGAACCAAATCGATTTTGTTCAGGGCAACAATTTCGTTTTTAGCAATGGCGGGTGGAATGCGGACGGTGGCATCCAGGACATGGACGACGACATCGGCTTGTTCGATGGCGCGGCGGGCGCGGGTGACGCCCTCCTGTTCCACCGTGTCCTCTGTCTCGCGGAGTCCGGCGGTGTCGGTGATGCGGAAGGGAATGCCGCGCAGGCTGGCGAATTCCTCAATGGTGTCGCGGGTGGTGCCGGGAATCGCGCTGACGATGGCACGTTCGAAACCGAGCAGGCGGTTGAGCAGGCTGGATTTACCGGAGTTGGGTTCGCCGCACAACACCAGCCGCACGCCTTCACGCAAAATCCGTCCTTCGTGGGCGGTCGCGAGCAGCGCTTCGATGCGATGGCGAATGCCTTGCATGTCGGCCAAAAGTTGCCGGCCGGTATGGGGATCAATGCCTTCGTCGGGAAAATCAATGTAGGCTTCCAGATGGGCCACCACGCCCAGCAGCGCGGTGCGGATTTCCGCAATTTCCTGGCCGATCCGGCCTTCGAGTTGTTCCTGCGCCGCATGCAGCGCCCGGGTGGTGCTGGCGCGGATGACATCCATCACGGCCTCGGCCTGGGTCAGATCCATCTTGCCGTTCAAAAAGGCCCGCTGGGTGAATTCCCCCGGTTCGGCCGCGCGGGCCCCTTGCTTCAGCACGGCTTCCAGCAACTGCGCAGCCACGAGCACTCCGCCATGACAATGCATCTCCGCCATGTCCTCCCCGGTGTAGCTGCGCGGCCCGGGAAAAATCGCCAGAAATCCCTCATCCAGCTTGCCGCTCGCATCGCGAAAAACTCCGTAGTGCAGCATCCGGGCGGCGAGTCCGGCCGACGTTTTTTTTGGCGCGAAAAGTTTCGTCGCGATGGCCACGGCCTGCCCGCCGGAAATCCGCAACACGGCCACGGCGCCCTCACCGGGAGCGGTGGAAATCGCCGCAATGGTGTCGTCAGTAAGCATAATAGAAGCGGCTTCCAGCCACTTGCCGGGATAAAAAAAGCGGCTGGAAGCCGCTTCTACTTTGCATGGGCGATGAGGCCTTGGGCGTCCAGGGCGCGCAGTTCGGCTACGAAGCGGCGGTTTTGCTCCATCGTGCCGATGGAAACCCGGATCCATTCCGGCAGCTTGTAACTGCGCATGGCGCGAACGATCAGGCCGCGCTTGAGCAGGCTTTGAAAAACCGCATCGCCGTCCCCCACGCGCACGAGGACAAAATTGGCCGCACTGGGCACAAACTCGACTCCCATGTCGGCGAATTCGCCTTGAAAATAGTCGCGTCCCTCGTTGGTCAGTTCACGAGTGTTGCGCATGTGTTCTTCATCGAGCAAACCCGCCAGGGCACCGGCTTGGGCGATGCCGTTGGCGTTGAAAGGCTGGCGGGTTTTTTGCAAGACGTCGGCGATTTCCTTGGGGGCCAGGCCATAGCCGATGCGCAGATTGGCCAGGCCCTGGATTTTCGAAAATGTGCGCATGATGAGGACATTGCGTCCCTCGCGAACGAACTTCAGCGTATCCGGAGGGTCGTCGAGAAACTCATGATAGGCCTCGTCAAAAATCACCAGCACATGCGGCGGCACCTCGGCCATGAATCGGTCAATCGCCTCCTGCCCCACCATCGTGCCGGTGGGATTATTCGGGTTTGCCACAAAGACCTGCCGGGTTCGCTGCGTGATAGCCGCGAGCATGGCATCGAGATCATGCGTATAATTCGGGTCCGGAACTTCAACGGTCTTGGCACCGAAGAGTTGGGCCATGAGGGTGTAAACGGCAAAGGCATGACGAGCAGTCACGACCTCATCGCCGGGCCGCAAAAACGCATGGCCGATGAATTCGATGATCTCGTTCGAGCCGTTGCCCAACACCACGTTTTCCCGGACGAGGCCGAGCTTTTCCGCAATGGCGCTGCGCAGGGCCCAGCCGCCGCCGTCGGGATAGAAATGCGCGCGCTCCAGCGCGTCGCGCATGGCGGCCAGTGCCTTGGGCGAGGGGCCGAGCGGATTTTCGTTCGAGGCCAGTTTGATGATGTCCGCGGGCTGGAGCCCCCTCTCGCGGGCGAGTTCCTCGACCGGCTTACCCGGTTCGTAGGCGATCAGCTTCAGGACATGCTCGTGCGCGGTTTTCCACATGGGAGTTTTCAGTGTTCAGTTTTTAGTGTTCAGTAGGGCCGTGCCGAACCGGCTCATCAATCGTCGGCAAAAAGTGACGGAAAACTGAAAACGGAACCACTGAAAACTTTCCTGCGCATCGCCGTCCTTGCCGACACCCATGGAAAATTTCCCGAATCCGTCGCGCGTGAACTTCACGAGGCCGACGAGATCTGGCATTTGGGCGATTTTTGCGACCTGGCGACCCTCAGTGCGGTCAAGTCTGCGGGGCGACCCTTCTATGGCGTGTTGGGCAACAACGACTGGGGCCTGGATTTGCCACCGTGGTTGTTGCTCGAGCGGGGAGGGAAAACCTTCCGCCTCGTCCACATCCCGCCGTCTCGTCCCGGGGGCGCGGATTTTCTCCTGCACGGACACACCCATGTGCCGCGCGATGAAATGGTGAATTCCACCCGAGTTCTCAATCCCGGCACGGTCGGCAAGCCGGACAAAGGCGCTCCCGCCTCCTGGGCGTGGTTGATGGTGGATGAGGCGAAGGGAGCGGTTGAGTGGCAGTTGGTGGGAGGGTAATTGGTGACAATTCGCGGGATTCTCGCGCGTTTTCTCTCGGGCCCATTTGGTGAACGGAAAAAAGAAATCGCCGCGGTGGATAAATAATTTTTTCCCGGCAGTAAAGTGGTGATTGGTCGCCGGGATCGTGGAAGATAGGGGTGATCAACCTACCCATGGCGACTCTCGGCCAACGCAATCAACTCCCTGTCCTTCGTGAGGCTTCGCCCGGATTTTTTCTGGATGGCGGGCCGCTGGGGGAAATTCTCCTGCCCCGTCGCTACATCACGCCCGAGGCGGGTCCGGGGTCGGTGCTGGATGTGTTTGTCTATCGCGAGTCCGAGGACCGGCTCGTGGCCACGACGGAGACGCCGCTGGCCATGGTGGGGGACTTTGCCTTCCTGCGGGTGCTGAGTGTGCGTCCGGGTCTGGGGGCGTTTCTCGATTGGGGCTTGAGCAAGGATCTGCTGCTGCCGCGCCGCGAACAGACCGGTTTCCTGCGCGAGGGGGAGTTGCTGGTGGTGCATGTGTTCATTGATCCGAAATCCGACCGCATCGTGGCCAGCGCGCGGCTGGATCGCTGGTTGGACCGCACGCCGCCGGCCTATACGGCCGAGCAGCCGGTGCATCTCCTCATCGCGGGTGAGACGCCGCTGGGTTACAACGCCATCATCGAGAATGCCCATTGGGGGTTGCTCTACCGCTCCGGGTTGGCGCATCCGCTGCGGGTGGGGGATGCCATGAAGGGGTTCGTGCGCGAGGTGCGGCCCGATGGGAAGATCGATCTGGCATTGGACCGGGCCGGCTATGTGCGGGTGAAGCCGCTGAGCGAGCAAATCCTCGAGGCTCTCGCTGCGGCGGGCGGGCGGCTGCCTTTCCACGACAAAAGCAGTCCGGAGGAAATCCGGGAGAAGTTCGGCGTAAGCAAAAAAGCCTTCAAGCAAGCTCTCGGCGCGCTGTATCGCGCCCGACGGGTCGCGCTTGACCCCACCGAAGTGCGGCTGGTGCCGAAGCGGTGATTTTTTGCTGCTGTCCGCCCTCGGGAATTGACGTTTTTTTTTTCGCTGTTTAGCGTCAGGACATGAGCGCGCGCTTTCTGGCCTTGGAATTTTTTTTCTTAATTGCGATCAGCCCGGCTTCAGCGGCTCCGATCAATGTGTATTTCGTCAACGAGTCGGGCCTCTCCAACAGCGAGGTTTATCTGGCCTGGCAGGTCGGGACCGGGGTGCAGGGTCAGTTCAATGCCACCTACGGACCCGGTAACACGGCATTCACCTTTGGCGGCAGCAATGTGATTACCACGAACACTGTCACCCTCGACAGTCTCGGCACCAGTGGCGTGAGTCTGGCCAGTGTCACCAGCGGAATTCTTTACGTCTCGTTTGGCAGCCAGCTCGCCTCAACCAACAGCGGTCCCTCCATCACCGGTCAGGGCGCGGCGGATTATTACACGCCCTATCAGCCGTTTGAAATCAACTACAATGGCACCAGCGGCGGAGGCGATCTCACCTACATCAACGTTTTCACCGCCCCCCTCAAGGCGCAAACCTACACCGGTGGGACGAATGGCACCCTGCTGCAAACCAAGGGGCTTTTCAGCCCGACGGCCACTACAGTGAGTCAGGTCGCGGCAATTTCCGGCACCAACGCCAATTTCATTTACAATACCAACAGCCAATTGGTTCGCATCGCCGGGCCCGGAAATTACAATTCGCCGGCTGCGTTTTCCCAGTTTCCCGTGATGACGGAATATCTGAACCATCTGCAGAGCAACAGCGTGGTGACGGCGGTGAGTAACTACAATAGCTTTGCCAATTCCGGCACCACTCCCGCCACCACGACGAATTACCGCTTCACCGCGAATATGGATGCGACGATTACCAATAACTATCAGGCCTACCTGAGCGGATCCATCGATACCTACCAATGGACGACGAATTTTTCGGAAGGAACGCCCGGCCCGACCTTCACCAATGCCACGATCCTGGTGGATGCGACCGATGCGACCAACTTCACCGCTCTGGCCTATGCCGCCTCCCAGCCTGGAACCAACATTATCTTCGGTGGGAATGGCTGGACGGATTTTTATGATTATGTCGGAGTCAACGGCATCAACGGCGCGTCCAACACCTTCCCCCAGGTGCCCTTGGCGGATTACTACGCGGCCCTTATCATGGGACTGGCCGGCAGCACGGTCACGAACACGGCTTCCGGAGACACCAACGCCATCATGAACTATGCCACCGGGCATTACTGGCACAATTGGACCAACCCGATCAGCTTTTCCGATGTCCAGACCAATCCGGCCTTCTACGATCAATACGGGGACGTTTTTTACCGCAACTCCACCAACACGGTATACGGATACGCCTACACCGACCGGTTTGATTACAATTCGGTGCTCTTCACCCTGGGCCAGCTCGGACCAACGAATGGGGGTACAAATTTCGATACTCTGGTCATCACCATCGGTTCTCCCACGACTGCCAGTGCGATCCCGGAAGCGACCACCGCGTTCTATCTCACCCTCGGCTTGGTGGGGTTCGCCTTGGTCATGACCACTCGCCGCCGGGTGATGCGTCTCACCCGCAAGGTCGCGTTGCTGTTGTTCTAAACCGCGATGCGTTCCGCGAAGCACGTTTAAATTATCGCGCAGAGAGTTTGATGGAGCGGGATTTCCCGTGCTTGCCCGATCCAGAAGTTCGGAGTCGAGTGGAAGTAATGGATCTTGCGGCCTTGCTGGTGTAAGAAAGGTTCTTGATGCAATCGTTCATTCAAGATTTTCGGGTGGAAGCGGGGCGGGCGTTGATTGATCGGGAGGAGGAACTGGAACTGGCGCTGTGCTGCTTCGTTTCCGGCGGCAACTTATTGATCGAGGACGCTCCCGGCGTGGGCAAGACGACGCTGGTGAAGGTGATGGCGCGGCTGCTGGGGCTGGATTTCAAGCGGGTGCAATTCACCAACGATCTGTTGCCGGCGGATATTCTGGGCAGCCAGATTTTCGATGCGACGAGGCAGAGTTTCTCGTTTCACAAGGGACCAATCTTCGCGCAGCTTGTGCTGGGGGATGAGTTGAACCGTGCCTCGCCCCGCACCCAGAGCGCCGCGCTACAGGCCATGGATGAGCATGAGGTGACGATCGAAGGTCACACCTATGCGCTGCCGGAGCCGTTCTTTTTCGTGGGCACGCAAAACCCGCGCGATCAGGTGGGCACGGCGCTGTTGCCCGAGTCGCAGGTGGACCGTTTCCTCATGCGCATCGAACTGGGCGCTCTCGCGCGGGGAACGCAGCGCAAATTGCTCGAGCGCGATCGCGGTCGGAAGGAAAGCTTGGCCTTTGATTTCCAAAGTTTGCGGGTGCTGGCCACGGCGGAAGAACTGGTGCGCTGGCAGAAGGAAGCGGGCCGGGTGCATGTCTCGGAGGCGGTGTCGGAATACATCCTGGATCTTTTTGAGGCGGCGGGGGCGCGGGGCTGGATCTTGTCGCCGCGGGCCAGCCTCGGCTTGCAGCGGGCGGGCCAGGCGCGGGCGTTTCTGAATGGGCGCGAACATGTGCTGCCGGATGATGTGCAGAAGGTTTTTCTCCCGATCGTGACCCACCGGCTGGCGCAGTTTGCCCGCGTGGCGGGGGACGCGCGCGAGGCCGCGGGCATGGGCCGCGAGTTGCTGGAA
>JBGTGQ010000093.1:0-3471 GCA_041746635.1 Terrimicrobiaceae bacterium | reverse complement strand
ATCGCCGACATGCAAACTTTGCGGCACCCGCCCAGCAGAAGACTAGCCTGAGTGTAGACCTCGGCGCCGACAGATGATAGTTCGGTTGATGCACAACAACTTACCGAGATGATGTTACGCGCCGCGATAATCGCGGGGAATCGGGGGAGTCAGTTTTCGAAATAATCCCGGGGGTGGTGAGACGGGGCCCGGTAGGAATGTGACGAAAGTCCGTCCCGGAGGGGGACGGAGCGGAAGCCGTCGAGCCGTAGGCGAGAAGGCTGGAGCGGAGTCCCCCTCCGGGACGGACGGCGCGAGGCGGGAGGTCCTTTTCGGTGGCAGGAAGCTGTGAGTAGGGTTGATGCGATGTTGATTTATCAATCGTCGCTGGGCGGATGTGGTCGTCCGTGTGCTGGTCGGGAATGCCCGGAATGCGGAGGCGTTCAGAACCTGCACAAGCATGGGCGTTACTGGCGCCACTGCGGGCTGGAGGGAGACAAGCGGGTCCAGGTTCAACGGTATTTATGTCCGCGCTGCGGGCATACGTGGAGTGTGATCCCGGAGGGCATGATGCCGTATCGGAGCCTGGAAGTCGCGCGTTTTGAGGAACTGGCCGACAAGCGATTCGGTTTGGCCGATGGAGACGCAAGGTCTCCACCGGCCACCGAGAAGGAGGAGGGCTGCATTCGGCGGGCACACAAAGTTCTGTCGAAACGCATCCCCTTCCTCTGCATGCTGTTGGGCCAACAAATGCCCGTGCTTGGCGGCGAGGACATCTGCGGGTTTTGGCGGGCCGTGCGTGAGCTTGGCTCGACGGAAGGGATTTTGGTGCGATTGGCCCGGGACTTCAAGACCTCGCTTCTGGGATGTTACCGCAGTTTGCGACCATTTTGGGAGCGGGAGAAGGCCTCCGTCTGAACGCAATGGCGAGGCGAGGGACCACCCCACAAAACCCTTTATTAGGCGGGGCAGAAGCGGGGGCGTAGAACGCGCTTGCCATGAAAAAAACTGCACCAAAACCCAAGGAACGCCTCGCGCTGCTGCGCTTCGAGGTCATCTGCCACCTCAAAACCCTCCGTCAGGACGGCCTCCCGCTCGCCGAGTGCGTGCGGGCCGCAGCCTCGCGCCCCTGGCCAGGAGAGAACGGACAATATTTTGCCGCCCGGACCATCGAAACGTGGTGGTATGACTACTCGAGCAAAGGCTACTCCGGCATTGCCGGAAAACCCACCCGGCAGGACGCAGGGCAAAGCCGGTTTATCGACGAGGAAACGGGCCTCTGGATCATTGCTGCCATCAGCAAGAGTCCCGGTGTGCCGTTTTCCGTGCTCTACCGGCTTTGGGACGAACACGGTCGCGGTCTGCCTTCGGAAAGCACCGTGCGGCGGTTCCTCAAAAACAAAGGCTTCGATCCCCGCCGCCTGAAAGCCGGGCGTCTGGAAACCGGTCCGACCAAAGCCTTCGAAGCGCCCGCGCCCAACGACCTTTGGATGGTGGACTTTGCTAACGGGCCGACCTTGCGCAGCACCGATGACAAAGTGATCTCCACCCAGTTGTGCGTCATCCTCGATGATCACAGCCGCCTGATCCCTTACGGGGCCTATTATCTCACCGGCGACACGGCGTCGTTCCTGGACTGCCTCAAACAAGCCATCCTGCGGCGCGGCCTGCCGCTCAAGCTCTACACCGACCAGGGCAAGCCCTTCGTCAACCACCACGCCCGCATCGTCTGCGCCAACCTCGGCATCCGACTGCTGCACGCCAAGCCCTACCACGCCTGGAGCAAAGGCAAAGTCGAACGCCTCATTCGCACCATCCAGAACGACTTCGAGCTCACCCTGCGCCTTGACGGCGGTCCGGTCCATAGCGTGACCGAACTCAACGCCGCCTTCTCCCGCTGGATCGCAGCCACCTACCACCTGCGCGTCCACAGCTCCACCGGCCAAACCCCGCACGAGCGCTTTAGCCGCGCCGGCCATCCCATCCGCCCGATCGAAGAGCCCGACAAAATCGACCCCCTCTTTTACACCCGGACCGAACGCGTCGTGCGCAAGGATGGCACCGTGACGCTGGGCAAAAAACTCTTCGAGGTCCCGCTCTCCCTGCGTGCCCTTTCAATCGAACTGCGCTACGATCCAATCCTCTTTGATCCCGTGGAAGTCTGGCACAAAGGGACCTTCCACGGCTTGGCCCGACGTTGCGACCTCCACCTCAACAGCGCACTCAACCACCACCATCGGGGGACCAACTATGCGCGCTGAACCCGCCTCCCGCTCCGCCAAAGCCCCGGCCCTCGACGACCTCCTGCGCGTCTGGGGTCTGCGCCGCACGCCCTTTGCCTCCGAAGACAAAACGCCCGAACTCTTTGCCATCGCCACTCATCGCGAAGCCCTTAGCCTGCTGGACACCACGGCCGCCCTGCGCGGAGTCATGATGCTGACGGGCAGTCCCGGCACCGGCAAAAGCACACTGATTAAGACCTGGCTCGATGGGCTTGAACCCAAGCGGTTCCTGCCGCTCCTCATTACCCAATCCTCGTTGTCAGCCACCGGCGTCCTCGAAGTCCTCCTGGCCAAACTGGGCGAACGCGCCCGGTTCAAACGCTCCACCAACCTCCTGCTCCTGGAAAAACACCTCGCTGATCTCGAACCTGTCACTCTCGTGCTCGTCCTCGACGACGCCCAGAACTTCCCCGGCCCGGCCCTCGAGGAACTCCGCCTGCTGCTCGGCCTTGGTGGTCGCCAACGCAGCGCCTTTGCCCTCGTTCTTCTCGGCGACGACTACCTGCTGGGCAGCCTGCGGTTGAGCGTCCAGCGCGCCCTGTTCTCGCGCATCAGCGCCGCCACCTCCCTGGCTCCGCTGCCCCGTGAAGACATCGCCGCCTACCTCGACTGGCACGTCTCCCGCGCCGGACTTGACCGCGACATCTTCGCCCCCGCCGCCGTCGATCTGCTGGCCGAAGCCAGCGAAGGCAACCCCCGAACCTTGGGCCTCCTGGCCCAAGCTGCGTGGCTAGCTGCCGCCCGCCAAAACACCCTAACCATCGAAGCCGACCACATCCACACCGCCCTGCGCCAAGTTCCCGCCGCCAACGCGAAAATCATCCAACCGTAAATCCCAAGCGGGCTCCGCCCGAGGCCTACCGGCCTCCCGCCGAGCCCGCCTCTTTGCCCTCAACTCCCGCTTACAAATCGAAAAACTCCGTCCCTATCGCGAAAAAACATCCTTCATTCCCACATTTTATCTCGCCGAAATCCCTCTCGATTATCGCGGTGGGCAACAGGACTGGCAGGTGAGATCTGCAGGAAAGTCTTCGAGAAAGACGAGAACGGCCAGCCCATGGGAAATGCCCTCGCACCTGACAATGGCGCGATGATCTGCATAGAGCGTCAAATGCGTAAATATCCTCACGCTCCTATCGACTGGGTTCGCCTTGGACGCATCCAGACTAGTGTTGATGAGATGCTAAAGCAGGTCCGTCAGGAGGAAGAT
>JBGTGQ010000092.1:0-44985 GCA_041746635.1 Terrimicrobiaceae bacterium | reverse complement strand
GCAGCTGCAGAGCATTTCCCTGCTCTCGGGCGGCGAACGCACCATGACGGCGGTTTCCCTGCTCTTTGCCATCTACATGGTGAAGCCGAGCCCGTTCTGCGTGCTCGATGAAATGGACGCGCCGCTCGACGAATCGAACATCAGCCGCTTCATCAAGATCCTGGACCGCTTTGTCGATCAGAGCCAGTTCGTGGTCATCACCCACAACAAACGCACCATCGGCCGCGCGGACATGCTTTACGGCGTGACCATGGAGGAACACGGCGTGAGCAAGCTGGTGAGCGTGCGGTTCACCAGCCGGGAAGATGCCGCGGCGGCGGAAAACAAAAGCGTGGCCGAGACCTTCGGCAAGCTCGGGGACCTTCCGAGTGAAACGGAAACAGCGGCGGTCTAAAAGCGGATTTCCGTCCACCGATTGACACGGAATGACATCGATTGAGATCAGCACAGAAAGAGTCCCGAACCTAAGCCGCCCGAATTGATCAGGCTGACGCCCATACGGTGACAAATCCCTCTTGTCATCACGCCGCCCGTTTGTAGCCTACCCGCTGAAAATCATGACGTTGGCAAATCTCTTATCGGCAAACCAGATCGTGCCGCAAATGAAGGCCACGGCTCGCTGGGATGCCATCGGGGAACTGGTGGATGTCCTGGTTGCCACGGGAAAAATCCGGCCCGAGGAACGGGAACTCGTTTGGGAATCGATCAAACAGCGCGAGCAGACCATGAGCACAGGCATCGGTTTTGGCATCGCCATTCCGCACGCCTCTTCGGAGAAAGTGGACGAGGTCGTGGCCGCCTTCGGACGCTCCACGGTCGGCATTGAGTTTGACTCACTCGACGAACAGCCGGTGTTTTTTATTGTTCTTTTCGTGGTGCCCAAGGATCAATTCCAAACCCATCTCCGCACCCTCGCGGCCATTGCCAAATTTCTGAACGATAAAACCGTGCGCGACGAACTGGGAAAGGCGGCGGACGCCACCCAGATTCTCCACGTTTTCGAGAACCGCTCTCCTCGCGGCTGATGGCCACTCCACGCGAGATTCTCGCGGTACGTCTCGCTCACGCCTTGGCGGCAGCGGGGTTTTCTGACGCGGCGGCGGACATTGCCCCGGCCTCCGACGTGCGCTTCGGCGACTATCAGGCCAATGCCGCCATGGTCCTGGCGAAGAAAAATCGGGCTAACCCGCGGCAGATTGCGGTCGAAATCATCAAGCGCCTGGATGTCTCTGGCATTTCCGATCCGCCGGAAATTGCGGGTGCGGGATTTATCAACTTCCGCCTCCTTCCCGCATTCCTTTCCCATCAGGCCGGTGAACTCGCCAGCGACGAACGGCTGGGCATTACGCCAGCCGCGAAGCCCCGGCGCATCATTCTCGATTTCAGCGCCCCCAATGTGGCCAAGCCGATGCATGTCGGCCACATCCGATCGACCATACTGGGCGACAGCCTGGCCCGTATTGCGCGCTTTCTCGGACACGAGGTGGTCTCCGACAACCACATCGGCGACTGGGGCACGCAATTCGGCAAGGTCATTTATGGCTGGAAGCATTTTCTCAATCCGGAAGCTCTGGAGGATGACGCCATCGCCGAACTCGTACGCCTTTATCGCGAGGTCAATGCCTTGGAAGAAACGGACGAGGCGGTAAAAAAATCCGCCCGCGAGGAATTGGTCAAACTCCAGCAGGGCGACCTGGAAAATCACGCGATCTGGCTGCGCGCGGTGGAACTTTCCTGGCGGGAATTCCAAAAACTCTACGATCTTCTCGACATTCATTTCGACGAGAGGCTGGGAGAGAGTTTTTACAATTCCGCGCTCGGGCCTCTCTGTGAAAAACTGGCCTCGGTGGGATTGGCCGAGGTCAGCGAGGGTGCGCTTTGCATTTTTTTCCGGGATGTCCCCGCCTTGGCCGACAAGCCGGCCATCATCCGTAAAAGCGACGGCGGATTTCTCTACGCCACCACCGACCTCGCCACCATCGAACATCGCGTCCAGCGCTGGGATCCCTCCGCCATTTGGTACGTGGTGGGTGCCCCGCAGGCCCTGCATTTCCAGCAGATTTTCGCCGCCGCCCGGCGGATGGGCGTGCAAGCCGACCTGCAACATATCGTCTTTGGCAGCATCCTTGGTGAGGATCGGAAAATCATGCGCACCCGATCGGGCGAAAATGTGGGGCTGGCCGAGGTGCTCGGCGAGGCGGTGGAACGCGCCCGGGTCATCGTCGCGGAAAAAAACCCGGATCTTCCCGTGGCGGAGCGGGAGGAAATTGCCCGCATCATCGGACTGGGCGCGGTGAAATATGCCGAACTCTCGCAAAATCGGCTGACCGACTACGTTTTTTCCTGGGACAAGATGCTCTCCTTCCAAGGCAACACCGCGCCCTATTTGCAAAACGCTTACGTCCGCATCCGCTCGATTTTCCGCAAGCTCGAGGGCGAATTCGATGTCAAGGCCCCGGTGCAAATCGAGTCGCCCGCCGAGCGTGCGCTGGCGGTCAAGCTGCTCCAGTTCGCCGAAACCGTGCCGCTCGTGCTAGACGATTTCCGGCCAAATCTTCTGGCCAACTATCTCTACGAGCTGGCTGGCACTTTCCACGGTTTTTTTGAAGTTTGCCCCGTGCTGAAGTCGGAGGAGAATTTACGCGCTTCCCGCCTCGTCTTGTGCGAACTCACCAGCCGCACGCTAAGTCAGGGCTTGGCTTTGCTTGGCATCCGTTGTCCGGAGAAAATGTAACGGCGTGCCGGCTGGCCGCTGACTTCGGCAAAAAGGCAAGTGGGTCAAGGCATGAAGGGCGCCAAGATATGGCCCGTGGCACCCGCTTGGTGGCGACCCGAAAGATTTCGACCGGCACTTACATCAGCATTGATAGCGGGCTCCGGCCACGCTTCTGGATCGATACGGCTTCCGGGACTCTTTACCTGCTTCCACCGCCGCCTTTCCACCCACAACGCAGGTGCCGCGCCCGCTCTGCGGTCGCTGAGCTTGCGGACGAGGCCATCCGGGATTTGCGCGAAGGGCGCCGCCAAGACTAGTGAGGCACTGCGTCAACGCAATGACAGTTCTACGCTCAACTTGTCGGGGAGGGGCTGGTCCGGGGGAACTCACCCGCTTTGCTCCCGGGACCAAATTTTATCGCCGCAGGCTCATCGTGGCATTGCAGAAACTTTTCCTTCCTGCCATCAATCCCCGAAATGGTAAAAGCGCTGGGCAGACAGACCCTTGGCCTTGTGGCCGGACTGGGGGATTTCGCGCTCTTCACCGGAAAATCGTTCCGCTCGGCCGTGGGGTCGCGGCGGCTGGCGCGCCGGATCGCCCGGGCGATGTATGAACAGGGTGCGCTGTGTCTGCCTGTGATCCTGATCGTGGGAATGTTCACGGGGTTGGTGCTGGGATTACAGGGTTATTATGTGCTCAATCGTTTCGGGTCGGCGGGTTTGTTGGGAGCCTTGGTTTCACTCAGTCTGGTGCGGGAAATGGCACCGGTGCTGGCGGCCTTGATGTTGGTGGGTCAGGCGGGTTCGGCGCTGGCGGCGGAACTGGGCATCCAGCGCAATTCGGAGCAGATCGTGGCGCTGGAGACGATGGGGGTGAGCAGTCATGGTTATCTGGTGGCCCCGCGTCTGATCGCGGCACTGCTGGTTTTCCCGCTGCAGACGGCGCTTTTCGTGGCGGTGGGTTTGTGGGGAGGGAGCCTGTCCGGGTCTTTGCTGCTCGGGGTGGAGTCGGGGGTTTATTGGTCGTCGGTCGAACAGGCGGTGGGCTCGGCGGACGTGAGGGAATGTTTTCTGAAAGCGGCCACGTTTGGCCTGCTGACCATGAGCATCTGCGCTTATCACGGATTTCACGCGCATCGCTGCCGGGGGGCCACCGGCGCGCGGGCCGTCAGCGCGTCCACCACCCGGGCGGTGGTGCATTCCAGCATCATGGTCCTGGTGGCGGACTACGTGATCACGTCTTTTCTGGTCTGACAAATGAGCGCCGCTGAACCCGATTTTTTACTGCAAGTCGAAGACCTGCACAAACGCTTTGGCGACCATGTGGTCCTGGCGGGGGTCGGGCTGGCCGTGCAGCGCGGCAGCGTTTTCACCGTGCTGGGGCCCAGCGGGGCGGGCAAATCGGTGTTTCTGAAATGCCTGGCGAACGTGGTCCGGCCGGATGCCGGGCAGATCCGTTTCGACGGGAGGCCGCTGGCGTCCAACGATCTGTTGGCGCGGGCGGAGTTTCACCGGCGATGCGGATTCCTCTTTCAAAGCAACGCCCTCTTCGATTCATTGACGGTTCTGGAAAATGTGGCGCTGCCGCTTGAACAAACCACCGATCTTACCGATCACGAAATTCGTGGACGCAGCCTCGACGCTCTGCGGCAGTTGGAAATTGAGAATTATGGCGACCATTACCCCGGCCAGCTTTCCGGCGGGATGCAGAAACGCCTCGCGCTGGCCCGCGCGATTGTCACCCGCCCGGAGCTGGTCTTTTTCGATGAACCGACGGCCGGCCTCGATCCGCTGCGCCGCAATGCGGTCTTTGCCATGATCGCGAAGTACCAGCGTCAGGTTGGTTTCACGGCCCTTATCGTGACGCACGATGTGGTGGAGGCGTTGATCGCCAGCGACCGGGTCGCGCTGCTGGCCAAGGGGCGGATATGTTTTGAAGGCACTCCGGCGGAATTCTCCGTGTCTGCTCACCCGGTGGTGTGCGGCTTCCGCGACAGCGCCGGGGCACTTGGCACTTCTCTTGCTGCCATTCGTCGGGGTGAGAGCATTCCATCTGATAATTCATGAAACACGGCAGGCTTGAACTTATGGTCGGTATATTTGTGCTGCTGGGCCTCGCGGCCGTGGCCTATCTCACGCTCAAGCTCGGCTCGGGATCCTTCACTGGAGGCGACACCTATGTCATTGAAGCCCGCTTCACCAATGCCGGCGGCTTGCACTCCGGCAGCAGCGTGTTGTTAGCTGGAGTGACGGTCGGCAGGGTGGAGGCGGTGCGAATCGATCCGGCGGATTTCTGCGCCATTGCCACGATGCGAGTCATGTCCGGGTTGCGGCTGCCGACGGACTCCATGGCTTCGATCAAAACCACCGGGCTGATCGGCGACAAGCATGTCTCCCTTTCTCCCGGGGCAGATGAGACGTGTTTGGAACCTGGAGCCCGCATCACCATGACGGAATCGGCCGTCGATCTTGAATCCTTGATTGGCAAGATGGCTTTTGGCAGTGTCGAGAAAGAAACCGACCAAAAACCGGCACCATGAATCTCCGAAAGCTCCTTCTGCCCGCTGCTTTGATTGTGCTTCACGGGACCGTCTCCGCCTCAACAGCCGAAGCGGAAAAGCGTTTGCAGTCGGCGGTGAACGACGTCCTCGCCATTGCCGGCCGCGCCACCAACAACACCGCCCTGGCCACGAGCCTGCGTCCGGTTTTGCAAACAAACATCAGCTTCGATGCCATGACCCGCCGCGCCGTCGGACCGGGCTGGCGTCAGTTCACGCCGGATCAAAAAAGGAAAGCCACCGAACTTTTCACCACCCTGGTCATTCGCAACTACAGCAGTAAGATTACCCCCGGAGAGCACCCGGTCGTGACCTTCAAGGCGGCGTCGGCTCCCGCGCCCGGACGGGTTGAGGTTCCCACCACCTTGCTTTACCAAGGCAGTCGATACGGGGTAACCTACCGCCTGGAGGAAAGTGAAAACTGGCGGATCACCGATGTGGTGATCGAAGGCGTAAGCTTGATCGCGAACTACCGGGGCCAATTTGATGCAGAGTTTAAACAAGGCGGCGCGGATGCAGTCATTGGCGCGCTTTCCCGATCCGTAGCCAATCCAAAATGAAATCCCATCCATCCACCTTGCCCCTTCTTCTCCTCCTGCCGGTAGTCGCGCTGCTGTGCAGTTGCGCATCGCCCAAGAAGCAAGCCCCCTCGTTAACCGCCGCAGTGGGGGACAAATCGTCCGACGGCAAGTCGGTCAAAGCCGGGGGAGACGATTTGGAGGAATACGATCCGACGTTGATCGCTGATCCGCTGGAGCCCCTCAACCGCGTCACTTTCACTTTGAATCACGGGCTCTACAGCATCTTTTTCCGTCCGATTTCCAAGGGCTACGAATTCGTCATCCCCAAACCCGTGCGGACGGGAATCTTCAACATCTTCGAAAATGTAAAATTCCCGGTTCGTTTGGTAAACAACACCTTGCAGGGGAATTTCAAACGGGTCGGGCAGGAGACGGGAAAGTTTTTGGTCAATACGACGGTGGGAGTCGGCGGTTTTGGCCGCCCGTCCGATCATATCCCGGCCCTGGCCGATGTGCCCGATGCGGACACGGGCCAGACTTTCGCCAAATGGGGCATCGGCCATGGCGTTTACCTCGTGCTGCCCATTTTGGGGCCGAGCAGCGTGCGTGACACCGTGGGTCTGGCCGGGGACTACGCTTTGAATCCCGTGAATTGGGTTTCCATCGTCTATGGAGGTTACGCCTGGACCATCGCGATTCCCTCCACCAACACGGTGCGCGCCCTGCCCAGCCAGCTTGATATTTACGATGCCGCCACGGAGAACGCCTTGGACCGCTACCTGGCCGCCCGCAGCGCCTACGTTCAGTTTCGGGCCGAGGCGGCGAAAAAGTAAACCTGCTCTTGGAGAAAGTTCGGCTTGCTGGGCGTTTAACCTGACGCCCTCCCATCACCAACTCTACACCGATGCTTGCATTGGTGGGAAGAGAGCAGAGGGAGCTGGCGGCCCATTTCATTTTCGAAATTTCTGAAGGGTCTTTTCAAATTCCTGCGTCGTGACGATTAAAAATCCATCGCTGTTTTTCTTTACCGTGGCCACGCTCACGACAGACACGGTGTTGTCTTTGATGTGCGTGGTCGTTCGTGTCACGACATGGGTGAGTTCGCGTTCTGGAACGGAGCCAATGATCTGGGTGGACGTTTTGGGCCACCACTCTTTGGTTTCTGGTGAATACAGCGTCCACGCGCCAGCGAGCATTCGTTCGTATGCCTGCGTAGGAGAAAGTCTGTTGTATGCTTCGATGGAATCCACTTCGCCGAACACGGATAAAAACTGCTTTTGTTCATCGGCATCTGTGGTGTCGGAGGCAACTCGAGACATCAAACGCTGGAGTCTTTTGAGAGAGGTCTCTTCAATACCGGCAGCCGCTTTCTTCCACTTTTGCTGGTAAAGAGATTCATGGTATTTGGCGACGATGGCTTCCGGGGTGTCTGCGGAAAAACAAATTCCCCCGTTCAAAAGTTGCACTACAACGAAAATGATGGCTATGCGAATAGGAGGACACATTTGTTATCTTCTATGCCTGTTCATAATTATCGAGCAAGCGTGGCTTTCTTACTGGGCTATGACTACGAACGAGGGGAGAACCTTTCGAATCTTTATTATTTCAGCCACAACGCGATTGAGGATGTCAGGATTAAGTTGGTGGATGTGACTGATGAATGGATTGATGCCGAGTTAACAGGGGAGACGCTAATCAATGGCTCAGTTGGCACGAAACCTGATTCGAAGATTTCTCTCCGGGCGAGATTCCAGAGGGATAAGGGCCTGAGGAGAGGAATCCAATGATGACACGCTGTGAAGTATTCGCCGGAAACCAGCCAGCCGATTTTGTTCCAGAATGACGCGATTACGTTCCTGGGTATGCGGGACGCGTGTCTTGCTGTCGAACGAGCGAGTGTGTTAGCTTGGGCATCATGAGCACGTTGCAGGAGATTGAGGCGGCGGTGGAAGGGCTGAGGCTGGAGGAGAAGGAGGAGTTGATGGCTTTTCTTCGTTCGCGCGTGGAGGGACAACGGGGCGGGACTTCGCGTGGAGGAGCCGATTTGAATGAGTTCAGCGGAGTGTTGCGGGTGGGTGAAGACCCGTTGGATTACCAACGGCGTGTACGCGGTGAGTGGTGATGACGGGTTTGCTGGATACGAATGTGGCTTTGTATTTGCTAAGTGGACGACTTGCCGAGCCGCTTCCCCAAGGGGATTACGGGGTTTCTGTTATCACGGAAATGGAGTTGCTGGCCTGGCCTTCTCTCACGGATGAGGAGGAAGCGAGGGTGCGTGAGTTTCTGGGGCGTGTGGTGGTGTGTGAGTTGAGTTCTACGATACGGGAGCGAGCGGTGTCTCTGCGTCGGCGTTATCGGTTGAAACTCCCCGATGCGATTGTGTGCGCGACGGCCATGGTCGAGGGGGTGGAGCTTTGGACGAATGATAGAGGATTGGCGCGCATTCCGGAATTGCCGTGCCGGGCGGTGAAGTTGGCCGAATAGGCGGGCGGAGCGCGCCATTTGACCTCCGGCCTGCTGGCTGATAGGTATGACCCCCTTTTCCAAATGAGCAGTTACAAGGACACGCTGAATCTTCCCAAAACGGATTTCCCGATGAAGGCCGGGCTGACCACCCGCGAGCCGGAGATGCTGGCGCGCTGGGAACAGGCTGGGCTTTACGCGCAAATCCAGGACGCGCGGAAGGATGCGCCGTTGTTTGTCCTGCACGACGGGCCGCCGTTCGCCAACGGGGATGTGCACATGGGAACGGCGCTGAACAAGGTGCTGAAGGATTTTATCGTGAAGTCGCGGACGATGCTGGGATTTCGCGCCCCTTTTGTGCCGGGCTGGGATTGCCACGGGCTGCCGATTGAGTTCAAGGTGGTGAAGGAATCGCGCGGGCTCTCGCCCGTGGAAATCCGGCAGCGGTCGGAGGAATATGCGCGGAAATTTATTGACATCCAGCGGCGGCAATTCCGACGGCTGGGCGTTTTCGGCGATTGGGAGCATCCGTATCTGACCCTCAATCCTTCGTATGAAGCGGAAATCATCCGGTCCTTCGGGCGGTTCGTGGAGAAGGGGCTCGTTTATCGCAGCAAGAAGCCGGTGCTTTGGAGCACGGGCGCGCAAACGGCGCTGGCGGAGGCGGAGGTGGAATATGCGAAGCGCACGGACCCGGCGATTTATGTGAAGTTTCCGCTGGTCGATGGCGCGGGCGCGTTGGAAGGCGCGGCCATGGTGATCTGGACGACAACACCCTGGACACTACCCGCCAACGTGGCAATCGCGGTGGATGCACGGGCGGAATATGTCGTCGGGGATTTCGGAGGGACGAAGTTGGTGGTGGCGCGGGCGCTACTGGAGGCATTTTCCGCGGAAACGTCGCTTGCGCTCACAGCGCAGATCGCGCTGCTAAAGGGTGGGGAACTCAAAGGCCTAGAGGCGCGGCATCCTTTTCTGCCGAGAACGTCGCGGGTGATCACGGCGGATTTTGTCACGATGGAAACAGGGACAGGCCAGGTGCACATCGCGCCCGGTCACGGCAAGGATGACTACATCGCGGGCCAGCAAAATGGCCTGCCGACGCTTTCGCCGGTGGACGATTACGGCAAGCTCACGGAGGACAGCGGGATGCCGCAGTGGACGGGGAAATACGTTTTCGCGGCGAACAAGGAGATCGTGGAGTTCCTGCGCGAAAATGGTTCGCTGCTGGCGGCGCACGATTACACGCACGATTATCCGCATTGCTGGCGCTCGAAAACGCCGGTGGTTTTTCGGGCGGTGGAGCAATTTTTTATCCGGGTGGATGACATCCGGGCGGGCGCACTGGAGGCGGTGGACACGACGGCGTGGCTGCCGCATTGGGGCCGCAACCGCATCGCGGGCACGGTCGAATCGCGGCCGGATTGGTGCATCTCGCGTCAGCGCACCTGGGGCGTTCCGTTGCCGGTTTTCTACGACACGGCGGGCGGGCCGATTCTCGATCCGGCGGTGGTGGAAAAGGTGGCGGTCTTGGTGGCGGCGCACGGAACAAATTTGTGGTTCGAAAGGGACGATGCCTGGTGGGCTACGGAGCTGGGACTGCCGGCGGGAACCTCTCGCCGCAATGACACGCTGGATGTGTGGATCGATTCCGGGGTCTCGCACGAGGCGGTGCTGCGGCAGCGGACGGAGTTGTGTTTTCCGGCGGATGTTTATATCGAGGCGACGGATCAGCATCGCGGGTGGTTTCAGAGTTCGCTCATGACCAGCGTGGCGATGAATGGGTGTGCGCCCTACAAAACCGTGATCACGCACGGCTTCGTGGTGGACAAGGACGGGAAGAAAATTTCCAAGTCGGCGGAATACAAGAAGCCGACCCACGCGGAGCATTTCGTCGATCAATACGGCGCGGATATTTTGCGGTTGTGGGTTTCGTCGGTGAACTACACGGACGAAGTGCCGTTCGGGGAAGACATGTTCAAGCAGGTGGCGGAGCGGTATCGCGGCTTCCGCAATGTGCTGCGCATTTTGCTGGCGAACCTGAGCGATTGGGAGGGCGCGGCTCCGTCCAAGCCCACTTCAAGCGACGGCTCAGCGGGAGCTTCGCCCTCCCAGGCGACGGTGATTGACCGCTGGGTGTTGAGCCGGTTGCAGGAGGTGATTGCCAGATCCCGCGCCGGGTATGAGGCCTATGATTTCCGCGCGGTCTTCGAGGCATTGAATCAGTTTTGCTCGGTGGACCTCAGCGCGATCTACGTGGATATCACGAAGGACCGCATGTATTGCGATGCGGCGGACAGTCCGCGCCGGCGCGCGACGCAGACGGTGATGCAGGCGTGTTTCGAGGCGGTGACGCGGTTGCTTGCGCCGATCCTGGTATTCACGGCGGAGGAGGCGTGGGAGTTCGCCGGTCGCACGGGCAGCGTGCATCTGGAGACTTTTCCCGAGCCCAATGCGGCTTTCCGCGATGAGGCGTTGGAAAAGCAGGTCGAGGAGTGGCTGAAGCTGCGCGGGGTCGTTTATCAACAAGCCATTGAACCGGCGCGTCAGGCCAAGACGATCACGAAGCCGCTGGAGGCCAGCATTACGCTGGAGGTTCCGGCGGAACAAATTGCGCGCCTTGACGCGGCCAGGGAAGAACTTGAAGAGTTTTTCATCATCAGCGAGGTGCGGTTTGTGGCGGGGGCGACCACGGCGGCGTCGCTGGCGAAATCCGTGCACGCGGACTGCGCGCGCTGCTGGCGGTTTCGGCCGAGTGTGGGTCGGATCGCGGCCCACCCGGATTTATGCGATCGCTGCGCACAAGCTGTAGAGGCGGTGGTTGCCATTGCGGAATGCGGATCGCGGAATGCGGAATGATAGGAATATGAAGCTTTGGCTGACCATCTCGCTACCTTTGTATTTGTTCGACCAACTGACGAAGTGGCTCGTGCTGAGGAATATCTCGACGGATGAAATCGTCCCGGTGATTCCGGGATTTTTCAATTTGGTGCAGGTGCATAACACCGGGGCGGCCTTCGGGATGTTGAAGAATAACAATGTGTTTTTCGTGGTGCTGGCCACGGTGGCGCTGATCGTGCTGGTGGTGCTGACCTTGCGGGGTGTTTTTTCGGACCGGCTTTCGAGTCTGGCGTCAGCCTTGTTGCTGGCCGGTGTGGCGGGGAACTTGACGGATCGCCTGTTCCACGGACATGTGATCGATTTTCTGGATTTCATCCTGCCGTGGTATGGACGCTGGCCGTCCTTCAACGTGGCGGATTCGTGCATCTGCGTGGCGGCGGTGCTTTTAATTTTTGCGTCATTCTTTGATGGAAAAACGAAGCCGGCTGCGGGATCATCTCCGCTATGAATTATCCTCGTAGTCCCCATGAGAAGGTCGGCGGCCTTGTTTATTTTGGCCGCATGGTTGAGAAAATCCGCCTGATGGCGGCCGGAACACTTCATCCCGATTTGCACGCCAATCTGGGGACGGGATTTGACCAGCGGTGCGTGGACTTTTTGCGGGTGCCTTATGAGGAACTGGCGAAGAAGGCCGGCGAGGGATTGGATGATGACGCGCTTCTGGAGTGGTGCTTTACAGAGGGGCGGCGTCCGACTGAGGAGGAAATTTTGATCTGGAACGAATTCATGCGCAAGCGCGGCTGGAATGACGAGGCCGCGGAAATTTTGACCAGACGCAAGAAAGAGAGCGGGTTCGAGGGACGCGACGAGATCCAGACCATGTTCGGGTACATCGACGCCGACGAGGGGCGCCCGGTGCGGGTTTGAGGCTGGGGAATCTGCGGATGGGAGTGGGGGAGGGGTGTGATTTATTGAGGCTCGTGTAATTCAGTGACACTATATTCCCACGTATTTGGCCGTCACTCTATTGTGCGAGGCTCAATAAGTGGGTGAGTTTAGGCGACCAACGGGAAGCACGGGCATCTTGCCTGTGTCGGTATTCGTTCAGGCAGGATGCCTGAACTCCCTGCAAGCTTCCTTCGAGGCGCTCGCTCGTCACCTTACCCGCATTTAATCGCACCCGTGGGGGAGGACGGGGTTTCGTTTCGGTTGTCATCTTTGGCCGTGCGTCTAACCTGTCCGCGTCTATGAACGAAATCGCTTTTGAACTTTTCATTGTCGCCATCTTGTTGTTGGCGAACGGCGTATTCGCGATGACGGAGATGGCGCTGGTATCCTCGCGCAAAGTGCGTCTGCGTTCCCTGGCGGAAAAAGGGAACCGTGGTGCGGTGGTGGCTTTGGAGTTGGCGGAGACACCGAATCGATTTCTCTCCACCGTGCAGATCGGCATCACTCTGATTGGAATATTTGCCGGCGCATTCGGTGGAGCCACCCTGGCCGAGGAGATCGGAACCATGCTGGAAGGTCTTCCTTATGTGGGAGCGTATGGTGAGCCCCTGGCGCTGGCCCTGGTCGTGCTTGGCATCACCTATTTTTCTCTCGTGGTGGGAGAGTTGGTGCCAAAACGTCTCGCCTTGCAGAATCCGGAACGCATTTCCATTTTCATGGCGCGTCCCATGCAAGTGCTTTCCCGCTTGGCCGCCCCTGTCGTCCATGTGCTGAGTGTTTCGACGGAGGCAATTCTGCGGGTGCTGGGTATTCGCCAACACCAAGACGCGGCGGTGACCGAGGAGGAAGTCGCGGGGATTGTCGAGGAAGGTCTCGCGGCCGGTGTCCTTCACCGGGCGGAGGGCGAAATGGTGCACAGCGTGCTGGCGTTGGACCGGTTAAACGTCCATCAGATCATGACGCCCCGCCCCCGCATTGTCTGGATCGGCGCCGATGAGACCCATGAAGAGGTGTGGCACAAGATTGTGGTGAGCCATCATTCGCATTTTCCCGTTTATGAGGGGCGGCAGGACCATGTGTTGGGATTCTTGTCGGTCAAAAGTGCGTACGCCAACCTCGCCGCCGGAACACCGGTGAACGTGAGGGATCTCATCACGCCTGCGTTGATCGTGCCGGAAATCCAGTCAGCCATTGATTTGCTGGAGACCTTCAAACGCCAGGGCCGTCACATTGCCCTGGCCACCGACGAATACGGCGGCATCAGCGGTCTGGTTTCCATCAATGATATTCTGGAGGCCATCGTCGGAGAGATCCCGCAGGACGGTCATCACCAGTCGGTGCCCTTCGTCCAACGGGAAGACGGCACGGTGCTGGTGGATGCCTTGGTGGGAATCGAAGAGATGGAGGAACGGTTTCCCAAGTTTCGCCTCAGTGCCGAGGAGGAGCGCAAATACTCCACCTTGGGAGGTTTTGTCTGCGAGCGGCTGGGCCACATCCCGGTGGAAGGAGAGTATTTTGCCGACCACGGCTTTCGGTTCGAGGTCATGGACATGGACCGCCAGCGCGTGGACAAGGTTCTGGTCAGCGAGATCGCGCCTATGGCCGAAACGGAGCCAGTTTCTAAAAAGTAATCGCGGCGCGTGCGCCGATGACCAAGGCGTTGCGGAGATCCTGCGTGGCGCCGGGGTTGATGATGTATTGCAGATCGGGTTGGAAGACGAGCCAGGGGGTAAGCTGGGCCTGGTAGGTAAATTCCAGGACCATTTCCGCGCCGACGCCGATGGAGCCTTCTTCGACCAGCGTGCTGCGAGCGGTGTTGCCGATTTGGGCATAGGCAAAGGCAAGGCCGATAGTGTCCTCATCGCGGGTGGGGATGAGGCCTTTGTAGGTCAGGCCAAGATCAAGGTAAAAGTTTACGAAGTTGCGGTCTTCGTTGGTGAAGGCCATGCGGGTGAACCAGCCAAGACCTTGTTCGAATGTTTGCACCGTGATGGGAGTATTTGCCTTGGCCCCTTTGCCCTCAACGACGGACTTTCCGGCAGGCGACGGGATATCGGCGGAAGGTTCGCGATAAAGCATCTGGTCCAGAATGAAATACCAACCGTAGTTGCCGGAGTTGGTGCTCTCCGCCAACGTGTCGGCCAACTCCCCGGTTTGAATCCACAGGCCCGCTTTGGCCTGTCCTGGGAGGCCGGTTTCGTCGTCGCGATGATTCCAGCGCGCCTGCGCCTCATTGAGAAAAAGAAAACCGTTTTCGCCGTCGAGGCGCCAGCGAAAGCCATGGCGGTTGACGTTTTGATCATAGACGTTGCCTTGAAAGATGGCGGACTGGAAGGTGAACCAATCCACGGGATTGAGCGACAGGCGCGCAGCGAGGGTTCCCATCGGATAACCGGGGCCGCCGGCCGGCAGGTTCATATAAATAAAGGGGGGCCAGCCAAACGTGGCGTTGATGAAGGTGCCGGCGTAGTCAGAAATGACGAATTCCGAATCCGACGTGAACTGGCCGACCCGCAGGGAGATTTTGTCCTCCAGCAAGTTTTGCTGAAACCACAGATCCATCATGCGCAGGGTGTTGAAAGCGGCGATGTTGGAAATGGTCAGGAAATTCCCGGCCAGATCGGCGCTGGCGTCGCGTCCGCTCAGCCACAGCCAGGTGGTACTCACGCTGGCACCCTGCCAGCCGATGGCTTTTTCCAGATCGATGGTCGTTCCGAAATCCAGCAAACCGGTGTAAACGGTCCCCTGCTTCAAGCCCCCGGTGGTATTGCCCCAGACTTCCGCCGTATAGCCGCCGAAAATTTC
The DNA here is from genome assembly GCA_041746635.1 of Terrimicrobiaceae bacterium. Taxonomy (GTDB): domain Bacteria; phylum Verrucomicrobiota; class Verrucomicrobiia; order Chthoniobacterales; family Terrimicrobiaceae; genus CAMASH01. The sequence continues at coordinate 30,134 of JBGTGQ010000092.1, read as the reverse complement.
CACCCCCCTGTCTTCCAGCTTCGTGCGAAGGCCGCCCCAGTCGCCAGTGGCGGTGTCGCTTGACCACCGGGACGCGAGGGCGGGCGCGGCCATCCAAGAGTCCGAATCGGAAGCGAGGGTCAACGTAGAATGGGAAAAAAGCAGCGCGACCGCAAACGCGGCCGGTAATTTGTTCGGGAAAAATTGCATGATGAGGTGGGTGAAGGCGGACATGGAATGAATGGCGGGAATTTGTAAAAACATAAAATGTTTGTTCATGCAAACTCTAAGCAACGTGATTCACACCATGTAGGCCGCACTCCCATTGCGTATCAAACTGAGATTGCTGAGGTTGACACGGGCGTGGCTGAAGTGTGTACGGAAAGTTGACAATCTCACATGAGCTCACATAATTTCACATAGCATTCAGGTGAATTCATGAACTGGCCCACGGAACGACTTCAGACACGGCTCGCTCTCCCTGCGGAGAGTCTGGAGGAGGTTTACGCTTTACTCGCGCGGATCGATGCGGTGAAGCAAAGCTGGAGGATCACCGGCAACCTCAAGCCCCAACTCATCCAGCGTCTCACCCAGAGTGTGATCATCACCTCCACCGGCGCATCGAACCGGATCGAGGGAAATCAGCTCACCGACGCGCAAGTTGAAAAGCTCTACCGGAATCTGCGGATTCAAAAGTTTAGAACCCGGGATCAACAGGAAGTCGGCGGCTATCTGGAGTCCATGGAGTTCGTTTTTTCCCACTTCACGGAACTCAAGATCACAGAATCCATGATCCTCCATCTCCACGGACAGATGCTCCGGCATAGTGATAAGGATGAACGGCACCGCGGCGGCTACAAGTTCGGGTCGAATCGGGTCGAAGCCAAGGACCCAAGCGGCAACATCCTTGGCATCCTCTTTGACCCCACGCCACCGCACCTGGTGGCCAAGGAAATGCAGGAGCTTGTCGCATGGTATCAATGGGCGGATGGGAAAAACATCAAACACCCGCTCATCCTGATCGCCAATTTCATCTTCGAATATCTGGCGATCCACCCGTTTCAAGATGGGAACGGCAGAACCAGCCGCCTGCTCACGAATTTGATGCTCCTGCAGCAAGGCTATCAGTTCACCTCTCTCGTCTCCCATGAGAAGCTCATCGAACAGCGCAAGGCGGACTATTACCTTGCTCTCAACCAGACCCAGAAAAGTTGGAAAAGGGATCGGGAAGACCTCACGCCCTGGTTGCTGTTTTTCCTGAGAATCGTTCACCAACAAGCGGAGCTTGCCCTTGAAATTCTGCTCCGCGATGACCGCGAGGCGTTACTCTCAGAAAACCAGCAAGGCATTCTTGATTGGATTCGGGCCCGGGAGGCGGATGTCTTCAGTCGTGGAGACGTCATCGCGGCTTTTGATCTCCCAGCACGCACCATCGAGGCCGCAGTGAAGCGGCTCCTGGAGCACAAATTCATTGAACGCCTGGGCGCAGGCAGAGCCACCCGCTACCGCCGTCTTCGCGCGAACAAATCTCACGCCGCATGACCGCCTTTGCCAAAGAATCCGAATTTGAAGCCGCTGTGATCCACGAGTTGCGCCAGCGCGGAATCACCAAAGCTCAGGCGTCGCTCGCCTATGCGAACGAAGCGGACCTGCTCAACGACGCCCTCTTTGGCCAGACCGCGAAACAATGGCGCGACGCCCATCCCGGACGCCGACGGCACCATCCGCGACCACGCTCCGCCGGAACAGCTCGTCGTCCTCACCAATCTCGAGAGCCTCAATTCCCTGCTCATCCGCCAAGGCCTGCCCCAGCCCGAGCGCCTGCTCAAGTTGAACGAAATCGCCATCGCCCAGATGCGCACCCTACTCTCCGCCAACAATGTTAAACGCCTGAAGTATCTGGCCCTGCAAACCAGCGTCGCCGGGGGCTTCATCCTGGTGGCCACGGTGGACTTCATCAAAACCCAGCTCGACCTCTCGGATGCCTCGTATGAGTGGGCCATGGCAGCCTACGGAATTGGGTCCGTTCTGGGAGCCGCGATTTACGGAAGAGCCTCAACCGGGGGTCGAAATTTCCTCGCGAACGCCGCGGCCCCGGCCATGCTTCTGGCTCTCCTCGGGGCGGGGTTCTGGCACCGTTTCCAGCCATTGCTGGTGGCCTGGGCTTTCGCAGGAGCCGGACAAAGTATCCTGGGAATTCGGGGTAACGAACTTCTTGCGGCGAACAGTGGTTTGGATGAGCGGCCCCACATCTATGCGGCCCATTTTTCCCTCAGTCATGGCCGGATGGGGGCTGACTTATCCATTGGCGGGATTCCTGGTCACCGCCTTTGGCTTCGAAAGCGGTGCATACATCTTCGCCGCCTTGCTCGCCGCCGTCGCGTTGCCGATTCGGATTGCAAAACTCCGCCTCGCCGCCGCCCATGCGCACTCCCCGGACCAAGTTCATGGCCATGTTCACAGCGTGCTTGATCCACCTGGTGACTACCACATCCATGAACACCGCCACGGCGATCTGGTGCATTCCCACCCGCACCAGCACGGCGTTCCTCACCACCATAAGGAATAGGCCGGGGATTCCGTGGAGATTCAGTCGCTGGAATGAGCCAAGGCTATTTTCTCGTTTGCGAACTTGCTGAAAACGTGGGATTAACGGGCCATCAGCAGGCATTCGTATAGTTGGGAAAAATCACCGAAGCGCGGACGGCGAAAGCCGTTTTTTTTTCGCTGGTGGTTCTACACGCCCATTGGGGTGATTTTTCTGGGGTTTTTGACGGTCTGGCTGGGTTGGATTTATGTCACGACCGAGTATGAAAGGCGGGCGGGGGAATTCGACCTTGCGCAGCTTGAAAAAATGGAAGCCGCGTCGGTTATTTTTGATCGCACGGGCAAGGAATTGGGAAAAATTTTCATTCAGAACCGCCAGCCGGTGCCGCTGGACAAGATCTCGCCCATGATGGTGAACGCGGTGATCGCCGCGGAGGACAACAAATTCGCAAAACACGACGGCGTGGATTACATGGGCATCCTGCGCGCGGCGCTGGCCAACTACCGCCGGGGAAAAATATCCCAGGGTGCCAGTACCGTGACCCAGCAACTGGCGCGGAATTCGTTTGAACTGCGCGAGCGCACGTACAAGCGCAAGCTGGTGGAGATGTTCCTGGCCCGCCGCATCGAGCAGAATTTCTCGAAGGACAAGATCATGGAGCTTTACCTGAACCGCGTCTATTTCGGCAGTGGGTTCTACGGAGTGGAGGCGGCGGCCCGTGGATATTTCGGGCGCCCAGCCAAGGATCTCGACATTGGCCAGTGCGCCACCCTGGCTGGTTTGCTCAAAAGCCCCCAGGCGCTCTCGCCCTGGAACAACAAGGAGGCCTCCACCCAAACGCGCAATTTTGTGCTCAATCGCATGAGGGAACTTAATTTCATCACGAAAAATGAACTGGGGGAGCAGTCGGGGCAACCGCTCTATGTGATGAAACGGACGAACCCCTTCAAGGTTTCCTACGCCATTGATTACATTCGCCAGCAAGTGGTGGCGGCCTTGGGTTATGATCGGGCGATGAATGGCGGATTTCGCATCTCGACCACGCTCGACTTGAAAATCCAGCGCGGAGCCGAAACGGCCATGCGCGACACCCTGGCCAAGGTCGAAAGCCGACCGGGTTACGAGCACGTCACTTTTGAAGCCTATCGCGGTTTTGCCAAGCCGATTGAAGACGAGGTCAACAAGGGCAACATGACCATCAGAATGCCCGAGCCAAAATATTTGCAAGGCGCGGTGATGGCGGTGGAAAATTCCACCGGAGCGATCCTCGGCATGGTCGGCGGGCGGGATTTCCGGCATAGCGAATTCAACCGCGCCACGATGGGGCGGCGTCAGATCGGGACGGCCTTTACGCCGTTTGTTTTTGCCGCGGCGTACGAAAAAGGAATTTTTCCGGGCCAGACCGTCGAGGACGCCTGTTTTGATAATCGCTTCGTCATGATCGGCGGCGAGGCAGGGATTCTCGGTGAGTGGGGCGTCGAGCGGCCCGACAACGAATACGAGGGGCCCATTCCCGCCAACGAAGCCCTGTCGCGGGGAAAAAATGCCGCCACCGTGCGGCTTGGTTTGCTCACCGGACTCGATCAGGTGCGAAAAGTCAGCGCGGACGCGGGCATTGTTTCGCCCTTGCGAAATTACACCAACGCCTACCTCGGCAGCAGCGAGTTGACCCTCGACGAACTGACCCTGGCCTACACGGTCTTCCCGAATGGCGGGCTGCGCCCGAAGCAACTTTATATCATCGAAAAAATTTCCGATGCCGCTGGCAACCGGATCTATGCGGCCAAGCCGGAAAAGGTCAAGGCCCTCAGTCCCGAGGCGGCTTATCAGGTGAATGTCGGCCTGGAAGACGCCCTGCGCCGGGGCACGGGGTCCGCAGCTTTCACGGAATACGGTCTCCAAGACATGCCCGCGGCGGGAAAAACCGGCACGGCGTACAATTTCACCGACACGTATTTTTTCGGTTACAACAGTTCGGTCACCTGCGGGGTGTGGGTAGGCTTTGACAAACCGACGCGCATCTATCGGGGTGCCTTCGGGCGCGATCTGGCCCTGCCTATCTGGACAAAAATCATGAACCTGGCGGCGGAGGAGTTTCCCGCCGTGAAATTTATCAAACCCGACACGCTCAAAGCGGTGGAGATTTGCAAAGTGTCCGGACTGCTGGCCACGCCGAATTGCAAGCTGGTGCACGTGAGCAACGGACGCCAGGAAGACCGTCCCTCCACCTGCACGGAATATGCCACCGAGGCACAGATTCCGCAGATTCGCTGCGATATTCACGGTGGGGGTATTCGCAATTACGCCCGGGAATATGGCCAGGAGGAATGGCCGCGCGCGGCTGCCGCGGTGGACCTCACGACCATCCGCCCAGTGGCGGTGATGGCTCCCGCCTTGCTCGGGTTGAACGATATTTACAACTCGGTGAAACCCGCCGCACAGAAATTCGATGACAATATTCCGGTGGCCCGGGCGATTGCCGTTACTCCCGAGGAGTCGAGGGCGGGCGAAAACTCTGCCCTTCCGCCTGAAGCCTCGCCCGAGCTCCCGCCGGATCAGGCCGTGGCCGCCGCTCCTGCGCCGGACCCCGAAGTGCGGAAAGCCGAGGCCGTCAAACCGTTGGACTCTCCGTTCGATGTCCCCGCCATTCAGGCTCCCACGCCTGAGCCGATCAATTTTTGACCACGGTGCCCTTCATCCGGACATCCTGTCCAAAACGGGCGTAGCTGACGCTGGTCAGTTGGATGGCCTCGTCATTCGCCCCGGCTCCCCTAGCACCGGTGGCTGGTGTCGGCCCGCTTATCAGGAGAGGAGCCAGATAAAAACACACCTCATCCACCAAGCCGCGATCGAAGGCCTCTCCCAGCGTTCGTCCACCACCTTCGATCAACACGCGTTCGGCGCCGCGCCGACCCAGTTCTCGCAGGGCGGAGCGCAGGCTCATGTTTTTCAACACCAATGTGCGATCTTTGCCTTCGTCGCAGAAGACGTTCGCGTCCGCCGGCAGCTTCCCGGATTTTGTCCAGATTGCTCTCAGGGGTTGTTGAAGCACTCGCTGACCGCGCACGGTAAGACTGGGATTGTCGGTTCGCACGGTTTCCGCGCCGACCAAAACCGCTTGTACCGATGCCCGTAACCTCATGGCGTCGCGGCGTGAGGCCGCGTTGGTGATCCAGCGGCTGCCGGGTGGCGAATTGATCCGGCCATCAAGCGACAAGCCGGCTTTGGCAATGACATATGGCATGCCGGTGGAAATCCATTTGTTCCAAGCCGTGTTTAATGCGGAACAGTCCTCTCGGAGAACGCCGGTTGTCACGGCAATGCCCGCTGCCAGAAGAATCTTTTTGGCTTTGCCGACGTGCCGGGGGTTCGGGTCGGTCGCACCGTAAACCACGCGGGATATCCCGGCGCGAATAATGGTTTCCGTGCAGGGTGGGGTGCGTCCGTGGGTGGAACAAGGCTCCAGGGTCACGTAAAGAGTGGCTCCTCGCGGGGCGCGGGAGCCCATCGCGCGCAAGGCTTCGACTTCCGCGTGAGGTTTGCCGGCGGCGCGGTGCCAGCCTCGCGCGAGAATTCGCCCGTTTTTCACGAGGATCGCGCCCACGGCTGGATTGGGGGACGTATGGCCGGGGACTTTTCGGGCTTCCGCCAAGGCGGCGCGCATGAATTTCTCGTCAGCGGTCATCCGGCCGCAACGCTCGAGATTTGGCGGACAACATTCAACGGAAAATTGCCGTCCCGGCCGCATTTGAGCGTTGAGGGCGGGACGGGAAGCGTTGAGAATGCAGGCGGCGTGAAACTTAGCCTTCGCAACAAAGAGCAGTTTTTCCACGAACTCGTCCAACTGGCGCGGAGCGCGATGTCCCTGCCGCAGTCCCTGGAATTGCTCTCACGCCATTCCCGCCAAAAAACCGGGCGCTGCGCCCGGGTTATCCGGGAAAACCTGGTGTCCTCCGGCCAGGTTGGGGCGGCATTTTCCGGGGCGGGCTTTACGTCCGGCGATGCCGCCGTGATCGAGGCGGGGGAGGCGACCGGTCGGCTCGATGTGGTCTTTGCGGAATTGGAGGGCTATTACGGCCAACTCGCAAACGCCCGCCAACGCATCATAGCCCAATCGCTTTATCCCCTCGTTGTGCTGCATCTGGGAGCGGCCCTGCTGGCCATTCCGCCCGCTATTATTGAGGGGGGACTTAGGACATTTTTCCTGCGTGTGGCCCCGCTCATCCTAGGATTTTACCTGCTGGTGTTGGTGGGATGGTTGCTTTGGCGGATAATCCGTCGGGGTCTGGCGCAAAGCGTCGTTACCGCCCGCAGTCTTCTGGCCTTGCCGGTTCTGGGTGGATTTCTCTCCGATTGGACGGCATGGAAGTTTTCCAACGTGCTGTCGCTTTACGTGCGGGCCGGGGGCGGTTTGCTCAACGCTTTTGAGATCGCCGGATCCGCTTGCGAAAATGCATTCCTGCGCTCGCTCAGTTTGTCCGCCGTGTCGGAGGTCCAGGCGGGCCGGGGATTGGCCGAGGCTGTTGGCCAAAAATCAGGCTGGCCGCAGGTTCTTGAGCGCGCCCTGGAAGTCGGTGAACACTCCGGTCGCCTGGACGAGGAGACGCAGCGCGCCGCCGAAATTTATAAAGAGCGCACGCTGGGAAAATTCGACGCCTTTTCCAGATGGACCCCAAAAATTCTCTATCTAGTCATTGTTTTGCTAATGGCTTGGCAGGCAATCAGCATGATCACCGGAGTCATGTCTTCCGTCGGTGAGGTTTTGGAACAGTGAGTAATTCTGTCGCGAGTTGCGCGGAAATTTCCGATTAGCGAGTGACCATTTTCGGCGAGCGCAAATCCGAGGCCGGAAAGTGCGAGGGCGAGAGTTTTCGCCGTGAGAGGTTCTTCGGCACCTTCAGCCGCAGCGTGACACTTTCGTCGCCCGTGGAAAGCGACGAAGTGAAGGCTGCCTACCAGGACGGCATTCTTACCGTCACCCTGCCCAAGGCGGAGGAAGCCAAGCCGAAGAAAATCTCCGCCCGTATTGAGCAGGGGCTACTGGTCGTTCATCTGCCCAAGGCCGAGACGGTCAAACCCCGCAAGGTCACGGTCGCTTGATCGGTCCTTAAAGCAAGAAGTCCCGCCCGCCGCAAGGTTGGCGGGATTTTTTTTCCCGCAAGCGGGTTTGATTTAGGTATAAACCTGCATGCCCTCACCGGCCGAAATCGTCCGAAGCCTTGCCAGGATCTTCCCCGCCGAATCTATTCTCACCGTTCCGGAAGACCTGATTCCGTATTCCTTCGATGGAACGGCGGCGATTCAGCAGATGCCTCTGGCGGTGGTTTTTGCCCAAAGCACCGAACAAATTTCCCAAATCGTCAAGGCCGCGAATGATCAGCGCTGGCCGATCGTCACGCGAGGGTCCGGCACCGGACTGAGTGGCGGCAGCGTCCCCTCGGAGGGAAGCGTGGTCGTCTGCCTCTCGCAGATGAACCGCATTTTGGAGGTGGACACAAAAAATCTCACCCTGACGGCTGAGGCGGGAGCCGTCACGCTGGCCATCGCGGAAGCGGCGGACGCGGTGGGGTTGTTTTATCCACCCGATCCGGGATCGATGAAAATTTCCACCATCGGCGGGAACGTGGCCGAGAATTCCGGCGGGCTGCGTGGCCTGAAATATGGCGTGACCCGCGACTATGTCATGGGCCTCGAGGTGGTGCTGCCGTCCGGCGAGGTGATCTTCACCGGCAACAAATGTGTGAAGGACGTGGCCGGCTATTCCCTGCGCGATCTCTTCATTGGTTCGGAAGGAACGCTCGGCATCATCACCAAGGTTCTCATTGCGCTTATTCCCAAACCGGCGGCGCGCAAAACCCTGCTGGCCATTTTCGACCGAATGGACAGTGCGGCCAACGCAGTTTCAGCCATCATTGAAGCCAAGATCATTCCCTGCACATTGGAATTTCTCGACCAAGTCACCATCAATTGCGTGGAGGATTACGTAAAAATGGGGCTGCCCCGCGAGGCGGCGGCGGTCTTGCTGATGGAAAGCGATGGGCATCCGGTGGCGGTGGAGGAAGAGGCCGCGCGCATGGCGGAAATCTGCAAATCCCTCGGAGCGCGCGAAGTGACGGTGGCGCAAAACGAGGCGGAAGCCCTGCTCCTGGCCACGGCCAGGCGGGCGGCTTTTTCCTCACTGGCGAGGCTGGCCCCCACCACCATATTGGAGGATGCCACCGTGCCGCGTAGCGAACTGGCCAAGATGGTGAATCGCATTCAACACGTGGCGGAAAAATATCAACTCAAGGTCGGAACCTTCGGCCACATGGGCGACGGCAACCTGCATCCCACCTTTCTCACCAACGAAAAGAACACGGAGGAAATGCGTCGAGTGGAGGAGGCGATGAAGGAAATCTTCGACTATGCCATCGAGCTCGGCGGAACCATCACCGGCGAGCATGGGGTCGGACTGGCCAAAAAGGCCTTCCTCAAAAATGCCATCGGTGATCTGAATCTTGAGGTGATGAAACGCATCAAAAAATCCTTCGATCCGAATGGCGTGCTCAATCCGGGGAAGATTTTTTGATGAGAGTTGAAAGTTCAAAGTTGAACGTTCAGCGTTCTGCAAAACCGCCAACCAGCCTCCTGCGCGAACTGGACTATTCGATTTTGCAGCAGTGCATTCATTGCGGACTGTGCCTGCCGACCTGCCCTACCTACGACGATACGAAGGTGGAGCGCAACAGCCCGCGCGGACGCATTTCTCTCATGCGGGCTATTGCCGATGGCAAGTTGGAGGCCACGGAGGCCTTTGCCGATGAGATGTATTTTTGCCTGGGCTGTCTGGCTTGCGAAACCGCCTGCCCCGCGGGAGTGGACTACACGCAACTGTTTGAAACGGCCCGGGCGGAGGCCGAGCGTTCCGGGGTGTTGAGAAGTCCGAAACGCGACGCGATCCGTTGGTCGATCCTGCGGGGACTTTTCACCCGGCCCCGTCTGCTGCGTTTTGTAGGGCGGCTGCTCTGGCTTTATCGCGCCACCGGCGCGCAGTTTGTCTTCCGGACCCTGCGGCTCAACCGCCTTCTGCCCTACCGGTTCCGGGAACTGGAACGCATGACGCCTCGCGCAGAGGCGAAGTTTTCCCATCAACTCATCCGGCCCGAGGAGCGTCCCGTTGGTGAGAGGAAATACCGGGTCGGATTACTTACAGGTTGCGTGCAAGACATCGTGCTTTCTGGGGTGAACCGTGACACCGCGGAAGTGTTGCTGGCCAACGGCTGTGAGGTTTTCACGCCCCCGATCCAATACTGCTGCGGTTCCCTTCACGCTCACAATGGCGAGTTGAAAACCGCCCGCGAGTTGGCGCGCAAACAGCTCGATGCTTTTGAATTCAACACCCTCGACGCCATCATTACCAATGCCGCCGGTTGTGGGTCTCACCTCAAGCACTACGACCATTTGCTGGCCGACGATCCGGTCTATGCCGAAGGGGCAAAAGTCTGGTCCTCCAAGCTCAAGGATATTCACGAGTGGCTTTGCGAAATCGGCTTTCGCAAACCAGCTTCTTCACCGGGAGAGCAAACCGTGACCTATCACGAAGCCTGCCATCTCTGCCATGGCCAGAAAATCACCAGACAACCGCGGGAGATTCTACGCGCCATTCCGGGTCTGAAGCTGGTGGAGTTGACGGAATCCACTTGGTGTTGCGGGAGCGCGGGAATTTACAATATAACCCAGCCGGAAATGGCCGGCAAATTGCAGGAGCGAAAAATCCGCCACATCGCCGACACGGCCGCGCCCGTGGTGGCCACGGCCAATCCCGGGTGCCACCTCCAACTCGAAAGCGGCGAGCGCAAGTTTTCCCTTGAGGCCAGCGTGTGTCATCCGATCAGTCTGCTGGCGGCAGCGTATCGCTCGGAAAAACGCGCATGATTTCCCAAGGACTGGCCGTTGCCCTTGGTCTCGTCACCCTGGCTTTTCAGATCGCGGGAATTTATTTCGCAATCAAGGCGGTGATGATCTCACGAACACCCCAGGCGTCGATTGCCTGGGGCATGGCCCTGGTCATTTTTCCTTATTTGGCCATTCCGCTGTTTCTGATTTTTGGCGAGTCCAAATTTTCCGGCTACACCATGGCTGGTACGGGAAAGGTTCCAGCTCTCGATGCCGCTCTGAAAAGGGTGCAGAAAGGAATCGCGGAATTCAGCACGGAATTTCCCCTGAAGTATCGCGATGCGGATCAACTGGCCTCCCAACTGCGCGGCTTGCCCGTGGTCTGGGGAAATTCGACCACACTTCTGGTTGATGGCGAGCAAGCCTTCCCCGCGATCTTCGAGGCTTTGGAAGCCGCGCAAGAATACGTCGTGGTGCAGTTTTTCATCATTCACGATGATGATCTGGGCAAGGAGTTGAAGAAGCGGCTTATGGCTGCGGCCCAGCGCGGAGTACGGTGCTGGGTGCTCTTTGACAAAGTGGGTTCCAAGGGACTGCCAGGTTCCTATGCGGCGGAATTACGTCGTGCCGGGGTCGAAGTGCAGGCTTTCGTCACCAACCGGCAATTCGGCCGGCGGTTTCAACAGAATTTCCGCAATCATCGCAAACTCGTCCTGGTGGACGGACGCATCGCCTTCATCGGTGGCCTGAACATCGGTGATGAATACCGCGGGCTTGGCCCACTGGGAGCCTGGCGCGATACCCACCTGCGAATCGTTGGTCCGGCGGCGGTGGCCTTCCAGGTGTCGTTCCTGGAAGATTGGTATTACCTCACAAAAACGGTGCCCGAACTACCGGTGGATCCAGCCAAGTCCGGGGATGAGGATATTTTGCTTTTCGCTTCGGGTCCGGCGGAGCCCTGGGGCATCGCGGCGGCGGTTTATTGTGAGATTATTCATGACGTGCGCGAGCGGCTCTGGATTGCGAGCCCGTATTTTGTGCCCGATCCCATGTTGCGCGGCGCGCTGGCTCACGCGGCGCTGCGCGGGGTGGATGTGCGCATCATCTTGCCGCAGGGCATTGATCACTTGCTGCCCTGGCTTTCTGCGTTCAGTTACTACCCGCAAATGCTGGCGGCGGGCGTGAAGATCTGGCGCTATCAGCCGGGTTTCATGCACCAGAAAGTGCTGTTGGCGGACGACGACCTGGCGATTGTCGGCTCGGTCAACACCGATTACCGCTCGTTCATGCTCAACTTCGAACTGGCCGCCGCCGTGCACGATGCGGGATTCGCCCGGGAAGTGGAAAAAATGTTCGGGGCGGACTTCGCTCGCAGCAAGCGGGAAGATCTGGCGAAATTCGAGAACGGCAGCTTTTGGTTCCGGCTCAAATGTCGGCTGGCGGCCTTGATGAGCCCGGAGCAATGAATGCGGCAAGGAGGTTTTGTGATGTTGGGATCAGATTCTGGGTGATCTCTTCACAGCCAGGTCATCACGTAGCAAAGCAAGATCGCCTTTCCGACAAGTGACCAAGAGTCAGATCGCGAGGGGAACCGATCTTCCCAGTTGGAGGGCACTGCTTCGTCAGTGCCCATGCATCAAAGAAAATCCCTCTGTGTGAGAATCTTCATCCCGTAAATCTCCGTGCCGAGCAGTATTCCAACGTCGCCCTTGTCGGGAGTCAGCATCACGTCGCACCGCTCGGCCAAGGCCGAGATAAGCACTGGCTTGAATCTCGCTGGAGGGCTACAAATCGTCGTCCTGCGCGCCCTTTTTGTAGGTCATCCCGCGCAGTTTGCCTTCGATGAAGGCATTGATCTTTCCGTCCATCACGCCCGGGATGTCGCTGGTCTGCACGCCGGTGCGCAGGTCCTTGACCATCTGGTAGGGCTGGAAGACGTAGGAGCGAATTTGATTGCCCCAGGCGATATCGCCTTTTTCGCCGTATTGCCGGTCCACTTCGGCACGCTTTTTGTCGGCTTCGAGCTGATAGAGTTTGGCCTTGAGCATTTTCATGGCCAGTTCGTTATTGCGGCCCTGGCTGCGCTCGGCCTGACAAGCCACTACGATCCCGGTGGGAACGTGGCGCAGGCGCACGGCGGTTTCCACCTTGTTGACGTTTTGGCCGCCCTTGCCGCCCGAGCGGTAAGTGTCGCGCTCGATATCGGCGGGATTGATTTCAATCGGCACGTCCTCGACTTCGGGCACGGCATCCACGCTGGCGAAGGAAGTGTGGCGCCGCTTGTTGGAATCGAAGGGTGAGATGCGAACCAGGCGGTGCACCCCGATTTCGTTCTTCAGATAGCCATAGGGATGGTCGCCGGAGACGCGCATCGTGACCGATTTGATCCCGGCCTCGTCGCCGACCTGAAGGTCCACCGTTTCGAATTTCAGATCCGAGCGTTCCATCCAGCGCGTGTACATGCGCATGAGCATGTCGGCCCAGTCGCAGGACTCCGTGCCGCCCGCGCCGGAATGGATGGTGAGAAAAGTCGGGCTCTTGTCGAACTCTCCGGAGAGCAATTGATGTAGCTCGAACTTTTCCAAGTCGCGCAGGATCGAGTCGTATTCCGCGCGGACCTCGGCGATGGCTTGGGCCTGATTCTCCGGCGGTTCGCCGCGGGTGAGGTCCTTGAGGATGTCCAAATCCGTTGCGCGGGATTCGAGGGCGAGGAACGGCGTCAGCTTGCCGCGGAGCTCGGAAACCAGCTCCACATCGCGCTGGGCGGCCTCCTTGTTGTTCCAGAAATCCGGATCGGTCATGCGCGCTTCCACCTCGGAAAGCCGCCGGGTGATGGTGGGCAGGTCAAAGAAACCCCCGCAGTCCGGCCAGGCGCGCGGAAACAGCGGAGGTGTCAATCGTATCGAGTTGTTCGAGCATAAAAGTCAGATGGTGGGATACCACATGAAGGCGGGCATGGCAAAGCGTCTATTTTTTCGCGGGCGAGGGCTGCGGTTTGGGCGAGGTCTTGGCCGGGTCGAGCCGGTAAATGGTTTCGCCCTCCTTCATCAAGTCAAGTTTGTCTCGTGCGATGGTCTCGATGTATTCCTTGTCATTTCCCAGCAGATAAACCTCGCGGTCGCGCTGTTTGCGGAGGAGTTCTTGGGCGGATAATTCCTTTTTCTGGGCATCAAGTTCACGGCTCATTTCATTCCGGCGCATGAGTTCGGGATAAAACCAGAGCGCAATTCCGGCCACACCCGCGAGCACGAGCAGGATAAACAACACGCGATTGATCGCGTTCCAGAAGGCGGGATCCTTCCGGCGGTGAAGCTGCGACGATCTCATGAGGGCCGATGCTAACAGGCGCGACGGTCAGAGCGCGAATTTATTCCGTGTAGCCAAGATTGTAGGGGCGGCTGTGCCAGCCGCCCAGCGGGAAGTCAGGCGGTTGGCACAACCGCCTCTACAACTCAAATGACAGGCGACGCCTACCGCATCTTGCCGCCGTAAACGGCGTTGTCGCCCAGCAATTCCTCGATGCGGAGGAGTTGGTTGTATTTGGCGACGCGATCGGTGCGGCAGAGGGGAAACTAGGGGTTAGTGTGTGGGTCAGTGTGCAGTTCCTTGCAAATCAATCTTGGCAAAATGCAAGAAAGAGCAAGCGGCCCCCTGGTTTCCCTAGTTTCCCTGCTATTGCATCCGCTACGCCGCCGCGCAATACTCAGGGATGAGCAAAAATGTAAATTCAGTAGCCCAGTACGTCGAAACTCTCGCGCGAGATGCGCGCTCTCTCGTCGCTGCCACTTCCGATGTCGCGGAGGAAAATGTGAAGCAGGCGCGCAAGCGTCTGGCCACCGTCCTAAACAGTGGGGGTGAAATCTACGATCGCGCCCGTGAGGAGGCCTTGGTGCGGGCGAGAGTCGCTGGCGAGACGGTGCGTGCGAATCCTGTCGCCTCCATCGCGGTGGCCCTGATCATCGGGGGTATCGTGGCTTTCCTTCTCGGCCGCCGGAGGGACTAGCAGGTTCCTCGCGCGGCGGAAAAACTGCCCGGAGAGGGACTCGAACCCACAAGGATTGCTCCACCAGATCCTAAATCTGGCGCGTCTGCCAATTTCGCCATCCGGGCGTGCTGCTTACCAAGAAGCTTCTCGTTCCCGAGCCTGCGTCTGTGCGACTATTTGTGTGACTTTAACGCCATGAAACGTAACGAGACGCAATGCGCAAAAATGGAAGCTGTTAAGCCGAAGGATCACGGGGCGAGATTCACCCCGGTCCTGGATTCCCGCAAGCGCAAAGTGCGGGCATAGTGGCGCGGAACGACAAGTACTACGCGCAGATGAGGGTTGCGTTGCCAAATGGCAAATCGAAGGCTATCCGCACACCCCTGACCGCCACCCGACTGGACGATGCCATCGCCGAGGCTGAGAAGAGCCGGACCGAGAAGTGCGCCGGAAATCTCCACCTTCCCGGACGCCGCCCCAAATTTTCCGAACTGGTGATCAGCAACCAGACATCCCGCGCCACGGGAGGCGCTGCAAATCGAACGATCAACCTCGACGTGACCGCTTTCAATAATGCCATGCAGTACGCCGCAGATTTTGGGCAGCTCTCGAAGACGCCCAAAATTAGGAAATGAACAGAGCGGGAGCCCCCACGGCACCCACTCCTTTCCGCAAACAACATCCAATCCATTCTGGACGCAGCACCGGGGGCGACGAAGAACGCTGAGTTGTTGCAGTTTCATATCCGCGACTTTGCCTGCCCGCAGGAATCGGCTTCGCCACGACACTGTGCGACGAAGACCGTGTGCTCGGTGTCGTCACTCACCATCCCACGTCCGCATTCGCTGCGTTTCTTCGCAATCCAAACGACCAGGTCATTAAGTGGCACCTCATGCACGGTGATCCTCTCGGAGGCGTCGCCGCCCCCGAGGGACACTTTGTTCAGACCCCGTGCCCGGAAAAAGGTGATGACTTCCGTGGAAAGTCCCGCTGAGGCCGGTCCATCGGATCGCCACAATTCCCGATACCTTGCTGCGCTCGACGTATTCCCAGCCGTTCCTTTGAGTTCTTTTCTGGTTTTGACTTTAAATCGCGGCGAGGAGAGCAGTCGGGAACTTTACTCCCTAAAAGTAGTGGTCACGCAGAGCGCCATCGTGACGTCCGCTTCGCAGACAACAGTTTTTGAAATTTCCGGCCGGAACCGCAGGGACAAGGATCCTGACGACCGAGTTTCTCGATCAACTCCTTGTTCAGGTGGACAACGCGATGTCCGCGTTTGACATGCGTTTCGGATGGGAATCCTTTTCGGCGCTTACTTGTGCGCTCGAAAAAAGGAACCGTCGTTGTTGGTGTATTTTGCCATACAAACTCCTTTGTTACGAGCCGTTGAAAATAGCTATTGCCGCTGGGAAGTCGAGTCCAACTTCCTTCGCGATTTCGCAAGAATTCGGATCTCAATAGACTCCTTCTTTAGAAGTTTATAACTTTTCGAAAATAGTTGTTGCAGGAAAACGAATGACTATTTATACAACAATCAACAACTAAGCATTTCTTCACAAATCATGCTCCACCATCGGTCCATATCAAAGCGTTATCAGGCAAGTGCCAACTTGCGCTGGACCTGTGCGCTGTGCCTCAGAGGATTTATTCTCGGTACACAAGATATGCCGGAAGTGAATCCAGGCACATCCCCAGCGAGCAGATCGTTCTAAATACCTACGTAAACAACGCCAATTTAGTCCAACCCTGCTCGCCCAAAGCGAACAGGGTTTTTTGTTTTTCCAACCAAACTTCACATATATGAAATTTAATACAACTTAGGCGACAAAAAGGCCCCGCCACGGCGGTAACCGTGACGGGGCGGATTCGTCAGCTCGAAACAGGTCATTGTTGAGACGGCCGTTCGCGTGACTCCTTAGAGAGTTACGCAAGACGGCGGTGGTGTCAATACCACCGCACCGACCTGTTTTGAAAAAATGAATCCACGCCAACAACCTTACAGTCTAAGGGCTTCGTGGGAGGTGTGCCCGAAACACCGAAAGATCCGCCGTGAAATAACCTGCGGGTGTGATCCTTAGTGCCTGGGAGGGGGTGGGACCCCTCACCCCACCAACGCATCTAAGGATGGCAGCGGTGTTTGTTCTTTTACCCTGGCAGTTATTGCCGGGGTTGTCGTGTTGATCGGTCGAGATGAGCCGGACCATGCCGCGTAATTGCGGTGGCACCTGGTTTCACGTTGCCTGAAAGGTAAACGGTAATCGGCTGATCAACTTCCGGGGTGGGTTCGAGAGGACCCGCCCCTTTTTGTGGTCATCGTTCAAGAGAAGGATGTCTGATTGCCATTCAGACGATGCCGGTGCATTGACGGGGGCGGGGTCCCCGTCACCCCGCCAGCCGGCTGACCGCACCAATTTTCAAATAGCATTATAAGCGGCGGGCGCCAGCAGCGCAGTTCGGCCTCCAAAACCAGACATGCTCGGGGCAGCACCGAGTCGCCGTGCCATTTTATGGGCCACTAGATTAGTCAGGAAATCAGCCGGTTTGCACCCGGCAGTGCGGGGAGCGTAGCCCCGGTGGTCCACCAATTTACCAATTAAGAGGGAGTTGTTCCGGTCAGCGGTCTGTAAAACCGCCGTCTTCCCAAAGACCGGAAGTGGACAAGTGGTGCGATGTGTCGCCCACCACCCTCGACCCGCAAAGTGGGCGCACCGCACCTACCAGCAGGATCGCTTAGCGATTGGCGGTCACCAGCTCCCACCATGGATGCGAGAGCGAACAGCAGAGCTGCCGGTTTGTCGAACCGGATATAGCGGGGGCATTGACGGGGGTGGGGTCCCCGTCACCCCACCATCGTCGCATCCGCCATTTTCAGAACAGTTTTATGTCCGGGCAGAGGTCGAAGGAGTGGAGATCCGTGTTTTGGGAACACGAGAAAGTGGGTGTATTGAGGGGATGTTGGACCCCTCGCCCCACAAACCACCTGCCCGACCAGTTTCAGCCCTCGTGGTGTAACAGATTAGCGCAGCCGTCTTCTAAGCGGCAGGTTGCAGGTGCTTGGATGGGCGGAGGGGCCCCATCCCCCTCCGATCTGCCGAGGGCACCAATTTCCCCGGTAATGTCAAAGCAGCATGTCCGATTGTTACTCGGATCGTCGTGGTGCGAGTCCACGCCGGGGAGTTTTTTTCGGGTGGAGTTCAACAGAAGAGCGCCGGTCCTACAAACCGGAGACGCTGGGGCATAGAAGGGTGTGGGGTCCCTTCTCCCCACAATCCAGCCACCCGAACAATTTTTATCCCAGGGAGAATCGGATTCAGGCGAGCCTCATAAGCTTGCTCTCGCAGGTTCGACTCCTGCCCCTGGAACTTTTTCCCTCTCTAGCTCAAAAGCAGAGCGCCCGGTTGATAACCGGAAGACCGAGGAGCGTTACCTCGGGGAGGGACCATTTTTCCAAGGCTGGAAAGCTAATCTAGTGAAAGCGCCCCGCTGAAGCCGGGGAGAGTTCGGTGCGTAACCGAATCCAGCCACCATTTCGCGCCATTAATGTATCAGCTCGCATGGCTACGTTGCCTCCCGGCCAAACAAGAGTGTTTCCCACTCAGTGGATGGTCGCTTCGCGACGGTTTTCCAAGCAGCTCGGGCCGGGGCAGCACCGGCATGGCGCACCAGTTTTGTCCCCGTGGCGCAGGAGATTTAGCGCGTCGCCGTGCGAAGGCGAAGGTCGTTGGTGCCTAGGTGGGCGGAGGGGCCCCACCCCCTCCGATCCAACCGGGGACACCACGCTCCCGTGGTGTAATAGATGAGCATGCAAAGCTTCGAACTTTGCGGTGAGGGTGCAATTCCTTCCGGGAGTACCAATTTCTTAATGGAGCCTATGGTGTAGTAGCGGCATTCCTCGCTGTGATCGAGGCAGGGTCGGGGCAGAACCGACTAGGCTCCCCATTTCAAGCGCGCACAAGGCAAAGCCGACGAGCCTGCGGTCTGCAAAACCGCCTTATCCGGTGCGAGTCCGGAGTGCGCGTCCAATTTTCGGGTCGCAAGCATTGCAGTGATACAGCGGATTGCGATCTGATCGCCATGCAAGAATGCCGCTTCGCTGATGAGAGTCATGTCGCTTCGCGACGGGCGTTCTTAATCCGCAGAGCACGGGGCGGCACCGTGGCGGCCTACCAGTTTAATGGAAGCTGAACTTCGCAAGAGCGGAGCACCGTTTCGAAAACGGTTGGTTCCGAGTGATCGGAATGGGGATCGAGACGTTGACGATTCATCTGCCCAGATGGATCGCCCTGCGGGCTCCACTGCGTGGGGTCTGTCTCGCGGCTCCCCGAGCCGCTCGGCTCGGCTTCCGCCATTATTTCTCCGGCTTGGCAGAGCAGCTTATGCACCCGTTTTGTAAAAGGGATCAGATCGGGGCAGCACCGATAGCCGGATCCTTTTCGCGCTGATCGTCCAAAAGCAGGACGGCGGACTGACATTCCGCAAACGGCGGAGCATTACCGTCTCAGCGCACCAGTTTATCCCCACGTAGCCCAACTAGAAAGAGGCGCTCCGCTTAGAACGGAGAGGTTGCGGGTGCAAATCCTGCCGTGGGGACCATTTTTAGCTCCCGTAGCCCAATGCAGAGGCATTCGGCTTAAAACCGAACCAGTGTCGGGGCAAGACCGACCGGGAGCAATTTGCCCGTGTAGTCCAACAGCAGAGACATCCGCCTCAAAAGCGGAACGGTGTGGGTGCAAATCCTGCCACGGGCACCAAAGGAACGTGAACCGGCCAAGCGAACCGGGACTCGGTGCTAACGAGATCGTCTCACAGATTGTGAGGATGGGGAGCATGCCCTCCGCGTTCCGCCACTTTTGCGTGCGTGGCTAAGAGCCAAGAGGGTTTTATAAACCCTTTGCGGTAGATGTCCGACTCGACCGGGAGCGTTACCCGGCGCACGTATTCACGCGGTTGAGCGCCCAAAGCAGGCGGGATGTCTTTCAAGCATCTGTGAGCGGGAGCGTTACCCGTCAGCCGCGCCATTTTTCATTGCTCGCGTAGCCCAACGCAGAGGCACCAGTTCGAGAAGCTGGCCAGTGCAGGTGCAAATCCTGCCGCGAGCACCATTTCCCGGAGCCGAAGCCACAGCAGACCGGCATCGGACTTTTAATCCGATAAGGTGAGGTTGCAACTACCTCCGGCTCCACTTTTTCCCGAGTCGTCCAATCAGCAGGATACCTGACTTTGAACGCCAGTCACGAGAGTGACTATCGTCTAAACATAGCCATCATGCGTAGGCGAAGCCAATCAGGGGATTGATTCGCTACGCTCACCCTTCGGGCTGTGCTGCGCACAGTCTGTCTCGCTCCGCTCGGCTGTGGGGCGGAGCCACGCTCGGGAGCCAATTTCAACACTGACCGGCATGACGCCGGCCATTAACATAAAACCAAAGGAGACAAAAACATGAGCGTCCGTATTTTTGGAACGCACGACGAAGCAACCATCACCCAGATCCGCCGCTGTATTGCGGCTGGCGGAGAACGGGGCGTGCTCTGTGCTGATGGGCACAAAGGCTACGCGCAGCCAATTGGCGGCGTCGTGGCTTATCGCGACTCGATTTCAATTTCGGGAGTCGGATTCGACATCGCCTGCGGCAACCTGGCCATCCGCACGGATGCCAAGGGCGACGATGTCCGTCCCCATATCGAGAAGATCATGAACGATGTCGTGACCGACATTTCGTTCGGAATTGGCCGCCACAGCAAGGAGCGCGTCGAACACGAACTCTTTGAAGATGATCTTTGGAGTGAGCGACCTTTCAAAGACTTCAAGCCCATGGCGGAAGCCCAGCTTGGAACCGTCGGCAGCGGCAACCACTACGTGGACATCTTCACTGATGAAGAAGACCGCGTGTGGGTTGGCGTCCATTTCGGTTCACGTGGCTTTGGCCACAAAACCGCCACCCACTTCCTCAAGGCAGCGGGTGGCAAGGACGGGATGGATGTCGATCCGGCGGTCGTGCGTGAGCAGGACGCAGTCGGTCAGGCTTACATCGCTGGTATGAAACTAGCCGGACGCTACGCCTACGCTGGCCGCGAATTCGTGGCCCGCCACGTCGTGAACAAGATTCTTTCGGCGAAGATCGAGGAAGAGGTGCATAACCACCACAACTTCGCTTGGGAAGAGGAGCATGACGGCGAAAAGTTCTGGGTTGTCCGTAAAGGGGCGACCCCGGCCTTTCCAGGTCAGAAGGGTTTCATTGGTGGGAGCATGGGTGACGACGCCGTCATTATTGAGGGCGTGGACTCCGGTGCTTCCCGTGAGGCTCTTTACTCCACCGTCCACGGAGCCGGGCGCGTCATGTCGCGAACGGCAGCCAAAGGAAGGTTCGTCAACGAGGACGGTAAGCGCATCCGCAAGCCTGGGCTCGTCCGCCACGACGAAATGATGAAATGGCTGCACGCACGCGGAGTGACCCTCCGTGGCGGAGACCTTGATGAAGCTCCGCAGGCGTATCGCCGACTACCCGAGGTGCTGGCGGCACATGAAGGAACCATTCGGATTCTTCATACGCTCAAGCCCATCGGCGTGGCCATGGCAGGTCGCGACATCAGCGATCCGTATAAAGATTAACCAGAGGCCGGTTCCTCTCATCAGGAACCGGCCTCACATCCTTTGCCGCCTCGGCTTTCCGGCCGGTCTTTCGACCCAAAGGAGACTGAGATTCTGCGGCTCACTACGGCACCTTCCTCGCAAGGAGGCGGCGTGTCTTTTCAACAACAACAACAACCAAACACACCAATGAAACAGAAAAACCAGCATCCCATTCGGAGAGCCGCAGTGCGGTTCTCCATCACACGTAAGAAATTCGGCGTTCGCGCTTGGCCGGTCCGTTCGACCATCCGGGCCCGCGCGCCGTCAAAGGAGAATTCATGAATGAAAATCTCATAGCCAATCAGTTCGCCCGCATGGGCGCGCGATTCAAAATCGCTTATCAGGAAAACGACCGACTCCGTGACTATGCCCTGGATATTCGCCGCGATAACCGTGGCGAGTTTTTCGAGATGCTCGTTCCAAAAGCACTTGAGACCGCTCTCGACGTCTGCGTGATGCAGATGCTGGCGCACGATCGTCATCTCTTGCTCCTCGTGAAGAAACCGCAGTCGAAGGATCGCTTCCTCTGCGGACACGACGAGCGGGAATGGTTTGTCGCGGCGGTGCCGGGAGGAGCCTCTTCCGTGGCACAAGCTCGGGACGCCCTCAAACCGGAAGAAGTGCACGCGGCCGAAAGTCGCGTGCACCTTAATTCCAATCAGCGGAACCGCCGGCACAATCGGGCCTTCATCCGTCAGGGTGAATGGTTCTTCGTGCCAGCCGATCTCTCGGAAGCCCCAGGGGCCATCCTGCGCAACGAACCTATTCGTCGTGGCGCGGGCAAGGCCCACATGGTTGCCGAGGTTTGCCGCTTTGGCGGCGAGGAGGTTTACGTCTGCGGAAAATACCCAAACGGTATCACCGCAGTGGAATATCACCGACTCGTTGAGTCCGACCCTTATAGACAGTGGTTTGCAACGTATTCGCGCATGTCTTCGCTGAATGAAAATATCCTGCGTAACTTTTGGCCTTTTAGGGATCGGGATCGCCAGGGAGATGCCAGCCGCGAAGCGGCTGGCATCCCCCGCGTCCTAACCTTGTTCTATACTAAACAACGACTAGAGTTTTATGGGGTCAAAATCGCTGAAAATGGAGAAAAGCTAGCTAAATGGTTCTTTCGGTGCTTTGCGTTCGGTTTCTTCGTGTTTTTAGGTGGGTGCGCTTCGGCTCCGGTTACATATCGTAACTCTGCCAATGTCTTTGGCATGATTTGGCTTTTGCTGGGGGTATTGGTCAATATTGTCGAGTATTGTTGGCCTGCTGTTCTCTTTCTTGGTATCTGTAAGTTTGTCATTTGGATTACTCGAAAAAATACAGGATATAGTAGGCGATAAATAGATTATGAATATTACTTGTTCGGATGAGTCTTGGTCTGGTGGTGAGCCGCTTTCTCCCTTGGCGGATGCGATGATTGCTAGGTATTGCGAAGAGCACGGGTTAACTCCTGATGAGGTTGTTGCTGGCTCGTTGGCGGCGGTGGCTGATGCGGAGGTGCGATTTGACAGGGTCGCGATTTTCTAGTGCATCAAGCGGCAAAGCCGCAACCGCCCCTCGGCGTGAGAGTATGACTATTGTCCCGCCCTAGCCGAGCTCCCCATGAATCGGCGGGTATTCGGGCGGGGAATGGAGAAAAATTTGACTCCCACGCTCCGCAGAAGTGCACCCCTTTCAACAACCTTCTTTGTTTTGGTCGCCTAGTTGACGGAGGAATTTTCGTCTGATAAAGTGTTGGCAGAAAAATGAGAGAACAAATTCACGCGCTACTTCATGCGGTTCCTTTCGAGCCGTTCGCTGTCGAAATTGCGGAGGATTTATCGTGGTCAATACCAACATCTGATCATGCACTAGCCGCCAAATTTGCGCTTGTGATTGAGGATGATGACGGATTGGTGCATTTGATTTCTTATGCTCATGTTCGGCAAATAGTTCACAGGTCACTAACGCACTGATTTGGGCACTGATGGGCACTCGGCCCAATCTCTCTCTGTAGAAATACGGATTCGAATCCCGTATGCGCTGCCATTTTTGGTTTCTGAACCGCGTCGGAAATTCCAGAAATGCCTAGGTAAATCCTCCTCTAGTCAAAACGCATCGGCGTGAGATCAAGACACCGTCCCGCCCTGGCCGCGCTCCGCATGAATCGGCGGGTATCCGGGCGGGGTTTTTCCGACACCCCCTTTCGCCTCCCATTAGAACCATGGAAACCAGCGTCTGGGAGACCCCCAAATCGTGCGCAATCTGCTGCTGGGAAATGCGAATCTTTTTGATCGGCTTAGTCCCCTGAGTTTGTGCAGTCTCGGAAGAAGGAGCCAGCCCCTACTAGCCGTCCGCAGGGCGACGCGGATGAGGGGTACTGGAGCCAGAGAGCTTCCGCTCCCTTGGGGCATAAACTCTCTTGCTCATTGGGCCGAGAGAAGAGCAACTCCCGGGCATTTCATCGAAAACGCCAGGCGTGGAGCGCCGGGGCAGCGAGCTAATTCGGAGGCTGCGGCAGGAGTTAGGGTGTTTGATTTTCTGAGGGCCTGAATCTCGGCTGGATTCGGATACGCGGGTGAGCCAGCCCGTTTCCAATCCAAAATCACGTTGTTTTCGGACTCGTCCAGCCGGTAGAGTGTGGCGGCATGATTCGTCCACCCGACCTCGATCTGGATTTCCGAGGTTGGTTCTTCAGGGTGTTTCGGGAACGCCCAAAATATAACTGCGGGCTTGCCTTCGCACCATGTCGCGAGCGCCCCGAAACTTTCACTTTGCCCGACAACAGGCACCCGCATCTTGCCCAACATGCCAAGAAGCTGGTGTGCAAACCACGATTGTTTACGCAACCCATGCAGGCTTAGCATCCCGTAATTGCCATCGAATTCCGAGGATTGGCGTCCGCATTGATCGTAGATATCGGATAAGCACCAAAATGCAAACTCGTCAGCTTCCTGAGAGACCTCGCACATCGTTTTGACAATGAAGGCGGGTTCAAGCGCTGTTTCCTTGCGCAGATCGTAGGGAAACCATGACCGACCCCACTCATTCCAGTGGACCTCACCTTTCCATCCCCGCTCATCAAGCATGCGCCGGGTTCCCCGAATGACACCTGCCGCAAAGTCGGGCGAATCTTTCACCCGGGCACTTGCCGGGCCATCAAATGGTGACAGGGGCTCGCTTTCCGAGTCGTTGTTATAGATGTGTGTGATGAGGTAATCGGGCGGAGTTCCGTCCAAGTCGCAAAAATCGAGGAACTCCCCGATCCACTCGCCACGAGCGGTGGATGGCCCTCCGAGGCGCAGAGTTGAGTCGACCGACTTTACCGCCCGCCAGGTGGCCGACCACAGACGAAAGAAATCCTCGCGTGTGCCATCGAAAAATCCCGCAAGGTTTGGCTCGTTCCAGCACTCGAAAAGCCACGAGCCGACTTCCTCGGCACCATATCGTTTAATATGGTGGCTTACGCCGTCGGCGACAAAGCGGGACCACTCGTCCAGATCGTCCGGCATGCTGACGGGGTTTCCATCCGGCCAACACGTTTTCGTGCCAGTCGTCATTCCGCGAGGGGTGAAGCAGGTGGTGTAGACAGGCTTCAAGCCGAGCTGGAGGAGGGACTCAAGATTCAAGTCAACATATTGCCAGTTGGGACAGGGTTGTGCGTTGCGCTGTTTCCAGTGGGAAAGTTTCCTTTCCCAGACCCGCATTTCCGGAGAATACATGCCCGCCGCCCTCACGTGGGTGATGCCGAACTCATCCCTCGCCATTTTCAGATGCTCCAGGACATCGGCACGGGAAAGCCAGCGGAACTGGTCAATATTGGCAATGCGTTTCCAGCTATGCCGAAGGGGAGCAGGTTTAGCACGCCAGTCCGGCTCGATGACGTGGTTCTGTTTTTGCTGATCTCGTGCGGAAGCGGGCTGGTCCGCAGGATTGATCGTGTCTTCCAAGGCGTTCACAATTTTTGAGGCCGGCGCGGGGAGCGATACGAACTTGGAGACAACGAAACGCCCTGCCAATGCGAACAAATTTCGGGCGCATTGAATGGCAGTGTTCGTGATTTAGCCGGCATCGGGGTGTGACTCTTGGGAAAAATAATCATCGGCAGCATATTGTTTTTCATGGAACATCCACGCTCGGATAATGAATGCAATGAAACTATTTTCGCGAACTCTCGCTGACGGTGATTTTCGGGAAGGTAAGGGTTCTCGCGTCCCTGGCGGGAAGGCCATTGAGCTTGCGGGAAAGCTAGTCCATGGCAGGCCGGTTGAAAATTTCGTGGGACACCAGTCCCCGCGGGACAGATCGAACGATCAAGACAAAATATCCTCTCCCATGCCGAAATTAATGAATGTTTTGTATGGTTAATTAGTTCGGAACTTCCGCATAAGTGGCGATGGAATGGCGCGCGTCGGTCCGGCTTGATCGACGCTTTCTGCGTCGCTGCTCCCGCCTACCACGCGCCCGCGCTGGGACAATGGGGGCGGTATGTCAGGTAATGCCGGTTGAGCATCTCTCTCAGCGCTGCTTGTTCCGCCGAAAGTGTGTCGTCGGAGGTTTTGTTGAAAAACTCGTCAGGATCGTTTTTCAGATCGTAGAATTCGCCCTCTCCGCTTCGCCCGTAGTGGACCAGCTTGAGATCCCGGGTCCGGAGGCATCGTAGCGACGAAGTGGGGCCGGCACCAGGTGCCTCCCACTCAGCGAGCACATCGTCTCGAACTCCCTCCGGGAACAATTCGAGATCGGAGTTTATGAATGAGCGCCCACTCTGACGTGGAACTTCCGGGCACCCGGCAAGCGCGCCCACCGTGGCAAAGAGATCCACCATTGAAGTCAGCTCTGTCGTCACCACGGGAGCGTCCATCCGGCCTGGCGCGCTCACGATCAGCGGCACCCTCAGCAGATCATCCAGCATGTAGGGGCCCTTCCAGAGCAGCCCGTGATTTCCCAGTAATTCTCCGTGATCGGACGTAAAGAGAATTACCGTGTCCTCGGTTAGACCAAGCTCATCCAGGGATTCGCGAAGTCGCCCCACGCAGTGATCAATGTGTGACACCATGGCATGATACGCCTTGAGGATCGCCGTCATCTTCTCCGGATCGCGCGTCGTCCCCTTGCAACCCTCATAGTGCTTCCGGTAGTGCTCCGGTCGCGTCGCGATGCTCGCCTCGTCGAATACCGGTGCCGAAACATCAATGTCGTCATAAGCACTGGCGTAGGGCTCGCACGGGTTGAACGCATGGTGCGGATCGAAGAAGCTCGCTTCGAGGAAAAATGGCTTCTTCGGATCGCGGCGGTCTCTGAGCCAGTCGATGGCCCGGTCCGTCACCCACGTGCTCGGATGCAGCGCCTCGGGCAGCTTCGACTTGTATCCTTTCGCGTGCCCCTGGGAGTACATTTCAGTGAGATATTCCACGAAAACCGAAGGATGCGTCGTCCGCAGCCAACGGAAATAATCGTCGTCGATCAATTGCTGGTCGCCTTCCGACACCTCGCAGGTGTCGAAACCATAGGGAGGGTGGGGGGCGATTCGGCTGACGATCGGGACCAGATGAAGTTTTCCGAAATGCGCGGTCTGCCAGCCGTTCCGTCCCAATAATTTCGGAATGGTATCGAGATGTTCGGGCAATGCACAACCGTTTGTCCAAAGTCCGTGCTCGGTCGGATACAATCCCGTGATAATCGAGGCCCGTGAAGGCGAACAGACGGGGTTGGTGACGATATGGTTCTGGAAATCGATCCCAGAAGTGGCGAGCGCGTCGATGTTCGGCGTCCGGGCCTCCGGCACGCCGTGGCAGCCCAGTGTGCGGAAGTGCTGCTGATCCGTCATTATCAGAACCACGTTCTTCGGCTTATTCATAATTCAAAGTTCCTAATATAGCTATTCAAGGCTATTGGGCGGACCAGTCGAACGCGACTGAAAACCGCGAGCGGTCCGCGAGGCTGCCATACGCATAGGCCGCGTCGGCGGGGTTGCGACAAGAGCGAGGAAGTCTGCGGCGCTCAATTCATTTCTCCGGAGCCTTTCGATAACGCGAAGCCGCTCATCCATTCCGCGGTCTTTGGGCGCGATCTTCACCACACCCTCCCCTGCGAGGGATTCTTGCGGATTGACCGGGAATGGCTTCAGAGAGTTCGCTTGGAAGACGATGCGCGGCCATTGACCCGCGTGGAAATGCACCGCCGATGACAATGGCTGTTTCCCCGGGTTGCGGCAGTGCGGCGATGGTGCCGGTCTTGGTGCTATTATTGGAATCACTGCTGTGGGAGATCGAACGGGGAATCTTCCTGCTTCATCGGCAGTTCGATCATGCGCCTGGTGCGGGCCGATTCGAATAAGCCGAGCAGAATTTCCAGGCTGCGGATCGCTTCGCTACCGTCGATTCTCGACGGCTGGCCGGTTGACGCGCAGCGGATTATATCGGCGGCGGCGCGATCACAAAAGAGATTCTTGTCCTCGTTGCCGTGGTGAAAGTGCTCGTCGAACTCCGGGGTCAGGATGGTTTTTCCAGCGGCGACGAGCCGGACGACGCCGGATGTGCCAGGCAGCGGGCTCAGGTGAAGCTCGGCAAAACCCTCCGTGCAATGCGCACGCAGAAGCGGCAGCCGCGACGCGCCATTTCTTCCGGCTGCAACCGAGAGGCGCGTCCCGTCGTCGAAATGGACAAAGCCCGCAAGATGATCCTCGGCCGGCACGGCCTGATGCGACGAGCCGGTATGAAAGTCGGCGGCGGCGAGGATTCGGACCGGGGTCCGGCTGCCCATGGCGAATAGCGCGGCATCGACCAGGTGCGGTCCGAAGTTCATCAGGCAATGTCCCGGTTGGACCACATCGAACGAGATCAACTCGCCCGCCGCGCCGCGTTGCACCGCGTCGCGAAATTCCCCCAGGACGCGTGCGTAACGGCGCTGGTGATTGACGAACACGCGCGCGCCGGCCTGCGCCGCGGTGTCAAGAATGCGCCTCGCCGCGCCCATCGAAACGGCGAATGGCTTTTCGATCCAAAGCACTTTCGCCCCGTGCTCCAATGCGGCCATGGCCATTTCCTCGCGCTCGCCCGGAAACGCGCAGATGCTCACGAAGGACGGTCGCTCGCGACGGAGCATCTCGCGGTAATCGATGTAGGGCGTGACGCCGGGAAATTCCGAGGCGAAGTCGGCGGCGTTCTGCGGATTTCGGCTCGCCGCCGCAGCCAGATGGAAGTCGGGCAGTTTCCGCAGGGCCGCGGCATGGGCATAGCTGATTGAATTGATGCCGCCGCGTGTGACGTTGTGCGGGCCGCAACCGATGATCGCCGCAGTATGGGTCAAATTTTCCATTACGCGTCAGACTTTGATGAGGCGGGCGTCGTGACTCAAGTCTCCGGTTGCTGGTTTTCATTGGCAGTCCGGTTACGGTGCCTTCTCGGTGAGTCAGTCCGATGCGGAAGCAGTGGTGCGGTTTGTGCAGAACCAAGCCGAGCACCAGAAACAGATAAGCTTTCAGGAGGAATACCCATTTGGGCAGGCGATACGTTTCCTTAACCTGTAATTCAACGTTATGATGGACTCAGAATAAGACCCTCGTCGGGAGTGCTCAAAAATGGCCAAACCCTAGGGGGCCTCGGCCCTTGCTGTGATGGCGAGTGCAGGCAGAAGGAGCGCGAGTGAAGCCGTTTTCTTGAAAGGGGTGTGACGAGTCATAAGGCATTTGGGAGGTGCAATGATTGAAGGGCAGAAGTCATGGATCTTGGAATGTCGTTTCTCCCGTGCCGCCTTTGCATCAGGAGGCAGTTTCGCTCGGATCGAGCAGCGTCTGCAACGCAGCTACAATGTCGTTGTTCTCCTCCGCGATATTGCGCAACTCGTCGGGATCGTTTTCCCGGTCGAAGAGGAGAAGTGGGAGATCTGGGGCGCTGCCATGGTCAGAGCCCTCCGAATTCGGATCGAAACCGCGAATGAGTTTGTAGCGGCCATCATAGACCATCCGCCAGTGCACAAGGCCGGATCGAACAACCTGCCGGGTCCGGGTGTCTATCTCCTGAGCGATCGTGTGAATATCAGCGGGGACGAACCCAGCATGCCGCACAGCAAAGACCGCTTTTTGAACCTTCAAGGCCAGAGTCAGGCGGGTGTCGTGCTGAAGCTCAAGGATCGTTCCCCGGGATTCGATAATCCTGAGCAGCCCAAAACGTTCATCTCCCTCTACGAAGGCAAGAGCACAGGGGACATGATGCACGCTTACGTGCGCAACATCACCGTCGAGATCGGCGCTGGCAACCTATTTTGGGCATTCGTCGGTGGCTTGCACGGATTGGTATATCGAGGCGGTTCCCGAACTGCTCGAGTTGGCAACAGAGTTCCAGCTCACCCCGGATCAAGGAGGTCGTCGATGAACGCCGCGAACTTGCCCAAACATTTGCAGTGGTTCTTTACTGATCGACTGCTGGAACAACAGGGTGCCAGTCCTCACACCATCGCCAGCTATCGGGACACTTTCCGGCTACTGCTTCGATTTGCTTGCAAATACCATCACCGCCAAGCCAGCGATCTGAACGTTCAGGACTTGGACGCCAAATTGGTAGGCTCGTTCCTCAATCATCTTGAGCACGACCGGGGCAACAGCGCCCGCAGCCGCAACAATCGCCTGAGTGCCATCCACTCCTTCTTCGCGGCATAATCCTGCAAGCGGGATAACCTCGTAGAAAACGCGATCCGCCCTACCGCCCTGGGCAAAAAGAATTGGATGTTCTTTGGCGCAGCCGGAGCCGGCCAGCGCTCTGCCATCCTTTACACCATCATTGAAAACTGCCGCCTTCATGGCATCGACCCCTACGCCTACCTCTGCGATGTCCTCACTCGGCTGCCTGCCATGACAAATCACCAAATCGCCTCGGTCACTCCGAAAGCCTGGGCTCAAGCCCGAAAGGCCAATCCGACCTTCGCGACGGCCGCCTGAATCCATAGACGTCATAGCCCCATGTTATGACGCCTATGAAAACTTGCGCAAATGGCACCTCAGGTGCTTTCAATTACCCGCAAATTTTGTCTGGAGAAGAAAGCCTAACTGGATGTCGGTAAGGCGAGACATACCTCGCCACATCACCATGTTTCCCGGAGGAGGATCATGCGCCCTGGCGAGATAGCCGCCGAGCCGGGCGATTT
>JBGTGQ010000091.1:0-34768 GCA_041746635.1 Terrimicrobiaceae bacterium | reverse complement strand
GTACCCCGCTTCTACTTTGTTTTTCTGAGAATCAATCGGTGAACAGGCCGGCCATCCGTGAGGAATTTTTTTTGAAATTCCGTCAGCGGATAAATCCGGTGGTCGGCATGGAAAGGCTCGAGGGTGGGGAAAGCCCTCGCGGTCGCCACCATGGCTGCGGCGTAATCCGCGTCGTCCGTCACCAGGCGGAGTATGCCCTCCTTTTTGAGCACCCGCCGGCTGGCCTCTAAAAATCCCGCCTGTACCAGCCGGCGGATATAATGTCGCCGCTTGGGCCACGGATCGGGGAACAGCACATGCACGACATCCGCGCAGTGATCCGGAAATCCCCGCATGGCCGCCAGACCCTCGGCCCGAACGACCCCGGCATTGGACAGTCCAAGCGTCTGGATTTTTTTCCGCGTTCTTTGCACCCGTTCGGATTGGAACTCCACTCCAAGAAAATTGCGCTCGGGATAAAGACGGGCCATTTCCACCAGGAACAATCCTTTGTGACAGCCCACATCGAACTCCAAAGCCGGAGCATCCTCCCTGCCCCAGCCAGAGGGCAAAAGATCGGGCAGTGTTTCAGGAAGAGAGGGAGACCGCCCCATGCGATTGGAAAATTTCCAGCAAGCACGCGGACGTGCGGCGGATATCAAAAAGTTCGCCACAAAGCGCCCGGCCAGACCGTCCCATCTCAGCGGCCAGGCTTTTGTCATCAAGCAGGCGGAGCATCCGCCCGGCCACGGCGGTGGGATCTTTTTCCGGAACCACGAATCCGGTTTTTCCCTCCACCACCATCTCGGGAACCCCCGCCACGGAAGTTGCCACAACGGGCAAACCCGCAGCCATGGCTTCCATGATGACGGTGGGCAGGTTATCCGCAGCCCCGTCCGCAGCGTTCAGACAAGGAAGAACAAACAGCCGGGCCCGACCAAGCAAGGCGGCGATCTCGCTCTCGGTTTTCGGGCCGGCCAGCACCACGCGATCCCCCAAGCCAAGATGCGCGATCTGACTTTGCAAATCGGCTTCCAACGGACCGTGACCGATAATTTGACAGGAAAAATCGCGCCCTTCCAGCAGCACGCAAGCGGCGATCAAATCTCCAAAGCCCTTTTTTTCAATGTAGCGCCCGACGCTGACGATGAGCGGGCGTCCTGCCGGAAAATCAGAAGGGCAAAACCGCTCCGGTTCGATGCCATTGTAAACCCGGTGAAACTTTTCGCGCAGGGTGGGATAATTGTCCTGCAGATACCGCCGGCTGAAATCACTCACCGTGACCACCACCGTGGCCGCTTGGAAAATTTGCGCCAGGCGGGCGGAGGTCTCGTCACAAAAAATGTCGTTGGCGTGCGCGGTGACGCTGTAGTTGATGGCAAAAAGCCGGTTGAGCCAGAACGCGGTGCGGGCCGCCGTCCCGGCAAAATGGACGTGTACGTGACGGATTTTTTCCTTCTGCAAAACAGGTCCCAACCACAACGCCTCGTAAACGCGGCGCTTCTCTCTTTCCCCACCCCACAAGTGATTCAGATCATCCAGAGCCTTGCGGGCGGACCGTCGGAAACCGGAATCCGCCGCAAGAATCGCGTCGAATTTTTCCGGCAGATACTGCACCGGACTATCCGAAAGTTCATCCTGAACCGGTTCATCGACTGGTCGGCGAATGGAAAAGACGGGAAAAACCAAGCCCCGCTGCCGCATGGCCTTCACCTCCCTCGCGCAGAAAGTCTGGCTGAAGGAGGGGAACTTTTCGAAGAGATAGGCGAAACCGTGCGGCGCCGTGAGCCCCTCATCCATGGAAATCAAAGACATGTCATGCAGGTAGGTGCATGACGGGAAAGTTATCGAACCCGGCTCGGAGTTGGAGTTCACGCTTCAGCGTGTGCCTTTCGGAGCAGCCTAAAGGCTGGACTCCAACGCCGGATTCCCCCCGCGCCGGCAACTTTGGCGTCAGGCACCTCATTCAGCTAGGCCGCATCCTTGTCCTGCCGCTTGCGAACCAATGGCGAACGCTTGCCCTCCACCACCGCACGATTGACCGTGACTTCAGCGATGTCTTCACGGCTGGGAGCCTCGTACATCATGTCGAGCATGATGCGTTCGATCAGCGCGCGGAGCGCCCTGGCACCCGTTCCCTTGCGCACCGCCTCCGCCGCCAGCGCGCGGAGGGCGTCCTTGGTGAAAGTCAAACCAATCCCGTCCATGGCCATCAGTTTGGCATATTGCTTGACCATGGCATTTTTCGGATCGGTGAGAATCATCACCAACTCATCTTCGGTCAGGGTGTCGAGCGTGCTGACCACCGGGAGCCGCCCGATGAATTCCGGAATCAAACCGAAACTCAGCAAATCCTCCGGCTCCACCGCTTGGATGGACTCATGGGAAATCAAGGCGGGATCACGGAAATCCCGGGCATGAAAACCCAATTCCTTCCCGCCATGGCGGCGCTGCACGATTTTATCGAGTCCGACAAAAGCGCCACCGCAGATGAAGAGAATTTTCTCCGTGTTGACCTGAATGTATTCCTGATGCGGATGCTTGCGTCCGCCTTGGGGCGGCACATTGCAGACCGTGCCTTCGAGAATTTTCAAAAGCGCCTGTTGCACCCCCTCACCGGAGACGTCACGAGTGATGCTGACATTTTCGGTCTTGCGCCCGATCTTGTCGATCTCGTCGATATAGACGATCCCCATCTCGGTGCGTTTGACGTCGTAATCGGCATTCTGCATGAGGCGCAGGACGATGTTTTCCACGTCCTCGCCGACGTAGCCGGCCTCGGTAATCGTGGTGGCGTCGGCGATGCAAAAAGGGACATCGAGGATACGCGCCAGGGTGCGAGCCAGCAGGGTTTTCCCGGAACCGGTGGGACCGATGAGCAGGATGTTGCTCTTCTCGATCTCGATGTCCGCCAGCGGACCGAATTGCTGGATCACGCCGTCGGGAAACGCCGTGTCCTGCACGATGCGCTTGTAGTGGTTGTGAACGGCCACCGAGAGCACCTTCTTGGCCTTGTGCTGGCCGATGACATGCTGGTCGAGTTCCCGCATGATGTCCGCAGGCTTGGGCACGCGGATGGCGGTCTTCTGTTTGCGCGCCTCGTCCGTCAGTTCCTTGTCGAGGATGCCCTTGCAAACCGTGATGCAACTGTCGCAAATGTAAACGCCGGGACCGGCGATGAGCTTGCGCACCTCCGCGTGGCTTTTGCCACAGAAGGAACACATGGTAAGATTGCTGGCCCGGGCCATGAGAGCTAAGGACTAAGCGCTAATGGGGAAAGGCGGAAGCAGAAAGACGGTCCGGTGGCGTTTTTCATCGTGGGCGGTCAGGCTTCCGGCGGTTTGTCGGCTGGCAGATCCTTGATCTCCTTGCGCGACTTCACCACTTCATCCACCAAACCGTATTCCTTGGCCTCTTCGGCGCTCATGTAGTAATCGCGGTCCGCGTCTTTCTCCACCTGCTCGATCGCTTTTCCGGTGTGACGCGAAATAATCTCGTTGAGGCGCTTCTTGAGTTTGAACATGAAAAGCACCTGCCGCTCGACATCGCTGGCCTGACCTTGGGCTCCGCCGGACACTTGGTGAATCATGATATCCGAATTCGGCAGCGCGTACCGTTTACCCTTCGTGCCGGCGCACAAAAGCACCGCGCCCATGCTGGCGGCGATGCCCATGCAGTAGGTGTTCACGTCGCAGGTGACGAACTGCATCGTGTCGTAAATTGCCAAACCCGCCGTGACCGATCCACCGGGCGAATTGATGTAGATATTGATGTCCTTTTTGCCGTCCTGCATTTGCAGAAATAGCAATTGCGCCACGACAATGTTGGCCACGGTGTCATTAATCGGCGTGCCGATAAAGATGATGCGGTCAACCAGCAGGCGGGAATAAATATCGTAATGCCGCGTCTCGCGTCCCGTCTGCTCAATGACGGTCGGCATGGGAATATAATCGTTTTTAATGGACATAAATTTTAAGAGGCAGATGGCTCGCGAACGGTAACATTCGCGGTCAGCAAATCAAGGGCCTTACCGACCAGAATCTGCTCGCGCAAAGGACCGAAACCGTCGCGGCGCTGCAGGTCCTTGACCAGTTTGTTCACTGGAATCTGGTAACGCGACGCCATCTCGAGCACGCGCTGGGCGACGTCCTGTTCCGACACCTCGATCTTTTCCTTCTCGGCGATGCGCAGGAGAAGAAAATTGCCCCGCACGCGGTCCTTCGCGCTCTGCTGGGCCGCCCCGATGAGTTCATCCTGATGCTTGCGCAGTTCGTCATCGCTCACGCCCCGGACCTGGTTATCCTGCACGATCTCGCGGAGGATGCCGGCCATCTCGCGTTCCACCACCTTGGCGGGGAGTTCACAATCCACTTTTTCCAGCAAAAACTTGATGGCCGCCTGGCGCTTGGCATTCTCGAACTGCGACTGGGCCACATTTTCCATGCGCTCGCGAATGGTTTGAAGGAGTTTCTCCGCACTCGAACCGGGCTCGATTTTTTCCGCCAGGGCATCGTCAAAGTCCGGCAGGTGCTTCGTGTTAATGGCATGCAGCGTGACCGTGTATTCCACGGTTTTTCCCGCCAGGGCGGCGATGGAAAAATCAGCGGAAAGATCAAGGTTGAACACGCGCTCGTCGTTAACGTTCATGCCTTCCAGCGCCTTGCTGAAGCCGGGCGCGAGGCTGTTGTCATTCATGAGGATCCAAGCATTGCGGCGGCCCTGCAACTGCGGCGGCGCGGCGGGCACAGTCTCTGCCAGAGGCCTGCCTTCCAGGCTGGCGGCGTAGGTCACCACGGCGTAATCGCCATCCGCCACCGGACGACCTTCCACCGGCGCATAGGTCGCGTGCGGTTCGCGCAATTGATCAAGCCAGCGCTGGACATGCTCCTCATTGACCTTTTCCTTGGCCAGTTCCACCGGGATGCTGGAGTAGTTGGGCAGTTCAAAATCGGGCGCGGTCAGCACCGTCGCGCGGTACCGCATGGTCTTGTTTTCGTCGATCTCCACGCTTTCGACCTGGGAGACGGACAACACGCGGAGATTTTTTTCGCGGATGGCATCATTGAGGCTTTCGCGGAGAAGCTTGCTGGTCAGCTCTTCTTTGATGTCCTTGGCAAACCGCGTGTCCACCAGTGCCTGAGGTGCTTTGCCCGGACGGTATCCGGGGATGCGCACATTGCGTTGAAAATTCCGGGCGACGGTCTGCCATTCCTTGGAGACAAGATCGGCGGGCAATTCGACCTGAAGGGTGACCTGACAGTTGGGTTGGGATTCTACGACGACATTCATTTGGTAAGCCCTCCAAATAAGCACAGGCGGCGGGGCTCGACAACAGCTAAGGCGGCTGCCGCGTGACGACGGGTGCGATTGATCAGGGGGCTGGCGGACGAAACGGAACTGTCCCGCGAGCACCTGACGCGAATTGTCACCGCCCAGACCGGAGTGTCCCCCGCCCGACACCTGCGCGGTCTCCGGCGGAAACCGTTCGGGAAATGCTGCTCAACGATACGATCACCCGGAAGGAAATCGCCCTGCGTTGCGGATTTCCATCGGTGCGCGCCCTCAACCGCGCTCTGGCGGAAGGGCAATTCTCTCCTCATCCCCGCGCAGAAAGCGGGCTCCGAAAAGCCACAGCAAACCCGCCACCAGCATCGCCAGGGAGACCACCACAAAACCGATCGTAAGACTGGAACGATCCGAGATCGCCCCGATCAAAGGCGGGGAGATGGCATCACCCAGCGCGTGAATCACGAAGATATTCAGGGCAAAGGCGGTTGATCGCACCGCCGGACTGGTCACGTTGGCAATGGCGGTGTTGGCCGGCCCGATGTTCATGAAGAGGAAAAAGATGGCTAAAAAGCAAAACACCCACGCCAGCGGAAACGGGGCAAAAAGCATGGCTAGTGTGCAAGGAAAGGCCACCAACATTCCGCCCGCCGACACCACCAGATAGGCTCCGGAAACGCGCGTCCTCAAGCGATCTCCCAACCAGCCGCCAAACAAGGTCGCGGTCAATCCCGCCACCGCCGTGATTCCGCCAAAGATCAGATTGATCTGCGCCAGATCGGGCTGTCCGCGCGTGCCATGAAAATAGGCCGGAGCCCAAAACGACATGCCCCCAATGGCAAAGGTCATGGCCGTTTGCGCCCCGACGTTGAAAACAAAGGAAGGGATGCGGAGCAACGCGGCGTAGTCCGAAAAGCCCGCATGACGATGGGCGGCCGTGCGCGGAGGACGCGGGTCTTTAAAAAAAAGGCACAGCGCCGCCAGAACTATTCCCGGATAAAACGCATAGTGGAAGGGCGCCCTCCAGCCGTGCCAACCCGCCACCACCCCGCCAAAAATATACCCCAGCGCACTGCCCACCGGAATCGCGGCGAAAAACCAGGCCAGCACGATCCCTCTTTTTTCAATTGGAAACAGGTCCGCCAGAATTGTCGGCGAGGCCGGCCCGTACGCCGCCTCCCCCGCCCCCACAAAAATCCGGGCCATCAGCAACAGCCCGAAAGTCGCGGCCCAACCGGAACCCAGCGTGGCGACGCTCCAAACGGCCACGCCGAAGGCCATGATAACCCAGCGGGAATATCGATCAGCCAACCAGCCGAAGAGCGGGGCCAGCACCATATAGCTGACCAGAAACGCCGTGGCCAGCGAACCGGTCTTGGCCATCGCGTTGGGATCGTCCGCCGCGAAAAAAGCCGCCCGGATTTCCGGCTCCACCGCCGCCAGAATATAACGGTCGAGATAACAAAGTAGATTGAGGGAAAGCAGCAACGCGAGGGCGCGCCTGGCACCAGATCCGGTCGTCACAGCCACGCAATTCAGCCGTCCCGCTTCCAGAACGTTTTCACCAAATAGGCCAGTCCAATGACGATGAACAAAACGGGCCAGAAATTCAGGCCGGTGTTCAGATGCAGCTTGCCCAGCACGCCCACCACCCCAATGCCCAACAAAATGGCGATCCCCATGATGTTTTCTCCGAGCCGCCCATCGAGCAACGCCGCCACCAACATGGCCACGGCAATGACAAACATGATGCCCGGCCACCAGACATTGAGCAGGGCGACGATGCCCAGTCCGACCAGAAAGACCCCCGTGAATGCGTGATTGCCCGACTTCGATTTCGCCATGCCCCCATATCACTCCAAGGACCCCTCGCCTGCCAAGCCGGAAGAAAGGATCGCGCAAACGTGCATTGCGTCACGCTGCTACCCGGCTATGCTCGCCGCGGTGGTCAGATTCTTCGTTTACGGCATTCCGCTTTTGCTTCTCGCCCTCTTGGTCGCGTCCTTCCTGACCGTGTCCTCGTTTTCAACGGACCGGAAGAACGAACTCACCATCGGCTCGATCGGGGAACCGACCAAATTGAATCCAATCCAGTCCGCCGAATCCGGTGCCAGCGAGGTGGAGAACTTTATTTTTGAGGGATTACTGCAATACAACGAGAATCTCGAAATCACCACCCTGCTGGCCAAAAGCTATTCGCTCAGTCAGACTTCCACGTTTTATTTTTCGGACGCCACCGCGGCCACTGCCGCCTTGGCCGCGGTCGAATCCGCCCGCGGATCCTGGTCGGAGTGGACCTTGCTAAACGCCCGCACTGACGATGCCCGTCTCCTGCTCGATTTCACCCTGCCCGGCCTGGGTGCCAGCGACAAAGTCCTGGCCCTTTTCACCGCCCAACCACCCCTGCCGCTCACCACCCTCCGCGTTTCCACCGGCGGAAAAGCCCGCGCCACCCTGGCGCAATTCCTCAAGCTCAGCTCCGATCTGGCGGTGGAACGCACTTGGTTCGACTACGATTCGGCTTTTGAAATCACCGTGATCAATGACGGAGCCGCGTTGCGGGAAAAGCTGAAATCCTTTCTGAGAGACACCGGGGTCTCCGAGGCCACCGCCGAAATCCTGGAAACCCGCCCCTATCTGGCCGAACCCCTCGTGCGTTTTCAACTGCGCGACGACGTGCGCTGGCACGATGGGACTCCCTTCACCTCGCGCGATGTCGCCTTCACTTACCGCTCCATCATGGACGAGACCGTGGCCTCGCCGCGCAAGCCGAGTTTTGACCTCATCCAAAAACTCGAAACGCCCGGCCCGCACGAGGTCCTCGTCACCTACCGCAAACCCTTTTCGCCCGCGCTCACCAGTTGGATGATCGGTTTGCTGCCCGCTCACCTCCTGGAGGATAAACCCGCCAAATGGTGGGACGACAATTTTAACCGCCGCCCCATTGGCACCGGCCCGTTTAAGTTCGCCAGTTGGAAAACCAACGAGTCGCTGCGCCTGCTCCGCAATGAGGATTATTTTGAAGGTGCCCCATGGCTCGAAGGGGTCGTCTTCCGCTATCTGCCCGACCCGATTGCCCTGCGGCTGGCCTTCATGACCCGCCAGGCGGACTATTGGGGAGTGGACCCGTGGGCGGTGTCCTCCTTCGTCAATGACCCGCGATTCCAAGTCTTCCAATATCCCTCCAACAGTTACAGCTACATCGGCTGGAATTTGCGCGATCCGCTTTTCCAGGACCTGCGCGTCCGCACGGCCTTTGCCCACGCCGTCAATGTGCCCCAGATGATCAAATACATCCTCTATGGCAACGGCGTGCAAAGCACCGGGATCTTCCTGCCCCATTTCTGGTTTGCCAATCCGGACATCGCCCCCGTCTCCTACGATCCCGCCACGGCGGCCCGTCTGCTTGATGAAGCCGGTTGGGCACCAGGACCCGATGGCATCCGGGTCAAAGACGGTAAACCGCTCACCTTCACTCTCATCGTGAATCAGGGCAATGAGGTCCGCAAGGACATCGCCACTCTCGTGCAGGACAACCTTCGTTCCATCGGGGTTGAGGTAAAAGTTGAGATCTATGAATGGAGCGTGTTCATCACCCGCTTCATCAACAAACTCGAATTCCAAGCCACCGTGCTCGGCTGGTCCACCGGCATTGACTACGACGCCTACCAGGTCTGGCATTCCTCCCAGACCAATCCGGAACAGCTCAACTTCGTCGGCTACAAAAACCCCCGGGTGGATGCTCTGCTGGAAAAAATCCGGCAGGAATATGATCCCGAAAAAATCCACGCCATGGCCGGGGAGATTCAGAAATTGATCTTCGAGGATCAGCCGTATCTTTTTCTCTTCGTGCCCAACGCCACCGCCGTGATCTGGAAGGACAGCTTCCGCATTTGCCGCCCTGACGGCAAAGGTGGGTTTGTCGACACTCCAGTGGAAGTGACCAAGGCCGGCTGGACCTATTACATCCAATGGTTTTACCGGCCGGAGTTTGCCGGCCCCTTGCCAAAAAACCGGGAGGTGCGGCCATGATGACCTTCCTCCTCCGCCGCCTGCTCATCTCTCTTGTGCTGGTTTTTCTCATCAGCCTCATCTCATTTTTTATCATCACCCTCACCCCCGGCAGCCCGTATCCGTGGGGCGACATGAATCCCCAGATCTCCGAAGCCGTGAAGGAAAACTTCCGCAAGCAATTTCATCTCGATGAACCCGTCTGGAAACAATACTGGTTCAACATGCGCGACTTGTTCACCGGGGAACTGCGCAGCATCAAAGACGGCCGGCCCGTCCTCACCCGCATCGGCGAACGCCTCCCCGCCACCATCGCCCTCAATCTTTGCGCCCTCACGATTGCCCTATCGTTTGGCCTCCTCGTCGGCGTCTATTCCGCCCGGGTCTCCGGCGGCTGGCAGGACACATCTCTTTCCACCGTGGCGTTTGCCCTCCTGGCCATTCCGGAGTTTTGGGTCGCCTATCTTCTTATCATCGGCCTCACCGAATGGTTCGCCATCCCCCTCATGGGCACCGCAAGCCACGGTATCATTTTCCCGAATGCCCTGGCCGCCTGGCTCGACTGGCTCTGGCATCTCGCCCTGCCCGCCACCCTGCTCGCCCTCGGCGGCATCGCCGCCCAGTCCCGTTACGTCCGCGCCAGCATGCTGGAAACCCTGCGGGAGGACTACATCCGCACCGCCCGGGCCAAGGGACTCCGTTCCGAAATCATTCTCTACCATCACGCCCTCCGCAACTCGCTCCGCCCCGTCATTACCGGCATTGGCGGCCTGCTGCCCGCCCTCATCGGCGGCGCAGTGATCATTGAAACCATCTTCGCCTATCCCGGCATCGGTCGTCTCGGTTATCAAGCGGTGCTGGAACGCGACTATCCCACCCTCCTGGCCCTGAATTTCATCACCGCCATCCTCGTGCTCCTGGGCAATTTGATTGCCGATATCCTCTACTCCGTGGTCGATCCCCGCGTGCGTCTCGAATGAACACCCCCGCGCAAACACCCCTCGGCCGCATCCTCAGCCGATTTCGCCGCGATCGCTTCGGCATGATCGCCCTGGCCGGCATCGTCGTGCTTTTTGTCCTGGCCCTGGTATTTGCCATTCTCAGCTTTGCCCGGGTGCCCTTTCCGATGGACCCGAATGCCACCGATTTGGAGCGCAAGCTCCTTGCGCCCAATCCGGTCAACTGGCTCGGCACGGACAACCTCGGCCGCGATCTGTTCTCCCGCATGTTGCATGGATCCTACATTTCGCTCACCGTCGGTTTTGTCGCCGTGGCCGTTTCACTCCTCATCGGCGTAATCGTCGGTGCCGTCTCGGGCTACTATGGCCGCTGGGTGGACAACGTGATCATGCGCGTGGTCGATGCCATCATGTGCTTCCCCACCTTTTTTCTCATCCTCACCGCCGTCGCCCTGCTCGGGCCCAGCATGCTAAATATCATCGTCGTCATCGGCCTCGTTAGTTGGACCGGCACCGCGCGCCTGGTCCGCGCGGAATTTCTCACCCTGCGCGAAACCGAATATGTCCGCGCCGCCCGCAGCCTGGGCCAACGCACCCCGGCCATCATCTTCCGCCACATCCTGCCCAACGCGTTTGCCCCCATCTTTGTCACCGCCGTGCTGGGCGTGCCCGCCGCCATCCTCACTGAGGCGGGCCTGAGTTTTCTCGGTTTCGGCGTGCAGCCCCCGCAAGCCACCTGGGGCAATATCATCGCTGACGGAAAAACCTACATGCTCGACGCCTGGTGGCTGATCGTGTTTCCCGGCCTCGCCATTTTCCTTGCCGCCCTGGCTTTTTATCTGACCGGAGACGCCCTCCGGCAGGCCGCTGAAACCCGTGCCGAACGCAAATAACCATGGCTAACCTTCTCGAAATCCGCAACCTCTCCATCCGCTTCCGCACCGAACACGGCAACGTGGACGCCGTGAAAAATATCTCCCTTTCCCTCAAGGAAGGCGCCTCCCTCGCCGTCGTGGGCGAAAGCGGCAGCGGCAAAAGTGTCACTGCCCTCGCCCTCACCCGCCTCCTGCCCGTCCCGCCGGCCGAATTCACCAGCGGCGACATTCTCTTCCAAGACGAAAACGTCCTCGCCATGAAACCCGACCGCCTCCGCGCCATCCGCGGCGGCGAGATCGCCTACATCTTCCAGGAACCCTCCAGCTCGCTGAATCCCGTCTATTCCATCCGCAATCAGATCTCCGAAGCTATTCGCCTCCACCGCCCGGACGTGAAAGACGTGGACGCCGAGATCGTCCGCTGGCTCACCACCGTCGGCATCGTCAATCCCGAAAAGCGCATGCACGACTACCCGCACCAACTCAGCGGCGGCATGCAGCAACGCGCCATGATTGCGATGGCCCTCAGTTGCCAGCCCAGCCTGCTCGTCGCCGACGAACCCACCACGGCCTTGGACGTGACGATCCAGGCCCAAATCCTGGCCGAACTCAAACGCCTGCGCGCCGAGTTCAACATGGCCCTCATCCTCATCACCCACAACATCGCCATCATCCAGGGCCTCTGCGACCGCATCGC
The DNA here is from genome assembly GCA_041746635.1 of Terrimicrobiaceae bacterium. GTDB lineage: Bacteria > Verrucomicrobiota > Verrucomicrobiia > Chthoniobacterales > Terrimicrobiaceae > CAMASH01. The sequence goes on along the minus strand of JBGTGQ010000091.1, from coordinate 22,961 downwards.
CGTGATGTTCCGGGGTGAGATCGTCGAATATGGCGACACCACCAGCGTGCTGAAAAACCCCCAACACCCTTACACGAAAGCCCTCATTGCTTGCATCCCCAGGCTCGGCTCCCGGGAAAAGCGCCTCAAGACCATTGATTATTCCTGGCTCGAAAAGACGAATACCTAAACCCCGGCGAAGCCGACTGCCCCGCACCACGCCCTTGTCGTGAAAGATCGGGGACTCCACTCCAACGCCTCTAAACGAACGGTGCTCTTCCTTTCTTTCAAAAATCCATGTCCTTCCGCCCTTTGAAAATTTTTCTCGTCGAGAACCACGAGGACACCCTCACCTATCTCTCCGGCTATCTGAAAGACTGTGGGCATGACGTGCAGACCGCCCGGAATGTCGCTGATGCCCTCCAGCTTCTCGCTGCGGCCGAGGTGGATGTTTTAATCAGCGACATTGGCCTGCCCGACGGCGATGGCTGGCAACTTATGCAAAGACTTGCAGAAATGAAGACGCCCGCTCCTTATGCCATTGCCATGAGCGGTTACAGCACACGCTCAGATATCGGAAAAAGCCGCCTCGCCGGGTACCAGCATCACCTGGTCAAACCCTTCCTGCCCGAGGAACTGGATGCTCTCCTCAAGGAGGCCGCCACCCCTGCGGAGAGATAATTGAGGCCTCCCGCAAGAAAGAGACACGCATCGAGCGTCCTGCGCCCGATCTTCTGCAAGTCAGAGTGGATATTTATGCTTAGCCGGGCCCTTACTTTCCTCGTCATCGCTTTCCTCGCCGCCGTCTTTGCTTTCGGAGGGATTGCCGGTTCCGCCGCATGGTTTGCCCACGTCCTCTTCGGATTCTTATTTCTCATCTTAATCGTTGTTTCCTTCATCTTCCGTGGCCGCCCTGCGGGTGCTTAAACTTGCCTCCCGTCGGGAACGCCGCCAAGGTGATGTCCTTTTTCCGCCAAAAACTCCCCGCAATGGCCTCATGATTCCCCCTTTCGATTCCAGCGGTAAAAGGACGAGCCGACCTGTTTCGAGGGTTTCCGATGAGACCCTGGACACCGCGTTGTTGTCCCTTTTGCAAAGCTCTTCCCTAGCCTGCATTCTCATGGACCGGTCCCGGAATATTCAAAGCTGGAACGCCGGGGCGGAGGCTTTGTTGGGCTGGAAGACAGAAGAAGTTCTTGACCGTCCGCTTTCTCATCTGCTCGCAGACGATTCGGGGGAAAATCAGCTCGACCGCATCACCGCAACCCGCGCCGACCTTTGCCTGCGCAAGAAAAACGGTGAATCTTTGGAAGTTCAGATTTCGAGTTCGAAGCTCCCGGCAAGCAGCCTGATGAAAGCCGGATTTATTCTTCTGTTGCAGGATATCACCGAGAAAAAATTTCTTGAGGGAGCCCTGCTGGAGGCCTCCGAACGGGAACAACGCCGGATCGGGCAGGAACTTCATAATCACCTCTGCCAGCATCTGGTGGGGGCAGCTTTTTCCGCCAAGGCCCTGGCCGGCGCTTTGGACCGGGACCATTCCTCTCACGCCCCGCAACTGCATGAACTCGCCCGCCTCATCAATGACGCCGTCACGCAGGTGCGTGATGTTTCCCGCGGCCTGCATCCAGTCGAACTCGACGCCGCCGGCCTCATGTCCGCCCTGCAGGAACTCGCCAACAGGGTAGCGCAGATGACGCCGTGCTCTTTTCAGTGCGACCGGCATGTGTTGGTAAAAAATACCATTGCCGCGCTCAACGCCTACCGCATCGCCCAGGAAACGGTGACGGCTGCCCTGCAAAAATCCGGGCCAAAAAAAATCGAGATCACCCTTTCCCAATCCGGCAATTCGATTTGCATGGCCATTTCCGTTGATGGAAAACAAGAAAGCGAATTAACCGCGAATCCCGCGGGCATCGCGGCCAAAACATTGCACTATCGGGCTCAGGCCATGCAGGGCACTCTTTCGCTGGAGTTCAATCCCGATCGCGGAACCCGGGTCACCTGTGTCTTTCCATCATGAGCACCGCAAAAAACCCCAAACCCGTCACTGACCCCAAAAGGCGCGTCCTCATCGTGGACGACCATCCGGTTTTTCGCCACGGCATCATCGCCCTCATCAATGCCGAGTCCGATCTGATGGTCTGCGGCGAAGCCTCTTCTTCACCCTCCGCCCTGGAGGCCATGCGCACACTGCAGCCGGATATTGTCCTGCTGGATATTTCCCTGCCCGGCACCAACGGCATCGAACTGATCAAGCTCATGAAGGCGGAACAGCCCAAGCTGCCGCTCCTCGTGCTTTCCATGCATGACGAATCGCTCTACGCCTTGCGCGCCCTCAAGGCCGGTGCCCTTGGTTACGTCATGAAAGCCGAGGCCCTCACCCATGTGCTGGATGCCTTGCGCAAGGCGCTGAAGGGTGAAATTTACGTCAGCCCCCGGCTGAGTGAGCGCCTTATTTTCCAAGCCATTCAATCCACCGATGGAAACTCCGGCTCGCCCGTGGACCGACTCTCTGACCGTGAACTCGAAGTGCTCGCCTTTCTGGGCCGCGGGTTGGGCACCAAGGAGATCGCCTCGGAACTGCACCTGAGCGTGAAAACCATCGAAACCCATCGCGCACACATCAAGGAAAAGCTCGGTTTCCGGGACGCCGGGGAAATGGTGCGCTTCGCCATGGACTGGGTCGCCCAAGAAAAAAGCTGAGGACGCGTGCGGCGTAAGCCGCTCATTTTCACCCTCTCAACACTCAACCATCAACTCTTAACTCCGCTTTTAAGTCGCACCGCGCGGCTCTGGGCCTGGAGGCAAAGTTCGGCCGCCTTGAAAGCATGGGCTTGGGTCATGGCGATCTCGGTGCGGTTGAGGCAATCGAGGATCAGTTCGCCGAAGAAAGGATACCCGACCTTTCCCGCGCAGGCGATGCGATGTTCGCCCTTCTCGTCCACCAGCAAAAGCTGGTCGCCCGCGGGATTTTCGGCGGCGAGGTCAAGGTATTTGCGGAGTTCGATGTAACCCTTGGTGCCGAGGATGACTGTGCGTCCGTCGCCCCACGTGCTGAGACCGTCGGGGGTGAACCAATCCACCCGGTAGTAACCGGAAGCGCCATTGTCGGCCGTGAGGGAGGCCTCGCCGAAATCCTCCAGTTCGGGATGGGCCGGGTTGCCGAAATTTGCGATGGCACTGAAGTTCACGTTCGCATCCTTCGCGCCGGTGTAGTGGAGGAACTGTTCGCTCTGATGGCTGCCAATGTCGCAAAGGATGCCGCCGTATTGTTCATGATTAAAAAACCAGCCGGGGCGGGACGGGGCGTTGAGGCGATGCGGGCCGGTGCCCATGGTCTGGACGACCCGGCCAATAACGCCTTCACCGATGAGCTGGCCGGCCAGGACGGCGCACTCCACGTGGAGGCGTTCGCTGTAATAGACCATGTATTTACGGCTCGTGGCGGTGGCGGTGCGGCGCGCGGTTTCGAGTTGTTCCAGCGTGGTGAAGGGGGTTTTGTCGGTGAAATAGTCCTTGCCGGATTCGAGCACCCGACAGCCGAGCGGGCCGCGTTCGTTCGGAATGGCGGCGGCGGCGACCAGCCGGATGGCAGGATCTTCCAAGATGGTTTCCAGACTTGGAGCGGGACGGGCCTGGGGGAAGTTTTTGAGAAAAGCGGCCAGCCGGGTGGGGTCGGAATCGTAAACCCAGCGAAGTTCGCCCCCGGCTTCCACCAGACCATTGCATTGGCCGTAAATGTGACCGTGGTCAAGGTGGGTGGCGGCAAAGGGAAAATCTCCCGCACGGCAAACCGGGGCGGGTTTTCCCTGCGGGGCATAGGTCATTCCGTCCGTGTCGGCCATGGGATCAGGCGGCGAGGTGGGCCTTGATGTACTCGAAGCTCTGGGCAAGCGAATCCACGGGATCCCCGGGGCAGGTGTCCTGTTCGACGATGAACCACTGGCAGCCGGATTTCTCCGCCGCCGCGATGATTTTCTTAAAATTGAGATTACCCGCGCCGATCTCGCAGAAGGCGTGCTTGTTTTCAGAGTTGGTCATGTAGTCCTTGAGGTGGATAAGGGGCAGGCGTCCGGCCAGTTTTTCGCACCATTCCACATTTTCGCCGCCCCCGTAGTGGACCCAGAAGGTGTCGGGCTCACCCTGGAGGTGTCGGGGATTGGTTCCATCGTAGATATGCTCGAGGATGGTCTTGCCATCGAGCCGGCGAAATTCGTGGTTGTGGTTGTGGTAACACAGGGTGATGCCGGCCTCGGCCAGGAGTTTCCCCGCGTGATCAAGTTTTCCAATAAGGGCGCTGATGCTCTCGCGACTGGTGAAATCCACCCCGGCGGGAGACGGATAAGCGGTATAGGTGCAGCGGAGCTTTTGCAGGCGTTCGATAACTTTCTCCGGTTCGTTCAGGATGGTGTCGGACCCTTCGTGAGTCGCACAACAAACAAGGCCCTCGTCCGCAAGAATCTTGTTCAGGTCCGGCTCGGCAATGGGGCCCATGCCACTGACCTGCACGGCCGTGTAGCCGACTTGGCGGAGACGGCGGAGGGTGGCGGTGATATCGGCCGGAGTCGTGAGAAGCGTCCGGCAGGTGTAAAGTTGGGCGGCGACTTGGGAGAGTTTCATGGAAATTATTTGGCGAAGGATTTGCTGAAATCGTCGGCGATGGGTTTTGGATTGTTTTTGACGACTTTTTTAGGGGTGGAGCCGCTGATCTTTTTTTTTAGAAAGCATTCGTAATCCGCCGACTTGAGAGGAAGTTCGACGGTCTGGCCGGTAAACGACGAGAGGATCATGGCGTTGGCCAGTTCGACCGACCGGATGCCCTCGGCGGCCGGAGCGATGAGAGGGGTCTTGTCCAGAACAGCCTGGGTGAAGTTTTCCAAGATCTCGTTGTGCTGACCGCCGTGACCGGAGACAGGAATCTCAACGTTCCACGTGGCGGGCGAGGCAAAGGCATGCGGCGTGGTGCGGCTGAACTCGGACATTTCGACTTCGTTGCGGGTGAAGAGAAAGCGGTCGTTTTCGATGACAATGCGACCGCGTTCGCCTGTGACTTCGAGACGGTTTGTGCCGGGGGCCTCGCCCGTGGAGGTGATAAAAACCCCGGTCGTGCCGTCCGGATATTCCAGGTAGGCGGTGACATCGTCCTCGACCTCGATAGCATGGTAGCGGCCGATCTGGCAGTGGGCGCGCACCCTGGAGGGCTGCCCGAAAAGCCACTGCCAGAGGTCGAGATTGTGCGGGCATTGGTTGAGCAGAACCCCCCCGCCCTCGCCCGCCCAGGTCGCCCGCCAGCCGCCCGAGGCATAGTAGGCGAATGTGCGAAACCAATTCGTGATGATCCAGTTGATGCGACGGACTTTTCCCAATTCGCCGGAGCGGATCAATTCGCGGAGCTTGCGATAGAAAGGATCCGTGCGCTGGTTGAACATGGCGGCAAAGACCTGCTTCTTCGAGCGGTGCGCGGCGATGAGGCGTTCGCAGTCGGCCTTGTGCACCGAGATGGGTTTTTCCACCAAGACATGCAAGCCGGCTTCCAAGGCCTCAATGCCAATGGCGGTGTGGGAATAGTGCGGCGTGGCAATGAGGACCGCATCCACTTTGCCGGAGCGGATGAGGGCGCGGGTATCCGGAAAACTTGCCGCCTCCTTGAATCCGGCCAGCGGTTCCGTCCGGGCGTCGCAGACAGCGGTCAGGCGGCAGCGGGGGATTTTTCCCGCCACGACGGCGGCGGCATGCACCCGACCCATTCCGCCAAGACCAATGATGCCGAGACGAAGTTCTTTCATAGGAAAAAGGCGTGAATGAGGGAAAGTGCTGACAGGTAACCCAACACGTGTTAGGTGAGATTTCCCTCCCGCGTCAAATGAAATCCTCCATCCGCTCCACCACCGAGCTTGCCCGCCTGCTGGGCCTGTCACGCTGGACGGTCTCGCGGGCGCTGAACGGCCACCCCGGCCTGCAGGCCGGCACCGTGAAAAAAATCACCGAGACCGCCCGTCGTCACGGCTTCGCCCCCAGCCTGCTCGGGCGCGGCCTGCGCACAGGCCGGACGAATCTGGTCGGCGTCTGCCTGCCCGACCTGGTGGACTATTTTCTCACCACCAAAATCACCTTCCTGCAACGGGCCCTCCAGCAGCACGGTCTGCAGCCCCTGCTCCAAATCACGGACGGAACGAAAGAAAACGAAACCGCGGTGCTGGAACGCTTTGCCTCCTTGCGGTGCGCGGGGGTGGTCCTCATCGCCTCACGGCTCGATGACCGCTCACCCGGCCTGCGCTGCCTGGCGGCGGCCGGAATTCCGCTGGTTCACGTCGATCCATTGCATTCCGCCGGGCGATCTGCCGTTTCCACCGACCGGCGATCTGCCATGGTCCAGGCGGTGATGCACCTGCATCACCTCGGACATCGCCGCCTTGTGGCTGCGGGATTTTCCCGGACGGACTCCTATGGTTTGCAGCGGATCGCAGGTTTACAGGCGGTCTGCCGGAAACTCGGATGGAATTTCCGGCGCGATATCCACCTGCTGGAACACCCCGGGACCGCAGGCGATTTACCGGCGGGAGAAGCCCTGGCAGGAGCCTACTTGAAGGCCGCCCATAAAATTCCCGCCATTCTGGCCATCAATGATCGGGTGGCCCTCGGGCTGATGCGGGGACTGCAGACGCGGGGTTTGGACGTTCCCCGGGATGTATCCGTCATCGGGTATGACAATGCGGATTTCAGCCCCTACGCCTCCCCCGCACTAACCACCATTGACCCGCAAGGAGAACTCCTCATCGGACAAGCCGTCGCTCTGCTCCTGTCCGAGTGCTTACCTGGCGGGCCGGGCGAGGGAAAAACCCTGCGGATCAAACCCAAACTCGTCCCCCGGGCCTCCGACGGACCACCTCCCGCTCGATCGAAACGGAAGATCATGCAAAGAAACAATTTTCTGATTAACAAGCCTGCCGCATCCGGGGAAGATCGTCGGGCACAATTTTGATCCCAGTCCTTCGAATGCTCCCCGACCCTTTCTCATGAACATAACGAAATTGAAGCAACTCATCTCCGGCATCCAGCTCGGTGAAGTGAAGGGCTGCGGTCCAAGAAACCCTTGATTTTCAGGGAGGAGCCTCGCAGACTCGATCCCAGTCGCCACGGGGAGTTAGCTCAGTTGGTAGAGCGCGTCGTTCGCAATGACGAGGTCAGGGGTTCGACCCCCCTACTCTCCACTTTTACCCGACGGTTGCGCCCGCCGGGGAACTCTGGAAAATGCCGATCTCCGCATGGCTGTAGGGAACGCTTCGTGGCCTGGCGATTAAATGCCCTTGGGCATGGGAAACACCGATTTGTTGGAGGAGCCCATACTCCTCCGCTGTTTCCACATACTCGGCCACCATGCCGATCTCCAAGGCATCGGCAATGATGCGGATGGCCCGTACCGCAGCTTGATTAAACTGCTGATTTGGCAAATCGCGGACAAAGGATCCATCGATTTTTAAAAAATCGATGGGCAGATTTTTCAAATAGGTCAGAGAGGAAAAGCCCGATCCGAAATCATCCAGCGCAAAGCGGCACCCGACCGCCTGGAGGCGCTCAATGGCCCCGGAGGCATTTCGCAAATTGGGGATTAGTTCGTTCTCCGTGATTTCAAAAAGCACCCTCTCGGGGGCGATGCCGGAATTCAGCAACATGCTTTCGATGAAATCACAATAGCTTTCCTCGCCGAAGAGCGCACCGGATATGTTGATGGAAACGGCAAGACCCGGGTTCAGCGCGAGAGCCTCGAAAGATTTTGCGATGACAAACCGGTCCAGCTTGGTCGATTGACCGAACCGCCGCACCGCCGAAAGAAAAACGGAGGGGTTGACCGGGATGTTGCGGCCGGGATCGACATAGCGGAGCAGGACTTCCTGACAAATGATTTCCCGCCGGACCATCGAAACCACCGGCTGATACCAAAGCTGAAGCGAACCGTCCCGCATGGCATCCCGGATCCGCGTGGACCAGTCGGTATCGGCGATCAACTGGGCAATCTCACTGATTTCGTGGTTATGCACTTCGACCCGGTTGCGGCCGCGGGCCTTGGCCGTATAACAGGCCGCGTCGGCGGAACCCATCACTTCCCCCATTTCTTTGGTGCCATCAACTAATGCTGCCCCGATGGAGGCCCCAACATGAAAGGTGCGGCCCTCGGCCGCGAAAACGATTTCCTCAATTCTCGCAATGAGCGTTTCCGCCAGACGAACGGCATCGGCCATGGCGCAATCCGGCAGGATGAGGACGAATTCATCTCCGCCGAAGCGCACCAAAAAGTCGTTGGCCCGCACCAGGCTTTTCAAGGTCGCGGCCACTTGCAGGAGCAGCTTGTCGCCGGCGTCGTGGCCCAGGGTGTCGTTAATGATTTTGAAGTTGTCCAGATCCAGATAGAGCACCACCCCCGGCCGACCCGCCCGGGCGGCCTGAAGAGCCGCCGCCATGGCGGGATCGAGCTGACTGCGATTAAAAAGGAGGGTGAGGGGATCGTGCTGGGCCAGAAAAATGAGATCATCCTCAAGTTGTTTGCGAAGGGCAATTTCCTTCACCGCCGCCTCGGCCACGGTAAGGCGCACATTCAGCAATCCCGGATTGTAGGGCTTCCCGATGTAATCGTCCGCCCCGGCTTCCAGAATTTCCCGCAGAGCCTCGGGCCGGTTGTTGCCCGTCCCGACGAGAATGTAGCAATGGTTTCCGATGGGCCGGGAACGAAGCAGGCGGGCGAGTTCCAGCCCGCTCATACCGGGCAACTGGATATCCAAGGTGATGAGAGGGAAAAACTCTTTTTCCAGCCGCTCCAAGGCAGCCTCGGCCGACTCACACCCCACGACCTCATGGCCACGGGCATGGATGATGCGTTCAAGCAACATCCGCGTTGGTCGGTCGTCCTCAACCACCAACACCCGGCACGGCGAGGTAGGTTCGGGGCTATCTGGCTTCTCTTGTTTCTCCACGGAGGTCAGTCCGACGCGACTTTCCGCCGTGCCACCGCTGAAATCAAGCTCCGCCTACTCTGCCGCAGGCGGATGGGGTCACTTTTTCGCCGAGGCTTCGACCCATTTGATAAAGGCTGCCGGCCCACCGGGCATATACCCGACTTCGCGAGCCAGTTCGTTGCCCTTGGAATCAAGGAGAATCAGCGTGGGGTATCCCTTGATGCCAAATTTCGCGGCCAGTTCCTCGTTCTGCTTTTTGATCTCCGGGCTGATTTCCTTCGAGCGGGGAAAATCCAGCATCACCGGCACCAATTTGTCTTTGGCAAAAGCCGTAAACGCCGGCTTCTCAAAAACATCCTCGTGCAATTTCATACAGGGTGGGCACCAATCCGAGCCGGTGAAATCCAGGAGAACCATCTTGTTCTCCTTGGCTGCCAATTCGAGTGATGCTTTGTAATCAGTTTCCCATCCTTCCGCAGCGGAGGAGGATGCGAGCGCGAGACCGGAGGCAAAAAAAACGGCGAGGAGAAGGCGGGGTGTTTTCATATTGGCGGGATTATCCCACAATCCCGCGAAATTTCAATGTCCGGCGTGAGGAAAAACGCGGGATCAAAGTTCGGCTGCACGTCCATATGAATCGGTGAGGCGATGTCCATGCGATGCGATGCGGCAAAAGCGATCATCAGGGCGTTGTCGGCCCGTAATTCCGAGAGGGCGGCGCGCCAGGCCAGGCCCGCCTGGCTGCACTTTTCTTCGAGCTTTTCCCCCAGACGCCTGTTGGTGCTCACACCCCCGCTGATGCCTACCAGCGTGCGGGCGCGGCTTTTTGCCGCCGCCAACAGTTTCGCCACCAACACATCAACAACGGCTTCTTGAAAGGACGCGCAGATATCCGGCAGATCTTCCGCCGCGAACCCTTGTTCCAAAAAATAGCGCACGGAGGTTTTCAGGCCGCTGAAGCTGAAGTTTGAGTCGCCCGACCCGATCATACTGCGGGGAAAATCGAATCTCCGTGGATTTCCCGCGCGAGCCAGGCGGTCCACCTCGACCCCACCTGGATAACCGAGACCGAGCAGCTTGGCCACTTTGTCGAAGGCCTCGCCCGCCGCATCGTCCACCGTTCGGCCCAGCAGGTCATATCGACCATAGCCGCTCACATCAAAAAGCAGCGTGTGGCCGCCGCTGACGATGAGAGCCACGTGCGGTGGAATATTGCTCTGGCCGAAAAACGGCGACAACATGTGCCCTTCAAGATGATTAACAGCCAGAAACGGCTTTCCCGCCCCCAGCGCGAGGCCCTTGGCGGCGGAGGCACCCACGAGAAGCGCGGCGGCCAGGCCGGGGCCGGTGGTGGCGGCAAAAGCATCAATCTCAACGGCAGTCAATCCTGCCTCCGCCAACGACTCTCCAACCAGGACGGGAAGGATAGCGAGATGGTTGCGCGAGGCCACCTCAGGCACGACCCCACCATATTGCGCATGGATGGCGGCCTGGGAGGCGATACGATGCGAGAGCACTTCGCCATGCCCGCGCAGAATGGCCACAGCCGTTTCGTCACAAGACGTCTCGAGAGCGAGAACGACCTGATTCAAGAGCTTTTCCCGGCCCGTTCAGCTTTGGGAGGTTGCTGCCGCTCCACGAAAATGAGGGTCCCCTGCAAAACATCCACCGCGCGGGACAATTGGGGATCGCTGTCCGGCGAAACCGCCGCGGGGCCTCCAAAAGCCTGATCGCGGCGCGCCTCCAGCAAATTAAATTCCTGCTGCTGCGAGAGAAGGGCTCGGACATTGGGCGAAACGCCCACCTCGTGGATCACCTGCCGGCTGGGAGTGAAATAGCGCGCCGTGGTCATCCGCATGGCGGAACCGTCCGGCAGCGGCATGACGCTCTGGACGGAACCTTTTCCGAAAGTCGTTTCTCCGACAATAATGGCGCGGTTCAGGTCCTTCAACGCTCCCGCCACCACTTCGGATCCGCTGGCACTGGCGTAGTTGACCAGAATGGCCACCGGATATTTTCTCTCCTTTCCATAGCGCGAGGACGTCTTGTACTCACGACCGGGGGAACGTCCCTCCGTGGAAACCACCACCTTTCCCGGGGCAAGAAAGAGCCCGCTGACGTCCACCGCGCTGGTGAGCAAACCGCCCGGGTTGTAGCGCAAATCCAGCACGAGGGCCTGCATGCCCTCCTTCTCCAGCTTGTCCACCGCCTTGGCCAGTTCGCCCGCCGTGGGGTCGTTAAACTGCGTGATGCGGACATAGCCGATTTTGGTCCCTTGCCCATCCTCCGAAGGCAGGATCTGCGCGTCCTTCACGCTCTTGACCTTGATGACCACGCGGGTGAGTTCATAGTCCTTAATTTCCTTGGTGCTGGGACGTTGGATCGTCAGCGTCACTTTTTGCCCCGCTTCTCCCCGCAAAGTGTCCACCGCCTCCGGCAGCGTGAGTTTCTCCGTGGAGTTTCCATTGATGCGCAAAATGCGGTCGCCCGGTTTTAATCCCGCCTCGAAACCCGGCGTGTCCTCCATGGGATTGACAATGGTGAGCGTGCCATCCTCCATGGTCACGACCACGCCCAAGCCACCGAACTCGCTTTTCGTATCCTCCTGCATCCCGATGAAATCCCGCGGCTCCATGAACTGGCTGTGCGGATCAAGTTCCGCCAGCATCCCGCGCATAGCGCTGTAGGTCAGATCGCGGAAAGTGATCTTCTTATCGTTCACGTAGTCCTGCCGGATGAGCTGCATGGCCCGCGCCAGCACCTGTACGTTGTCATAGGGCGATTCCGGATCCGTTTCCTTCGGGACCGCTTGTTCCTGCGCCCACAAACCGTTGCCAGAGAAGGCGAGCGCGAGCAAAAGGGCGGCGGCGAGCTTTCGGACCATGCCGGACAATATCACATTTCCGCCACTTGCAAAGCCGCTCAAGCTACGCCTCCAACTTCCAGCGAGAAATCCACCGCCCGGGCGGAGTGCGTCAGCGCGCCGACGGAAATAAAATCCACCCCCGTCTCCGCGATGAGACGGACGTTCTCCAAGGTCACTCCGCCGCTGGCTTCAAGAAAGACACCCGGCTTGCGCAGGGCAACCGCCTCGCGCAGCAATGCGGCGGGCATGTTATCGAGCAGGATCACATCCACGCCTTCCAGGGTCAGAAACTGATGCACTTGCTTCAGGGTATCCGCTTCCAGTTCGATGCGAAGCCCCGGCCGTTCCGCTTTTGCGCAGTCGATGGCTTGCTGGATTTCCGGCAGGCTGGTCCCCGCCGCCAGATGGTTGTCCTTCACCATCACCATGTCATGCAGGCCAAGCCGGTGGTTCGTTCCCCCACCCGCCAGCACGGCGGCCTTTTCCAGCACGCGCCAGCCGGGCGTCGTTTTTCTGGTGTCGAGAATCTTGGCTGGAGTGCCGCGAATGGCTTCCACGTATTTTTTGGTCAGGGTGGCGACGCCGGACAAGCGCTGGAGAAAATTCAAGGCCGTTCGCTCGGCGGTGAGAAGAGAGGAGGCTTGGCCGGATATTTCCATCACCACGGCGCCAGCCACCAAATCCGCGCCGTCTGCTTCCAGGTTCTTCAGGCAAAGCCCGGGATCAACCCGATGAAAAACTTCATCAGCCACCGTCATCCCCGCGAGAACGCAAGTTTCCCGGGCCACGATCCGTCCCGCCGCCCGGCGCTCCGTTCCGGTGAAATATTCTGTGGTGACATCGCCGGAACCAATGTCCTCCGCCAAGGCGAGGGCGATGAGGTCTGATAACGCGCAATCCATTCAAGCGCGGGTAAGGAGGGCGGCCATCCTGGCCGCTTGGGGCGGGCGGGACGCCCGCCTTCCATAAAATACCGTATTCCCTTTAGGCATCAGCGTGGACTTCCGCCAAGCCAAGAAGCTTCCGCTGCCAACGCATGAGCACCGGGGTGCCCAAATCCAGCGAGGCCGCCTCGAGGGCATTGCGCGGCGCGATGATGGAAGGATCCAGGTCCAATTCCGCCGCCACCGTGTCGCGGGTTTTTTTCAAACTGTCGAAGCGCTCGGTTTGCTCGCGGGTCGCACGAACACGGCGGATCTTGGTCGTGACCGGCCATTCCTTCTCGGGAATGTGCTGGGCCAGGGCCATCACCACTTCAAAACTTTTCCGCCGGCGCGAACTCATACGCAGGGTCGAATACGGCTCGCCCCGGTCGGCCTTTTCCGCGATGCGCACCATTTCCTCATTGTTCATCACGTGGAAAGGCGGCCGGTCCCAAGAACGGGCCTCCCCGTCCCGCCAGTACCACAACACCCGCAAAATCGACTGCGCCCGCGGACTCAACGCCGCGCTGCCCGTGATACGCCAGGCCTGGGTTTCGTCGCGCTCACGCGGTTCGCGGGCCGCAGCCAGAAGACGGTCGCGCGATTCAATGAACCAATCCCAGCGGGCCAAGCGTATCAGCTCCGCCTCCAGGATCGCCGCCAGCGGCAACAAATACTTGGTGTCGCTCATGGCATATTCGAGCATCTGATTCGACAGCGGGCGCAGCGCCCAGTTTGCTTTTTGCGATGCCTTGGAGAGCTTGACTTCAAAATGCCGCAAGACCAACGCGGCCAGACCGAGTTCCTTGTATCCGCACAAGCGCGCGGCGATCATGGTGTCGAAAACATCCGTCACCGCAAAGTTGCCGCTCCGGTGCAGGAGTCGCAGATCATAATCCGCGCCATGCAAAACAAGCCGCTTGTCCGCCAGAACATCGTAGAGCGGCTGTAACGAAATGCCGGCCAGCGGATCAACCAGACAGTTTTCCTGCTCGGTGCTGATCTGGATCAGACACATCTTCTCGAAATAGCTGTGCAGACTATCCGCCTCCGTATCGAGCGCAATCTGGGAGAGGGGGGCAAGCCGGTCAATCAGCTCGGCCAGGACGGCGGCGTCCGCAATCAAGACTCGGCGAGAAATTTGTCGGGGGAGAGTGGATCTCCGGCCCGGCGCGCACGGGGCTCGCGGACCTCCGTGATGCCATCGGTTGGTATGGTGACGAACGGTCCGCCCGCCAGGGGAGCCGCCTCGGTGAAAGCCACTTCGGGCACGTCGCTCGGCTTGCCTTCCAGCGGAAAATCCTTCCGCAGCGGATAGAACGGATAACCCTCCCACATAAGAATGCGGCGTAAATCGGGATGTCCGTCGAAACGAATTCCCATCATGTCGAACACCTCGCGCTCATGCCAGTCGGCCGTGGGCCAGAGGTCGGCCACGGAGGGAGCCACGGGATTATCCTCACCCGGCACCACGGCTTTGAGCCGCAAATGCACACTGTCCGCCATGGAATAAAGCTCATAAACCATCTCGAAACGCGGATCCTCGCCGAAATGATCAAGGCTTGAGATATCGAGCAGATAATCGAAGCCCAGTTCGTCACGGCAAAACGCGGCGATCTCGCGTACCGCCTCAATTTTTATCGAGAGCGAGTTTTCCCCGCGGAATTCGCCGGCCTGCAAAATGGCATGGGCGAAACGCTCTTGCAGCCGGGTGACGGAATCCTTCGCGGTCATAGCGAGTCCACCAGCGAGCGTTTCTGATCCTCCAGCGCGTGCTCGCCCATGATCTTCTTTTGCAGCTTCATCAATCCATCCAGCAACGCCTCGGGCCGCGGCGGACAGCCGGAAATATAAACGTCCACGGGCAGCAAATGATCAATGCCCTGCAGCACCGCATAGCTGCGATACATGCCGCCGCTGGAGGCGCAGGCCCCCATGGCGATGCACCATTTCGGTTCCGGCATCTGATCCCAGATGCGTTTCACCGCCAGCGCCATCTTGTAGGTCACCGTTCCCGCCACAATCATGACATCACTCTGACGCGGGGAAAACCGCATCACCTCCGCCCCGAAGCGGGAAATATCATATCGGGACGAGGAAGCCGCCATCAGCTCAATGGCGCAGCAGGCCAGTCCCATCGGCATCGGCCAGAGGGAATTGCTCCGCATCCAATTAATGGCCGCATCAACGCGGGTGAAGATCACATTCCCCTCGATCTTGGAATCGTAGGCGACCGGACTCAGTTGACTCATGGTCCCAACCTATTTTTCTTCTGAAAAGCGGCAAGCAAAAGTTGGAAAAAACCAGGAAATTGGGAACGCGGGAGGGTGTAGCCGTTGGAGTTCATCCTTTAGGCTGCTCCGGAGGGCACACGCTGAAGCGTGAACTCCAACTCCGCGCCGGGTTCGATAACGTTCCCGTCATGCACCAAGGCGGGACCTCACATCCGTCGCTGCTTGAGTTTTTCCCCGCCACCTGTCAGGCATCCTCCATGCGTTTCCCGCACCTTCTTGCCGCCGCTTTCTTAGCATGGCTTTTCACCTCCTGCGCCACCCGTCCGGCCGCCCAACCCGTTCAGGAAACCAGACCTCGTAATCCAACAGCCCGCCCGGCAATCACCCCCATTGCCCTCAAACCATCGGTCGAGGAACCCGAAACGCTTGCGGCTCCCTTGCCGATGGAACCCACCCGTGCGGAAAAGATCATCCGTCTAGTGCAAAATGGCGGTCTGATCCAGGCAGACCGCAGCACCCTCGTTTTCTCAAAATTCCGTACCATGCCCGCCACCCCATCCGGCCTTTACGAAGACGCCATCACCCTGGGCCGGTTGCGCCGGCAACTGAAACATGTGCGCGGACTGCCCGCCGACATTCCCGGCTCGGCCACCGTCCGCGAGGCCCGGGTCTATCTGATTCTCGAGGATGGCGTCGGCATCGTGCCCGCCGCCGGAGCGATCGATGCCGCTTTGAAAACGCAGGGTGTGACCGCAGTTCACGCCCGGATTTTTACCCCGGCGATCCGGTTATAACTTCAGTGCCCGGGCGATCTGCTCGGAGACGGCCTTCACGACCTTGACCCGGGCATACCACTTGAAATTGCCCGGAAGCACCACCCACGGTGCCGCCGAAGTGGAGGTCTGGGCGAACATGTCCTCGGCGGCCTCGTTGTGCTGATTCCACTTGTCGCGGTTGCGCCAGTCTTCGTCGCTGATCTTCCAATGTTTGTAAGGATCCGCTTCGCGGCGGCGAAAGCGGGCCAGCTGCTCCTCCTTGGTGATTTGGAGAAAAAGTTTAATGATGATGGTGCCATCGTCGGCGAGCTGTTTCTCGAATTCGTTGATCTCGCGATAGGCGCGCTTCCACTCCGCCTCCGTGCAAAATTTTTCCACCCGTTCGACCAGCACCCGGCCATACCATGACCGGTCGAAGATCGCGATCTGACCCTGCGCAGGCAGCTTGTTCCAGAACCTCCACAAGTAGTGGTGCTGGTATTCCTCCGGGGTCGGCTTAACCACGGAATAGACCCGCACCAACCGGGGATCGAGCCGCTCGGTCACGCGCTTGATCGAGCCGCCCTTGCCCGCGGCATCCGGTCCCTCCATGACGATAATGACGGAGTTTTTCCGTTCACGCAGGATAAGCTGGGTGTTGAGCAACTCGAGCTGATACTTTTTGAGCTGCTTTTTATAGTCCTCATGTTCGAGCGATTTCGACTGGTCAAGCTCGTCGAGAGGGATGCGGTCGCTGGCCATAAAAGAGAGGTTGGTGCAGGCAGTTAACGGAAAAACTCCCGATGTCCAATGCCTAAAGTCCAAAGTCGGCGCAGCAACCTTGGACCTTAAACCTTGGGCCTTCCTTCACGCCCGCATCATCCAGGTGAATTCGTTGATCTGCGCATGCGGGATGTAAAAATAATCCGGGGCGTAACTCACATTGCGGCTGAGGAAGCCGAAGAGCCCGCGCCGCCAGCGGCCCATGCGGTTGCCCATGTATTCCACGATCAACTCCCGCCCCAGCACGTAGAACGTCTCGGGCGAATCGGGCCCGATCTTTCCTTCGCTGATCTCCCTCGCCCGCGCCAGGATTTCCGGCGCATGCGGCTCCTGCATGTAACCGTGCAGGGCGATGATATGCCAGAGGCGCGGACCAATCTGTTCGACCTCGATGCGGCGGGCCATGTCCACATTGCTCTCCATGGCATTGACCAGGCTCAGCAGGATCACCTCTTCGCGCAGGACACCGCCGCGGCGCAGTACCTCGAAAGCGCGAGCCGCCGCAAAACGCGGGGTGCGGTTCGACGTGATAAAAACCAACTGTCCCGGCGCCAGAACCCTGTCTTTCTCCTCCAAGGTTTTTGCCAGGTCTTGCTCGGAACGCGGACTCTCCAACATGCGCTGTAAAATAATCGCCCGTCCCTCGTGCCAAGTCAGCATGAGAGCAAAGAGCAAACCCGCCACCAGGAGCGGGAAATATCCGCCCTCCGGCAGCTTGGTCAGGCAGGCCAACAAGAAGGGAATCTCGATCGCCAGCAGCAGGGCCGCGAGTCCCATCGTCTGCCACAGAGGCCATTGCCAGCACCAGCGCGTCACCAGCGCGAGCGAAAGTGTGGTGATAACCATCGTCCCCACCACGGCCAATCCATAAGCCGACGCGAGGTTGTTGCTCGAACGAAAGGTCAATACGAGCAGAATGCAAACGGACCCCAGCAAGAAGTTCGTGGTGGGCACATAAACCTGTCCGCGCTCATGCCGGCTGGTGTGCATGACCAGGAATTTCGGGATATAGCCCAATTCCTGGGCCTGGGCCGTGAGCGAGAAGACGCCCGAAATCAACGCCTGGGATGCAATCACCGTCGCTGCCGTGGCCAGCGCCACCAGCGCGATTGTGGGCCAGCCCTGCGGCACCATCAGAAAAAACGGATTGTTAGTTTGAAAATGCTCCGGCTGCCGCAACGCCAGCGCCGCCTGTCCGAGGTAATTGAGCAGCAGCGCGGGCAGGGCCACCCCATGCCAGGCCAGAGAGATCGCCCGGCGGCTGAAGTGCCCCATGTCCGCGTAGAGCGCCTCCACCCCGGTGACCGCCAGCACCACCGCCCCCATCAACACCAGCGTTCCCCAGCCGCACTCCCGCACAACTCCCAATGCATAAGCCGGATTCAGCGCCAGCAGCACCCCCGGCTCGCGCACCACCCACCACAGTCCCATCAGTCCGATGACCAAAAACCACACCAGCATCACCCAGCCAAAAACCCTCCCAAGTTTTCCCGTCCCCAGCCGCTGCACCAGGAACAACGCCGCCAGCACCGCCACTGTGCACGGAACGACATAGCGCGAAAATTTTGGGTTCACCACCTCGAGCCCTTCCAGAGCGCTCAAGACCGAAATCGCCGGCGTGATCGTCCCGTCACCAAAAAGCAGCGCCGCGCCGAAGAGCAGCATCAGCACATAAAAAGGCAATTGCAGTTTGCCGTTGGAACCGCCGCGTTTCTGCTGCAACAACGCCAGCAGGGCAAACACCCCGCCCTCCTTGTGATAATCCGCCCGCATCACGATGAAGACGTACTTGAACGTCACAATCAGCAACAAACTCCACACGATGAGCGAAGCCACCCCGATCACGGAGTCCCGGCCCGGATGCGCGATCGTCGCCAGCGCCGTCTCAAACGTGTACAGCGGACTGGTCCCGATGTCACCAAAGACCACCCCCAGCGCGGCCAGCGCGAGCGGCAGGTTTTTTTTCTGGGCGCGGACGTCCATCGCCCCGCCGCTTTAGCCGCTCAAATCCCGTCTGACGACGAAAATCCGTTGGCAGGAATGTAGCGGAAAACGTGAGTTTTCCGTCCCTCGCAAGCCGGAAAACTCACGTTTTCCGCTACGTCGCTCCACGGCATTCTTCTTTGGCTAACGCCTGTGGGAAAATCATCCCCAGCAAAACTGGTAGGTCGCGATGCCTCTCTCTCGCCGCGGCGGCAGCACCTCAGTACTTCACCGAACACCCATACGACTTCGTCGAGGGGTTCGAGACCGGCTTGCCCGCCAGGGTCTCGTCCAACGCGGCCTGCACGAAATTTTTCGAGCCCGCGATCACCGCCGGGTCCGGGCTTTTGTTGTCGTCGATCGCACCCATGTAAACCAAGGTGCCTTCAGGATTAATCACAAACATCTCCGGCGTCGTCTTGGCATGGTACAATTTTCCCACCTTGCCGTCCTCGTCCACCAGATAAGCCGTGGCCGCGGAATCATATTCCGCCGTCTTTGCCTTACCCGCATCCGGCGACTCATTGCCCTGCTTGCCCGGAGCCGAGGAACAAATGGCCAGCCACACCACTCCCTTGTCCGCCGCCGTTTTTTGCAAACCCTGCATGTTTTTCGAATCGTAATGCTTTTTCACAAACGGACATCCGTAGTTCACCCACTCCAGCACCACCGTCTTGCCCTTGAAATCCGCCAGACTGTGTTCCTTGCCAGTGGAATCCTTCAGCGTGAAGCCCGGCGCAGGCTTGCCCACTTCGGGGGCCGCGAAGGCCAGGGCGGCAAAACCAAGAACGAGAGAAGGGATCAGGAATTTTTTCATCCGCGAACCATCGCACAACTTCGCGCCCACGCAAGGGCGCCGCCCGAGCGATCGGGGGGGGGGACGCAAATCAGCCAGCTGAACGAGCGGTTCCACTGGGTTTTGCTTCCGCGCTAGGGGTATTCCCGATGCCGCAGACAGGGCAAATGCCGTTTGCGTCTCTGCTCCCCAAGCTGGAACTTAACTCAGCAGCGGGGCTGAAGGGCCGTCGCACAAGTCCGTCCGACAGCCGCGCTGGGACCTCATCGTTATGAAATTAAAAAGACTCTCCCGCTTCGCCGCCTTCGTCATATCCTCCTTGGTGTCGGTGTTTTCCGGCCACAGCCTCCAGGCCAACTCCGGTGCCGGCAAAGACCTGACAAAGAACAAAAAGAACGACACCTCAGAATCCCAGACGGAAACGGACACAGCCGTCGCGGCCCAGCTTCCCAAGGAATCCACGCCCGACCAGTTCCCCTGGCGCTACTCCATCGTCACCACCACCTTTTGGATCGGCGAGAAACCCACCCAGAATAACCCTGTGCCCAACCACAAAAGCAGTTGGGACACTCGCTGGGCCGAGAACTACGGCGGCACCGACACTCCCGACCGCAAGCAACGCACCAGCGAATACATCCCCGTCGGCCTCACCCCGGGTCAAAACCCGTTCTACATCGCTCTTCCCTACAACGACAAAACCCTCACCGGCCACAAAGCCGAGGCTCCCGTCGCCGTCCCCTGGTTTCACGAAGCCTACGAAAGCCCCGCCAAATCCGTCCTCAAAGGCCGCTGGATCGCCATCCGCAGGGGAGACCGCGTCTGCTACGCCCAATGGGAGGACGCCGGCCCCTTCCGCACCGACCACTGGCAATACGTCTTCGGCAACGAACGCCCCAAGGCAAACCTCAACAATGGCGCCGGCCTCGACGTCTCCCCTGCCGTGCGTGATTTCCTCGGGATGGACGACACCGACGTCACCGATTGGAAATTCGTGGAATTTGAGGACGTTCCACCCGGTCCCTGGGCTCGCTACGGCGACAACAACGACTTCGTCATCAACCGCCGCACGACCGCCGCCCGCGTGCTCGCCAGCGGCACCGCCCCACTTTGACCTGACTGCGGTGGAGTGAAACGGACGCCACCACAATTTGGCAGCAACTCTGCCGGAATGATTCAGAAACGAATCCCGCGAAACACGCGAAAAGACGCGAAAAAATGAGCAGGCGGCAGAAATCGTTTCGGATCACTTCCCCTCTTCCTTTCGCGTCTTTTCGTGTGTTTCGCGGGCAGGCAATTTCATCGTCACTGCTCAGTCCCCCGCCTTGGGGGGGCAGAAGCCAGCATGAAGGGACGGGGACTCTCTTCGCAGGACTTGCGCTCGATACTCATCAAAAACCTCCTTGAACGGCTGGCTTTTCTCCCGCATCTTGCGTGGCCTTAACGCTGTCTGCACTGTTTCGAAAACACCAACATCTCCACGCCCTTGCCAAGATCTTCCGAAAAATCCGCTGAAGTGCCAATTTTCCCCTGCCAAAATTGTGACGCCTGTTTAGACGGTTAGTCGTCCACTCCTTTCGGGCACCCAGTTTTCTCGATGTCTTACAGCGATCCCAGCCGTCACGCCGCCTCAATTATGAATCCGCTGGAGGAGCGTTTGGGTTACAAATTTCGCAACGGGCTCCTTCTGGCCGAGGCCCTCACCCACCCCAGCATTTCTTTGGAAAGAAAGGATTATCCGTTTGACAACCAGCGCTTGGAGTTCCTTGGCGATGCGGTGATCCAGATTGTCGTGACAGAACATCTCTACCGCCTTTATCCGGAGTTCAGCGAGGGAACGCTGACCAAATTGCGCACCCGGATCGTTTCCCGCACGGCACTCAAAACCCGCGCCACCGATCTGGATCTCGGGCGTCATTTGATGATGGGCCGCGGCGAGGATGCCAGCGGCGGCCGCGAACGGGCTTCCACCCTGGCGGATGCCTTCGAGAGCGTGGTGGGCGCGGTTTATCTGGACGGTGGTTTCGACGCGGCCCGGAATTTTGTCCTGCGCATGACGGCGGATGATTTTGCCTGCATCGCGAACGATCCGGAGGAGGTCAATCCCAAGGGACACCTGCAGGAAATTTTGCAGGCGCTGGAACCGCGTGCCCCCGTTTACGAGGTGCTCGAGCAAAGCGGTCCGGACCATTCCAAGAAGTTTGTTTCGCGGGTGGTCTGGAAAAACCTCGAACTCGGACGGGGCGAGGGTCTGAGCAAGAAACAAGCCCAAGTGGCCGCCGCCAGCGATGCCTTGGAGCAAAAAATATGGGAGACACCCGCGCGATCCAAGCGCACGGTGGCGGCTGAGGCATGATTTATCCGGTGAAATTGCAGTTCGTGGGTCTGGTGGTGGGGATCGCCCTGTTGGTTGTCCATTTGCTGGCGCTGTGGCGGCCGAAGGAATGCGCGGCGTGGCTGCGGACCTTTCCCCGTTCGCGCGTGGCCGGAACGGTCCTGATCGCAGTGGCCGGGATCTGGAGTTTTCTTCTGGTCCAGCAAATGGACCTGGGCGAATTCGCCCGCCTGCGGAATTTTCTGTTGCTTGCCATCGTGGCGGGAACCTTTCTCGCCTGGCGCTATGTGGAGGAATTTCTCGCCGTGCGAGCCCTGGGAATGCTGGCCCTGCTGGCGGCGGAGCCGGTGCTGGGAGCGGCGTTTTTGCGACCGGAGCAAACCCGGCTGCTGCTGGTGATTCTGGCCTTTGTTTGGATTGTGCTGGGCCTTTTCTGGGTGGGAATCCCGTGGGTATTGCGCGACCAAATTGCTTGGCTCACGCATGCGAAAAACCGCCTGCCCGCCGCTGCTTGGGCCGGGGTCGCCTATGGCGCGGCCGTGCTTGCCTGCGCGGCGTTTCTCTGGAAATAAAAAAGGCGGCTGATTGAACAGCCGCCCTTCTTAAAGTCTGAACGTTTTCCCTCAGGCCGCCACCGGCTCCTTGTGTTTGGCCCGGTGCTTGTCCACGAAGTATTTCATGGTGTGGAAAAGCACGGAATCGAGGTCGTGTTCCGACTTCCAGCCCAGCAAGGTGCGGGCCTTGTCCACGTTGGGGATTCGGCGGTCGCAGTCCTCGTAACCCACGCCGTAAAATTCCTCGCTGGAAACGTCCACCATCTCCGGATTCGGATCACCGGGTTGGCGGAAATGTTTGTTGAAAATCTCGATCATGCGTTCGGCCAGTTGTTTGATCGTCACTTCGTTTTCGGGGGTGCCGATGTTGAAGATCTGCCGGTCGCAGGAACCGTTTGGGTTTTCAATGATGCGCACGATGCAATCCACCGCGTCGTCGATGTAAGTGTACGCGCGATAGTTGCGCCCGCCGTCGACCAGTTTCATCGGCGTGCCGTAGAGGAGCGCATTCATGAAATGGCTGAACACGCGCGGGTTCCCGGCTTTCTCGCTCGGCAAATAATCGATGCGCGGCCCAATGAAGTTGAACGGGCGAATGATCGTGTAGTTCAGGCCGCGCTCGATGCCGTAGGCGTGGAGGACCCGCTCGAGGAGCTGCTTTGCGCAGGCGTAAATCCAGCGGTGATTCTTGATGGGCCCCATGATCATCGGGGACTCGTCCTCGCTGAAAGGGAACGGCATCTCGGCGGGATCCTTCCCGAGCACGCTTGCAACCGTCTTGCCGTAAACTTCGCAGGTCGAA
>JBGTGQ010000090.1:0-2765 GCA_041746635.1 Terrimicrobiaceae bacterium | reverse complement strand
TCGCGCCATCGTCGGTGCCATCGGCTCGGAAGCCCGGCGCGACTTCACCGCCGTTGGCCATACGGTCAACCTCGCCTCCCGGCTCTGCGACCGGGCTGAACCGTGGCAGATTCTCGTCAGCGAAGATTTTCTCTCCTCGCTCCCAGAAGACGAACGAAAGGAATTCGCACCGACCGAGCCCATGAGCTTCAAGAACGTTCAGCGCTTCATTCCCACCTTTGCGTGTCAGCCATCCACGGTCGTCCGGCAATGACCTCGGCTGTTGCGTCTTTCGCTTCGAGAGCGACAGTCCGCGGGACTAATTCGTTTGGAATAAGCGGGCCGGTTCCTCGCTCCGATGGAATATGCACGATTGCGCCATGACGAACTCCCGACCGGTCCTCGTCCTTTTTCTCCTTCCGCTGGCTCTTGGTTTCCTGACCCAGGTGAGTCTCCACGCTCAAGAAACACTAAAAATCAACGGCTCCACCACGGTCAACCTCCCGGCGGCGGAGGCTGCCGAGATCCTCCGGGCCGAAAAAGGAATGTCGATACAAGTCGATACGCAGGGTGGGAGTTCCGGAGGCATCTCGATGCTGGGCGATGGACTCGTCCAAGTCGGCATGTCCTCCAAACCGCTGAGCCCGGACGACCGCGCAAAATACCCCAAGGTCGCGTTCGTGGAAACCCGGATTGGCGAAGATGCCATCGCCATGATTGTCTCGCGCGATGTTTGGGAGGGCGGGGTCCATGTGCTGACCAAAGCGCAAATTCAAGGCATCTACGAGGAACGCCTGACGAACTGGAAGGAGCTTGGCGGGCTGGACCAGCGCATCGTCTTCTTCAACAAGGAGCCGGGCCGCGGCACTTGGGAAGTTTTTGCCCATTGGATTTACGGTGACGCAAAAAATGCCCCTCCGGTGAGTTTTCCCGAAGTCGGGGGGAATGAAGAGACCCGCAACAAAGTCGCTTCGACGCGCGGAGCTTTGTCGCAGCTTTCTTCCTCATGGGCGGATGGGGAGAAGGTTTTCGCCCTCGGCATCGAGACCTCCGACGGGACGGTTCTTGAACCCACGCCTGAAAATATCGCCGCCCACAAATATCCCATGAGCCGACCGCTTTTCCTTCTCACCAAGGGAGAGCCCCAAGGAGAGGTTAAAGTTTTTGTCGATTTTCTCCTGGGAGAACGCGGGCAGAACTTGGTCCGCAAACACGGCTACCTGTCGCTCGATCAACTGAAATAGCGTTGTTTCCATGACAACCCGTGCCACCTCTCCTCACACTCCCCGCAGGTTTGCGGGGCGTTGGAACTGGACGCAGATGGCCAGCATGGGATTCACCGCCTTGGCGGCCGCCTTCCTGGCCGGAATGTTGGTTGTGTTCCTCTGGCAAAGCGTGCCGGTCTGGCAGCGCTTTGGCTTAGACTACCTGACGGGAACGCGATGGTTCTTCCGGCAAGAAGAGTTTGGCATTCTTCCGATGATTTACGGCACAACCGCCGTCTCAGCCATCGCACTCTTGATCGCCATTCCCCTGGGCATCGGTGCGGCCCTCTTCACTGCGGAAATCCTCACCCCTCGCTGGCGGCTCCCGGTCAAGATCGTCGTGGAGTTGCTGGCCGGTGTGCCCTCGGTGGTCTATGGCCTGCTCGGCATCCTATTTTTGCGCGATTGGATCTACCGGATCCTGACCCCCTTCGATCCCCTGAGCGGGGACACGCTTCTGACGGCGGGAGTCCTGCTCGGTGTGATGGTCCTGCCCACGATCATGACGCTCAGTGACGACGCCTTGCGCGGGGTTTCGGCCACCCAGCGACAGGCCGCCCGCGGTCTCGGATTGACTCGCGCGGAGACCATCGCGGGCTTGGTGTTTCCCCAGGCATGGCGCGGCATGATGGCGGCGGTTCTGCTGGGGTTCGGGCGGGCTCTGGGGGAAACCATCGCGGTTTTCCTTGTGGTGGGACGACAGGACAATTCCTGGCCAAAAAATCTTTTTTCCCTGCGACCCCTCATGGAGGCCGGTCAAACCCTGACCAGCAAGCTGGGAGGTTCCGAGACCAGCATCGCCTATGGGGACCCATTACACTGGGCCGCCATCGTGGGATTAGGCTTGGTCCTGCTCGCCATCGTGGCGGGTGTCACCTGGCTGGGGGCGTGGCTGATGCGTGAAAAGGAGACTCCCGATGCGTCGCACACTTGATCGTTTATTCACCATGCTAACTGGTGCCTGCGCAGGCGTGGCGGTGAGTGTATTGCTGCTGATCGTAGCC
This sequence comes from Terrimicrobiaceae bacterium, assembly GCA_041746635.1. GTDB lineage: Bacteria > Verrucomicrobiota > Verrucomicrobiia > Chthoniobacterales > Terrimicrobiaceae > CAMASH01. The sequence goes on along the minus strand of JBGTGQ010000090.1, from coordinate 517 downwards.
GCCGTCGTCTGGCGTGGCGGGACAGCCATCTCGTGGACTTTTCTCACCGAACAAATCCGCCTCGTTGGTGCCTCGGGCGGAATTTTTTTCAATATTCTCGGGACGCTCATCCTGCTCGCGACCGCTCTCGCTGTCAGTGCCCCGCTGGCTTTTGGAATCGCGCTCACCCATGGCGTGTATCTGCGGAGCCCGCGTAGTCGGGAGCGGCTCATGATGCTGCTCTATGTGCTCAACGGCGTGCCTTCGATTCTCTTCGGTCTTCTCGGCCTGATCGTTTTCGTGCTTCTCCTCGGATGGGGAAAATCGTGGCTCACCGGCGGGCTTCTGCTCGGTATCATGATGCTGCCAACCGTCGCTGTCGCGCTTTCGGAGCGCGTCCAGGCGCTGCCAAAACGCTACCTCGAAGCCGCCGCCGGACTTGGGCTGAGCCAATCGCAGATCGTCTGGTCCGTTATCCTGCCGCAATCCTTCGGCGGATGGATCACCGGGTCGCTGCTCGGCATGGCTCGAGCAGCAG
>JBGTGQ010000089.1:0-72739 GCA_041746635.1 Terrimicrobiaceae bacterium | reverse complement strand
ATCCGGAATAATGCTCAGGTGATAACTCAGATTTTCGACTCGGGATTCTTCTTCCATCCCGAGCTTCTTCCAGACTCATCTCAATTTGTACAATTTATTCGTAACAATATTTTACCCTCTGATTTTAATGCGTTTGCCCTGTTTTCCGCCGTACGTCGCCAGTCCTTGCCCGTCGAATCAGATGCGCGCCGTCCCCTGCGCCCTCTTTCCCCCAGATTCCCCGGTTTTGGCAATGGGTGACAACATCCACCCGCCAATTCGGGCATCCCATCGGAATTAGCCTTCTTTCACTCTTATCTTTTTTGTTCTGACAGCACGCCGATTAATAGCTTCGCTGTGGCTTCACTTGATGCAGGGTTCTGGCCGGTGATCAAATTTCCGTCGCGCACTGCCTGAACGGTGAAATTATCTCGTGTCTCTACTTTGGCCCCCAATTCGCGCAGTCTGGATTCGAGCAAGAAAGGCATATCCTTATCCAATTCTACGGCACGTTCTTCTGCATCCGTAAAGGCTGCCAACCTTCTCCCTTTCACGAGTGGCGCTCCGTCCTTTCGCAAGACTTTCACGAGGGCGGCTGGTCCGTGGCAAACTGCTGCAACAGGCTTACCTTGCGAGTCAAACTCCTGAATAAGTTTCGCCGCGACTGAATTCTCCGCCAAATCAAACATCACACCATGACCTCCGGGAATAAAAACTGCGGAAAAATCTCCCGCGGTGACTCCCGCAAGAGGCTTTGTTTCGCGCAAGCGTCGGGAGGCTTCCTCCCAAGCAATTGCTTTGTCTGGTTCTGGGTTGCTGCGTGGGTCAATTGGCGCGGCACCTCCTTTCGGCGTAAATACTTCAATCTTGTATCCTGCATCCAAAAATACCTTGTAAGGGATGGCAAACTCTTCAAGCCAGAGTCCTGTAGGTTTTCCGTCTGCCATTTTGTCAGCACCCGTAACAAGCACCAAAATAGGTTTTGCTTCCGATGCTAAGATCGAAGTAAGACCGGCCAGCAGTGCAACCAGCATGATTATCAATTTCCCAAATGGTGTTTTCATTGCGTTTGTGTGGTGTGAAAATAGGTAGGATTATTCTGGTGTCAATGTGACGTCGCATTCATTCCTGCTGAGACTTTAGGAAAGCCAATAGGGTCCTATATTCTACATGTCGGCAACGGCCTGCCTCTCTTACGGAACTGCCCTGAAGCGTCGTCATGGCTTGACGCACCTTCCAACTGCGGCGACTGATCTTCCTGCGGACTGGCCTACCGCTGCGGCGCAGGCACGATCTGGATCTGGCGGGTTTCCTCCAGTTCGATCTGGGGAATATCCCGGTAGAGGGTAATCACGCCCTCGAGGGTGACTTCTTTCCCCACCAGCGCTTTCTCCAGCTCCTCAGGAAATTGCTCGTGAAAAGAGGGAAGAAATCCCGCGCGAATGACTCCGACAAATCCTCCGGTCGGATTGCCCTCAAAGTCCAAAAACGTGATCCGTCCATCGGGCAGCGCCGCGATCTTGGCGACGCGGCCCCTCACTTTGACCGGCCGGCCCGCGCTGGCAAAAAGCCCGGCCCGGTCCGTCGCGGCAAACTCACTCCCCGTCGCGGTGGCCGGCCCGGTTCCCAATTCGCGCGACTTGGCCAGTCCCCAAGCCCCTTTGCGTGCCAGTCTCGCCTTCGTTTCCGTGGCGCGGAGGTCGCCGACCAATTCACTGGGGTGTTTGCCATTGGGATGATCGGAGGCCGCCTTGCCTTCGCGGATGATGGCCAGTCCCTCGCTCACGAGCAGGCTGCTGAGATCCGCGCCATCGGAGGTTTCGACGAACGCGCGAATGGCGGGATTTTTTCCGGTGGGGTCCACTTTTTGCCAACGGGTGTAAACTGTAAATGGCTTGTCCAATTGTTCTCTGGTGAACTTCGCCGCCTCGAAGGCCAACTGCATGGCGGTGTCCTCCGAATTTTCGCCCGTCAGTCCGAAATATTTGGCCTGCTCAATGCGCCGGACGCGGGAATGGGGGCTTTTTTCGACACAGTCCACAAAAAACAAACGGAAGACGTGGCGCTGCCCCTTGTGTTCCACCTCCACGCTGTCGCCATCGTTGTGCGGGCCATCGACATATTTGCCGCCTGCGACTTTTTCCCATTCCTCGGCTGACAAGGCAGTGGTGAGAAAAAAAGCCGCGCCCAACAAGAGCAAGCGCCCCGTTTTCCCGAACATATTTTTAGTTCACCAGATTCTTCGCCGATGGGGAGAATTTTCTTGGAGAGAAGCGACTGAATCAGCTTCTGACGTAACCGGATTTAACCATTTTACTCGTGGCATCGGCTTCCAGCCGCTGCGTGGCAAGCTTCATCGTCAGGATGCCGATGCCACTATTTAGAATAGCATCATGGCCGGATTCTCGATCAGCTTGCGCAGGGTCGAGAGGAATTCCGCTCCGACGGCGCCATCCACCACGCGGTGGTCGCCGCTCAAGGAGATGATCATGCGCTCGCCCACCACGATTTCGTTTTTGGCGTTCACCACCGGTTTTTTCACGATGGCGCCGATGGCCAGGATGGCGGCCTGGGGCGGGTTGACGATGGCAAAGAACTGCTCGATGCCGTAGGAGCCAAGATTCGAGACCGTGATGGTGCCGCCGGAGTATTCCTCGGGCTTGAGTTTTTTCTCGCGGGCGCGTTTGGCCAGGTCCTTAACCGCCGCGCTGATTTCCTTGAGCGAAAGTTTGTCGGCGTTGCGGATGACCGGCGTGATGAGGCCGTCATCGACCGCCACAGCCACGGAGATGTTCACCCCGGCGTATTGAATGATGGAATCGCCGCCCCACGAGGCGTTGATGTAGGGGTGCTGGGCCGCGGCGTGGGCGACGGCGAGAAGGATGAAATCGTTGACCGTGAGTTTCGGCAATCCGGCGGCTTCGTTGGAAGCGTTGAGTTCCTTGCGCAGGCGCACGAGCGAGCCTGCGTCCACTTCAACCGAAAGGTAAAAGTGCGGGTTCTGCTGTTTGCTGGCCACCAGGCGCTCGGCGATGGTGCGACGCATGTTGGAGAGGGGGATGGTTTTGTCACCTTCGCCGGCGGCTTTGGCCTCGATTTTCGGTGCGGCCGCCGCGGTGGTGGCCGGTGGGGACCCCTTGGCGGGAACGTCCTTCGCGACAATGCGGTTGCCCGGTCCGGTGCCGGTGATGCCTTCAAGGTTGACCGCGCGCTCGGCCGCTATTTTCCTGGCCAGCGGGGAGGCTTTTGTCCGGCCGCCCTTGGGGGCGGGGACGGGGGCGGGTTTTTCCTTGGTCTCGGGTTTGGCTTCCGCGGCTTTTTCCGCTGGGGCCGGAGCTTCGGCGGGGCTTTCGGCGGCTTCGCCTTCGGCGAGAACAAGGGCGATCCTGGCCCCGACGGGAGCCTTGCCGCCATCGGGCACGAAAATTTCGGTGAGCACGCCATCGTCGAAACATTCCATCTCCATGGTTGCCTTGTCGGTTTCGATTTCGGCGAGGATGTCACCGGCGGCAATGGTGTCTCCCTTCTTTTTCTTCCAGCGCGCGATGGTCCCTTCGGTCATCGTGTCGCTCAATTTGGGCATGGTGATGGCAGGCATGAGGAAGACTCAGATGGTAAATGGCAGATCCCGGATGGACAGTCCCTTTTTGCGGATCAGCAAATCTCTTTTACTTTTTTGATGATGCGATCCGGGGTCGGGAGCTGAAAAGGTTCCACAGCCGGGGAATAAATGGCCGGGGCGTCGAGGGAGCAGACCCGGCCCACCGGCGCATCAAGGTCGTCGAAGGCCTGCTCCATGATCATCGCGGAGATCTGGGCGGAAACGCCGCAGAATGGTTTGTTTTCGTCCACCAGCACGGCGCGGTGGGTTTTGCGGACCGAGGCGAGCACGGTTTCCTCGTCGAGCGGACGGATCGAGCGCAGGTCCACGACTTCGCAACTGATGTCATGCTCGGCGGCAAGAATTTCCGCCGCCTTAAGGGCGGTGAGTACGGCGCGGCCGTGAGAGACCAGCGTAATATCCGTGCCCACGCGTTTGATGTCGGCGCGGCCGAGCGGGATGAGGTATTCCTCTTCCGGCACTTCGTATTTTTCGCCGTAAAGCAGGGTGTTCTCCATGAACATCACGGGGTCGTTATCCCGGATCGCGGTTTTCATGAGACCTTTGGCGTCGTAGGCCGTGGCGGCGCTGACGACCTTGAGGCCGGGAATCGCCGCAAGCCAGTTTTCCGGCGTGTGCGAGTGGGTCGCGCCCACGTTGGTGCCGCCGTTGGCGGGGCCGCGGATGACGATGGGGCAATTGATCAGGCCGCCGCTCATGTAGCGGATCTGGCCGGCGTTGTTGATGATCTGATCGTAAGCCACGGTGGCGAAACTCCAGAACATGAGTTCCATCACGGGCCGCAGGCCGAGCATGGAAGCCCCGACGCCCATGCCGATAAAGGCCGCTTCGCTGATGGGGGTGTCCATCACGCGCTTGTCGCCGTATTTTTTCCACAGGCCCCGGGTGACTTTGTAGGCTCCGTCGTATTGGGCGACTTCCTCGCCGATGAGGACGACATTCGGGTCGCGCTCGATTTCCTCGGCAAACGCCTGGTTCAGTGCATCGCGGTATTCGATTAGTGGCATGGCAGTGTGGGGGGCGGCTAGTGCATGCAGCCCAGGTAGATTTTGGTTTTCTTGGCGTAGGCGGTGGGCGCCCATTTGGTGAAGCGTTTGGCTTGCGCCTGGGCTTCCTTGGCGGATTCGTAAACGCCCGCCACCACGATGTAGTAGCCGGGTTTGAACCCCTCGTAGGCGTCGGACCGTTCGACGGAGAGGTATTCGGTTTCGCGGTCCTTGATCGCGGTTTGATTAAAACGCCGGGAAACGTATTGCCCGGCAAACACCTCGTCGTCGAAATTATCGGGATAAATCAGGCCCCGCTTTTGGTCAAAAACGCGGCCTTCCATCGAGAAGGGCACTTTGCTCTGAGCGGCAATTTTTTCCGCGTCGGCTTTTGCGTCCTTGAAGGAAGGATAGACGGAAAGGATGGTCACCCAGCGGTTCTCCATAAAATCCGCTTGCTGCGCGAGGGCGCAGGGCAACAAAAACTGAGGGGCCAGAATCGCTAGAATCGCTAGAACCGCAAAACGCATCGGGATCGCGAATCAGTTGTTGAAGAAATGGCGGCCGGTGCGACCGGCTTCGGTCTGGCGGTCCACTTCAAAATAGACATCCTCGAAGATGCTCGCCTCGGTCGGATTCGGGCTCTCCTCGGCGAACTGCGAGGCGGCGACGGCCTCGGCTTTTTCCTCGGCGTCGATGGCTTCGAACTGTTCCTCGGAAAGCACCTTCTCGGCGATGAGGCGGGATTTGAAAAGCTGGATGGGATCGTGTTCCTTTTTGTACTTCTCGATTTCCTCCTCCTGCCGGTAGCCGCCCTTGTGTTTGGCGTCGGCGACGGAGTGGCCGTAGTAGCGATAGGTGTCAAACTCGATCACCATCGGCTTGGAATCCTTATGCGCCCGGTCCAGGGCTTTTTTGGTTACGGCGCGGACTTCATAGACATCTTCGCCCCCGGCCTGCTGCCACTCGATTTTGAACGCCTCGGCGCGCTGGGCCAGGCATTTGTCCACCACGGAAGAGCGCTCCATGCTGGTGCCCATGGAGTATTTGTTGTTCTCGATGATGTAAATGACCGGCAGCTCAAAGAGAGACGCCATGTTGAGGCTCTCGTAAAAGCAACCTTGGTTCACCGCGCCGTCCCCGAGAAAACAGAGAGCGGCGCCAGTGAGCCCCTTGTATTTGAGGCCGAAAGCGAGACCTAGACCGAGCGGAGTTTGTCCGGCGACGATGCCGTGGCCGCCCCAGTAATTTTTGTCCGGCGCGAAAAAATGCATCGAGCCGCCCTTGCCCTTGGAGCATCCGGTGACCTTGCCGTAAAGTTCGGCCATACATTCATTCATGCTCATCCCGACAGAGAGAGCGTGGCCGTGGTTGCGATAGGCGGTGATGACATGGTCGTTGTCACCCATGAGGGAAGTTGTGCCCACCGCGACGGATTCCTGACCATTATAAAGATGGAGGAAGCCGCCCATCTTGCCCGCATTGTAAATCTTGGCCGCTTGCAGCTCGAAGCGCCGGATGCGGACCATGTTCCGGAGAAGCCGGAGCTTTTCCTCCTTCGAGAGATCGGCGTTGACCGGCGCTTCGGCGTAATCAACGGGGGTGGCGGCGGATTTTGGCATGCGTGGTGGTGGTGGAGTTGCTCCTGCCGATCCTTGGTCCCCGAGACCGGCAAAAACCGTCCTATATTTCGCATGGTGGAAGATTTTGACAACTGGGAAATCGCAGGATTCGCTTTTCTCCGGCGCTTTTTTGCGCTTGGAATAGGGTAATGCGGTTCTCCCACAAACTTGCGCTGCCCGCTCTGGCGGCTTTCTGCCTCTCGTTCACCGGCTGCGTAGTGATGGAGGGTTATCAAAAAAAGCAGGCCCAGGCTCGCGAGGATCGCGAGCTTTCCGCCCTCCGCGGCCAGACCCGCACGGAGCACGCCGCCTTTCGGGCCAAGAAAAGTTGGAAGGCCGATACCTACCGCAACAAGACCCTGCTGGAACAAGCCAACTCCGATAACGTCAGCCTTGAAATCGGGCTGGCCGAACAACGCGGACTCCTCCTGGTGAATGGAGCCATCGCCATGGATTTCCCTCTCGCCTCGGGAAAAAAATCCCATCCCACCCCCACCGGCACCTACACGATCCGCGGAAAAGTGAAGAATTATCACTCCAACCTTTATGGAAAGATCGTGGATCCCGCCGGCACCGTGTTGGTCGCTGACGCGGATACCCGCAAGGATGCGGTGCCTGAAGGCGCGAGCTTTGCCGGTGCCGCCATGCCCTATTGGATGCGGCTGACCGACACCGGCGTGGGCCTGCACGTCGGCCATGTGCCCGGCGGGCGCGCGGCCTCGCACGGTTGTGTCCGTCTCCGGCGCCAGACAGCCTCCTACCTTTTCGGCTTGGTCAAAATCGGCACGCCGGTCGTGATTGCAAAGCACGCCCCCGCCTTGGCTGCGGAATAAATCGGTTTGTTCGGTCGTTCTCGCCAAGCCGGGAACACCGCCATAAAGTTCCCCAACATTCCACCACCCTGGGACAGCCATTGTCCCGGCAGCCGTGGGATGATTCTCTGCTATGACGGAAATTCTCATCGGTATCATCTGCGCCGCGCTCGGCCTCGTCCTCGGCTGGCTCGCAGCCCAGTTGCTGGCGGCGCGCAAGCAGTCCGCGATGCAAGCGGAGTCGGCCGCTCATGCCGCGCGCTCGGAACAATTTTCCATGGAATTGGAAAAGACCCGGGTGGATTTGACGGCGGAACGGGCCAAAAACGACGAATTCACCGCCGGGCTGGCGGCATCGGACGCCGATCGCACCAATCTTCGCCAGCGTTTGGACGACGAGGCCAAGCGTCTGACGGAAATCCAGGCGCAGTTCCGCCTCGAATTTGAAAATCTCGCCAACCGCATCCTGGAGGAAAAAAGCGCGAAATTTCTCACCCAAAATCACGAACACCTGGCGACGCTCCTCGATCCCCTGCGCCAGCGGCTGGGAGAATTCAAAGAGCGCGTGGAGACCATCCACACGGAGGACACCAAGAGCTCCGCCGCCCTGCGCGAGCAGCTCCAGCAGCTCAAGGAGCTGAACCGCCAGATGTCCGACGAGGCGGCCGCGTTGACCCGCGCGCTCAAGGGCGAATCGAAAACGCAGGGTTCCTGGGGCGAGCTCATTCTCGAACGCATCCTGGAAAAGTCCGGCCTGCAAAAAGGCATCGAGTACGAAACCCAATCCAGTTTTCGCGACGACAACGGATCGCGCTTCTTGCCCGACGTGGTGATTCATCTGCCCGAGGGGAAACACATCATCATCGACGCCAAGGTTTCGTTGGTCGCCTACGAGCGTTACGTCAATGCCAATACCGAGGCGGCGAAACAATCCACCCTGCGCGAACACGCCCTGTCCCTGCGCCGCCATATCGACGAACTTTCCCGCAAGGACTACCCCGGCCTGCCCGAGCTCCAATCACCGGATTTTGTCCTGATGTTCATTCCGGTGGAACCCGCGCTGCATCTGGCCTTGCAGCAGGACGAAGCCCTGTTCGGCGACGCCTTTGAGAAAAACGTGGTGCTGATTTCCTCGTCCACGCTGCTAGTCACGCTGCGGGCCATCGAGAGTGTCTGGCGGCGGCACAAGCAAACCCTCAACGCCCTGGAGATCGCGCGGCAGGCGGGGAATTTGCACGACCAGTTCGTGCTCTTCGCCGACTCCCTCCAGGAAATCGGAGCCCGCCTCGACCAAGCCCGGGAATCGTACGACCGCGCCCTTTCGCGCCTCAGCACGGGACGCGGCAACCTCGTCCGCCGCGTGACCGAATTGCAAAAACTCGGGGCGCGAACAGAAAAGCAGATTCCCCCCGCGTTAATGCAACGCTCGCTGGAAGATTCGGAAGCAGAAGGAAACCTCGATTCTTAGAGAGGGGTCTTCATGGAGGGATGGGGGCCCTCGCATCGCCGGGCGGCAAGGCCTGCCGCCCGGCGAAATTAGCAGAGGAGACGCATGAGTTGCGGATAATTCACCTTAGCGTTATGACGCGCATCGACCGGGATGCGCCTGAGAACGCGAACCTCCTGCACCGCCGCCCACGATAGGGCTTCGCGAAGGTCGCGAAGTTTATCCCCCGCCAACAAGGCGTCTCCTTCCACCGCCAGCAGACGCCTGCCTTTGACCAGCACGAAAGCGGCCCGTCGGATAAAGGGGAAACTCATCGCGACGCATTCCACCGCGAAAGGATAAAGGATCCCCTTTTCGTCCTGAACGCGGGCCGAGCAACGTCCCAGCAGCCAAAGACGGTTGTCGGCATCCAGGTAGCCCGCGTCGCCGGTGCGGTGCCAGATCTCGGCTGCGAGCGAGAGTTTGGTTTCTTCCTCCCCGGTTCCGCCGAGGTAGCCCTTGAGAACATGGTCTCCCGTCACCAGGATTTCGCCGCTTTGCCCCTGGGGGATCGGGTCGGATTGCTGGATCTGTTTTCCCCATTGATCAGGAACGATGCGCAGGCAGATTTCGGGAATGGACACTCCCGCCAAAAGTCCCTTGCCATCCCGCATGGCCTGCCAGTCGGAGGGAGCAATCTCGCGGCAGGCGATGTGGGCAATGGGTTCTGCTTCCGTGGAACCGTAGATCGCCACCACCTGAGCCGTGGGCGCGGCGCTTTGCAGCTTTTGCAGGAAGGACGGAAAAACCGGGGCTCCGCCGGTGTAGATTTTTTGGAAGCCCCGGAGGGATGACGGTTCGGCCAGCAGACGTTGGTAAAAGGCCGGAGAACCTCCCGTGCGCGTGGGCTGAAGCCGGGCCGATTGTTTTGCGATGCGAGCGGCATCGACCGCGCCCGGCCGGCTGATTTTTGCGTCGGGCAGGATGCTGGTCACGCCCGAGGCGAGATTGGCCAGGACAAAAACGGGCAACGTGGTCAGGTCTCTTTCACCCGCCTCCAGGCTGATGGAATTTTTCAAGGCCGCGTGCTGGGCAATGAGAAAGCGATGGGTGCGCACGGCGGCTTTCGGCGCGCCCGTGCTGCCGCTGGTGAAGGTAATCAAGGCCGCATCTTCAGGCGAGGGAAAGGCGGGAAGATCGCGGGAGGCTGGCGCAAGCATCGGCGCGGGTGGTGCAAAAACTTTTGGAATGCGACGAAGCCCTCCGACAAAAGGCCGCAGCAAACGCAACGGCCAGACGCTGATGAGACCGGACGGCGGGAGCTGGCGGCAGCAGGCATTGATGTGGGCCAGCCCGGACGAGGGATCCAGAAAAACGGCCTTCGCTCCGATCCGGAAGAGCCCCAGCAAGGCCACGTAGAGTTCGATGGACATGGGCACAAAAACCAGGACGGCGTCCCCCCGGTTGATCCCTTGGACGAAAAGTTTCGCGGCGAAGTTTTCCGCAGCTGTTTCCAGTTCAGCGAAGGTGAGCCGGGTGTCTCCGCGCCGGGCGGTGGCGATAAGGGCCTCCCGGTCCGGCCATTTTGCCGCGTTGTCGCGCAGGATCGCGGGAATGGTCGTCATGCGTCGAGCCGGCGCGAATAAAGCGCGTATTGACGCATCACTTCACCAAAAAATCCGCTCATGTTTCTGACTTGATTGGCTTCGTGCTGGAGCGCGTGAATCAATCGCGCGTAGCCCAAGTCCAACGCCTGCTGGTGCAACATGCTGACAAGGACAAGACCGAGCCCGCCGTAACGACGGCCCGGTAAAACCGCGAGCGTCTTCCCGATAACGGTGCGGATGGGCTCACCGCGCTGGGCCTCCGCGTAATCCGGAATGGCAAAAATATATCCGACCGGTTTTCCGCGATGTTCCGCCAGCAAAATCAACTCCGGACGAATCTTGTCCTTGTAGGGCAGATATTGGGCCAGAAAGGCCTCCTCGGAAACCTCCGTGTAGAGATAGTTGCGAGTGAAGCTGACGATCGAAACGCGGAAGATGCGGCGCAGATCATCTTCGAATTGATGCGGATCGAGGTGGCGGATCTGAACACCCTCCCGCCGCAGACGTTCACGAGCGTGGTCCGTCCGTGGATCACGCCGCGACAGATCCCAGACCAAGGAAGACGAATAGGTGGAAAGCGGTGAAAATTTCGCCGCTACAAAAATAGTCGGCCAAAAATCCGGGTTGTCCGGTTCCATAAAAAAGGCCGACTCGCCGCCGCGTTCGGTCAGTACCCGGTACCGCCGCCACGTGTTTCCGTCCATCGGTCCCACCGCCACGGTGCAGCCTTGGTCGCGCAATCGATCAACGGCCTGCTCCAGGATAAACGTTCCGGCCTCCACGGACGCTGCCTGGAAGTGTCCAATGACGCCGGGTTTTTCGTGTTCCATTTTCGGAACGACATCCCACCAGAGCGAACAGCGGGCATTCCCCTCGCTGGTGCAGAGGTGCTCGTTGGCGTTTTGCGAAACCAGGACGCTGTGATCGAAGCCGGGGATCGCTTCACCGGGAAGAAAGCGAAGGAGATTCATAGCGGGTATTTGATGAGGCCGATCAACGAGGCGAGGATGGCGATGCCGGTTTCGGAAAGCCAGATGCGGATGCAATCAGCGGGTGTGTGTTTTGTCGGCCAAGCCGGGAAAAACAATCCCACCGAAACCGCCACCGCGATGGGAATCAGTGCGAGTACGGTTGCCGGCCACACGTGAAAATACCACCCCAAGATGCCCAGCAACCCGAACAGCACGGTCGGAACCAGCCATCCGATGATGAGAATGCGCGCCGGTGGAAGCTGACTCCGGACCACGCGAAGGCGGGCGGTGACGATGTTTCCGGTATGCGCGGCCATGCACAAAAGATAGGGCGTGAGAAATTCCTCTCGATGGAACGCGTAGGCCAGCAGCATCCAAAGAAATCCGCCCGCCATCACGCGGGTGACAGCGTGAAGATTCTGGGTGGGCCGCGCCTCCGCCGGAAAGGAAGGCAGCCAGACGTAAACGACGAACAGAAGCAGGGGCGGCATCAGCCAGAACCATCCGCCAAATGCCCAAACCGCATAACCCGACAGCGCGCCGGCCAGAACGGCGCTGTCGCTCAAGGTGGTTCGTTTTCTCCAAATGACGACCAGGATCACCAGTCCCAGCACCAGCAAAAATCGCGTCAGCAGCGCCGACGTTTCCAAAGGTAGATAAAACTGCAGGAGAAAAAACATCCCGATGGGAATGATCAGGTTGTCCTGACCCCGCCAGGAAATGGCCTCGAGCAGCATGACGACAAAACCCGCGGTGAGGCTGATTAAGAGGGTTTCCGTCCTTCCCGCCTGACTGAAGAGCAGCAACGGAACGTGGCAGCTAAAAAATGCCGCCGTAAAAAATGCCACCGAACCCTCGGCGCTCTTTAACCCTTCGTCCGTCTGGTAACGCGCAAATCCATAACGAACCCCGATCAAAGCCCCCACCGAATCCGCCACCGTGAGGGTCAGGATGGGGATCACGTAAAGCAAGGCATCGCCCCGGGCCAGGAGGAAGACAACGGCGACAGCCAGGGGAAAATAGAATTCGCCCCACGATTGCCGCTCCACCCCGCCCAACACGCCGCCAACCTGCTTTTTCAAAAACGGGACAAACCGCGCCGCCGCCAGTCCGATGATGGCCAGAACGGCCAGCGCAATCACCGGCCATGCGTCGTGGAAAATCCAGGGAAAAGAGAGACACAGGAGACCCATGCCGACATGAACCGCCTTGCGGGACAGCTCAGCGGGCATACGGCCTTGGAAAACCCGCAACACAGCCATCAATGCCCCCAGCAGGGCGAGGACGGCCAGGATGCCAAGCCACGGATTCATCGCGTTTCCTCCACAATGAAGGCGCTGTAGAAAAACGCCTTGTCCCGAAGGTGCAATTGAGCGGCGAGATCCGTCAGCGGCGCGATCTTTTTCCGAAGTGTTGCCGGAGCCTGGCGCGGCGCGAGCATGTTCCAATACGCGAGACGGGATCCCGGGCGGGCCGTCGCCGCAATCTGGCGGAGAAGGATCTCCGTGTTCTCGCGGGAGAGATATTCAAAAACGTCGCTGAGATTAAATTTGCTCAAAGTCCCTTGTGGATATTCCGAAAGAAAATCCTCCAGCGGAGCGAGCCGCCACTCCAGCCGGTCGAGGTTGTTTCGAATGGCGGAAAAGTTTTCCTCCCGGAGGTAAAACGGCCGCGCCGTCCGATGCTGACCGGTTAAAATCCACTGCAGGTAGGGATTGGCCGACGGATCGAGTTCGGCCAGCGCATGGCGGGTGCGGGACAGGATTTTTTCCGCGACACTGCCTTCCACGTAACGAAAAAAACTGGGATCGCGTCCCAGGGCTCCCATGGCCGCGCGGGAAAAGAAAAGCTGGAAGAGCGTCCTCCATCGCCAGGTGTCCCATGTCTCGGAGTAGAATCGGCGGCGGGCCTCAAGATCACGCGGCTCCCACAACCGCGCAACGGTTCGCTGCGAGTGCACCAGCGGCATGATGCGCTGGCGGAAGAGCCGAAAGTAGCTTTCAAACTTCCCGGCTTGTCCGATTCCTTCGGCGATAAAATGCGGGCGGGCATCCCAGAAGGTTCTGGTTTCTGCGGACAGTCCGGGACGAATGACCTCATAAAGTTTCGCGCGGCGTTCGCTGGGAACAGAACCGATCAGCTCAAGAATTTCTGGGTGCTCCAGCCGGCGGAATGCAGCAACGCGAAGTTCGAGGCAGGCGAGCTGCGCGGGATTCAGGTCCAGGGCAATGACCTTGCGAGGGCCCTTGGCCAGCATGGCCAGGGCGTTGTCACCGGCGGAGGCAATGGAAAGACATTCGTCTTCGGGCTGAATGTCGAGGGCCTCCAAAAGAATGTCCGCATCCTCCCAGACCTGGGCGTAGCGGATCATGGTAAAATCCGCCTTGGCGGCGGCCTCGCTAGGCATGAGCATTTTCCTCCGGTTGCAGTCGGGTCACCCGCCCGGTGCTTCCGTCCAGCTCAACGCTGTCTCCGGTGCGGAGCCACGCGGTCAGGGCCTCGATGGAAACCACGGCCGGAATGCCCATCTCGCGGGCCACGATGGCCGAGTGGGAGAGCAGGCTGCCATGCTCGACCAGCAAGCCGGCGGCGGAAGGAAAGAGCATGATCCATCCCGGATCGGTGCGCGGCGCAACCAGGATTTCTCCCGGCTCAATCACGGCCTGTCGTGGATCGAGGATCACGCGGGCCTTACCGCGCACAATGCCGGGACAGCAGCCAATGCCTTTGCGCTCCTCACCCGGTGGCGCGGAGGGGTTTGCCGGTGTCTTTGGCTGAAACGTGTTGCCCGCGTAAACCACACCACGCGTTTCAAAACGCCCGGCAGGAAAATCCTCGGCCCAGCGGGCGAATTCTTCCCGGCGCAAACGGGCGAGGTCCTTGAGATTTGTCGTGATCGCCGTGCCCTCCACGAACCCCATCGCTTCCTCGGCCTCGAGATAAAAAATATCGCGGGCATCGTCCAGGACCCCCAGGCCATGGAGTCGCCGGCCCAATTCGACAAAGATCCGCCGCACCCGGCCGAAAACCCGGGTGCGTTCAAAACGCAGGTTCTCGCGGTCGCGCACCCGATCGCGGGTTTGGCGAATGATGAAATCAAAAATCATCCTGCGCAGGGGATGTCCGGCCAGCGCCTCGGTCACCCTTCGCTCAGCTTCCACGGCGACGGACTCCATCTTGGCCGATTTTTGCGGGGGACGCCGGGCCAGCCGACCGATCGAGCGCAGCAGCATCAAGGGATCGTCGTGCAGGGTGGAACTCTCCAGCTTCAACTCTTCCAAACAACGGTCGCCGAATTTATCGAGGTAGCCGCGGTATTCGATTTCGAATTCCGAATGGTGTTTCAGCGTTTCCCGAATCTCGGCAAGGCTGCCGTCATCCAACACCGCGGCCAAGGCCGGGCTCTGACGCGCCAATTCCGCCAGTCGCATCATGCGTTTGGCCGGTTCGGCGCTGATAATTCCACCCTGGCAGGCGATCAGGTCGTTTTGCAAAGTGCCGTCAGGATCGCCACACCATTGGTCAACCAGCTTGCGGGAGACGCCAAAGTAGATCATGGCGAAAAAATCGTTGATCAGCGGTGCGTCCCAGCGGGTGAGTAATTGATTTTGCAGATGCCGATAAGCGGCGGCGAGTTCGTCAGGCCGCATTTCCTCCAGGGATATTTCGCCCAATTGCAGGGCCTGATCGAGCCGGCGATAGAAGGCCTCGATTTTTCCCTGGAGGAGAACGTGATTGGCCAACAACCCCGCCAGCGTGCTCGCGATCTCCGCGTAGTCTCGCAGGCTGGTCTGGCGCGGTTCGCCGACAAGGCCGGTCAGCGCTTCCGCGGGAAGGCTCTCCTTCACGCCCATCATCTGCTCCATGAAATGCCGGTTGACGGCGAAGCCGGGCAACATGGCCAGCACCCGATACCAGCTCAGCATGTTGTAGAACACCTGGCCGCGCATGAGCCCCAGCATGCGGCCGAAAACATCGTGATTCGCTTCAATGCGCCTTTGGGGTACGCGCAGGATTTTGACGAATTGCCGATAAACCTCCTCATAGACATGACGCGCGAAACTGAAGGTGAGCGGGGTGGTCACGCCGCTGTAGCTTTCAGCAATATTGCTATTGTCCCAGAGTTGCCAGGCTCCCTCGGGATCAATCTGGTTGGCCAGGGACGTGATGGGACGGGATTGGAGAAGGAAGAGGGTGTTTCCCGCCCGTGCCCATTCGATGTCCTGCGGACGGCCAAAGTGGCGGGCGGCCTGCCGGGCCAGAGCCGCGACTTCGAGCACTTGCGGATCGGTGAGAGAAGGGGAACCCTTCGTCTCGCGGTGAACGATTCGATTGGCCCGATCGACATGAAACGAGTCGCCCGTCATTTCGCCGGAGACCAAGGTTTCACCCAAGCCCTGCACGGAAGCGACGACGACGAGGCCGCGCTTTCCCGATACAGGATCGGCACTGAAAGCCACGCCCGCCGACTCCGCCGGAACCATTTGCTGGATGATGACGGCGGGCACCGGCGGCGGATGGGAAAGACCGGCCTGCTTCCGGTAGAGAACAATGCGTTCGCTAAATCCGGACTCCCAGACCGCTCGAATTTTTTTCATCACATCAACGCGCTCTACATTCAGGTAACTTTCCAACTGACCCGCGAACGAATGAGACGCGCCGTCTTCATCCGACGCGGAGGAACGAACGGCCACGGGTCCAGGTTGCTGATCAAGAAAGGCCTGGAGATGCTCCTCCAACAAACCTGTTTCGACTGCCGCCGCTTCGGGCAGCACGACCATCCACGGAGGAACCGAAAAGCCCGCCTGACTCAACGCCCCCAGCGCACGGGCCTTGCCGCCGACGGGCAGGTGGGCAAAGGCAGAGTCGCGCCAATCCGTGACGAGTTTCATGTCAGCAACTTCCAAGCAAGAGGAATGACGCCCAGAAAAAGATAAAGGCACAAAGTCCAAACACCGGACAACGCCTCGAAGGCCTTGCCGCTTTGGGGAGCACCAAGAAAACGCACCCCCACAAAAACCGATCCGGCCAACAAGCCGCCCAGACCAATCGCCACCGGAAGAAGAAATCCAATCTTGCTGGCCGCGACCAGCGCGACACCTCCGGTCAACGCCATGGCCAAGAGCCAGCCCCCGACAGCTCTCCGGCGACCCCAGATCATCGAGTAGGTTTCGACCCCTGGTTCCTCGTCACCGGGAGCCCGGATCTTGCGGCCGATCTCAATGATGAAACCGTTGAGAAAGCTGACTAACACAAACCAAGACAATCCCGCCGGCGGATGTCCTGATGCGAGCAGCCAGTCGCAGGAGGTCGCGTAAAAATCGATCAGCGGCATGATGAACATGTGCGTCCACATGTAGGTGAAGGGATGGGCCTTGAGCCACTTCCGGCAGAAAAACTCCCGGCTCATGAGGCCAAGATAGAGCCAGGTCACAAGCAGGAACGGAACCAGACGAACATTCAGCGCGATGGCGAGAGCCAGTTGCAGCAGTCCGGTGATCACCCACAGGACGCCCAATTCGCGCAGCGTAACCAGGCCACGCGGAACGGCCCGATATGGCCGGTAGCGGGAATCTTCGTCAAAGTCCTTGAACTCGTCCGCCAGCCGCAAGTGAAGAAACGAGAAAAAGGATGAGAAAAATGCCACCGCGATAATCGGCCACGCCGGAAAGCGATCTGCGCCGCGCAGGAGGGCGGAAAAGCACACCGCGCAGAGGCTGAACGCCAGAATCAGCGGACCGTGCGCAACGATGGGAAAACGTTCCCGCTGATAAATCCACCAGCGCAAAACGCCGGTTTCAGGGGCTGGCATGAGAGGGTTTTTGCCGCGCAAGTTTCGCGTGAGCCCGGGTGAAATGCCCCGCCGCCATGGCCCCGATGATGGACAACTCTCCGGCCAGGGCGAGCGCCGCCGCGACTTCGGCCAGCGCCCGGGCCTGACCGGTTCCCTTGAGGCCAAGAATCTCCAGACAGGCGGACTGGCTCGGCAGTCCCGTGCCCCCCCCGACGGTTCCCACGATGAGGTTGGGAAGCGTCACTGCCGCGTAAAGGCTGCCATCGGGCCTGGCCTCGAAGCGGGTAACTCCCACGGCCGCCTCTGAGACGCAGGCTGCATCCTGTCCGGTCGCAATGAAAAGAGCGGCCAATCCGTTCGCATAATGCCCCTGCACTCCGATCGTTCCACTCAGCACTCCGCCCAGAGCCGACATCCTCCAGTATTCCTCCAGGGCTGAGGCGTCGGTGTGAAGACGCTTCTTCAGTCCTTCCGCCGGAATCAGGCACTCGGCCGCGACTTTGCGTCCGCGCACCGTTTGAAAGGATTGTGCGCTGGCCTTCTTGTCCCCGGAGAGATTGGCTTCCACAAACATGTGCCGCGGCCGCACCGGCGAATGATCGCGGATGTAATCGCAGATCGCCTGGGTCGCGATGGTCACCATGTTTTGTCCGGCTGCGTCGGCGGTGAAATATTCGAAGGTCACGTATACATGATTGCCTTCCACGGTGAGGCGCATATCGAGCAACTTGCCATGGCGGGTGGTCGCTTCGGCTTCCTGGGCAAACGTTTCCTTTTGCGTCAGCACCCAAGTGACGAAGGTCCCGACTTCCTGCAGATCGGAAAAAACAAAGCCCGGTGCCCGGCTGACCCCTTCCGCCAGAATGAGCGTGGTGCAGCCTCCGCTTTCGCTGAGCAACTGACATCCTCTGGTGTAGGAGGCGACCAACGCCGCTTCGGTCGTGGCCAGCGGCACATAATAATCACCCCGGGCTGCGCAGCCATTGACGCGCAAGGGGCCCGCAATGGCCAATGGCATCGAAATCGTGCCAATCAAATTTTCGATATTCCCGGAATATTCCGCAAGATCCTGGCCCGACCACAGAACCGCTTTGGCCTCTCCCGCAGCGGGAAGCAGGGCCCAGCGCCGATTGATGGCTTCCTCGGACGAAAGGGACGCCCCAGGGACACGCGGCGGAAGCGGATCGAAACGCGGTCGCAGGTGTTGCAACACATCCGCAGGAAGACTGCCGGAGGCCAAGCGGTCCACGTGAGAGGACGCATTGTGGGAACTCGAAGGCATTGGCGGCATCATGGGCAAAATGCCCGCCATTTCGAGCTTATTTCAGCCCGTCGTGATCGAACGGAAAAGCGCATGGACGGATGCAGGCCCTTGCATCCCAAAATTCCAAGGATGCGAGAGCCCGCATCCCTCCAGTTTCAACCTTTGAGCGACTTGGCGTATTGCCCGCTCACGAAATCCCAATTCACCACATTCCACCACGCGGTAAGGTAATCGGGACGGCGGTTTTGGTATTTCAAATAATAAGCGTGTTCCCACACGTCGAGGCCAAGAAGCGGGGTGAGGCCATCCATGATTGGAGCGTCCTGATTGGCGGACGAAATGATCTCTAGCTTGCCATCCTTCAGCACGAGCCAGGCCCAGCCGCTGCCGAAACGCTTGGTCGCCGCTTCGTTGAGCTGCTTTTGAAACTCCTCGAAGGAACCGAAGTTTCCATCAATCGCCTTGGCCAGATCCCCGGCGGGTTTGCCTCCACCCTTGGGCGACATCATTTGCCAGAAGAGCGAATGGTTGACGTGTCCGCCCACGTTATTGCGCAGGCCCGCGCGAATGGCCTCCGGGGCCTTGTCGAGATTCTTGAGCAACTCTTCGGGAGAAAGCTTGGCCAGCTCGGGCTGGTCGGCCAGGAGCTTGTTGGCATTGTCCACGTAGGCCTTGTGATGTTTATCGTGGTGGATCTGCATGGTCCACGTGTCGATGTGCGGCTCCAGCGCCTCGTAAGGATACGGCAACGGCGGCAGGGTGTAAGGACCGGTTGGCGCGGGCGCGCTCGGAGTTTGGGCGAAGGCCTGTCCCTGCCAGGAATTGGCGAAAAGCGCGGCGGCGATGGAGCCGAGGCCAAGACGGAGAGCGGATCGGCGGCTGAAACCGCTGACCGAAGTGTAGTCGGGAGTTTGCATAAAGATCAGACTACAAATCGCGGACGGTCATGCAACCGGCCGTATGTAAAAATTACCGCGCTTTGGCCTCGCGGCGTTGTTTTCGAGGTCCTGCTGATCTCTGCGGCGGAAAATTTGGTGACTCCCGCCAGGCGAGTCAATCCGCATCCCTCCGCGAAGACAAATTAGAATTATTATTGATTAGGATTCGGTCGCAGATACAGTGGGGATATGAAACCCGCTCCGCATGAGCCCTCAGGCTACGAGAAGACGATCAGCCATAGCGGCCATCGCCTTACTCCCCAGCGCCGTGAAGTCTATGACGTCTTGCTGGCCAAGCGCGACCATCCCACGGCCACGGAGGTTTTCCTGCGCACCAAGCAGCACATGCCACACATCTCCCTGGCCACGGTTTACAACTGCCTGGAAACGCTGGTCTCTTGCGGACTCGCCCGGCAGGTCAATGTCGAGCGCGAAGCCACCCGCTTTTGCGCCAATCTCCAAGAACACGGACACTTTGTCTGCCAACATTGTGCCAAGGTCCACGACGTCCCTCTCGCCACCGGCCGGCACCTTGAACGCGCCTTCGACCTCCCCAAGGGTCTCACGGTGACCCACAGCGAAATCACCCTGCGCGGTCTCTGCGCTTCATGCAGCCAATCGAAAATCCAAAATCGCCTGCAACGGATGCGAAGCAACGGCCAGGCTTTCAAATCGAAAATTTCATGAGTCTCTCCATCCAAAATCTGCACGCCAACATCGCCGGCAAGGAAATCCTCAAGGGCCTGAACCTCGAAGTCCCCAAGGGCGAAGTCCACGCCATCATGGGCAAGAACGGCTCGGGCAAAAGCACCCTGGCCAAGGTCATGGCCGGACACCCGAGTTACGAAGTCACCGGCGGTGATGTTCAGATGGATGGCCAGAGCATTCTCGGCCTGGAACCGGACGCGCGTTCCCGCGCCGGCCTGTTTCTGGCCTTTCAATATCCCATGGAAGTTCCCGGCGTGACCATTGCCAATTTCCTGCGCGCCGCCGTGCAGGCCCGTTTGGCCGAGGGCGAGGAACTCGATGCCGTGGCGTATTACAAACGGCTCTACGTCAAAATGGACGCCCTCAAAATCGACCGCGCCTTCACCGCGCGCTCGGTCAACGAAGGATTTTCCGGCGGCGAAAAAAAACGCTGCGAGATCCTGCAGATGGCCATGTTGGAGCCTTCTTATGCCGTGCTGGATGAAACCGACAGCGGCCTCGATATTGATGCCCTCAAGATTGTTTCCGACGGCGTCAACGCCCTGCGCGGACCCGATCGCGGATTGCTCGTCATCACCCACTACCAGCGCCTTTTAGATTACATCGTGCCCGATGTGGTTCACGTGATGGTGGACGGCCGCATCGTCATGAGCGGAGAAAAAGACCTTGCCCTCAAACTCGAAGCCAACGGTTACGATTGGGTGGAAAAGAAGACGGCAGTCGCGGCATGAAAGTAGCTCGGCTTCCAGCCGATGAACCAACCCAGACATCGGCGGGATGCCGACGCCACTAAAATACAATGAACACCCAAACAGATATCGGCATCGACCGCTCGGTCGGGGATTTCCGGTACGACGTCAACTACGAGTTCGACGCCGGCACCGGTCTTTCGGAAAAGACCATTGAATACATCTCCGAGATCAAGAAAGACCCGGAATGGGTGCGCGAATTCCGCCGCGATGCTTACCGCAAATTCCTGGAGAAACCCATGCCGACGCATTGGGCCAGCCACGATCTCGACAACATCATTTTTAACAACATCCGCTATTACCTCTCGCAGGGCACCCAGCCGAAACGGTCCTGGGACGACGTGCCGGAGGAAATGAAGCTCACCTTTGAACGCCTGGGCATTCCCGAGCAGGAGCGCAAATTCCTCGCCGGCGTCGAGGCCCAATTCGACAGCGAGGCAGCTTATTCGAACATCAAGGCGGCGGTCGGCGAACAGGGTGTCATTTTTGTCGGTTCGGGCGAAGGCCTGCTCAAGCACCCGGAGATTTTCCGCAAATGGTTCGGCAAGGTCATCCCCACCGGTGACAATAAGTTTAGTGCGCTGAACAGCGCCGTCTTCTCCGGCGGGTCGTTCATCTACGTGCCCCCGGGCGTGAAGGTGAAGCATCCGCTCCAAGCCTACTTCCGCATCAACGCGGAAAATTTCGGTCAATTCGAACGCACCCTCATCATTGCCGACGAGGGCAGCGAGGTCATGTACATGGAAGGCTGCACCGCGCCGAAATTCGAGACCGCCACATTGCACAGCGCCGTGGTCGAACTGGTCGCGCTCAAGGGTGCGAAAATCCAATACGTCACGGTGCAAAACTGGAGCCCGAACGTTTTCAATCTCGTGACCAAACGCGGTCTCGCCCACGAGGAAGCCGAGATCAAATGGATCGACTGCAACATCGGTTCGCGTCTGACCATGAAGTATCCCGGCGTGGTCATGAAGGGCCGCAAAGCCCGCGGCGAAGTCATTTCAATCGCCCTGGCCGGCGACGGCCAGCATCAGGACACCGGCGCAAAAATGATCCATGCCGCCGATGAGACCACCAGCAACATCGTCTCGAAATCGATCAGCGTCGGCACGGGCCGCGCCACTTATCGCGGCCTCGTCCACATGCCCAAGCATCTCAAGGGTTGTAAAAACAACACCGAGTGCGACGCCCTGCTAATCAATTCCACCGCTCGCACCGACACCTATCCCGCCATTTCCGTGCGCGGCCAAGGCAATTCCTGCCAGCACGAAGCCAGCGTGAGCCAGATCAGCGCGGAGCAGATCTTCTACATGCAGCAGCGCGGGATTTCCGAAGGCGCGGCCATGAGCCTCGCAGTCAATGGCTTCGTCAACGATCTCGTTCAGCAGTTTCCGATGGAATACTCGGTGGAACTCAAGCGCCTCATTGACCTCGAAATGGAGGGCTCGGTCGGATGATTGAAGCGACAAAAGTAGAAGCGATTGATGGGGGTGGGGCCCCCATCACCCCACCAGCTGGTCGCTTTATTGAACCGGACAAGCGGCCGGAGGTCGCTTCTACTTTAACCGACTCGCACTGGCCCGCGTGGTTTCAAGCTCAGCAGGCCGCCGCAGGCGAGGACTACGAAGCCACCCCGCCCCCCCAGCGCAAAGACGAACCCTGGCGCTTCTCCAACATCGCCGCCCTTGATCTCACAGACTTTGGCCCAGCCACCCCGGTGGCCAGCGAAGGACGCCTCATTAATGCCTCGCAGGGACTCGCCGAATTTTCCGCCCGATTGGTCTTCGGCAATAATGTCCTGCTTCATCAGGACACCACGCGTTTGCCGGAAGGCGTGATCTTGCAGCCCCTGGAAGTCGCGGCCCGCGAAAACGAGGAGCTTTTCCGTAAATATTTCATGGCCCAGCCGATCGAACTCGGCTCGCACAAATATGCCGCCCTGCACAAGGAGCACCTCACCACCGGCGCGCTGCTCTACATTCCAAAAAACACCGAGGTCGCTCTGCCCATCGAACTCTTCCATTGGGTCGAGGGGGAAAACGCCTCCGTGTTTCCCCACACCCTCATCATCTGCGGCGAGAACAGCAAGGTGACCGTCATTGATCATTTCAAAAGCGCCGACGGCAAGCGCGCCTTCGCCTGCGGCGTCAACGACCTGCACCTCGAACGCGGCGCGCAGTTGCACTACACAGCCATCCAGGAATGGTCGCGCGACTCACTCGCCTTCCACCTCAACTCCACCGTGGTGGACCGCGATGCCTCCTCTACCGCCCTGAACATGAATTTCGGCGGCGGCTTCGTCCGCGGCGAATCGCTCAGCCGGCTCGCCGGCGCAGGCGCGCGCAGCGTGATGCTCTCGCTCAACCCGATGGACGGAAACCGCCAGATCGATCAGCGCACCCTCCAAGCCCATTCCGCGCCCGGAGCCACCAGCGACCTGCTTTATCTCAACTCCCTTGACGACAAAGCGCGCACCATTTTCGCCGGACTCATCAAAGTGGAACCGGGCGCCCACCGCACCGACGCCTACCAAAAAGTCCGCAACCTCATGCTCAGCGATGAAGCCGAAGCCAACTCCATGCCCGGACTGGAAATTCTGGCCGACGATGTGCGCTGCACCCACGGCGCCACCTCCGGCGAGATCAACGAAGATGAATTGTTCTACATGCAGGCCCGCGGCATCCGCAAATCCGCCGGCCGCCGTCTCATCATCAACGGCTTCTTTCAGAGCCTGTTGGCAAGACTGGACTCCGAATCCCTCCGGGCTTATCTGGGCCGGATGGTCAGTGAGAAACTTGGCATTCAGACCTGACCGGGTTTTCTCGCGTCTGATCTTTGCCTGAAGGCCGTCGGAAAGATTTCAGTAGCCAAAGGAAGCCCGAGGCGGATGTCGTCGTTCATGCCCCGTGCGACTTTCATCGCGAGTGACAATGGCAGGATGGCGGGCTATACCCTGTCACCCGTGCTTATCCCATGAGTGTGCTGCAAATCGATTCGCTGAAACCCTGGATCAACCCCGAGTGCGTCGCCCTGAACCGGCTGCCCATGCGCGCGACGCTTTATCCTTTTCCGTCGGCCGAACTGGCGCGTTCGTTGGACCGGGAGAAGTCGCCGTGGTTCCGGCGACTGGATGGCGAGTGGCAATTCAAGATGGTTAGGCGACCGGAGGATGTCGCGCCTGCCGATGTGGCGGTGAAGACAAATCGCGCGCGCTGGGACCTCGTGGCCGTGCCCGGCAACTGGACCATGCAGGGTTACGGGCATCCGCACTATACGAATGTGCAGATGCCGTTTCCGGACGAGCCGCCGTTTGTGCCGGAGGAAAATCCGACGGGGATTTACGCGCGGGAGTTCGAAGTGCCGAAGTCATGGCGGGGGCGGCGGGTGGTGATCCATTTCGGCGGGGCGGAGAGCGTGCTCTATGTTTTTGTGAATGGCGCGCGGGTCGGGCTGGGGAAGGATTCGCGGTTGCCCTCGGAATTCGACCTCACGGAGTTTGTAAATTTCGGCCAGACGAATCTGCTCACCGCCATGGTGGTGAAGTGGTCGGATGCGACCTTCATCGAAGATCAGGATCAATGGTGGATGGGAGGGCTCCATCGCGAGGTATATCTGTATTCCACCGCGGCGGTGCATCTGGCGGATGTGTCGGCGGTGGGGAATCTGGTGAACGACTATCGCGACGGACGTTTGAAGCTGGCGGCGCGGGTGGCTTTTCCAGGGCAGCCGGAGGCGGGCTGGCAGATCGAGGCGCAGCTTTTCGATCCGCAGGGGCGGGCAGTTTTTCAGAAACCCCTGAAAAATGCGGTGCCGATGGAAAAGCCGGGTTTGCAGCCGCGCTTGCAAGTGGAGTTCGACGAGGCGGTGAAAAAGCCGCTGCTGTGGTCGGCGGAGTTGCCTCATCTCTACAAGGTGGTGGTGACGCTGCGCGATCCGCGGGGGAAGGCCGTGGAATCCACCGCGACGCGCACGGGGTTCCGTTCGGTCGAAGTGCGCGACCGCATGTTGCTCGTGAACGGCAGACGCATCTTCATTCAGGGCGTGAACCGGCACGATCACCACGACACGAAAGGCAAGGCGCTGGACCGGGAAACGATGCGCCTCGACGCCCTGACGATGAAACAGTTCAACTTCAACGCCGTCCGCACATCGCATTACCCGAACGATCCGTATTGGCTCGATCTCTGCGACGAATTCGGCCTCTACGTGATCGATGAAGCCAACCTCGAATCCCATGCGTTTTCCCACCAGATCTGCCGCGACCGCCGTTACGCCACCGCGTTTCTCGATCGAGCGGTGCGGATGGTTGAGCGCGATAAAAACCACGCGGCCATCATCCTGTGGTCGCTGGGCAACGAAAGCGGCTACGGCGCGAACCACGACGCCATGGCGGGGTGGATTCGCTATTACGATCCGAGCCGCCCGCTGCATTATGAGGGAGCGGTCTGGAACCGGCCGGACGGAACGCACGTCGGCGAGGATCCGTCGTATGACGAAGGCTACCGGGTCACGGATATCGTCTGCCCTATGTATCCGACCATCGACCGGATCGTGAAGTGGGCGAAAGACAAAAGCCATCCTGACCGCCGGCGGCCGCTCATTCTTTGCGAGTATTCGCACGCCATGGGAAACAGCAATGGCTCGCTGGCGGATTACTGGGATGCCTTCGAAAAATATCCCGGCCTGCAGGGCGGCTTCATCTGGGAGTGGATCGATCACGGCCTCAAGCGTCAGGCCCCGGACGGGACGGAATACTGGGTGTATGGCGGGGACTTCGGCGACACGCCGAACGATGCGAATTTTGTCTGCGACGGGCTGGTCTGGCCGGACCGCCAGCCGCATCCCGGGTTGTCGGAATTTCAATACCTCGCCCAACCCGTGCGCGTGAAAACTGCCCCTCGCGGCAGGTTTTCTCTTTTTAACCGCCAGGATTTTCGCGGCCTCGACTGGCTGCGCGGCGAATGGGAATTGCAGGTGGATGGCAAAAGTGTCGCCACGGGCAAGCTCCCGGCTCTTCGCGCTGCGGCGCGATCCGCCCAGACCGTTGCGGTGAACTTTCCGAAAAAGAAATTCCCCGGACGTGAGGCCCATGTGCTTTTCCGTTTCTTCGCGGCCAAGGCCCAGCCTTGGTGCCGGGCGGGCCATCTCGTCGGTTGGGAACAGATTGCCCTGCCGGCCGCTTTCTTGCGTCCGCCCGAAAACCCACCGCAAAAAACCGGAGTGTGGCGGGTGGAATTTGATGACACCAAAGCCGGCCTGAGGCAGATCCAATGGAATGGCCGCTCCTTGCTGGCCGCCCCACCGCAACTCAGCATCTGGCGCGCACCCACCGATAACGACGGCATCAAACTGTGGTCCGGCCAGGACGGCAAACCGCTGGGTCGCTATCAAAAACTCGGCCTGGACAAGGTGCGCTCTCGTCTCATGCGCTCGGTCGAGAAGAAAGACGGTTCGCGGCAGTTTCATTTCCAGTCCACTGGTCGGGGCAAGTGGACCGATTTTCAGTGGTCGTTGCACGTGCACGGCACCGCCAGCGGGGCGCTTGGGCTCACGGCGGACTTCGCGCTGGGTCCCGGCGTGACCGACATCCCGCGCATCGGACTCATTCTTTCACTTGCGCCGGGATTTGAACGCCTGCGCTGGCTCGGCCTCGGACCGTGGGAAAACTACCCCGACCGCAAGCGGGCCGCCTGGCTCGGTGCGCACGAAAGCACCGTCACCGCCCAATACGTGCCTTACATCATGCCGCAGGAACATGGCTTGAAATGCGACACACGCTCGGTCGAACTCGCCGGGAACGACGGCACGATCTTCCGGGTTTCCGCAGCCAAACACTTCGCGTTTTCCGCCTCGCATTTCCATCCGGATGACTTGACCGCGGCCAAACACACCATTGACCTCAAGCCGCGCGCAGAAACACTGCTCTGTCTCGACGCCGCCCACCGCGGCCTGGGCACGGCGAGTTGCGGCCCGGACACCCTGCCGAAATACCGCATCCTCGGTCGGCACTACCGGCTGGATCTGCGCCTCGAGTGTCGCTGACGTTCGCGGCAAAATCCGCCCGCAACGCACCATGGCCCAAAGGAACCTGACTTCGCTCAAACGACGTGTGCGGGAGGCAATTGGCCCCTATGTGGAGCTGGCCGGGTATCTGAAACCCTACCGGCTGGTTTTCATTCTTGGCACACTCTGCGGGGTGGGATTCGGCGTGGTCAGCGGCGCACTTCCCCTCATCATCAATTTTGTCGGCACCGTGATTTTCTCCGAGGGAACCAATGCCAACCTGACGGCCGGAATGGAAAATCTCGGGCCAGTGGCCAAGCCGGTGCGCGATCTCGCGCGCAACGTCTTTCACCTGGATCACGTTTCCAAACCGTTCCTGGTGACCGTGGCCTGCCTGCTCATTCCGGCGGCGATGATGCTGCGAAGCGTCTTCGATTTTTTAAATAACTGTTGTAGCGAATGGACCAGCCAGAAAGTGCTTCTCGACATCCGCACCAAGCTGATGGAAAGCATCACCGCGCAGTCCCTCGACTATTTCAATGAGGCCCGGGCGGGGAATCTCTTTCAGCGCATCATGTACGAAACGCGCGAGACCCAGAGCGTTCTCACCCTCATCAACACGCAGTTGATCTCCCAGCCGGTCACCATGATCTCCGGCCTCATCGTGCTGTTTCACCTTGACTGGAGATTCACCGTGGGTGCGCTGATTCTCCTGCCCTGCTGCGTCGGTCCGGCGTTGTATCTCGGAAAAAAAGTCCGCCTCGCCTCCTGCGGAGAAGGCGGCGAGGGCCGCGAAATCATGGTGATCCTGCACGAAATGCTCACGGGCATCAAAGTGATTAAATCCTTCGCCCGCACGAAACACGAAGTCGCCCGTTTTAATGCCTCCAGTCAGACGCAATTCCGCCTCATCATGCGGACGCGCGCACTGATGGAAACCACCTCGCCCTTGGTGGAAAGCCTGGCTGCCATCGGCGTCGCGCTGGGCCTTTATTATGTGTACTCCGTCGGCTTGAGCGGGGCCACTTTTCTCTCCCTCTGCATCGGCGTTTTCCTGCTCTATCAGCCGGTGAAAACCCTCTGCAAAACTCACCTCATGCTCTCGCGCAGTCATGTCATCGTGGCCGGTGTCTTCGAAATGATGCGGCGCGAACCCTCGGTCGCGGATGCACCCAATGCCCGCATCTTGCGGGATTGCCGGGGCGAGATTGCTTTGGAAAATGTCACATTCTCCTACCGCAAGGGCATCCCCGCATTGGCGGACGTCAGTTTCTGCTTCGAGCAGGGGAAATACTACGCCCTCGTTGGAGCCAGTGGTGCCGGCAAGAGCACCCTGCTGTCGCTGATCATGCGATTTTATGATCCCGAGGCGGGGTGCGTGCGCATGGACGGACAGGATTTGAAAAGCCTGACCCAGGATTCGCTGCGGGAACAAATCGGCATCGTAACTCAGGACACGTTTCTCTTCCACGAATCCATCTACAAAAACATCGCCTATGGGCGACTGGATGCGACGCGGGAGGAAATCATCGCGGCGGCCCGGCAGGCCCACGCCCACGATTTCATTCTGGCCCAGCAGGACGGCTACGACACCGTGATCGGCGACAAAGGCTGCATGCTTTCCGGCGGACAGCAGCAACGCATCGCCATTGCCCGCGCGCTGTTAAAAAATGCCCCCGTTCTCCTGCTCGACGAAGCCACGTCGGCCCTCGATTCCGCCTCGGAGAAGCACATCCAGGAAGCACTCGAAGTGCTTTCTGCCGGGCGAACCGTGGTCGCCATCGCGCACCGGCTTTCAACCATCCTGAAAGCCGATCAGATCCTCGTGCTCGACCACGGCCGGGTTCAGGAAGTGGGAACACACGCCGAACTGATCGACCATTCCGGCCTCTACCGTAAACTCTACGACTTGCAGTTTCAGACGTAGCCATCCTCCGGAAGGAATCTGGCTGTGCGAGCAAACCGCAGAAATCCCGTTGACGACAGCGCCATCGCGACGATAACTTCCCGAAACTACGCGGGTATAGCTTAGTGGTAAAGTTCCTGCCTTCCAAGCAGGCCATGAGGGTTCGATTCCCTCTACCCGCTGTTTTTATTTTTCCTGAGACACCCTGGAAGCCGCATGAATAAAGGCTCTGGGGAAATCTGGCCAAATGCTTGAAATTGCAACGGCCTGCAATGTGGGAAGCCATTCGGGATTTCTTGCCGGCTCCTGCCTCGAGTTGGGCGCGGTGAATTGGTCGATTCCAATAGTTCGTGGTCGGATGCGTCCCCATGAAATTTGTCGTGCACGGAATGCCCGGGGGGATCGCCCGCAGGGGAGCCATCTCGGTTTCCAAGAAAGAACAATGCTGATCATTGACAAAGCGCATCAGTCGAGAGCAAGGCCATCAATGCTCACATCGGAGGTTGGGATTTGATTCCACTCGGTGAAGGTATGGTTCCAAAACCCCGTCCACCATGCTCTGTTCAATTTTTCCAAGCCGCCGTAACGCTGATGCAGCCAATGGTTTTGGTAAAGCAGAGTTCTTTTTAGGGATCATTGCCTTTGACGGGCGCGCTCGGTCCTTGCGGCGGTTTGGGTTTTCCGCCCCATTCCGTCACACCATCGCGCTTGCGTTGTCGCCGGCATCAGCTAAAGCGGTTTCATGGAGGACACTGTGCTAATTGTCGAAGACGAGGCCGATGTTGTTGATTTGCTCCGTTATAATTTGAGCAAGGCGGGGTTTTCCGTCCTGATCGCCAACGACGGCCTGCGAGGCTTGGACATGGCCCGCAAGAACCGCCCCGACATCATCGTGCTCGATATCATGCTGCCGGGCATGGACGGTTATGCGGTCTGCAAGGCGCTGAAAAAGGACCCGGCGACGGAATCGCTGCCGGTCGTGATGCTCACGGCCAAGGGCGAAATGAGCGAAAAAGTGCGCGGTCTAGAAATCGGGGCGGACGATTACGTAACCAAGCCGTTCAGCCCGCGCGAGCTCGTTCTCCGTGTGCAGGCTCTGCTACGGCGCTTGCGCACCAGCACGCGGGCCGATATTTTGGAAGTGGACGATTTTCAGGTGAACAAAAGCGCGTTTGAAATCCGCCTGGACGGTGAGCGCTTGGAACTGACCACCACGGAATTCAAGCTGCTCACTCTGATGATTGAACGCCGCGGCCGCATCATGTCCCGCGAGACCCTGCTTTTCGACGTGTGGGGATATCAGAATGCCATCGACACCCGCACGGTGGACACCCACATGCGGCGCCTGCGGGAAAAACTCGGGAAACATTCCTCCCGACTGGAAACGATCCGCGGCGAGGGCTATCGTTTTAACGCACTTACTGACCCTTGACTTTTTGGACGGTACTTCTCGGAATTGGCATCGCCATCGTGGCGGTTGTCTATTTCCATTCCCAGGTCGTCCAGCCACTCAATCAGCTGAGGGAAACGCTGCGCCGCCTGGCCGGGCGGGATTTTCGGCCCGTGCTGATGAATTCCCGCAAAGGATTTTTCAAGGAAACGACGGGACATGTGCAGCAGATTTCCGAGCAGCTCCAGCAACTTGACCGGCAGATCGCGGATGAGGGATTCAGCTTGCGGGCCATCCTTTCCAGCATGGTGGAGGGCGTCTTGATCACCGACCGCGAGCAGAGGATTCGTCTGGTGAATGAGCCGCTGCACCGGATGTTTGAAATGAAACAATCCCCCATCAACCGCACGGTGATGGAGGTTTTTTTCAACCACGAGTTGCAGCAGGCCATTGAGCTGGCCCTGCGCGACGGCAAGCCGCGGAATATCGAAATTTCCCTCCAGACGCCCGAGCGCGAGGGCTATTCCACCAAACATCTGGAAGTTTGCGCGGGAGGATTAAATCCGAAGCCTCGCGGGCTGACCCTTGGAGCCGTGGTGGTTTTCCACGACATCACGACGGTGAAAAATCTGGAAGGCGTCCGGCGCGAATTCGTGGCCAATGTGTCGCATGAGTTCCGCACGCCGCTGGCCATCATCAATGGCTATACCGAGACCCTGCTCGACGGCGCGCTGGACGATCGGCCCCTGGCGGAGAAATTTCTTCGGGTCATGCAAAAGAACGGCGAGCGGCTCACGCTGCTGATCGAGGATTTGCTCACGGTTTCCCGCATGGAACACCGCTCGCCCCAGATCGACGTTCAGTTCGTTAACCTCCCGGTCGTGCTCAACCGCGTGGTTGAGGGCCTCGAACCCGCCATCGCGGAACGCCACGCCACGGTGCACACCGATTGGCATCCGGACGCCGCGGAGGTCGAAGCCGACCCGCACCGGATCGAGCAGGTTTTTGCCAACTTGCTGGAAAACGCCCTCCGCCATGGCCCGTCCGACGGTGCCATCATTCGCATCTCAGCCACGCGGCAGGAGGAAAATGTGGAGATCGTATTTACCGACAACGGGCCCGGCATTCCCTACGACGACCAGCCGCATATTTTCGAGCGGTTTTATCGCGTGCACAAGGACCGCTCCCGGCTGGCCGGCGGCACGGGGCTGGGCCTCTCCATCGTCAAACACATCGTGCAGGCCCATGGTGGCAGCGTCTCGGTGGAAAGCGTGCCGGGCAGCGGGGCCTCGTTCAAAGTTCTGCTGCCCTTTGCCCAAAAACCGCCGCAAAGTCGCCCTGCCACCCATCCCCTGACCACCCATGCTGCCTGATCAACGCCCCGTCGGAATCCGCGGATTTCTCATTGATGCCCCGGCGTCCAAAAAGCTGCGGGGCATTCGCGATGGCGCCCTCGTTATCGAAGAGGGCTGCATCACCGCCTGCGGAAGCTACGAGTCGATCCGCGTGTCCCAGGCCGGGCGGGACATCCGCTGGATGCACTCGCCCGAAGGCGTGATCATTCCTGGCCTGATCGACGTGCATGCGCACCTGCCGCAATACCCCGCGGTGGCCCGTCACGCCGAGGCCCTGCTGCCGTGGTTGAAACAACACATCTTTCCCCTCGAAAAACAATTCAAGGCCGCGACCTCGCGCGGGCAGTCCCGCGCATTTTTTGAAGACCTGGCCCGCCACGGCACAACCTGCGCCATGCTCTACGCGGCAATTTTTGAAGACAGCGCCGACGCCGCGTTTTCCGCCGCCGAGGAGAGCGGCCTGCGCCTCATCATCGGCAAGGTCATGATGGATGTCGGCAGTTATTGCTCCCTGCCCGTCGAAAAAATCCCCGACCAATCCTGCGCAGAAAGCGAATCGCTCTGCCGCAAATGGAATGGCCGCGACGGCGGACGCCTCGAATACGCCTTCAGCCCGCGCTTCGCTGTTTCCTGCTCCGGCGAGCTCATGCGCCGCGCCGGTGAGCTGGCCCAAAAACACGGAGCCTACCTCCAAACTCATCTGGCCGAAAACACGGACGAAGTCGCGCTGGTGAAGAGCCTTTTCCCCGACCGCGCCAGCTACACCGATGTCTATGCCCACTACGGCCTGCTTGGTCCCAAGACCGTGCTGGGCCACTGCATTCATCTTTCTGACGAGGAAATCGCCCAGCTCGCCGCGACCCGTTCGGTCATCGCCCATTGCCCGACCTCGAACTTTTTCCTCGCCAGCGGCCTCATGCCCATGGAGCGATTTCGCCACGCGGGTTTGCGCGTCGGCCTGGGTTCCGATGTGGCCGGAGGCCCCGAACTCAACATGTGGCAGGTGATGCGCTCCGCCATCGAGACCCAGAAGGCTCTCTATTTTCACGATCCCTCGGTGCCTCTGACCAGCGCGGTCGAGGCCTTCCATCTGGCCACCCTGGGCGGTGCGGACGCCCTGGGCAAAAGCCGCACGATCGGTTCCTTCGAAATCGGCAAGGAAGCCGACCTCGTCGTTCTCGATCTCGCGGCCATCACGCCCTACGGCCGGAAACTCAATCCCCACGCGCAATTGACGGCCGAGGACGTCATCACCCTGCTGGTC
Organism: Terrimicrobiaceae bacterium; assembly: GCA_041746635.1. Lineage (GTDB taxonomy): Bacteria > Verrucomicrobiota > Verrucomicrobiia > Chthoniobacterales > Terrimicrobiaceae > CAMASH01. The sequence goes on along the minus strand of JBGTGQ010000089.1, from coordinate 40,343 downwards.
TATCGCGGCGGACCCGTCGCCGTGGTGGAAACGTTCGTGCGCGGCCGTTCGGTTTATCGGGCTCCAGCGCCGGGTTTGATCTGAGACTGCACGCAACTTTCGTCGGCGGGTCGGGTTGAATTTCCTGAACGCCATGAAAACCAAAATCCTCACACTCACCGCCTGCGCGCTGCTCGGCGGATGGTCCGGTGCCTTCGCCGAAAATCCCAATGCACCCACGCCGCCCAAGCCGCAGCACGGAGGCAAGCCCCCGGGCGAGAAGATGCGCACCATGATGCGCGACCGCATGTTGGAAAATCTCCCCCCCGAAATCAAAGCGCGCTTCCAATCTGCCCGCGAAAAGGCCCAGCAGGATCCGAAAATCCAGGAACTCCGCCAGAATGCCGACAAGGCCAACCAGGAATTTTTCAAAGCCATGCGGGAAAAAATGCAGGAGATCGACCCCGGGCTGGGCGAACTCATCAAAAAGCAAGCCGGCGGTGGCAGAAAAGAGGGTGCTAAAGACTTGAACGACCGCCCGGCCGGCAAGGACGGTACCCCTCCCGGACTCGGCAGCATGACTGAAGACGAGCGCCAAAAATTCATGGCCGCCCGCGAAAAAGCCAAGAACGATCCGGCTGTGGTTGCGGCGGAAAAGAAAAAAGAGGACGCGAAGACTCCGGAGGATCGCAAAGCCGCAGCCACGGAATTCCGCAAGGCCATGAAGGACGCGATCCTCAAATCCGACCCATCCGTGGCCCCGCTGTTGGAAAAGATCGGCCCCAAGCCCCCACCGCCCGCGCCTCCCGGTCCCGGCGGCGATGGCGAGATGATGGCTCCCCAGATTTGAAAAACGCCTCACGCAAAGGTTGGGAAGGATGAGAAGAAAGAGGGGGGTTTCGTTGACTTCCCGGCCCTTTTCATCCTTTCCAGCCTTTGCGTGAGGGTTTCTCCTCTCCATTCCTAAAGCGGTGATTGCCGAACGCTGCGGGAACTTCATAGTCCCGCAGTGCAACAACCGGATGCCCCCCACGATGCCTACGCGGCGCTGCGGTTCGTCGGCTTTCGCCATTACCTCGTCGGAGGTTTCGTCGCGAACGTGGGCCGCCAGATGGCCACGGTGGCAGTGGCCTGGCAGATTTATCAATGGACCCATTCCGCCACCGCGCTTGGCTTGGTCGGTTTGTTAAATGTCCTGCCCCTGTTGGTGTTGTCCCTGCCCTCCGGAGTGCTGGCCGACCGCGTGGATCGCAAGTGGGTGATCGCCGTGACGAATAGCGGCCTGGCCATCCTGGCCATCCTGCTCGCCCTCGTGACGCATTTCCAGGCGGCCATTCCGCCATGGCCCGCGCTCACCGCGATCAATGAAGGACTCTCCCGTTTGGCAAATTCCTTCGAGCGGCACGCCGGTTCCCAGCCGATGGACTTCGATCATCCGGCACTTCCCATCCTGTATGGCCTCCTGTTTCTCATGGCCACTCTGCGCATTGTGGGATGGCCCTCGCGGTCGGCCATCATCCCGTTGCTGGTTCCCTCGCGGGTGCTGAGCAACGCCGTGACTTGGAACTCCAGCGCGTTCGAAATCTCCACCATGGCCGGCCCCGCCATCGGCGGCTTTCTTCTCGCCTGGCTGGGATTTCCCGCCGTCTATCTGCTCGACGCCGTCTGCGCGATCTCGCTGGTGATCCTGATCGCGCGTGTTCGGTACGAAACGGCGCCGCTGCGCGCTGCACCGGAAAGCCGCACGCTGCGGGGCGTCCTGGCCGGGGCGGAATTCATCTGGAGCAAAAAAACCATCCTGGCCGCCAGCAGCCTCGATTTGTTTGCGGTGTTGCTCGGTGGCGCGATCGCCCTGCTGCCGATCTACGCGGACGAAATCCTCCACGTCGGCCCGATCGGCTTCGGCTGGTTGCGGGCGGCCCCCAGCATCGGGGCCTTCGGCATGGCCCTGTGGCTCGCGCATCGCCGGGCGCTCCAGCGCCCGGGCGTGACGCTGCTGTGGGCGGTGGGCGGATTCGGGCTGGCCATCATCGTCTTCGGCCTGTCGCCGTGGTTCTGGCTGTCTTTCATCGCGCTCTTCTTCACCGGGGTTTTTGACAATGTGAGCGTGGTCGTCCGCCAGTCGCTGGTGCAAATTCTGACGCCTGACCCCCTGCGCGGACGCGTCACGGCGGTGAATCAAATTTTTATCGGTTCATCGAACGAAATCGGAACCCTGCGGGCTGGCTTGATGTCCGCCTTGGTCGGACCCGTCGCCGCCGTGGTCTGGGGTGGCATCGGCACAATCACCGTGGCCGTCTTGGTGGCGCGCTATTTGCCGCAACTGCGCGCTTCGCCCGCGCTGGATAAACTGCGTCCGGATTAACTGACAAGCGGCTTTTCCCGGTGGCGGAAAACGTGAGTTTTCCGAACCGAAGTTTCGGGAGGAACTTACTTTCCGGACGTCGTAGTCTCCACCGTGGTTTGAACGGTGGTCTGGGTAACCACGCCGCTGACTGGTCGCGGTTGGGGAATGCCATCTTTCATCATGCGCGTATAAGGACCATTAACCGTCTGCGGAGAATACATGTCCCGCCGGTTCTCCAAGGTTGTGCATGAGGTCAGAAGAACGGCTCCGGCCGCGCCAATGAGGAGGAAGGATGCTTTCACGACTGTCAGATAAACCGCGTCGGAGCGAAACTGTCAATCAGGGACAATTTGAGAGTTGAGCCCCGGGCCTTGAGCATTGACACTCCCGCTCCGCCGATGCTCGCCTATTACGTCCATGATCTGAGCCCGTTTTTGATTCGTTGGAATGAATCCATCGGCCTCCGCTGGTATGGGCTGGCCTACGTGGCAGCGTTCCTCGCGGGCTATTACGTCATCCGCCATTTATCCGAACGCGGATGGTGCGACATCCCTCCGCTCCAGGTCGGGGATTTCGTGACCGGCTGCGCGATCTTCGGCGTGCTGCTCGGTGGTCGGCTGGGCTATATGCTTTTTTATACGCCCGGCGAATTTTTGCAAAACCCTCTCATCATCATCAAAGTTTGGGACGGCGGCATGTCGGCCCACGGCGGCATGCTGGGCGTGCTGTTTTATACCCTGTGGTATTCCTGGCGGCACAAAATTTCCTGGCGCAACATCGGCGACAATCTCGTCGTCGCCGTGCCCATCGGGCTTTTTCTTGGGCGCATGGCCAACTTCATCAACGGGGAACTCTACGGCCGCGTCGCCACCGTTCCCTGGGCGGTGCAGTTTCCCAAGGAACTCTACAATGCGCCGGAGGAAACCGTGCAGCTCGCCCTGAGCGAAGCCTTCACCCTCAATCCCCAATGGACCTCGGTCGAGGCGATCAACGAAAATGTGGCCCATTCTCCCGCCCTGCGCGACCAACTGGCCGTGACTCTCTCGCCCCGCCATCCCTCGCAGATCTACGAGGCCCTGCTCGAAGGCGTGCTGCTTTTCGTGGTGCTTTGGATCCTGCGCACGCGCTACCGGCTGTGCAATGGCATCATCACCGGCGCGTTTTTCATCGGCTACGCCATCCTGCGCAGCTTCTGCGAAATCTTCCGCGAGCCGGATGCCGCCCTCACCGGTTCGTTCACCCGCGGACAGGTTTTGTCGCTGCTCATTTTCCTCATCGGCATCGGCTTTTTGGTCTCGGCGCGGTTGCGTCCAGCCTATCCTCGCGGAAAGTAAGGTGGCTCCCGGCCTGCCTTACCATGATCACCGTCGCGTACGATTGCGGAGTTTCCCTGCCCCAAACCGGTCTTTGGCTGGATCCTTGGGAGCCACGGGATTTTGCTTTTGTCTCCCACGCGCACAGCGACCACACCGCCCGCCACCAGCGCATCCTTTGCACGGAGGCAACCGCGCGGCTCATGCAGGTGCGCATGGGCGAGGAATTCGAGGCGTTCGAAACGCTGCCCTATCGCGAGAAAAAAACCTTCGACCATTGGTCGGCCACTTTGTTTCCCGCCGGGCACATTCTCGGTTCCGCCCAGCTCTATTTGGAATCCGGTGAGGGCACCTTGCTTTACACCGGTGATTTTAAACTGCGACCGGGCCTTTCCTCCGAAACCGCCGCCTCCCATCACGCGGAAACCCTGATCATGGAAACCACCTTCGGGTTGCCGCGTTATCAATTTCCCCCCGCCGCCGACGTGCTGGCCGCGATGGTGAAATTTTGCATCGAGGCCATCGAGGACGGCGAGACTCCGGTGTTGCTCGGGTATGCCTTGGGTAAAGCCCAGGAAATTCTGGCCGCGTTGAATGGCGCGGGCCTGCCCGTGATGCTGCACGGTGCGGTGGAGAAAATCACCCGCGTGTATGAAGAATTTGGCGCCGCCTTTCCCTCCCATGTGGCCTACGATCCCGCGACCGTGCGCGGGCATGTGCTCATCTGTCCGCCCAGCGCCAACGGCTCACGCATGCTGGCAAAAATCAAGCCGCGCCGCGTGGCCATGCTCACCGGCTGGGCCATCGACGCGGGGGCCGTCCACCGCCTGCAGGTCGATGCGGCGTTTCCCCTTTCCGATCACGCCGGCTACGATGACCTGCTGCGCCAGGTGGAAGCGGTCAACCCCGCGCGTGTCCTCACCCTGCATGGATTCGCCCAGGAATTTGCCCGCGATCTGCGCGCCCGCGGCATTGAAGCCTGGGCCCTCACCGGCACCAATCAACTGGAGCTTTCCCTCGTCCTGCCCGTGGCCGATATGCCGCGTCCACCCGCCGCACCCGCTCCACCAGACCAAACCGGCTTCCACGCCTTCTGCCTCGTGGGCGAGGCCATTCGCACCACCACCGGCAAACTGGAAAAAACGCGCATCCTCTCCAAATATTTCCAAAGCCTCGACGACACCGCCCTTTCCCTTGCCGCCGTCTGGCTGACCGGGCGCACCTTTGCCCAAAGCGACAGCCGGCCACACGGCGCGGGCAGCGCGGTGATCCGCCAAGCCCTCAGCGCCGCCAGCGGACGTTCCCTCCCGGCCTTGCGCATCATCAGCCGCAAACACAATGACTCCGGCCTGACCGCCGCCGAGGCCATGTGCGCGCGACCGGGTGGAGAAACGCTCACGCTCACCGAACTCGACCGGATTTTCCAAAGCCTTCGCAGTGCGCGCGGCCCCCTCCGCAAGAGCGAAATCCTGACCGCTGCGCTGACCCGCCTTCCCGCGCTTGCCTCCGGCTACTTGGTGCGAATTCTCACCGGCGACTTGCGCATCGGATTAAAGGAAGGCTTGGTCGAGGAAGCCCTGGCCAAGGCCTTCGCCGTCGAACCCGGCGCGTTCCGCGAAGCCTGCATGCTCCTGGGCGATATCGGGCGCGTGGCTGTGCTGGCGAGGCACGATCGCCTGGCCGAGGCGGAACTAACCCTTTTCCAACCGGTGCAATGCATGCTGGCCGGACCCGAACCCGACGCAGAAGCCGTCTGGGCGCGGCTCGGACAAACCGGCTCGGTCTGGCTGGAAGACAAACTCGACGGCATCCGCGCCCAGATCCATTGCGACTCCGGTCGGGCCGAGATCTATTCCCGCGATCTCAACCTCATCACCGCCACCTTCCCCGAAATCGCCGCCGCCGCGCTCCGGTTTGGACAGGATGCGGTTTTCGACGGCGAGATTCTGGCATGGGCAAACGGTCGCGCCCTCAGTTTTTTCGATCTGCAAAAACGCCTCGGCCGCCGTGACCCGGATCTTTTCCTCGGCGGGGAAATCCCCGTGGCCTGCGTGATTTTTGACCTCCTGCGCCTGCACGGCGAATCGCTCCTCAAGCTGCCGCTCTCCGCGCGACGGGCGCGCCTGGAAACCCTCTCGCTTCCCGCTCCCTTGCGCATGGTGGAAATCTCCACCGCTGCGAATCCGGAGGAAATCGAAACCTCCTTCAAGACCGCCCGCACCAGCGGTAACGAGGGGCTCATGGCCAAGGATCCCGCCAGCATTTACACGCCGGGCCGACGCGGGCTGGCCTGGGTGAAATTCAAAAAAGACTTCGCCACGCTCGATGTCGCCGTGGTCGCGGTGGAATACGGCCACGGACGGCGCAGCAAGGTTCTGAGCGATTACACCTTCGCTGTGCGCAACGAAAGCGACGGCGCGCTTCTGCCCATCGGCAAAGCCTACTCCGGCCTCACCGATGTCGAAATCGCGCAACTGACCCCGCAATTTCTCGCCCTCGCGCGTTCCCGCAAAGGCAACCGCATCGAGGTCGAGCCCGAGGTCATCATCGAAGTCGCCTTCGACGCCATCCAGCCCAGCGAACGTCACGCCAGCGGACTCGCCCTCCGGTTTCCCCGCATCAAACGCCTGCGCCCGGACAAATCCGTGCAGGATATTGACACGCTCGCCGGAGCCCGGCGGCTGGCCGGTCTTACAGACCGCTCTCCTTGACGATTTTCGTGGTCTTCTTTTTGCCCAGCTCCGTTACAAAAAGAGCGAGAATTTAACCGTGGATCGCACGGATCAAGCGGATATGAATAAAAGCTGTTTATCCGTTCCATCCGCGTTGTCCGCGGTGAAAATGATTTTTTGGACACGCCCTCAAAGATAGTCGCTCATTTCGTAAAGCTGGGGATCGCGTCCTGGCGCTCTGCGGGGGAACCGCAGCCCGCCTGGCTTGCCGCCCGCCGCCCCTTCCTCGAACACACCTTCCATGTTTTCCAGCGTGTCGCCGAATTCCGCCTCCAGCTTCTCCGCATCCTCGCCCTTCTCCAGCCGCGCAATCATCTGCTCCATCTGCTCCGGCATTTTCTGCCCCGTCGCCTCCGTCATCTTGCGCATCAACCGCCCGAGCTGACGCGGATCGGGATTCTCGTCGCTCATAGACGACATCTCGCGCTCCATCTCGGCCATCACCCGCTCCATGCGCGGGTCCTGCACCTCCATCTCGCCCGACCCGTCGGCCTTTTCCTTCGCCCGCCCCGTCACGGCAAAACGCGAAATCAGCCGATCCATCCGCGCCTTGGGATCATCCGGACACCGCGGCAACGCCCGCCCCTGCGAAAGACTGCGTGCAAAAAAACTATAAATCCGGTGCGTGTCCGGAGAGTAAAATTCGTAAATGGGCATGTCGGGCATTCTCGATTTTCGACGCCCGCTTTTCGATCAAAAAATCCCCGAGGCCTTCCGCCATTGGGATTGGCCCCTCGACGGGGAGGCGCGCCGAATTATCTAAAGCTCATGTCACGGTTCTCCATCGAACTCGAAGTGGAAGAAGGCGGACGTTGGAATTCAACGTTCTCCGCATCCGTTTTTATCCGTGTTATCCGCGGTTCAATTCCTGTTTTCGGGATAAAAAGGGTCGAGCCGTAGCGCTCGAGCGACCATGATGTCCGCCGTGAACACCGCCTCCCTCATCGCCGCTGACAAGGCACATCTTTGGCATCCCTTCACCCAGATGAAGGCGTGGGCTGCGCCAGATCACGAACCGCTCGTGCTGGTGGAGGGCGAGGGCGCGCTCTTGCGCGACAGCGAGGGACGCGAGTACCTCGACGGCAATTCCTCCATCTGGACCAATATTCACGGACATAACCACGCAAAGATCAACGCCGCCATCAAGGCCCAGCTCGATCGGGTCGCACATGTTTCTTTTCTCGGATCAAGCAATGCGCCGGCCATTGCGCTGGCGCAAAAACTCGTCGAAGCCGTCCCGCCTTTGTCGCGGGTCTTTTATTCCGACGACGGTTCCACCGCCATCGAGGTTGCCCTGAAAATGTCGCTGCAATACTGGCAACTCACCGGGCAGCCCGGACGGACGAAGTTTCTCGCTTTCGACAAGGCCTACCACGGTGACACGGCGGGGGCCGCGAGCCTCGGCGGGGTCGGCACATTTACGAGCCGCTTTGCCGCCGTCCACTTTCCCGTTCAGCACGTGGCGGACGTGGCCGCGCTGGCAAACATCGAGGCGGGCGATCTCGCCGCCATCATCATTGAGCCGCTCGTGCAGGGAGCGGCCGGCATCCGGCTCTGGCCCGCGGGTATGTTGAAAGCCCTGCGCGCCTGGTGCGACACGCACGACGTGTTACTCATATTCGACGAAGTCCTGACCGGTTTCGGTCGGACCGGAAAAATGTTCGCCGGCCAGCACGAGGAGGTTTTTCCTGATTTTCTTTGCCTGGCGAAGGGTCTCACCGGCGGTTATCTCCCGCTGGCGGCCACCCTCACGGCCGAGCGCGTTTACGAGGCTTTCCTGGGCGAATATCATGAATTAAAGACCTTCTTCTACGGCCACAGTTATTGCGGCAATCCGCTGGGCTGTGCGGCAGCGCTGGCCAGCCTGCAGATCTTCGAGGAGGAGAAAACGCTGGAAAGGCTCCAGCCCAAAATCGCCCTCTTGCGCGAATTGCTCACCGCTCTTAAGGCAAATCCTCACATCGGCGAAATCCGCCAATGCGGCTTCATCGCCGGGATCGACCTCCAGCGCACCCCGGGCGAACCTTATCCCTGGCAGGACCAAACCGGTGCGCGCGTCTGCCTCGCCGCCCGCAAGCATGGCCTGCTCACCCGCCCGATTCTCGATACGATTGTTCTCATGCCTCCGCTCTGCACCAGCGCAGACCAATTGAGGGCGGCGGTCTCCGCCTTGCACCTCGCCGTGACGGACTGTTGCGGGTGAAAAATTCGCCAAAAAAAGGCGTTCCGCGTTACGCCTTGCCACGGGAAACGCTTTGTTTCCGTCGCAGGCGGGCGGGTTTCGCGACGCGAGTCGTGATGGCCCGCACGGCCGGATGATCCACCCGTCGTTCCGCCGTGATGGCAAAAAACTGCATCTTGCATTGGGTGGTGTGCCCCAGCACGTCGAAGCCATAACGTTCGACCGCCTCCGCCGCGGCCACGGTCGGGACATGGAGGAAACCGATGCCTTCGCTGGCCACGATTTTGGTGAGGGCTCCGTCCTCAAATTCTCCCACCACACAGGGTTCGATGCCCTGGCGGCGGAACCATTTTTCCAAGTCGCGGCGCAAGGTGGTGTTCTGGGTGCCAAGCAGGGCGGGGGCATGGTGGAGATTGCGGGGAAAGCGGCCCTTCAGCCGGCGGGCCAGCCGCGGCACCGCGCAGAAGGTAATGCCGCTCGAACCCAGCGGATGATTGAACGTCTTGAGTTTCAACCCGGGGGAAGCCGGTTCGTCGGCCAGCACGACATCCAGCCGGTGGGTGGCGAGCTGGGCCAGCAGATCATCCAGTTTGCCCTCATGGCAGGTCACTTGGATGGCAGGTTGGTGGGTGAAGATGGGGCGAAGGATGTCGAAGCTGGTCAGCTTGGGAAACGAGTCCACGATCCCCACGTGCAGACGCAGAGACCGCACGCCGGGGAATTGTTTGCGGGCATTGAGCAACTCGCGGCCCAAGGTGAAAATTTCCTCGGCATAGCTCAGGATGAGATGCCCGAATTCTGTCAGGACGAGTGAGCGGGCATTGAGACGGAAGAGGTCTTCACCCAGGGCGGATTCGAGCAACTGGATTTGGGCGCAGATGGACGACTGGGAAACGTGCAGCTTCTCCGCCGCGCCGCGCAGGCTGCCTTCCCGGGCCACCGTCCAGAAGTAGCGGAGATGGTGATAGTTCAACCATTCGGGCGGCGGCGACGATTCCATTAAAACGAACCTTACGTGAGATTTTGCGCATTATACAAATCCATCTTTCACGCGGATGATGCGGTTTATGAAAACCCGCGTTTCCCATAGGCATGACTGACACCATCTGGCTCTGGGTCGGCTTCAATCTCTTCGTGCTGGCCATGCTGGCGCTCGATCTGGGCGTGTTTCACAAGAAGGCCCATGTCGTAACCTTCCGGGAATCGATCACCTGGACCGCGGTCTGGGTGAGTCTCGCGCTGGTCTTTAACTTCGGGATCTTCCACTTCATGGGTCCGCAAAAAGGGCTCGAATTTTTCACCGGTTACGTGATCGAGAAATCGCTCAGCGTGGACAATGTCTTCGTTTTTGCCTTGTTGTTTTCCTACTTCGCGGTGCCGCCGATTTTCCAACACAAGGTGTTGTTTTGGGGCATCATCGGCGCATTGATCATGCGCGCGATCATGATCTTCCTCGGCGCCGCCTTGATTGAGGAATTCACCTGGATCATCTATATTTTTGGGCTCTTTCTCATCTTCACCGGGATCAAAATGATCGTGAAGCGCGAGGAGGAAATCCATCCTGAACGCAATCCGCTGGTCCGCTGGTTCAAAAAATTCATGCCCGTGACCAGCGACTACCGCGAGGACCGCTTTTTCGTGCGGGAAAAGGGGGTTCTCATGGCCACGCCCCTCTTCGTGGTGTTGATCCTGGTCGAGTTCACCGATCTGATCTTCGCGGTGGATTCCATTCCCGCCATCTTCGCCGTCACCCGCGATCCGTTCATCGTGTACACCTCGAACGTCTTCGCGATTCTGGGTCTGCGCTCGCTCTACTTTGCCCTGGCTGGGGTGATGGATAAATTCCACTACCTCAAGATCGGGCTCGGCGTCGTGCTGACTTTTGTCGGCGTGAAGATGCTACTGGGCCACACCGCTTGGAAAATTGACACCCACATTTCCCTGATCGTAATCGTCGGCGTCCTGGCTCTCTCGGTCATGGCCTCCCTAGTTTGGCCGAAAAAAGTTCCCGTCACCCTGCCCTGAATTTTATGGCCAACCTAACCCCGCCCGAAACCGAAGCCATCCTCACCGTCTGTCTGACCGCCGCATTTGCCGACGGCGAAAAGCACGACGAGGAGCGCTGTCAAATCAAAGACCTCACCGTCAATCTGGCTGGGTCCGAAATCGATCTTCCTGCCCTGCATCAGCGCGTATTGCTGGCCCGTCCGGTGCTGAGCGACGCCGTCCGGCCCTTGACGACGCTGGCCTCGCGCCGGCTCCCGCCCATGGGCCGCCTCAACCCGACGAAACCCACGGCATGATCCTGCGCGACGCCGATCTGACCACGCTTCTGAGCAAAGCCCCGTGACGCTGTCTGCGGTGCATCGGCGACACCCTCAGTCTCGAAATCGTGGACATCTATCCCGGCAGAAAATGCCCCGGAGCGGCGCGCACCGAGATCGTTTGGCAGGGCGCGCATTGAGCGGGCGGCGTCAATACGTCAGCGACACGCCGGCATTGGCCCAAACCTCGTTGCCCTGGCCGATATCCTCCAAGGCGGCGAGGGCGATGCTGTAGTTCACCCCGCCGAAAACGCTTACGGCTTTGTTGATTTTCCAGGTGGCTTCCACGCCGAACTGCACGTTGTTCCAGCCGAAATAATCCTGCGTGTTGTAGCCAAAATTCAGCCCAAGCAGCGCGTAGGGCTGCAGGCTGAAAACGTTCTTCCACACCGGCACGTCGCCGTCGAGGCGGAGTTCCATGAACGCGCCGGGCGTGTTGTTAAGATCCCAAATGAAAAACATGCTCGGGGTCACGTAGGGAATGCGATCTGTGCCGAGGACGAAGAACACTTCATTGCCGCAGGTGTTGTGGACATGGCTGTGCGTCTCCTCTTTGAGCTCCTCCTGGTCGTGTCCCTCGTGGTCATCGTGCTCTTCTTCGCCTTCGCTGTGTCCTTCCTCCACCAAGCCGGGGGAGTAGCGGAAATTGAAACCGGGGATGAGAAAGACCGCGCCGAGATCGAGGTTGTACGAAATGGTGAAATCCCATTCCTCGAACGCATTGCCCGCGCCGAATCCGGACCACGCGCCGAGCATCAGGTTTTGATACCAAAACGAAAGCTCCGTGGTATAGGCCCCGGAGTTGCCGGTCTCGTTCACGCCGTAGTGAATATGGCGGCTCTCCCATCCCGCCGCCAAGCTGGCCCCCCATCGGCGGCTTTCCTCGTGATTGTGGGATGAGTTGATGGATTTGCCGCTGCCGGATTCCTCTGTCGGATGATCACGATCGTGTTCATCCTCCGCTTTGTGGCGGTGAGCGCCCGGGCCATGCGCCGGTGCGTTGCAGATGAATGCGAGGGTGAGAAAGGCGGCGAGAGAGGTGGTGCGAAGAGTCATGGCGTTTCCTTAATTGCATATTTGTTGCATGTAAATATGCAAATGCATTGTTATTGCATTAAATCTGAGTCCCGGGTGGCGTCGCGACCCTGGGATCGGAGTCAAACTTCAAAATTGCTCCCTAAGGCATGCTAAAGCATGAACTCCAACACAGGGTCGGGTTCGGCAACTTACCCAGTCTGCGCCCATTCCCGCCCTTTACTCTTCGTGCTCTTGCGATCTTTTTTGGCTAAACCGTTTTCGTCTTCCTCGGATGGAATCAGCGCTCCATGCAGTCAGGATTGGAACGCCTTGAAAAAAGCATCTTCGGCGGCCAGGGTGCCGATCAGGATGAGTTCGTGCCGCGCCTCGATAATGGCGTCGGGGCCGGGATTGACGATCTGGTTGGCACCGTCCTGCAAGGCGATGATGCTGCAGCCGGTGCGGGAGCGAATGGAGGATTCGGCGATGGATTTTCCGGCCAGTTCCGTCGGGGTTTGGAAACGAAAAATGTTGAGGCCCTCGGCCACGAGAACAGTGTTTTCGCGGCGCAGGAGATTGAAAAGAATGTTTGAGCCCATCGAAGCGTAGGACATCACCACATCGGCTCCGGCGTTGTGCAGGCGGGAGACGTTGGCCTCGATGTTGGCCCGGGCCACGATCTGAATGTCGGGACGCAGTTTCCGGCAGTAGATGCTGAGGTAAATATTCACCGCGTCCTCGCGGGTGGTGATGATAACAGCGGGCGCATCCATGATGCCTGCCCGGTCCAGGGTGGCGCGATCGGCGGCGCTGCCAAGGATGTATTTCGCGGGATCGAGCACGCGGTCGGGAAGCTGTTCGATGATGCGGTATTCGAGTCCGCCTTGGTCGAAGGATGCGGCCGCGGCCCGCCCAACCCGGCCGGCCCCGATAATTACGACCGGGGCGTGGGCGCGGTGATAAATGCAGAACAGCGCGTCATAAGCCGCCAGTTGGTCCTCACTGCCGGCCAGCACAAGCATCGTGTCCGGCGTGAGGATGGAGTCCGGCAGGGGGGCGAGAAAATTTCCGCGCTGCCAGAGTCCGACCACGGTCACGCCGACGAGCTCGCGCAGGCGGCTGTCCACAACCTTTTTGCCGACCAGCGGCGTCCCGGCCACCATGGCTTCCGCGATGCGGAGTTTCCCAAAACTGCCGATGGTGTGGGATTGAGCATCGGAGGCAATGGTGCGGCGGGCCAGGGAGCCTCCCAGGATTTCGCCCAGTTGCATCACATGGTCGCTGCCCGCCAGTTCCAATACATCCACGGAGTCAGGCGCGCTGGCGGTGGCGACGATGAGCGAATCGCGGGAGAATTCCCGCGCGGTGAAGGCCACGCTGGTGTTGGTGAAATCATCCCCCGTCGCCGCCACCATGGCTGCTCGCTCGAATCCGCACTGGGAAAACGCGCCCGGATCCTCCAGGTCGGCCACGACTACCCGCAGTCCAACATCGTGCCAGAGCAAGGCCTGGGCAACGTCCGGAACCACCAGTACGTAAGGAATTCGGAATTTATCCAACCGATGAATGAAGGCGGCGGACACCGCGTCGTAGTGCGTGAGGATGACGTGATCCCGCAATAAGGGTGGCACGGATCTCGGAGCGCGAGCCTCCTGCTGGGCTTTGACGAAGGGCGAATAGAAAAACTCGATGAACGTGAAGGGCAGAAGCACCAACAGGAAAACCATACCGCTGAGCAGCACCACGACGGAAAAAAACCGGCCGATGTCGCTCTTAAACGTGATGTCCCCGAAGCCCAGCGTGGACATCGTGACCAAGGTCCAGTAAAGCCCGCTCAACCACGAGTGGTCCTGATCCTCCCATTCCATGATGACATGAAAAAGGATGGTGAAAACCGCCACCAGCAACGCCAAGACCGCCGTAAAACCCAGAAGAAACGGCACATTTTTGCGGGTGGAACCCGGCCGCAGGAGAATCGCAATCTGGGTGGAAATCAGTTTCACGGCATCCGGGAGAATCGGGTGGGCCGCACCCTTACAGGGATTCCCATCCGTCGAGCACGATTTGCGACCAGGATTCGAGATTGTCGCGACGGGCGCGGAGTTCCTCCACGGTCAAAAAACCGAGTTCGGCGATGGCTTTTTCGCCCGCGCTCACGTTCTCGTGTTCGAGTGTGACGATGTGAACGACGCCCAGATGCACGCGTCCGACTTCGTTGGAGTCGTCATTGATCAACGCCGCCACACGGTCCTGGTAGCCGCCTTCGAATTTCAATTCCTCTTCGATCTCACGATGTACGGCAGCGCGGTAGGTCGAAATATCAAAGGAAAAAAGACTCTCGTCGCCGTCATTGATGTGTCCGCCGATGCCAATCGACCCCTTGGCCACCAGCCGCTTTTCCCCGGACTTCGCGCCCCGCACGTAGTGGAGAATTTTTCCCCCGCAGGTGAAGACGGCGTAGGGGATGATTTGTTTGTGGGTCGGGTCGTTTTCGGCCAGTGATCGCGGCAGGAAAAAATTGTTCTCTTTTTTCAAAAAGTCCTCGATGTAGCGATCGGTCGCGGCGTTCAGTCCCTCGAAGGCCCCCAACTCGTCAAAGAGCGCCCGCTTTACCACCAAAACATTTTCGTCGTGTTTAGCCATTTGCGCGGATGGTGCCCCGAGGTTCCCCCGCGCGCCAAGCTTGAATCTTCGCAACACACGCAACAAACCTTGCTAAGCCTTAGACATTGCCATATGCAACGTTGCACAAGTGAAAATCCAAGGAGTCTCCCTCGATCACATCGCCAAGCTGGCCGGAGTCCACAAAGCGACCGTCTCCCGCGCCCTCCGCAATCACCCGACCATCCCGAAAGCCACCCGCGACCGCATACAGGACATCGCGCGCAAGGAAGGGTACCGGCCCAATCCGCTCGTGGCCATGTACCAAGCCCAGGCGCGATCCAGCCGCCCGACCTCGATGCAGGCCGCCATGGGCTGGCTCAACGACTATCCCAACGCGTCCTCGTGGAATGAATATCCGTGGTTGCGCGGCTACCTCGCCGGGGCCCGCCAGCGCTGCTCCGACATGGGCTATCGGCTCGAAGAAATCAACCTCTCGGTTTCCAGCGGCAAATCCTACGAAGAGGAAGCCAAACGGGTGGGCAAGGTGCTGCGGAGCAACGGCATTTACGGCATCATCCTCCCCCTCATGCTTAACTATCAGTATCTCCTCGCCGAATGGGAAAACTGCGTCGTCTCGCTCATCGGCAACGGGCACCTGCGCCCGCCCACGCGGATCAAGGGCTTCCAAGAGCAGTTCTATCCGCAACGTTTCCCCATCGCCGACCGCGACCTTTATTTCAACATGCGGCTCGCTTTCCAAAACTTGTTGCAACTCGGCTACATGCGCGTCGGTCTGGTTTACAGCCGGTACATCGACTCCGAAGCCAACGGACTTGCCCAAGCCGCCTTCCTCGTCGAACAAGCCCAACTGCCCGAGAGCGAACGCATCCCCATTCTTTTTCTGGAACGATTCAAAGAAGGACGCCCGGTTGCCTTTGATCGATGGCTGGAAAAAACCAAACCCGAAGCCATCCTCTGCATCAAC
Source organism: Terrimicrobiaceae bacterium (assembly GCA_041746635.1). GTDB lineage: Bacteria > Verrucomicrobiota > Verrucomicrobiia > Chthoniobacterales > Terrimicrobiaceae > CAMASH01. The sequence continues at coordinate 24,860 of JBGTGQ010000089.1, read as the reverse complement.
CCCATCGTCCGCGATTGGGTCGAGGAACTCGGTTTCAGCGTCCCCAAGGACATCGGCCTAGCCAACCTCAACTTTGTGGCCGACGTCTCCGACTGGAGCGGCGTCAACGAACAGCACGAGGAAATCGGTGCCTCCGCCGTGGATATCCTCATCGGCGCGCTCAGCCGCAACGAACTCGGCCTGCCCAGTCAGCCGCGCAAGGTCCTCGTCCCCGGCGAATGGATCCCCGGCTCCACCCTGCGCGCCCCCGAAAGCCGCCAAGAAGCCGCGGCCATGATCCGGCGATGAACTTGCCCTTATTCTTACTCTTGAACCTACCTCTACACTCCCGCCGCGAGGAAGAGTATGGGCAAGTTCAAGAGTAAGTGTAAGGTTGCGTCCATGCGTTTCGTCCTCTTTCTCCTCCTGGCCTCGGCCGTAGTCTCCCCCGCTCAAAAAAGCGATGACAAGGAACGCCTCATCTTTCAGCCCGGAGCCAAGGAACCCGTCGCCTCTTCCGCCACCGCGTCGCCCACCCCGCGCAAACTCGATGCCCCGGCGGAAAAACTCGATTTGTTTTTCCTCGCGCTGAAAGCCGGCCAGACCGACGCCGCCTACGAGGCCCTAGTGGCAAACACCATTATCGCGGAACGCAAGGAGGATGTCACCAGCCTCAAACTGCGCACCAAGGAGGCCATCGAAAGTTACGGCCCGGTCTCGGGCTACGAAATCGTCGATGAAAAAATCGTCGGTTCCAGCCTGCTGCGCCGCACCTGCATCTCGCTCAACTCCGACCTGCCCCTGCGCTGGCGGTTTTATTTTTACCGCTCGGAAGGCGCGTGGCGGCTGGTGGACATCCGCGTGGACGACGCTTTGGTCGAACTTTTTGAGGAATCCGGACGCTCGCGGAAATAAAACTTTTCATAGAAGGAACGAAGAGAACGAAGAACGCCGCAGCCAGACTGCCAACAGCGAGCACAGGCAAGATGTCTGTTCGACATCGCTCAGTGCTACTACTCGTCACCTTCACCGCTTTACAATCGCATCCGTCCCTATTCGTTTCCTTGGTTACATTCGTGAACATCCGGTGAGAAAATTCCTTCAGTTCATCCGCTTTTCGCACACGCTCTTTGCCCTGCCCTTCGCCCTGGGCGCCATGTTCGTCGCAGCGGACGGACTGCCCTCCGCCCGGCTGTTCGCGCTTGTCGTGCTGGCCATGGTTTTCGCGCGCACCGCCGCCATGACCTTCAATCGCCTAGCCGATTGGGATATCGACCAACGCAACCCCCGCACAGAGGGCCGCCATAGACTGGTCTCTAAATCCCAAGCCATCGCGGGTTGCGTTGCCTCCTCTGCGCTCTTCGCCGCCACAACCTGGTTCATCAATCCTCTTTGCTTCGCGCTTGCTCCCGTCGCCCTGCTGATCGTCTTTTTTTATTCTTTCACCAAACGCTTCACCGACTGGGCCCAGCTTTTCCTCGGCCTGGCCCTGGCCGTGGCCCCCGTCGGCGCGTGGCTCGCCGTGACCGGTCATTTTGCCTGGCCACCGCTGGTGCTCGCCGCCGCCGTGCTTTGCTGGGTGGCGGGGTTCGACATCATTTACGCCACCCAGGATTACGAAGTGGATCGCCGGGAAGGCCTGCGCTCCATGGTGGTGCGGTTGGCCGTGCCCCGCGCGCTGGCCACGGCCACCGCGCTGCACGCCGCCGCGTTGATCGGGCTCCTCGCGTTCGGAATCTTCGCCGACCTCGGATCCATTTATTTCGCCGGGCTGAGCCTTGTTTTTGCCGCCTTGATTTACGAACATCTGCTCGCCCGCAAAGGCGACCTTGCCGCCATCAACCAAGCCTTTTTCCAAGCTAACGCCGCCGTCAGCGCCATCTTTGTCCTGAGCATCCTTGCCGACCGACTCGCCAGCCGATAAACCCCCGCCGCCCCGCCGCCGACGTCGCTGGCTGCGCCGGTTCGTCCTCGTTTCCGCTGTTCTTCTCCTGATCTTGGGGGCGGTCGTTATTTATGCGACCCGCCATCTCACGACCTTCGCCCGCTGGGCTCTCGAACGCGCTTTTCCCGGAGCCAAAGTCGAGCTCAGCGCCGTGGAGTTCACCCTTCCGGGCACGATTGATATCAAGTCGCTCGTCCTCAAATCCCGCAAGGACGATAAGGTCCTCCTCTCCCTCACCGGCGGCAGTCTGGCTTTCAATTTCGACGACCTGCGCCGCCGCCAGATTGGCGAAGTCCGCCTCGTGCAGCCCGTCCTTTATGCGTCTCCAAAACTCAGCGAGGCCTTTGCCCCCGCGCCAGGTGCCCCGCAAAAAAAATCTGGCGCCCCCTGGAGTGTCCGCCGCCTCGTGTGCGACTATGGCGAACTCATCATCTCCGATTACGGCGTGTCCGGCCTCACCCTGAGAACGAAATTCGCGTTCGATTTCCAGAACTTCTCGCCCGCCGACGCCCCCGCCGAGGTTCATGCTTTTTCCCTCTGGGATTTCACCGCCACCTCCGGAGCTGACCCTCCCTTCTTTGCCCTCGATTTGGTGACGGCCACATTCACCTTTGAGGGCCTCATCGCCAACCGGACCATCTCCGCTCTTTCCCTCAACGGCGGCTCACTCACCGTGGGCAAATCCCTCCGCGACCTCTTCGCCCTTCCGAAAAACCCCGCCGCCCTGCCGCAACAACCCTGGGTCCTGGGTGCCCTCGACATCCAGCGCGTCACCGTCCGCCTCGACGACGAACGCCCGGAAGTCAGCGACATCACCTTCGCCCTCAACACCGCATTAAAAAACATCCCACTCACCCAGACCGCCTCCGCCCTCGGAGCCGAGGATCAAGTCATCGAAATCACGAACATGGACATCCTTTCCCCCTACGACCCCCTCACCAAGGTTTTCAGCATTGAGAGCGTTTATCTTCACTTCACCCTCGCCGGACTGCTCAAACGCGAGATCGAGGACCTCACCATCCGCGCACCCACCATCCACATCGGACAAGATCTCTTCTGGTACATGGAGGACATCCAGAAGCGTCTCGGCACCAACACTCCCGAGGGTGGCACTCCGGCCGGTCCCGCCGATCCGGGCTGGAACATTAAACGCCTTTTCATTCACGAGGGTGAACTCCTCATCGGTAGCGGCGGACGCAAACAATACGGCCTTCCGCTCAATTTCTACGCCACCGCGCAGGATGTCGCCCTGGATAACCTCGCCAGCCTCAAGGCCCAAACCACCCTGGAAATTCCCCCGCAAAAATATGTCTTCGATTCCTACCAACTCGAATTCACCACCGAGGAGGGCGGCAATCTGAAATTTTCCTATCCCCCGGAAAAGCAGGAAAAAAACCTCGTCGGCGACATCAAAATCAAGGATGTCCGCTGGCGCCAATACCGCGCCAGCGAATCCTTTGTCTCCGTCACCTTCGACAAAAAAGGCATCAACGGCGAGTTCGGCGGAAAACTCTACCGCGGCCAGGCCGGAGGCGGCTTCAGCTTCTTTTTTGATCCGGTGTCCCCGTGGATTGGCTGGATCTACGGCCTCAAGATTGATCTCCGCCAGCTCACCAACATCATCTCGCCGCAAAATTTCCAAATGACCGGACCGCTCAATTTCAAGGTGCAACTCGACGCCCGGGGCAAGGCCATCGAGCGCGTCGTGGGCGACCTCCAGACCCCCCAGCCGGGAAAAATGGTCATCAAAAAACTCGACGACATGCTCGCCCGCATTCCCCCCGGCTGGAATCTCCTCAAACAAAGCAGCACCCGCATTGCCCTTGAAGCCCTGCGCGATTTTGAATACGACAAGGGCTCCGGCAACTTCTGGTTCGTACGCTCCCAGGGAATTTTGCAGTTGAAATTGCAAGGACCGCAAGGCTCGCGCAATTTTGATGTCGTGCTACACTCCGACGACTCACCGCAAGGGCGATGGAAAAAGCGCGCGCTGACCAAATCCGAATGACGACCATTACGACCTTTCTCCGCTCATTCAGCCTTCTGCCTTTAGCCTTCATCCTTTCTGGCTGCGCCTCCCCCACCGTCAACCTCGCCACCACTGAGCCGATCAAGGTGGACATCAACATGCGATTGGACGTTTACCAATATGGTCAGACCGGAGGCGGACCCAAACCCGCCGGGCCAACCGTCCCTCCGCCCGCCGCAAATCAATCCCCCAAATCCCGGCGGGACAACCGCATGGCCGACATCCAGCAATTCAAGAACAACCGGCTCGTCGGCGAAGGCCGCGATGGCTTGATCGCCGTGCGATGGGACGAGACCAACAAACAGCCGGAAGAATACCGGGCCTACGTTCGCACCACCGTCAGTCAGGAAAATGCCGATCGCCTGGAGGTCATGAAAGCCATGTCCGACGCGGAAAAAATCTCCCTACCGGACGTTCAGGCCAAACAAGCCGAAATCTGGCGCAACCGCGCTTTTAAAGGCGAATGGATCGAAACCCAACTCCCCGACGGCGGCACTTGGCAATGGGTGCAAAAAGAGGGGTGATTCTTGTCCCGGTTCAGCGTGAATGTCCGAAAATCGGAAGTGTGTTAAGCTTAAGCCGGAGGGGGTTGGTTATGGTTTAGGGTTGGTTGTTCGGGGGGATTATTTCGGGCGATCTTACGGCGGAGACGGGAAACTAGGGGTCAGCGTGGAATGGCACTAAGATAAGGCCGGTTTTGGACGTTTTGCCTGGCGGTCCTTTTGGGGGATTTCCGGGGCGTGGAGTATGAGAGTTTGGGTGATTTCTCGCATTTCTGCAATGATTGCCTCCAAGTCCCGATAGTTGACGATGGCCTGCTTCATTTGTTGAGCTTTCTCAGGCGACAGTCCGCGGGTAACAGTTTTGCCGCCGACTTTTCTCGTCCACATCCAAGCACTGGGTGGCTGGGGGATAACGCTTCCCTGGCTCAGAGATTCAAAATTCCCGAGCCGGGCGTCATGCGAAACGTTCGATGTTCGCGGAAAAATCTTTCTGCGTTCACGGCAAGCCGGAAACCAGACGGGATGCCATCGAGATCAGCCGCCGCTTCTGACCAGTAAATGGGAGGTTGGACGGATTGAATAATGTCCTGATGCTTGAACATCCAATGGCGACCAAAGATTTTCCCAATTTCTGCGGTATCCCTCACATTCGCCTCGGTGGCGAGATACCGGATTTTCCCTCCAGAGCCGGGCGGCCGCCGTGTTCCATGCAAAGCGCGTGATCGGCATGAATTCGGTGCGTCCAAAGCGATACTTTGGGGCAGTGTTCCGCCAGAAACCCTCCGCCCGAATGGGTGGGGAAGCGCAATATTCCCTGGAAAATGCCCGTTTTTGGGCCGTTCTTTGCTACATTCCGTGCTACACCGTGTGACTTACACTGTGTAACCTCCTTGAGGGGGAGGAGATTGAAAAAAAGATGGCTGGAGAGGGAATCGAACCCCCGACACGAGGATTTTCAGTCCTCTGCTCTACCAACTGAGCTATCCAGCCGTTAAAAGCGGAAAGGAGAAGGTATGCGGCGCCATCGCGATTGACAAGCGGGATGGTGGGAATTTTTTGTCCGTGATCGGCTTTTTTTCGGACAACAAAAAAGCCGGGTCTTGGGAGACCCGGCTTTTTATTTTTAAGTTTTTAAGGTTAATTAGAAAGCGACGCGGATACCGCTGCGCAGGTTGGCCACGTTGCCGGTGCCGCCGTAGTAGTAGCGACCATCAGCGAAGAGACCGATGTTGTCGGAGAAGCGATACTCGAGACCGCCGCCCACGTTGCCGAAGCCGGTGCCGTGACCGTCCCATGTTCCGCCGCCACCCACCATAACGTAGGGAGCGAGGTTCAAGGAGCAGATGGGGTAACGGATGAAGAAGTTACCGGCGATGGGCAACCACTGACCGTTGTTACCGGAGTAAACCGAACCTTCATAGCCAATACCAAAGTATTTGGCGAAGAAGAAGTTCAGACCGATGCCGCCGCCGGATCCGGTCTCAAAGTAGGTGCCTTTTCCACCGAAGAAGCCGGTGTAGAAGACATCAACTTGAAATTCCGTGTCGCGGAAGCGGCAGGTATCAACAGGAACGACGACGTCTTTGGTTTCCTTGAACGATTTTCCTTCTCCGGCAAAGGAGGAGAAAAGCGAGCAAGCGAGGATGGTGGTGGTTAGGAGCAGTTTTTTCATAATAGCTGGTTGTTAAGTAAGCGACGCCTAGATGCCCAATATTCCGCACCTTGTCAAAAGAATTTTTATTCCGTTTGCTAGGGCTGGTCCCTGATCAAAGCATCAGGCGTAGCGGGGCAGGGGCGGGGAGATTTGACCCTCGTAGAGCGCCTTCCCAATAATCGCCCCGTAGAGGCCGGGCAGGAGGGACAGTTTTTGCAAGTCGTCCACGCTGGAAACGCCTCCGCTGGCGATCAGGTTGCAATCGAGAATTCGGAGCAAATCTTCCATCGCCGCATAGTTCGGACCCTGCAGCATCCCATCGGTCGCAATGTCCGTGTAGATGATGGTGCCCGCGCCGGCGTCCTGCGCGGCGAGGGCGAGTTCCGTCGCCTGGCAGGCGGTGGTTTCGGTCCATCCTTTGACGGCGACAAGTCCGTTGTGGGCATCGATGCCGACGGCGATGCGTTCGCCGCCGAATTCCGCGCACATTTCCCGGATGAAATCCCCGGACTCCGCCGCCTTGGTGCCGAGGATAACGCGGCTGATGCCGGCGGAGAAGGCCGCGCGAACGTTTTCCAAGGTTCGCATGCCGCCGCCGAGTTCGCAGGGGATGTTGACCGCGGCGCACATGCGAGCCACGTGATCGAGATTTTTCGGCGTGCCGTCGAAGGCTGCGTCGAGATCAACCAGGTGGAGCCAGTCCGCCCCGGCGGCCTCCCACTTCTGGGCAAAGGCAACGGGATCGTTGGAATAAACGGTTTTTTCCGAGGCGAGGCCGCGCTTGAGGCGGACCACCTCGCCGTCCATGAGATCAATGGCAGGGAGCAGGAGCATGGGGATTTTCGATTTGAAAGCCTGGCCGTTGCTTCGCATCCGTTGCAGTCGATTTTTGATTTTCGATGGAGCGGAGAAAATTTCGCATGAGGGCGAGACCGGCCGCCTGGCTTTTCTCGGGATGGAATTGCGTGGCGTGGATCGACCCGCGGCTGATGCTCGCGGCAAAAATCTCCCCGTATTCGCAGCGGGCGCTGATGAGGCTTTCGTCCGCCGGCACGGGAAAATAAGAGTGCACAAAATAGTACGAGGGAGCCGCAGCCTGTTCTGGGTAAAGTGCGCCCTTCAGCTCCGACAAAGTGTTCCAGCCCATGTGGGGAATTTTCAATCCCCGGGGGGTGAAGCGAACGACCCGGCCGGGGAGAAAACCCAATCCTTCGACGCCGGGGGATTCTTCGCTGGATTCAAAAAGAAGCTGATAGCCGAGGCAGATGCCGAGGTAGGGCCGACCCGCCTTCAGCCATTCCAGCAGGGGCTCCCACAATCCGGAGGCGCGCAAATTGCGGGCGCAGTCGCCGAATGATCCCACGCCGGGAACGACCAGCGCATCGAGACCGTCCAGCCGCGCGGCATCCTTCAGTAGGGACACCTCGGCCCCCGAGGTTTCGAGCGCCTTGCCCACACTGCGCAGATTCCCACTGCCGTAATCGACCAGGCCGACTTTCATGAGAAAGAACGCTCAACGCTCAACGTTGAACATTCAATGAGAAATAAGGCACCCGGAAAACCCACTTGAGCGTTGAAACTTGAACGTTCGGAGTTGAGCGTTTCACAGCACGCCCTTGGTGCTGGGCACGCCTTGCACGCGCGGATCGATTTGCGTGGCGGTGTCCAAGGCACGCGCGAGAGCTTTGAAAACGCCCTCCGCCATGTGGTGGGCATCGCGTCCGGCCAGGATGTCCACGTGCAAATTCATCCCTCCGGCCACGGAAAAGGCACGGAGAAACTCCTCGACCAGTTGGAAGGAAAAATTTCCCCCGATGGCCTCGACCGAAGGAGGCGGGCAATAGGCCAAATAAGGGCGTCCGCTCAGATCCACCACGGCGCGGACCAGCGCTTCATCCATGGGAACATAGGCAGAACCATAACGCCGGATGCCTTTCTTGTCGCCGAGAGCCTTGGTCAGGGCCTGGCCGAGCGTGATGCCGGCATCCTCCACCGTGTGATGAAAATCCACCTCGATGTCGCCCTTGGCTTCCAGATCGAGATCGAACACCCCGTGCCGGGCGAAGAGCGTGAGCATGTGGTCAAAAAACGGGATGCCGGAATTGACCTTGGCCGCGCCCTTGCCGTCAAGATTCAGGCGGGTGCGGATGGCGGTCTCACTGGTCGTGCGCTCTATGGAGGCTTCACGGGACATAAGTGTGGAAGTCTCTCACGTTCCGCCGCCTAAATGAATCACTAAATTTTCCGCGTCCGGGAGTGGCTGGCTTGGAATCGAAAATGTCCGGCGTGGCATTGGGTTGATTCGCCTGCGGCTCAGATCTTCGCTGCGCTCCGGATCCAGCCGATGCGATTTCTGGATCATCGGCAGGATGCCGATGCGACGATTTTCCGCGTCGCCCGGAACTCCGCGCAACACAAGGACACCGCCTTGGCAATCACTGCCACTTGTGCGGCCACGCGGTCATCGAGACAAAATTCCGACGGCGTCTCCACGGTGAAAGTGCGGGCTGCGTGGTGAAAGTGCAGCACGAACGCCTCCGGCCAATCCGGCATCAGGTCCGGCGTGATGGAACGCCGCACCACGCCGGCGCGGGCGGAGCGGCCTTCGATTTTTTTGCGCGGATCGGTGGGGATGTTCTTGGCGGCGGCCTGCAGCATCGCCTCCGCCCAGTATCGCGGGCGGCTTGGCACTTCGTAAATATAGAGCCCGCGCGCGTCGTAGTCCTCATGCAAGGTCAACGCGAGGTCAAACCGGCGACCGGTCAGCAGCCGCATCTGCGCAACGATCTGCGGGATTTCGGCATTGTATCCGCGGTTCAAATCGCGCCCGTCGAAATCCAGCCGGCTGTTGCTGACCAGGCCCCAAGGGTTAAGGCAGGGGAAAATCAGCACGTTGATTTCGCGCAGGAGGGCGGCGTTTTTCTCCGCCCAAAGCAGAAGTCCTTCCGTGGATGCCGGCTCATCGCCATGGATGCCGGCGGAAAAATAAACCGCCGGGGCCTTCTCTGTTGCCCGGGTGGATTCGAGAGAAAAGACATCGTATCCCCCCGCCTTTGCGAAGCTCGCCATCGTCAGACCGGCCCGGCGGGCCAGAGCACGCCACCGGCGGATCACGTACGAATAATCATGGGCGCGGTCCTGCCGCAACGCGCGGGGCATGGTCAGTCAATCAGACGCTTGGTGATGTCCGCATAGGCATCAATGCGGCGATCGCGCAGGAAGGGCCAGTGCGTGCGCTGGGTATCGACGGTGTCGAGATCGATTTCCGCCACCAGCACCTCCTCCCGGTCCTCCGAGCCCTTGGCCAGAATCTCTCCGGAGGGGTCACACAGAAAACTCTGTCCCCAAAACTCAATGCCATCCCCGCCGTCCGGCGCTTCGTGACCGACGCGGTTCGGCACGGCTACATAGCAGCCATTGGCCACGGCATGACCGCGCTGCACGATTTCCCACGAGGAGTGATGACGCTTCCCGTATTGCGCTTTTTCGGAGGGATGCCAGCCGATGGCTGTCGGATAAAACAGAATTTGCGCCCCGTTGAGGGCGGTCAGCCGCGCCGCCTCGGGATACCATTGGTCCCAGCAAACGCAGACGCCGATGCGCCCGAACTTCGTATCCCAGGCGCGAAAACCAAGATCGCCCGGCGTAAAATAAAATTTCTCATAAAAAAGCGGATCATCGGGAATGTGCATCTTGCGGTATTTGCCAAGGTAGGCACCGTCCGCATCAATGATGGCCGCCGTGTTGTGATAAACCCCCGGCGCGCGTCGCTCGAACAGGGAGGCGATGATGACCACCCCGAGTTCCCCGGCCAGGGCCTGCATTTTCTCCGTCGTCGGACCCGGCACAGGCTCGGCCAGCTCGAAATATTTATGATCCTCAACCTGGCAAAAATAAACCGCGGTGAAGAGTTCCTGCAGGCAGATGATCTGCGCCCCGCGTCCCGCGGCCTCACGGATGCCACGCTCCGCCGCCGCGATGTTTTCCGAGAGATCCGTGGAGCAGCGATTCTGCACCAGACCGATTTTCACCTTTTTGGCCATGGTGGATGACTAGCGGAGAGACTGGCGCGAATCCACAGATTTTCGACGGGAAATTGCCCGCGAAACACGCGAAAGGCGCGAAATAAGAAATGCGGTAAACGGTCTTGTTGCGCTCTTTCGCTGCGCAGAACCCGAAGGCCGCTTTTACTTTAGCGCTATTTGGCGTGTTTCGCGGGCACCAAAAAACTTCCGGCCTATTTCACCGCACTGCGGGGCACGATTTTTACGCTTTTAATCTCCACGCGCTCGGTCGGCTTGCTGGGCTCGCCGCTGGGCGATGTCGTCACGGGAGTTTTTTCAATCTTTGCCAGGGTGTCATCCCCGCTGATCATTTTTCCAAAGCCCGTGTATTTCCCATCCAAAAACGGTGCCGGGCCAAACATGAGAAAAAACTGGCTGCCGGCGGAGTTGGGGTCCTGAGACCGCGCCATGGAGAGGACTCCGCGCTCGTGTTTACGATCGTTGAATTCCGCGTCGATTTTGTAACCCGGATCGCCCGTGCCCCAGCGGGCTTCCTGCGCGAGGTCCTTGGTCAGGGGGTCGCCGCCCTGGGCCATGAAGCCGGCGATAATGCGATGAAAAGCGGTTCCGTCGAAAAATCCGGAGGCGGCCAGTTTTTTAAAATTTGCCACGGTCTTGGGCGCAACATCGGGCCAGAATTCCACCACGATTTTGCCCTTCGAGGTTTCGATCACGGCCACTTCGTCGGTGGCGGCGCGCAGGGTGGGGAGGGCGAGGAGCAGGGAGCAGAGAAGAGGGAAGAGTCGTTTCATGAGGACAGAATTATTTCACGGTCTGGGCGGTCTGTCATGCGAACATTCGGTCGGCGCTTTACATTGGCGCGGCGAGAACGGATGTTGCCCGCCTCATGTCAGACATTCGCATTCTCCTAAAGACCGCCCAGGGCGACATTGCCGCGACCCTTTTCGCCTCCAAGGCCCCCGTCACCGTGGCTAATTTCCTCAATCTCGCCCAGCGCGGCTACTACGAAGGCATCACCTTCCACCGCGTGATCCCCGATTTCATGGTTCAGGGCGGCGATCCCTCCGGCACCGGCGGGGGAGGGCCTGGCTACAATTTCGAAGACGAGGTGAAAACCGGACTCAAGCACGACAAGCCCGGCATTTTCTCTATGGCCAACCGCGGACCCGGCACCAATGGCAGCCAGTTTTTCATCACCCATGTGCCCACTCCGTGGCTGGACGGAAAACACACCATCTTTGGCGAAGTGACCGAGGGTCAGGATGTCGTCAATGCCATCAAGCAGGGCGACAAGATCGTGAAGATCGAGGTTCTCGATTCCCCCAAGGAGCTCTTCGAGGCACAAAAAACGCGCATCGCCGAGTGGGAAAAGGCCCTGGGGTAATGTTGGAGGGCGGCAGCCCTTGCCGCCCAAATATTTGGGATGCGAGAACCGGAGCGCAGCGAAGATCCGAGCCGCAGGCGGGTCAACCCGCATCCCTCCACTTGGGGCTTACCGTTTACTGATGAGCCCGTAAACAATCAGCAGCACAATCGAGCCCATGGTGGCGATAAAGATGCCGCCCAAGTCGAAGGATTGCACCTTCCCAAGCCCGATGAAGCTGCCGAGGTAACCCCCGATTATGGCTCCCACTATTCCAATGATGATGGTCAGGAAACAGCCGCCTGGTTGCTGGCCCGGCAGGATGAATTTGGCCAGCGCACCGGCCACGAGACCGAGGAGGATCCAAGTGAGAATATCCATCCCGTGAAAATATCGCGCCGGACCGGAAGCTCAAAGAAATAAAACCTCCGGCTTCCGACTTCCGACTTCAAAAAACGGCTGGTTCGCCCTCGTTGAGCAGGCGCACTTTGTCGAGGATCTGCAACTCCAGCGCGCGTTCCAGCAGACGCCGCGGTGGCTCATGCAGCGGTTCGTAGCTGAGCCGGAAGGTTCCGAAATGCATTGGAATCATGGTGCGGGCCTTGAGTTCCATGAAGGCCTGCAGGGCCTGCTCGGGGTTCATGTGCACATCGCGCTTGGTCGGCGCGTCGTAGGCCCCGATGGGCAACAGCGCAATTTCGACGTTTTCCCGCTCTCCGATTTCCCGGAAGCCTTCAAAATACGAACTGTCGCCGCAATGCAGAATCGAACGCCCGGCGTATTCGATAAGGAAACCGCCGAATCCACGATGACTGTCGTGCAGCACCCGCGCGCCCCAGTGGCGCGCCGGGGTCATGGTGATCTTCAGTGAGCCGTGCTGAAAACACTGCCATCTGCGCATTTCCTGCACTTTATTAAACCCAAGGTCATGCACGAGGTTGCCCACGTGTTCAGGCACGACGATGGGCTGATCCCTCGCCACGGCGCGCAGCGTCCGGCGGTCCAGATGGTCAAAATGGGCATGGGTCACCAGCACCAGATCAATGGCCGGGAGGTCGTGAATTTCCAGGCCGGGGTGTTTGATGCGCTTGATGACCTTGAGCCACTTGGCCCAGTTCGGATCGATCAGGATGCTATGCTCGGCGGTTTGAATAAGAAACGAGGCATGGCCGATCCAGGTGATGCCGACCTGCCCGGGCGCGAGATCGGGAAAAACCGGTTTGAGCTTGTGCCCGTGGCGTTTGGTGAAAAGCGACGGTACCACCACCTCGGCCAGAAAATTGCGCTTGTGCCAGCCGTCCCCCAGGCGCATGTCCACGTGATTTCCCGGCTTTACCGGCTTTTTTCCATTGAGCAAACGCGTCACCATAGACAGACAATGATTTTTGAATGATTCGGGAGGAAAAGCAAACCCTGCGCAAAGAACTGAGAGCGGCGCTGTCCGCCTTCGGGGAAAAATCCGCGGCCTCGGCGGCGATCCGCGCCCGCCTGCGCTCCTTGGCGGCTTGGGAGTCCGCACGGGTCATTTATGGATTTGCCCCGCTGGCCGTGGAGCCGGATTGGCTGCACGAGGGCGCGGAAGAAAAAACGCTGGCCTATCCGCGAGTGGAAAATGGCGTCATGCATTTTCTCATCGGTGGAACCCTCGAAACCGGCGTTTTCGGAGTTCGCCAACCCTCGGGAGGAAATCCCGCCCCGCCCCCGGACCTCGTGTTGGTGCCGGGATTGGGTTTTGACGCGAGCGGCTCCCGCCTCGGTCGCGGCGGCGGATTTTATGACCGCTGGCTGGAAGCCAACCCCGGGGTCAAAACGCTCGGTCTTTGCTTCGCCTGTCAGCTCGTGGATAAAGTTCCGATGGAGGCCCACGACTCGCCTGTGGATGCGGTGCTGACGGAGGTGGGGTTCATCGTTGGCAGGGATGTCTTGTAGCGGAAAACGTGAGTTTTCCGCTACGTTGCTTCACGTTAGGGCGCGATGTCCCTATCGCGCCGTCGATTTTTTTGCCGGTGATAGTGCGAATCGTTCGCGCGCAGCAGGATGCCGTTGTCTTCGTCTGCGATGCCGGTCTCGGCGATGATCCGCCGCAAGAGCACGAGGGAGGCGGCGGCATCCGAAAGTGCATCGTGCCAGCGGAAACGCGGATAAAGCGCGCGCAGTTCATCCTCCAATTTCAAGCCCATGATGAGTTCGCCCAGCGCAAACGATTCCATGACGGGCCAGGCGGCGCGGGCGAGCTTGAGCGTATCCACCCAGGGTCCGAAGCCGTGAAACGGAAAAGCCCGCAAAAATCGTTTCTCCGTGGCCGCCCCGTGCGCCACCAGCCAGCGGCCCGCCAGCAGAGCTTTGACGTGGGGCCAGAGATCGGTCAGCCCCGGCGCGCCGGCCAGATCAGCCTTCGTGATGCCGTGAACTTTCTGCGCGCTCCAGGTGATTTCCTGATCCGTAGCCAGAAAGCTCTCAAAAAATCCGGACGCAGAAATCTCCGCCCCCCGCATCCGCGCAATGCCGATTTGCACCGGCACCTCGGTGCCGCCAGGCCGCAAGCCCGCGCTTTCAAAATCGATCGCGGCAAAGGCGGTTTCAGCGACGGTCATGGAGGAAAAGGCTAAAGGCCGAACGCTGAAGGTCGGAAAGACTTCATCCTTTAGCTTTCAGCCTTCAGCCTTTGAGCAGCTCCTCGGTCATTCCCCAGCTCATGCAGGCGTCGGTGATGGAGACGCCGTAGTGCAGGGCGGAACGGTCGTTGCCCAAAGGCTGGGCTCCGCCGTTGATGTTGCTCTCGATCATGGTGCCGATAATTTCGCGGTTTCCGGTGGCGCGCTGATCGAGAATGCTTTTCCAGACCAACGGCTGACGCAGGGGATCCTTGCCGGAGTTGGCATGGCTGCAATCCACCATCACGGCGGGCCGCAGGCCGTTTTTGCGCAAGGTTTCGCAGGCGGCGGCCACATGCTGGGGTTCGTAATTGGTCCCGTTCCTGCCGCCCCGCAGCACGACATGGCTGTCGGGGTTGCCGGTTGTCTTGACGATGCTGGTCGAACCGTCCTGGTCAATACCGAGGAAACTGTGCGGCGTTTGCGAGCTTTTCATCGCATCAATCGCCACCTGCACACTGCCGTCGGTCCCATTTTTGAAACCGACCGGCATGGATAGTCCGCTGGCCATCTCGCGATGGGTCTGCGATTCGGTCGTGCGCGCACCGATGGCCGACCAGGTGATGAGATCGGCGATGTATTGCGGGATGATCGGGTCGAGAAATTCCGTGCCGGTGGGCAAACCGAGGGCCGCGATGTCGAGGAGGGTCTTGCGGGCCAGGGCCACGCCATGGGCCATGTCGCAGGAATCATCCATCAACGGGTCGTTGATAAGACCCTTCCAGCCCACGGTGGTGCGGGGCTTTTCAAAATAAACGCGCATGACCACCAGATAGCGGTCGGACACCTCGTGGCTCAGCACGGCCAGACGGCGAGCGTAGTCCATGGCCGCCTCGGGATCGTGAATCGAACACGGGCCGGCGATGACCAGGAGGCGGTCGTCTTCCCCGCGCAGGATGGCGCGGGCTTCCTCCCGGCCGCGCAGGACGGTGGCCACCTGGGCGCGGGTGGAAGGCAGGTGTTCCTTGATCTGCGCAGGCGTGATCAGGCGGGTGACGCCGCGGACACGAAGGTTCTCCAACGGCAGGGCCGTGGGCGTCGTGATGGGCGGCTCGGAAACGGTCTCGGTCATAACAGTAATTACGAACTATTCCAAAAAGCGGCCATCTTGCAACCCGTCGTTGATATCGCGTGGCCGAGAAGATAGTCTGCCGCGATGGAAGTCGCTGCACAGGAACCCCCGCCGCCCGGCCGCGCCCAGCGCCGGCTGGAGGGGCTTTTCCTGATTGCCTCCCGCGCCCACGCCTCCGGCCGGACCATGATCCGCCGCCTCCTGCGCAAACCCCGCACGGTGTCCGAGGCCCCGAATCTGCTGCCGACCCTGATCAAGGTTTTCGCCGGTTTCGCGCGCGTGGATGGTGAATTGCTGGAAGAGGAAATCGATTCCAGCCTCAGTTTCCTACGCTACGATTACCCGGACGCCGTTTATTCCGAACTGCGCAAACTTTTCCGCGACGCCCTGCACGAACAGCAGAATCTCCAAGCCATCGCGCTCAAGCTTTCGACCGAGCTCGACGACGAGCGGAAAATCCTCCTCGGGGTTCAGCTTTACGATCTCATTTGCAAAGCCGGTCTGCCCCAGGAACAGGTCATTGCCTACTATTCCTTCATGTCGCAACTCGGCATGGCGGCCCAGGCGATTGACATCGTTTACCAGCTCAACGCCAACGATCAGAGCGACACCGGCATCTACCATCAGGGCACCTCGCCGCTCGAAGCCGTCACCTTCGGCGCGCCGGAAAACTGCGACGTCGCCGTGGCCGGACTGCACGATCAGGAGCGCCTCGTGGCCTACCGCTACAAGGACCTCGTCATTCTGAAAAACCTCAGCGGCCGCAACATCATCGTGCAGGGCCGCGCGCTCAAAAATGGCGACCTCTGCCGCATTTTCACCAGCCAGCGTATCCTCATCGACGACCAGGTGCTGGCCCACCAGGACCTCGTTTCGTATTTCAACGCGAAAAAAAACGTCTCCCTGCCGCAGATCTTTGTGGCGGTGAGCGGAAACGACGAGGTCCGGCTGGAAAAAAGCCGTTCGCGGGACTCCTGCCTGGAAGTCACCTTCGGTTTGCGCGTGCAGGTGACCGCCCTGGCCGAGGTCGATGCCGTTCTAAAAGGCGTCCGTCTGCGCAAGGGCGTGACCGTCGAGGCCACTCTCGAGGACAAGATCATTTTCCACGACGACAGCGAACTCGATCTGGGCGACCTCCGCCGCCGCGCCCGGCAATACGGTGGCCGCTTTCAGCTCAAGACCTCAAAAAACGAATACCTCGTCTCGAACAATCCCGGTTTGCTCGAGGAGGACGACATCCTGCTCTCGCCCGGCTCCGGCGGCGACGTCTTGTTGAAGATCTACTGCGATTACGACCGCAAGGAAGGCCGGGTCGAGGTCTTGCAGTCCGACCGCCCCATCCTCGTGCGCGGCGTGCCCGTGCGCAATTTCGCCCCCCTGGCCGATGGCGACGCCATCCGCATCGATGTCGGACAGGTCCTTCGTTGCAATTTTTCCGAACGCATCCTTGAAGAGGAACGCAACATCATCCGCTCGCTCGAAGCCCGCGATCTGGTCTGCCGTTTTCGCAACGGCCAGGTTGCCCTCGAGGGGATCAATTTTTCCATGCACCGCGGGGAAATGATCTGCGTGATGGGAGCCAGCGGTTCCGGCAAGAGCACTCTCATGCGCACGCTGGCGGGTCAGTTTCCGCCTTCGCAGGGTGAGGTTCTCTTCAACGGCCGATCCCTCTACTCCCACTACGAGACCCTGCGCCGCTACGTCACCTACATCCCCCAGCACGACGCCTTCGACGAACACCTCACCATTGAGGAAAACCTCAGCTTTGCCGCCGCCCTGCGCACTCCGCATCTGACCGGACGCGAACGCCAGCGCCGGGTCGATGGCAAGCTGGCCGAACTCGGGCTGAACGAACGCCGCGGTTATGTCGTCGGCCCCTCGGACAAAAAAACCCTCTCCGGCGGCGAGCGCAAGCGTCTGAACATCGGCCTCGACATGATCAGTTCGGCCGACATTTACCTCTTCGATGAGCCCACCAGCGGCCTGTCGTCGAAGGATTCCGAACATGTCATCGAGATCATCCGGGGCATGTCGCACAACAAAATCGTGCTGGTCACCATCCACCAGCCGACCTCGAAGATTTTCCAGATGTTTCAGAAAGCCGCCCTGCTGGACCGCGGGGGCAAGCTCGTCTTCTACGGCACGCCGCAGGAGATGCTGAAGTACTTCGCCGAGGCCGAGCATCAGCAACAATTCGGCACGGAACTCGGCGGCTGCGAGGCCTGCGGCACCACCCGGCCCGAATTTATCTTCGACGTGCTGGAAACGCCGCTGCGCGATCTTTCCGGCGACATCATCTTCGAGGAAAACAACCGCGGCCAGCTCGTCCCGGCCCGCCGCTATTCGCCCGATTACTGGCGGGACAAATACGAGGCCTACCACCTCATGAAGGACGTCCAGTCCCCCACGCCGCCGCGGGAGACCCAGCAGTCCCTCCCCGCCGCCGCCCGGCGCAAGGAACCTTTCCGCTGGCGGGAGGAATGGCGGCAATTTCTCGTGCTGCTTAAGCGCGCCTTTTTCAGCAAACTACGCAACAACGCCAACCTCCTCGTCACCCTCCTGGCCGCGCCCGCCCTGGCCCTGCTCATCGGTTTCGTCCTGCGCCATTCCGAAAGCACGAGCTACGATTTTGCCTCGGCCTTCCACATCCCGGTTTATCTCTTTCTCTCCCTCGTCGTGGCCATGTTCCTCGGCCTGACCAATAGTGTGGACGACATCACCCGCGACCGGCCTGTCCTTTTGCGTGAACGCAATCTCAACATCCGCCTCGGTTACTACGTCACCGCCAAGGCTCTCACCCTGGCCGCCTTCGCCGTCATCCAGTGCGTGCTCTTCACCCTCATGGGCGACACCCTGTTGGGCGTGCGCGGCATGTTTTGGATCATCTTCGGCGCCATGTTCCTCACCACCATGAGCGGCGTCGCCATCGGGCTGGTGGTTTCCTCGTTGGTCAATGAAGCCAAAACCGGAGTGCTCATCATCCCGGTCATCCTCATTCCCCAGCTCATCCTCGCCGGGGCTTTTATTAAGTACGAGGACATGAACCGCAACCTCGACTTCGTGTACACCGCCAAGCAATGGTGGGAACAACATCCTGGCTCCGCCATGGAACCGCGCAGCGACTTGCAAGTTCCCCTCATCTGCCAGTTCATGCCCATGCGCTGGTCCTACGAGGCCATCATCTTTGCCCAGGCCAAGCTCAACCCGCTCACCGTCCGCCAGGAACGCATCCAGAATCAAATCGCCGCCCTCGCCGCCTTGGATAATCCCTCCACCGCTGAGGAAGAACGCCTCGAGGATCTCAAGGACCTTCTCGCCATCGTCTCCGGCCTCCAGGCCAAAACCCCCGGCGACCTCGAGCGGCGCTTTGCCGACATCGACGCCGTGATCAAGGGCGAGCCCTTCGACCGCAAGGCCTTTCGCGGCCACGGACGCGGCGTCACCGCCGAGCAACTCTACGTGAACCAGAAAGTCACCGACCTCGTTTCCAAGGCCGAGATGGAACAAAGCGACTACCGCAACGACATCCAGGGCCGCCGCCACCTCAATGTCTTTTTTGGCCCCACCAAACAATACCTCGGCTATCGCATCGGCATCATCTGGTTCAACACCGGTGTCCTCGTCATCACCACTCTCGGGGGGTTTTTCTTCCTCTATCTCATCCTCGGCCACCAAGTCCGCACCCGCTCGGCGTGAAGACTCCAGAGGGAAGAGGGATAGCCGCCTGCAACGAATGCAGGGAGGCCAGGCTTTCCAAGGACCGCAAAGTTCTCCAATGCAGATCCGATCTTTGGCCGACAGCCAAACTGCGGAACTTGGGTTAAAGCGGTCAGTTTTGAGATTTCGCGATCTCTTCCTCGATGCGTTCGATGCGATTGCCCGGGTTTGGGTGGCTGCTGAGAAACTCGGGCGGGGAGCTGCCCCCGGCGGCTTTTTCCAGCACTTTCATCACTTGGATCATGGCTCTGGGGTCATAGCCGGCGCGTCTCATGAAGCGCACGCCGAGTCGGTCGGATTCCAGTTCGTCCTCACGACCGTAGGAGGTGTTGGTGATTTTGCTGACAAATTGCGCGACCTGACCGGCGGCCTGGCCGTAGTCCTGGCCCCCGGCCATCACGACCGCCCCGACGAGGCCCTGGCTGAGCTGGGCCTTGGCCATTTGTTCGTTCGAGTGGCGTCCGACGACATGGGTGATTTCGTGGCTGAGCACTCCAGCGACTTCGTCATCGGTCTTGAGCAGCTTCAGGAGCCCGTAGGTTATGAACATTTGTCCGCCGGGCAGGGCAAAGGCATTGACGGTGTCCGGGTCGGCCAGGAGGTGGAACTGAAAATAATACGGGCTCTGATTGACCTCGGGGTTGGCCTGCACGAGGCGCTGACCGATTTCGCTAATCTTTTTTTGCAAGCGCTGATCGGGATAGAGGCCGCCAAATTGGCGGGTCATCTCGGGGACCGAGTTGAGGCCAAGGGCGATTTCCTCCTGGGGGCTCAGGGCCACCCGCTGGACGCGGCCGGTGACTGGATTTTCGTGCTGCTCGGTGCCGAAGTAGTAGGTGCCGAAAGCGAAAAGCACCATTATGACAAGGATCAGAACCCGGAGCCCGCATCCCTGCCCCGGACTGCCCTGACGACGCTGATAGGAAAATCCCATGATGGCCGGAACTTAGACCGGATCACTCTTCGCGCCAAGCCCGCAAGTTTTCTCGTGCATCGGCGGAGGGCGGTTTGTACATGTCCATCCCATGGTTGCGGCCCGGGCCGTAATCGAATTTTTTTGAGGAACTCGTCACCCGATGCCTGATTGCTTTTAGTATGACAAGAGCCCGTTGGAAACTTGCTCTCCGCTCTTTGGTAGGCACATGGAAGCGATGGCGCGAGCCCGCACTGAGGGCAAAGTGCCGACATGAACTTGCCGTCTGCGCCATCTTTCGCGAGGAGGCTCCCTTTCTGGACGAGTGGATTCGCTTCCATGCCGGGGTGGGAGTGACGCAATTTTATCTCTACAACAATTTTTCCACCGATGAATTCCTCCGGGTCTTACGCCCCTGGCAGGAAGCGGGCCTGATCACCTTGACGGACTGGCCGATGGCGGTCGGGCAAGTCCCGGCGTACTCGGATTGTGTGAAACGTTTCCAGTATGAATCCCGTTGGATCGCTTTTCTTGATATTGATGAGTTTCTTTTTTCCCCGAGCCAGGTGGATATTCGCCCCGTCCTCGCCTCATTCGCCGATCTGCCCGGCTTGGAAATCTGGCAATATTTTTTTGGAGCCAGCGGGCATGTGAAACGCCCCGAAGCGCCGGTGGTGGATTCGTACACCCGGCGGGCGCCGGCCAGCCTGAAGACAGTTAAATCCGTTGCCAACCCGCGGATGATTTACAAACTCGCGGTGCATCAGTTCAAATACTGGACAGCCGGCGCCCTCGACTCGTCCGGGCAGGTTGTGAGCGAGAACACGGCGCCGGTTTTCGACCGGCTGCGGATCAATCACTATTGGTCGCGATCGCTGGAGGACCTGGACACGAAAATCCGGCGGGGTGACGCCTCGATTGCCACGAAACGGGATCGCGCGTGGCACCTGGCCTTTGAGAGCCGGTTGAACGAGGAGGAGGATTTCGTCATCCAGCCCATCGCCCTCGCCCTTCGCAAAAACTGATGCAATCGCCGGTGGAAAATTCCTTCGAAATCGACATCAGCCATTTGGAAGCCGGGTCTGGCATTCCTGGCCTGCGCCAGAGTCGTTTCCTTTGAGTCAAATTGCCGGTTATTCGGATAGCCTGTTCTTCATGGCTGCCGCTCTTTGGTTTTGGCATGATGGTGGCCGGTATGAACGATAACCGCCGCGCCCGTCCTGCCATTCTCCGTGCGCTGGGCTCTTCCGAACCGCCCCACGAGGTATGGACGGAAGGGCATTCCTGGAGACTGATGGAAGTTTTCAAGCACGACTCCTGGGCTGCCACGGCACTATACCAATGTGAGGCGCGACGCATTGTCGTGAAGTTTAATCGTCACCAGCCTGTCCTGATTTTCTCCATGGTCTGGCTGGGCAAGTGGCTCGCCGGGCGCGAAACCCGCGCTTATGAACGTTTGCAAGACCTGCCCGCCGTGCCCCGGGCCTGCGGTCCCGTGCAAGTGAACGGTCGGATCTGGTCAAACGCTTTTGCTCACGAATATCTGGAAGGGCATCCTCTCGCCAAAGACGAGCGTCCTGGTCCAGAGTTCTTTGATGCGCTGGAAGTTCTGATCCACATCATGCACGAACGAGGCATGGCATATCTGGATCTCAACAAAAGGGAAAACGTCATTGTTAGCGAGGCCAACGAACCCGTGCTGGTGGATTTTCAGATTCATCTGGCACCTCCCTCCTGGTTGGCAAACTTTCCTCCCGTGCGCCTGATCATGCGGCAATTGCAAGAAGGCGACGTTTACCATCTGCAGAAGTTACGAACGTATCACACCTCGGGGCCCAAGGCCGCGGCTACCCTTGACGTTCCGTGGACCTCCCGTCTTTGGCGTTGGATCTATGTCCGGCCCGTGCAGTGGATTCGGCGGCGGTTGCTGGTAGCGCTACGCGTTCGCACGGGCGAAGGCTTGGCCCTGAGTGAATTGATGCCGGAAAAAGCCGTGCGCTTGGCCCAGGAGCATCAGGCCAAAGCAGCAAATGCTGATCGGGCACCGACAATTTGTCCTGGACCCTCCGGAGGGGATGATTTCAAAAACTGATGCAATCGCCGGCGGGACAAAATAAACGTCTCGCGATGGAGAACAATGAGCCGATTGCAATTACCGGAATCGGCTGCCGTTTTCAAATCCTCATTCGTTCGGTGGATGATTCCCCTTAAGCCCGGCTGACCATTCCCGCCGTACAGGCAATCAAGCGCGGCCGTCCCGACGCGCATGTGACGATGATGGCCACCCAGGCGTTGGCTGCACTATGGCGGGCGGTTGATGAGGTGGACGCCGTTATCGCTTTTTTCCCCGAGAGTCGCCGTTTGAGGTGGCGAAAAGAATCGCAGCTTCCGGCCGGTATGATGTCGGGATCCTTTTCCCGGAAAAGCGGCGGGCCGCGTTGGAAATGTTTCTGGCCAGAGTCCCCTATCGACTGGGCCCACCGGGGCGATTTCTTTTGAATTTCTGGAGAAATCCCCCGCGCCAGCCCGATCCTCCTCTCCGGGGCTTCGAACGCTACCGGCGCATCCTTCAAGCGGCAGGAGCCGGGATGGAAGCAAACCGCTTTCCTTGTGAGCCCGGTTCGCCTACAGCGTTACCCCAAGCAGATCCCTCGTGAAAATCCACCCCACCGCCATCGTCTCCCCGCAAGCCCGGCTGGCGGATGATGTGGAGATCCACGCCCATGCCATCATCGGCTCAGAGGTCAGCATGGGCCGGGGCTGCGTCGTGCTGGCTAGGGCGGTGATCGAGGGAAAAACGGATATTGGAGAAAATAATTTTATTGGCCATGGCACTATGCTGGGCGCGCGCCCGCAGGATCTCTCCTTTGAGGAGCAGGCCAAAAGCGGCCTGCGCATAGGGAGGGGAAACACCTTCGGTGATTTCGTGACCATCCACCGCGGCACCAAAGACGGATCCATGACCGTCGTCGGTGATGGTTGTCATCTCCTGGCCGGATCGCATCTTGGACACAATGTGCAGATCGGACACAGGATCGTCATCATGGACAATTGCCTGATTGGCGGCTACGTGGAAATCGGGGCTGACACGGTGCTGGAACCCGGCTCGGTCTTTCACCAATTTGTGCGCATCGGCCCGCTGTCCCGGGCGAGCGGAGGCACCCGCTTTGTCAAGGATATCCCTCCCTATGCCCTGGCCTTCGGAGAAAATCTGCTCTCTGGAGTCAACCTCGCCGGATTAAGCAAAGCGGGATGGTCAAGCGAAGCCTGCACGGAAATCAAACGGGCCTTCCGACTGGTTTATCGGAGCCGTTTGAATATCTCCCAAGCTTTGCACAAAGCGAAAGAAACCGCCTGGAGCCCGGCCGCCACCGCTTTTTTTGATTTTATCGCCTCCTCCCAACGCGGGGTCTGCACCGGGAAATCTCGGAATAAATCAACCGCCTGAGGACCGGGTGATTTCCCCGGCCATCTCGTTATTCAAGACTTGCTCGAGTTCACTTTGAGAAGCGTTTTTGAGTATTTGCTTTTCCAATGAAAATCATAGACCGGCATATTGGTGTGGGCGTTTTCGTCACCACGCTCCTCGGTGTTGCCGTTCTCAGCCTTGCTCTCGTTTTAGGAAATGTTTTCCGCGAGTTGCTGGATCTCATGATCAATAAGAACCTACCGATGAGCGCCGTCTTTGCTTTTATTCTTATTGTTCTGCCCTTTCCCCTTACCTTCACCATCCCTTGGGCCTTCCTCGCATCCACGTTGCTGATTTTCGGAAGGTTGTCCGCCGATCATGAACTCGTCGCGCTCCAGGCCTGCGGCGTCAGCGTTCTCCGTCTTTGCGTGCCGGTTTTCCTTCTTTCAGTCGCCCTCTCGGGTCTCTGTTTGTGGATCAATGTTGAAGCGGCTCCCCGCGCCGAACAAAAAATGCTAACGGCGCTCCGTGACTTCGCCACGAGGAGCCCGATGGCAGTGTTCCGGCCAGGTGAAGTGGTGGATCAGTTTCCCAGACGGAGGATTTACGTTGGGGGAAAGGAAGGGGACTGGCTGACGAACATCATCATTTTTGAAACGAACGGCGCCGATTTTCCCACCAGGATGATTTTTGCCGAGGAAGCAACCCTCTCGCGAGATACCAGCATCGCCGGATGGCGTCTTCATTTGTACAGCGCGCGTTTTGAGGAACGAGACCCGGCCGATCCGGCCAATATTGAAAAGATCCGACCGGGTGTTTCCTTCAGGGAAGGCACCAGTCTCCTCGGCCCAGACAAAATGGTCGGCGAAACATACCGTCGACAACAAGCCCTTTCAGCCCAAACGCTGCCCGAGTTGTCAAAGTTCATCGCCGAGGGAGCCGGGGGAGATTTGTCCAAGGCTACAGTCGAATATCATCGCCGCTTTTCCCTCGCATTCGCCTGCGTGGCTTTCGCCTTGGTTGGCGTGCCCATGGGCATCACCGTCCATCGCAAGGAAACCTCCATAGGCTTCGGAATCAGCTTGGTCGCGGCCTTCGCGTATTTCCTTCTTATCCTTCTGGCACAGACCTTTCAAAGCAACCCGCAAGCCCATCCGC
Organism: Terrimicrobiaceae bacterium; assembly: GCA_041746635.1. Taxonomy (GTDB): domain Bacteria; phylum Verrucomicrobiota; class Verrucomicrobiia; order Chthoniobacterales; family Terrimicrobiaceae; genus CAMASH01. The sequence goes on along the minus strand of JBGTGQ010000089.1, from coordinate 439 downwards.
TTTTTCTTATCTGGCTGCCCAACATTCTATTTGGATTGCTCGGTGTCATCCTGTTCTTCAGGCTGAGTCGGCGCGGATAACTCAAGATGAATCCTGTCTTCAACCTTAAATTGTCCCGCAGTTTCTATGGGATCTGGACATTGCTTTTCTCTGCCAAGATTCTGGCGGCGTTTTTCGTGCCTCCGGTTGATGACGAGGCATATTATTGGGTTTGGGGACAAAATCCAGCCCTTGGTTATTTTGATCATCCCGGAATGTTGGATGACTGGCTTGGCGTGAAGGGGTCGGGATGAAGGGATGAAGGGGTCAGACCGTGTTAATATGGTATTGACAGAAGGTCCTCTGAGGGAGGAGAAGGACTGATGCCACGGCCACAGAGAATAGAGTATGCGGGGGCGCGTTATCACGTGATGAGTCGGGGAGATCGGAGGGAGGACAT
>JBGTGQ010000088.1:0-10690 GCA_041746635.1 Terrimicrobiaceae bacterium | reverse complement strand
TCCACCCTTAGCCGAGCCTTCTTGTCCCCTCGTGGATTGGAATTGGCTGCCCACCGCCGTACTTTCGTTCCATCAAGAGGGTGGAAACGAACCAGTTTGTTGGGGGCTGTGCGCCCCCAAACTCCGCACCGCTCGCCGCGGAGGCGTTCGGGGGGAACTTACCGAAGCAACTTTTCCCTTGACTCGGTTTTTTCAGAGAGGGCGTGCCATGAAAAAGCAGGGTTGGGGGAGTGTTTGCGTCAACAAATTGAATGGCGGATGCGCTGTCGTAGTTTTCCGGTCGCTCGGCGGGCGATCCCCCCAGAAATCCCGCACCACTTGGAGCGATTTCAGCATGTCGTCCTCCCGGCCAAAACGATAAGCGTAGTGCATGTCCGCCGGGGCATAAAAGGCAATGCATCCGCGGATCTCGGGCGCACGCAGGGAATAGGCGGCGGTCTCGGCGACGTGTCCGCCGGCCGAGCGGCCCAGCAAGACGAACTTCGCGGGATCAATTCCCAGCTCTGCACTGCGCTGTTTCAGAAAAACGAGAGCCGCCTTCACATCCTCCAACTGAGCCGGCCAGGTCCATTTCGGAGCCAAACGGTATTGCAGGGCGGCCACAGCATAGCCCCGGTCGGCAAGGTGCGAATTGAAGGCAAAAGATTCATCCGGAGTGCCGCTGTTCCAGCCGCCGGTGTGGAGCACGATGACGCAGGGCGATGGCCCGGACTTCGCACTGCGAAAAAAATTCATGCGGAGGGAAAAGCTTTCTCCCTGGCTGTAAATCAGCGATTCCGGAGTGACCGGTTTTCCCGCCGCGCCGAAGATCAGTTTCCTCCAAGAGAAAGGTCGTCCCGGCGACGGAATCTTCCCAAACGCTGCTTGGAGTTGCTCCGGGAGCGCGGCTCCGAAGGGAATCGCCCGCGCAAGAGTGGAAAGAAAAAGCCCGGCGGCCAAAAGGGCCAGAACTGTGGCCACCAGACTCATGGGTTGAAACCGGAAGGGCATGGCCAGTCCCAGCGCCACCAGGGCAAACCAGTGACCATATTCCGTGGCCCCCAGCGAAAGCATCCACGCGGGAAGATTGGGAGCTTTAAAAATCGCCGTCAGCGAAACAGCGAGGCAAAGCAGAGCCAGAATCAAGCGTGCGATATCGAACATGGGAATGCGCAGCGTTCCCCACAACCCCGGCTGATTGCAAGCGGCCAATTCAAGTCCCTTGGCCACCTGACATTGTACTTTTATTTGACGGCGTGCGGCGGCCATTGAAAATACCTTATGCCCCACCCCACTCCTGGCTCGGCCGGGAAGACAATCCACCTCAGGGTCCGCGCTCCTCAAAAAACGAGATCTCCCGCTCTCGGAAAGAATCCATACTGGCTTCGATGAATACACCGGCATCGTCGTGGAAGGGGCCCGCCCTCACTTCCCTTCTCATTGTCACATTCGTTTTCGGATTGGCCGGCATCCTATGGATTATTCTCTCCCGCTACACCGGGATTCTTTTGCTGGAGGTTTTCCTTTTGTTCACGGGACTGGTCTGGAGCGGACTGTTTCTGGCCATCGTGTACTGGCGCAAAGCCGTGCAGAATCATTCCGAATCGAAGACGCTCTTTGAACACATTATCAACGCTTCCCGCCACGGGATTCTCTATCTGGAAGCGATCCGTTCCCCCGCCGGCACCCTCACCGACCTCAAAGTCAGTGTGGCCAATGGAATCGCCGCAGAGATCCTCGGCCTCAAGCCGGGCAGTTTGCCGGGCCGCCGGATGGCAGAGGAAATTCTGGGCGAAGCGGGACAGAATATTTTTGAGAAATGCCGGAGCGTGGTGGAAAGTGGTGAAACCGGAACCTTCGAGGCCAGCATCATCCTGAACGATGAGACCCGCTGGGTGGTCCTGCAAGCCGGCCGGTTGCGCGACGGGGTGGTCCTCAGTTTTGAAGACGTGACCGAGCGAAAAGCTACGCTGGAAAAACTCCGTCAGGATGAGGAGTTGCTCCGCATCGCCGGACGAATGGCCGGAGTCGGCGGCTGGAATGTCACTTTTCCCAATCGCGTCGTGACGTGGTCGAATGAATTGTGCCGGATCCACGAAATGCCGGATAACTCCAAACCGTCTCTTGAGGAGATTCTGGGCTTTTATCTCCCCGACTGCCGGGAGGTCGTTCGCAATGCCTTCCTTGCCTGCGCACAAAATGGAACGCCTTACGATTTGGAGGTGGAGATGATCACAGCCAAGGGGCGGCACATCTGGGTGCGGGGGATTGGTGAAGCCGAGTTTGAAAACGGCACCCTCCGGCGAATCTACGGCACGTTGCAGGACATCACCCAGGCGAAGGCGGACCAACGCCGGCTCGAGGTGGCCCTCGCTCATCAGCAAGAGCTCGCCCGCCAAGCCCTCGCGGCGGAACGGGCCAAAAGCGAATTTCTCGCCATGATGAGTCACGAGATCCGCACGCCCATGAATGGCATTCTGGGTTTTGCCGAGCTACTCGAAACGAGCCCGCTGCCCAAGGAACCGGGCGGACACGTCCGCATCATTCTTTCCAGCGCGAAGTCCCTCCTTCGCATCCTGGACGATATTCTCGATTTCAGCCGCATCGAATCCGGCGGCGCGCAGCGGGAGCAGGCGATTTTCTCCCCGGCCGAAATTCTCACCGGCATCACCGATCTCCTCGGACCGCAAGCCCGCCAGAAAGGGCTCGAGCTTCAGGTCGAGATTGACCCTGGCGTGCCCGCGCAGGCTTTGGGCGATGCCGGCCACGTGCGGCAGATTCTCATCAATCTGGTAGGCAATGCCGTCAAGTTTACGGATGTTGGGCATATCCATCTTCGCTTGCGGCGCGGCGAATCGTCCGCCTCCGACCAAAGAGTCAACTTGGAATTCTCCGTCACGGACACAGGCCCTGGCATTCCCGCGGAATCTCTCGCCCCGATTTTTCAGCCCTTCACCCAAGCCGACGCGAGCATCGCCCGGCGCCATACCGGAACCGGCCTGGGCTTGGCCATTTCCCAACGTCTGGCCCAATTGCTGGGCGGCTCGCTCGAGGTTTCCAGCACTCCGGGAGCAGGATCGAGATTCACCCTCATCGCTCCCGTGGGCTTGGTCGCGGCCAGTCCGGCAGCCGCCGAAGCCGCGCCGGTGGTCTTTGATCACCACTTTGCCGAAGTCAACCCATTGGTCATTCTGGTGGCCGATGACGAACCGGTTAACCTCAAACTGATTTGTCTGGTACTCCGCAAAGCCGGTTATGAACCCCTCGTCGCCACCAACGGCTCGGAAGCGGTCGCCATATTTCAACAGGCCCATCCCGACTGCGTGCTGATGGATATGCAAATGCCGGAAATGGATGGCCTGGAAGCCACCTCCTCCATCCGCCACTATGAACAGGCCTACCGACGAGCACCGGCTTTTATTGCGGCCGTCACTGCAAACGTGATGCCCAGCGACCGGCAGCGCTGCCTGGATTCTGGCATGAACGACTACCTTTCCAAGCCCATGAAAAAGGAGGCTCTCTCCCGCATTCTCAAACAAGCTGCCCTCATGAAGTCCGTGCTTGGCTAAAAGCGTGCCTGCATTCACTTGCAGAAAAGCTTGCAACAGGTAAGTTTTCGCCACGCGGCCCATCCGGCAAGGATGTGCGTCGGGTGAACCTACAGCCGCCCATGCCCATGAAAAGAGAACAGCCCTTGCCATACCCGTTCATCATCGGCGAACGCGGGCTCATGGGCGGTACGCGGCACGCTGGCAACATCTCGGCGAAATCGTAAATCAGAAATCATAAATCGCTCCGCCATGCCCACGCCCGCCACCCCTGACCAAACGCTCCTCGCCGAGAACGCCAGGCTGCGCGCACGGCTGGAGGCCGCGGAGGAAATGCTCCGCGCCATCCGCGCCGGTGAGGTGGATGGGCTCGTAGGAGAGCGCGACGCCGCCCCGCGGCTCTTCACCCTGCAGGGTCTCGACGCCGAGCAGAACCGCTTCCGCAGCGCGATGCTTGCCCAAGTGAGCGATGCCGTGGTCACCACCGACAGCGAGGAGCGCATCACCTTTCTCAACTCTGCCGCCGAGCAACAATACCGCGTGCGCAGCGCGGACGTGCTCGGGCGGAAAGTCACCGCGCTCTACACCCGCCAATGGCCCTCGCCCGAGGCGGAAGCAGCGGCGTTGGCGGCGCTGAAGGAGCGCGGCCACTGGCGTGGCGAAAAGCTCCACTGCACCCGCGACGGGCGCGAGTTGCCCGTGGAGACGAGCATCGCGATCCTGCACGATCCCGAGACGGGCCAGCGCGCCGGCTTGATCTTGGCCATCCGCGACATCACCGAGCGCAAAGAGGCCGAGGCGGCGCTGCGCCAGAACACGGCGCTGTTCTCCAAGATCATCGAGCAGGCGCCGGGCGGCGTGTATGTGGTGGATGCGCAGTTCCGCGTGGCGCAGATGAACGCGGAGTCGCTGCCGTTCTTCGCGGCGGCGGCGCCGCTGATTGGGCGCGATTTCGATGAAGCGCTGGAGATCGTGTGGGGACCGGAAATCGGGCCGCAGATCGCGACCATCTTCCGGCACACGCTGGCGACGGGAGAGCGCTACATTTCGCCGCGCTTCTCCGAGCAGCGGCACGACCTCGGCGTGGAGCAGGCCTTCGAATGGGAGACACAGCGCATCACCCTGCCGGACGGGCAGCACGGCGTGGTGTGTTATTTCCAGGACGTGACCGCGCGGGAGCACTCCGACGCGGCGCGGCGCGAAAGCGAGGAGCGTTTGAATCTCGCCGTCAAGTGCTCGCAAGTGGTGCTTTTTCAGCAGGACTTGGAACTGCGCTACACCTGGCTGCAAAACGCCATGCTGGGTTTCGAGGACTCTGTTGCCATCGGCAAACGGGAGGCGGACCTGATGGAGCACGCCGCGGATGCTGTCCGGACCGAGGCGCTGAAGCGCGAGGTGATCCGCAGCGGCGTCAGCCAGCGGCAGGAAGTGCTGGTGCAAATCGCGGGCGTGAGCCGGCATTTCGACTTACTGGTGGAACCCCAGCGGGATGCCGCCGGCCTCATCTCCGGCGTCACCGGGGCGGCCATTGAAATCACCGCGCGCAAGCAGGCCGCCGAAAGCTTACGCGAAGCCAAGGAAGCCGCCGAGGCCGCAAACCGGAGCAAGGACCGCTTCCTCGCCGCGCTCAGCCATGAGCTGCGGACGCCGCTCACGCCGGTGCTGCTGGTGTCCGAAGTGCACGCCAAGTCGAAGAAGCTCTCCGAAGATTTGCGCGAGGATTTCGAGATGATCCACCGCAACATCGTGCTCGAGGCGCAGCTCATCGACGACCTGCTCGACGTCTCCCGCATCCAGCAGGGGAAGATGCGCTTTGATTTCAAACTCGTGAACGTGCACGAGGCCATCGCGCGCGCGCTCGAGATGCTGCGCTCCGAGGTGGAGGAAAAAGGGATCGCCGTGCGACAGGAGCTGAGGGCCACGCCCGCCACGCTTGAAGCCGATCCCAAGCGGCTCCGGCAGGTGCTGTGCAATCTGCTCCGCAACGCCGTGAAATTCACCCCGCACGGCGGCACCATCACCGTGCACACCGCGCGCGATCAAAGCGCCCTGCAAATCTCCATTGCCGACACCGGCGCGGGCCTCGCCGCCGAAAATCTCGAGCGGATCTTCCAGCCCTTCGAGCAAGTGGACACCCAGCAGAAAGGCGAGCTCAGCAGTCTCGGCCTCGGCCTGGGCCTGGCAATCTCTGCGGCGATCATTTCCGCCCACCGCGGCCGCATTTGGGCGGAAAGCCCCGGCCCTAACCAAGGCGCGACCTTCCACGTGCGGCTGCCTTTTTAAAAGAACCCCCGTCCACACCAGTCATGCGAATTTTTATCGTCGAAAACCATCCTGACACGCTGAAATACCTGAAAATGTATCTCGAAAGCCTGGGCCATTCGGTGACCACCGCGTGCACAATGCAAGCAGCGCTGGCCGCCAGCCCAACCGAGGACTGCCACGTCCTTCTCTCTGATCTTGGGCTGCCCGACGGGGATGGCTGGCAGCTTTTGGAACAAGCGAAATTTCCGCGTGCCGTCTATGCCGTGGCGATGAGCGGATTCGCGGCGGAAAGTGACTTTGAACGCAGCAAGGCTGCGGGTTTTCGCCGCCACATCATCAAGCCATTCGGGTCAGAAGATCTTCGGGAAGCCCTCGAGGAAGCTGCTCTCGAGATCGAAGCCTGACCCCAAAAAATGCACGCCCAAAACACTCCCTCGCCCCGGCGAAAAAAACCGGCTGCCAGGAAAGCGGCCTGCCGGACACCCAGGCAGATCGCCGACCGGCTTCACGACGCCGTCTGCCAGAGCCTTACCGGCGCGCGACTCCTGCTGTGCGTCGTGCAAAATCAGCTCCCGCAAGACGCGGCGGACCTGCGGCAGCAGCTTAAGAATGTGGATGATCTGCTCGATGAGTCCTGCACCGAATTGACTGCGCTGATGAAGGACCTGCAAAATGCGACTAAGCATTCCGCATGATGGGCAATCGTAATTTCTCCTTGAGCTTCCCCCCGCACTTCGCTGAAGGTTGCCCATGGAAGACCTCTCCGCCTTTTTCCCCGATGCCGATTCTTTCTTCCCCCGCAATCTGCCCATCGGCCTGACCTTCGACGACATCTCGCTCGCCACGCGGTATTCGGACATCCTTCCGCGCGACGCCAATCTGGCCGTTTCGCTCTCGTCCTCGCTGCATCTGCAGATCCCGATTTTGTCCTCCGACATGGACACCGTCACGGAGTCGAAAATGGCCATCCGCATGGCCCTTAATGGCGGCCTCGGTCTCATTCATTACAACATGACCGACGAGGCGCAGGTGAAGGAAGTCGCCCGGGTCAAAAACCACATCCACGGATTCATCCGCGAACCCATCAAGGTCACGGCCGATCAGAAAATCAGCGAGGTTCTCGATCTCATCGCGCGAAAAAAATTCGGCTTCAGCACCTTCCCGGTGGTGGATGAAAACAACCGCCTGCTCGGTCTGCTCCCTGGCAGTTGCGTGAAGGAACGCTACCGCGAACACTGCGTGCGCGAGGCCATGACGCCGCGCCCGTCTGTTTACACCCTGCTCCAACGCGAAATCAGCCGGGACCCGATTGATGCCGCCGACCGCTTTTTCACCGAAAACATCGGCATCAACAAACTCCTCATCGTCGATGATCAGGACAGGCTCTGCGGCCTGTTTACCCTCAGTGACATCGAGCGCATTGAGGACGAGGCCACCCGTATCGTCAAACCCGCCCGCGATGACCGTTTCCGGCTCCTCTGTGGTGCCGCCGTGGCCTCGCACCGGACGTCCGATGGCTCGCTCGACGCCGAACGCATCGTCTCGCATGTGGGCCAACTGGTGGAAGAAGGGGTTGATGCGGTGGCCGTGTCCACCGCCCACGGGTTTTCCCAAGGCGTGGGCGACAGCGTGCGGCTGCTACGCGAGCAATTTAAGGACCTCACGCTAATCGCGGGTAATGTCACCAGCGCCGACGGCGTGGCGTTTCTGGCCGAGGCCGGAGCGGATTGCATCAAGATCGGTCAAGGTCCCGGCTCCATTTGCACCACCCGCGTGGTGGCCGGCGTGGGCATCCCGCAGATGACCGCGCTTTATGTGGCCTCACGGGAAGCGGCGAAACACAACGTCACCACCCTCGCTGACGGGGGCATCACGAAATCCGGCGACATGGTCAAGGCGCTCACGCTGGCCGACGGGCTCATCTGCGGCGGCCTGCTGGCGGGCTGCGACGAAGCTCCGGGACGCATCATCGAAATCGATGGCAAGCTCTACAAACAATACCGGGGCATGGGCAGCCGTGAGGCGATGAAGGAGGGATCCGCCGCCCGCTATGGTCACGACAAAAAAGATGCAGTCGCCAAGGCGGCACCGGAGGGTATCGAAGCCCTGAAGGAATCCGTCGGCCCGCTCGACACTGTCCTCCGCGAACTCATCGGCGGCATCCAATCGGGCATGGGGTACCTCGGAGCCTCGGATCTCGCCGCATTGAGAAAGAACGCCCGTTACATCCGGGTGAGCCCGGCGGGACAAAAGGAAGCCGCCCCGCATGATGTGATCACGGTGAAAGCCTCGGCCAGCCAAGCCAGCGAATAAACAGCGGGATTTTCGTTCGTCATTCGTCATTCGTTATTCTTCAATCGTGCCTTCATGGCCCTGACCCCATTCTCCAGCCTCCTCATTGCCGACACCGGAATCTCCACCGGGGACGAGGGCAAGGGACGCCTCATTCTCGAAATCATTGACGAGCTTCGTGAAGGCACCGGCAATCCGGACGCCGTGGCCGCGGTGATCAAGGTTAACGGCGGTTCCAACTCCGGCCACTCCGTGGGTGACGTGAAGTTGAACCTCATTCCCGGCGGCGTGGTGGACGCCACGCTGCCGCATCTGCTCATCGGTTGCGGTGTGGTGGCCGATCCGCGCAAGTTTTTGTGGGAAGCCGCCTACGCCGAACTGCACGGCCACGCCACTCTGGCCCGGCTGCGCATTGACGAACGCACCCTGGTTTCCGATCTCTCGCACCGTCTGCTCGATCTCGCGTGGGAAGATTACCGCGTCCACATCCTCAGGGAAGAACCGCGCGGTTCCACCGGACGAGGCATCACGCCGGCTTACACGGACGAGATTGCGCAGATGCAGATTACCTACGCCGATTTTCGCGCGGACAAGGCGATCTTCGCCCGCAAACTACGCCAGCGCATCAGCCGCGCCCTCCGCACCATTGAGCATGTCTGTCAGCTCCGTCCGGAACGCTGGCCGGAACTTTTCGACACGCTTAGCAATGCGGAAGCGCGCGCGAACAAAGAGACGCTCGACGCCGGAATTTTCACCGCGTCGGAATTCGATTTTCGGCAATTCCTCGCGCCCCGTCCCTTCGGACTGGATGCCGATTTGCTGATCGAAACCTATTGGGCCGCCGGACAAAAGCTTCTTCCCTGCATCACCGATGTAAGGGAAATTGTTCTGCAAAGCCTTGAGTCCGGTCGCAGCATCATCGGCGAATTTGGACAAGCCTACTGGCTCGATAAGCGCCATGGCTTTCCGCCCAACGTCACCGCCTCACACACCTTCACGCCGGAGTTTTTCCAATCCGCCGGCATCCCCGCCCAGCCGGTTCACACCATTGGCTGCTGCAAGGCGTACGACACCAAGGTCGGCACCCATGTATTCCTCACCGAGCTGACCGATGAACATCCGCTCGGCCGCACTCTGCGCCGCATCGAGTTCGGCTCCACCACCGGACGTCAACGCATGGTCGGCTGGTTCGACGCGGTGGAAAAAGGCGACGCCCTCCGCTACGGCGGTTATCAGGACCTTGCCCTGAACAAACTCGACGCCCTCTCCTACGGCGGCGACTGGACCTCCGGCGAGCTCGCCATCTGCGTTGCTTACGAAACGCCTGATGGAATCTGCGTGCCCCATGTTCCCCGCGACGACGCTTTCCGCCGCACCTTGAAACCCGTTTACAAAACCGTCCCCGGCTGGATCGAAGATCTTTCTGACATCCGCCACTTTGCGGAACTGCCCGCCGCCGCCCGCCTCTATGTGGCCGAGGTGATGAAAGCCATTATTGCGATTGCCTATGGAGACAATCGCCCGGCCATCCTGCCCAACTTGCGCTACATCGGGGTTGGTCCGCTCCGCAGCCAGATCATCAAAGACGTTCCCACCACGGATGAATTGCTGGGGATTTCGTTCCGCGCAGAAAAATAGCACAAGCTTCCAACTTGTGAACGATGGACGGCAAGCTGGAAGCTTGCTCTACCTTCACTTTTGACTCCAGCCATGGCCGATCCACTGAATGCGTCCGATGTGAAGAGCTTCGCGACGTCGGCGAAATGCCGCCGCCTACGATTCCCCCCCCCCGCACGGAATGCTCGAACGCGACGAAAAATTCTAGTCTGCCTCGCGGGCAACGCCGCGCCGGGAGAAAACAGGCTGCATCCGGCACCGGATGCGGCCTACCCCGGAGGAATTTAGGCGGCCTTTTGTAACTGTTCGAGAGCGGTGATATGCTCGGTGATCTTCGGCAGGAGCCGGGTGCTGAACAGATTTTTGCATTCGGGCATGACTTCGTCATCCTTCAAGGCGTCCTCGTAATCATTTTTTCCACTCTTCTCGCCGCTTTGCAGAGCTTCCAGAGCTGAGTCGGGACCGGCAAGATTGGCTGCGGCTTGGACGGTATTGGCAAAGGTGCCCCAGGCTCCGGAAGTGCGCTCCGGCTCACCGCCCATGGATCGGACATTTTCCTCCAGCAGGCCGACCGCTTCCGCATGGTCATCCCGCAATTGCCGCAAATCTGCCAGCACCGGCTTGTCGCCATATTTTTCAATGGCCTTTTCGTAGGTTTCCACGGCGGAGAGTTCTCCCCGGAGGAGTTTATTGCAGATATCAATACAATGTGAGTTTTTCATAAGGGATGGGTTGTTCACTAGGAATTCGGAAATCAACCGTCCTCGGCTGCCTCCCCACTGTCCGGTCGGGGATCACCCTGATGCATTCCAAACAAGAAACTTCCCGCCGCGTCGTCGGGAGACGGTCCTTAGAGCCTGTCTGAAAATGAAGGAAGAGAGATCAAGGAATTCTGTTGAGCATAATCCGAGTTATGGCCAGGAGGATCCAGGCGCGAGCGCTGCGAGTGGTTTTTTCATAGTCTCGGACCAAGCGGCGGTGTTGGGAGA
>JBGTGQ010000087.1:0-6332 GCA_041746635.1 Terrimicrobiaceae bacterium | reverse complement strand
TCTCCCAACACCGCCGCTTGGTCCGAGACTATGAAAAAACCACTCGCAGCGCTCGCGCCTGGATCCTCCTGGCCATAACTCGGATTATGCTCAACAGAATTCCTTGATCTCTCTTCCTTCATTTTCAGACAGGCTCTAAGGCAAGGATGGCTTTGCCCCGTGTAGAGCTTGCTGCCTGCCAAACCGGCGACCGAGCTGTTTACCTTCAATGCGCATGAGGGCGAACAAATTGTCAGCCCGCAACCACGGCGACAAGCATCGGATGTGCGGCTCACGGATTTCTACTGTCCATGGCTCGCGTAATCAAGTAGTCTTCTGGTATGAAAAAACTGTCCCTCCTCCTGTGTGTCCTCTTTCCATTGGCGTCTGCCCAGGCCGGTCGTGTTGGCGGAGTCTCCCGGGAGGGTCCTCGCGGCGGTTCCGTGGAGGCCCAGGGTGTGCAAGCCGGACGCTTCCGGGCGGGTAGCGTTAGCGCAGAGGGGCCGAATGGTGGAACTTATGATGCCTCCGGCGCACGCGCCGGACGCTATTCGACCGGCAGCGTGAATGCCACGGGGCCAAATGGCGGCTCGGTGAGTAAATCCGCCAGCGCATGGAACGGATACCGCAGCGGTTATGTCTATAGCGGGGGAGTTTATCGTTCTGCCAATGTCGTGGTGAACAAGGCGTATATCGCACCGATCGGCACTTATGCCGGATGGAGCGTGATCGCCCGTCCGTATTACGTTTCCTATCCGGCTTATGCCACCTATCCCGTCCAAGTTGCCGTGCAGGTGGAATTGACCCGCCGCGGCTACTACGGCGGGCCGATTGATGGAGCGATCGGGCCCCAGACGCAGCGGGCCATTGCCAAATATCAGGCGGATAATGGTCTTCCCGCCAACGGCCAGATCAATCAGGCGCTCCTCAAGTCCATGAATATTTCCTGATCGGTCTCTGCCGGGCCAGATTCGTCGCGTCTGAGGAATCCGGGTCGTAGTCAAGGCCCGGCTTGGGATTGCCGCTGTCCAGATTAATGCCGAGGTTGAAAGCGTGGCTGTCGCCATCCAGTTCCAAAGTCACAGTTGCCGCAAGCAATTCCGCGCCATAGGTGGCAAAGTGCGAGCCGGTGAACTGGCAGCGAGGATGGAAATCAAGATGCAGATATCGGGCCGAATGGGGCCCGACCTTGGGGAGAGGAAGAGGAACGACTCTGGCCAGAACGATGGAAGAATCGCGGCGTTGCGGTCAAAAATCGTGACGCCCCTCTCCGGGGGCCTATCTTGCCCCACGATGTCGTTTTCCTCATTGGGTCTATCCCCGCTTCTATTGCGCGCTGTGGAGGAACAGGGATATTGCGTTCCGACGCCAATTCAGGCAGCGGCCATCCCCCGGATTCTTCGCGGGGGAGATGTCTGGGCCTCCGCGCAGACCGGATCGGGTAAGACGGTTGCTTATGCACTGCCCATTCTACAAATCCTTAGTTCCTCCCCGCGTCCACGTGGACGTTTTGTTCGTGCCCTGATTGTCGTCCCGACGCGCGAACTGGCCGGCCAAATTGGTGAAGCCATTCGACAGCTCGGACGCTATCTCGCCCCAGCGCTGAAAACTCTCATCGTCCACGGCGGCGTGTCCATCAACCCGCAGATGATGGCATTTGGTGGCGGAGCGGACATTGTGGTAGCCACTCCCGGCCGCCTGCTGGATCTGACCGCGCACAAGGCCGTGTCACTTTCGGCCGTATCCCTAATCGTTCTCGATGAGGCCGACCGGTTGCTCGAGGAGGGCTTTCGCAACGAAATTGATCGCATCCTGGCCCTGCTGCCCGCGCGTCGCCAAAGCCTGCTTTTTTCCGCGACATTTCCTCCGGCCGTGCAAACCCTGGCGGCGGCACTGCTGCACGAACCTGTTCGTCTTGACGTGCCCCTGGCACCGGCGGTGAAGCCGGACATTCTTCAGCGCGTCATTGAGGTGGATGCGCCGCGGCGTACCCAACTGCTGCGTCATCTCATCCAGGAAAACCAATGGTCCGGCGTTCTCGTTTTTGTGGCGACGAAACATGCCACCGAACATATCGCGGAAAAACTCCGCCAGGCCGGTCTGGTGGCGGCCGCTCTGCACGGCGAACTCCGCCAGGGCGCGCGCAGTCAGGCCCTGGCGGATTTCAAAGCCGGGCGCTTGCAAGTGTTGCTGGCCACCGATCTTGCTGCCCGGGGAATTGATGTGACCCGGTTGCCCGTCGTGGTGAACTACGACCTGCCGCGTTCCGCCGTCGATTACACCCATCGCATCGGCCGTACCGGCCGGGCGGGGGAATCCGGGCTGGCCATCAACTTTGTCAGCGCCGGCACCCATGCCCATTTTCTCCTCATCGAAAAACGGCATCACCTCCGCCTTCCTCGCGAACAAATTCAAGGTTTCGAGCCGGTCGAAACCGCGAGGCCAGACGCTCCCTCCGCGGGCGGCATCAAAGGCCGGCGCAAAAGCAAGAAGGACAAGCTGCGCGAGGCCGCCGCAGGCGGGCGTCCGCCTCGGCCCGGTGTCTGAATCGCCCATGGAATTTGGTTCGAAATCCCTCATTTGGCTGCGGGGCGTTCGGAGTTCATCGCCATGGCCGCTGCAATCTTGGTAACGCTCAATCCTCGGCGGTCTTCTCCATCACGCGACGGATGGCGTGTTCCAAGGTCGCAAAATTCACGGGCTTGATCAGATGGTCGCTAAAACCTGCGGCCAGACTTTTGCGCACGTCCTCGTCCATGCCAAAGCCACTCATGGCGATGCCCCGCATGGGATGAACCTGGCGGATTTTCTGCATCAACTCGTAGCCGGTGGCGTCCGGCAATCCGACATCGCTAACCAGCACATCGAACTGCTCGTCGGTGGCAAGCTGCAAGGCCCCCGCCACATCGCGCGCGGTTTTCACCCGGTGCCCCGATGCCTGCAGCAGCAGCGCAAGCATAGCGGCGGTATCGGCGTGATCCTCCGCCACGAGAATCCTCAGGGAGCCCCGGGGGGGGGTATCCGCTTGGCAGGTTTTGGAAGTCGGCGTATGAGCGTCGGTGCGGATGGCGGGCAGTTCGAGAACAAAGGTGCTGCCCCGTCCCGGTCCCTCGCTTTCCGCGCGAATTGTGCCGCCGTGCAGTTCCACCAGTGCTTTGGAAATCGCCAGCCCCAGCCCCAACCCGCCGAACTTACGGGTATTCACATCGCCCTGTTCGAAGGCGCTGAAAATCTTCGGGAGATCCGCGGGAGAAATACCCGGCCCCCGATCCCGCACCGCCACCTCGATCCGATCGGCTCTGACGCGGGTGGTGACAAAAATATCGCCGCCTTCGGGAGTGAACTTGACCGCGTTTTTCAAGACGTTCCAAAGGATCTGCTGCAAACGCGGTGGATCACCCATGGCTGCGCCGGTTTTCGGACTAAAATCGCGATGCAAGCGCTGCCCTTTTTCCAGAATTTGCGAGCGGCAGATATCGCAGGCATGTCCGACAGCCTCATTGAGGTCCATGGTCTCCAGCCGCAGGCTGAGTTTCCCGCTGGTAATGCGGCTGAGATCGAGCAGATCGTCAATCAAACGGGTCTCCAGCTCGATGTTGCGGCGGATCATTTGCAGTTCCGCTTTGATGTCGGGAGGAAGGTTTGGGTTCATCAACCGGGCTGCCACGCTCATCAACACCGGGGTGAGGGGCGTGCGTAGTTCATGGCTGAGGATGGCGAGGAATTGATCCTTGGATTGGTTGGCCGCCTCCGCCGCGTTCCGCGCTTCCTTCAAAGTTCTCTCGATGCTTTTCTGCTTGGTGATGTCGCGGGCGATCTTGGAGGCACCAACGACGTTGCCGGCCTGGTCCTTGATCGGCGAAACACTCAGGGAAATCTCCACCAAGGTTCCATCTTTTCGTCGGCGAATAGTTTCGTAGTGGGAAATCGGATCCCCGCGACGGATCCGTGCGAGAATTTCCGGCTCCTCGTCGCTTCGGTCCTCTGGGATTAAGAGGGTGACGGATTTTCCGATGATCTCGCCGGCGGTGTAGCCGAAAAGGCGTTCCGCGCCGCTGTTCCAACTCAGGACGATGCTCTCCAAACTTTTACTGATGATGGCATCGTCGGAGGACTTCACAATGGCCGCGAGTTGGCGATGGGAAGCCTCTGCCCGCCGACGATCGGTGATCACGCGGGTGGTCCCGGCCATGGCCACGACCTTTGCCTCGGCGTCGAAAACGGGATTAAAGACATATTCGTGGAGGTCTTCCCGGCCGACGGCATTGCGGAAAAGGGTCTCTCCGACGAGGGGTTTGCCTGTGGCGAGGACCTGGAGAAGCTGGGCGTGAAGTTTTTCACCCAAACCGTCGGGATATCCCATTTCGGTGAACTGTTTTCCCACCATTTCGGGGAGGGAATGTCCCCATAATTCCAGCAGTACTTTGTTGGCATAGATGAGCCGTCCCTCCTGATCGAACGTGTAAATCTGATCAGAGAGGTGGGAGAGGGTGGCATCGAAAAGCCGGGACTGTTCTTCTAGGCGACTGTTCAGGGCGGCCACTTCCTCGGTCCGGCGGTGGCTCACGAGGCGCACGTCGGTCTGGGCTTGTCGCATTTCCGTCTGGTCCGAGAGGGCCGAAATCCAGCCGCTCACAAGGCCCGATGAGTCGCGCTCAGGAAGGCAGGAGCCGGCAATGGTGCGCAGGCCCAGTCCCGGAGAGGATACTTCCAATTCAAACTCGACCGCCTCTCCCGCCAGCACGCGGCGAATGAATGGACTCAGGCGGTGGTAGGCATCCGCGCCTGTCACCTCCCGGACCGTGCGGCCGATAATTTGTTCCCGGGCTTGGGCCTGATGCATGGCATAGGCACGGTTGACGAAAAGGTAACGCTCCTGCGCATCGCACTGCATGAGCATGGGGGACGTTATGCTCGACCCGGCATGCAAGTGAGCATCGCGGGAATCCTCTCCGCCGGGATTCGAAAGGTTCTTAACATTCGAAAGGTTCTTAACATTCATCGCTAATGATACGTTTGCGATGGGGGCTTCGGCCCCGCCAAAGTCGCAGGTTGGAAAAATCGGGAGGATCTTCCGCCCCGGGTGTGATAAAAGCAGGGAGCAGAAGCAAGGGGTCAGTCCTGAATGGCGGTAAGATAAGGCCCATTTGGGATGAAAAAACTAAGAGCAAGCCGATGTGGGAAATTCTTGCTAATGGCAACATAATATATTGACAATGAATGCATTATGAGTAACATAGCGTATGGCAATCAAAACCCCGTTTTTTCAAGCGTTTGGACCGTTGCTTTTTGGGCGTGCGCCGCGTCGGGAACTGGAGAAAGTCAGGCGGATTGACAGTCTCGAACAACTCTACGGACTCTTTGGCGATCTGATCCCGGCCAAGCTGCTGGAACCGACCGAAAAGGGAGCCAACAGCCGGGATCGGTCGCTGCCGCCGAGGGTAACGTTCTGGGCCTTCGTGGCCCAAGTGATGAGTCCGGGAATGCCCTGCCGCGAGATCGTGCGCAAGGTGGAAGCCTGGTGGCGGTGGGCGCAGAAGGATCGCGCCGGGTCGCTGACGGCCAGCGCCTATTGCCAGGCCAGAGCCCGGTTGGACAAGGAGGTCTTGGGGTTAATCGCAGGACAAATCCGCTGGACCTTGGAACGCAACACTTTGAAAACCGAGCAATGGCTGGGAGGGCGTTCGGTCAAAATCGTTGATGGCACGAGCGTCTCGATGCCCGATACGGAAGCTAATCAGAAAGTCTGGCCGCAGCCCGGTTCCCAGCAACCGGGCCTGGGCTTTCCCCTGATGAAGCTGGACGTCCTGCGCTGCAAAAGCCCCGACCTCATCGAGAAAGAACTCGCCATCCATCTTATCGCTTACAACCTGGTCCGCGTGCTCATGCAGCGCAGCGCACACCTTCACCACGTCAGCCTCGAACGCATCAGCTTCAAAGGCACCCTGGATACCGCCCGTCATTTTGCCGATGTCATCCATGCCGCCGCCAGCTCCCCGCGCAAACAGCAGCATCTCATTGACGATATGCTCACCCTCATCGCCCGCGATCTGCTCCCCGAACGCCCCGGTCGATCGGAACCCCGCGCCAAAAAACGAAGACCGAAAAACTATCAGCTTCTCACCAAGCCGCGCTCTCACATGGGCAACCTGCCCCATCGCAATCGCACAAACCGAAAATCTTCCTAAATCCGCCTTATCTTACCGCCATTCGGGTCAGGCGACATGAAAAGCTGATGAATGCTTGATTGGCGAGCCGCGCGACTCGCCGAGGCTGATAAAATCGATGGTGTATGATGGTATGCGATGAAAACAAAAAAATCATTGCAGGAGGGCCCGGTGTATATCGGGATT
>JBGTGQ010000086.1:0-24832 GCA_041746635.1 Terrimicrobiaceae bacterium | reverse complement strand
TCTCCCAACACCGCCGCTTGGTCCGAGACTATGAAAAAACCACTCGCAGCGCTCGCGCCTGGATCCTCCTGGCCATAACTCGGATTATGCTCAACAGAATTCCTTGATCTCTCTTCCTTCATTTTCAGACAGGCTCTTAGCCTTCTGCGAGCGAAGATCGGCCACAATGGCCTCGAATTGTTCGAGGGTGGGGGTCAGGCGGGTCAGTTCGGGCGGTTTGCGGTAGGTGATGCCGGCCATGGGGGAGCGGGGAATGACGCCATCCGAAACGGCCATATCGAAAAAGCGGCGTGCGTCCGTAATCATGTGGTTGATCGTGCTGGCGGAAAGGTCGGGATATTTTGCGATCCACTCTTTGCAATCGCCCGCACGGATTTTGCCAAGGACTCTCGATGCATCCTTGGGCCAGCCTGACAGTAGTTTGCCGATATTCAGCTTGATGATGTACTGTGTGCTCTCGGCTCCGGTGATGGTTTTCAAAAAACGCTCGGCGTGTTTTTCAAGGGTGCGCGCTGCCAGGGTGGGATCGGTGGTTTCCAGATCCTTGCGCAGTTCAACCAGCTTGCGGCGGGCGAGGGGAAGATCGTGCGTTTCCAGCGAGCGCCGGATTTGCTTGCCCCCCTGTTTGAGGAGCGCGTAGTATTTGCCCTCACGATAGCGATAAAGGCATGGACCGACTTTCACCCAATCCAATTTTGTTCCCTTGGTTTTCTCTGGCTTGCTCATGCCAGCAGACTACGGGTTACAAAAACGGGTTACAAAAACGGGTTACAATCTGAAAATGGCGGTTCAAGCATTCTTTGCAAGTCGTTGCAAATCAACACTAAGCGCGATTAGCTCAGCGGTAGAGCGCTTGCTTCACACGCAAGAAGTCGCAGGTTCGAACCCTGCATCGCGCACCATGTTTTGAGACCTCGCTGGGCCGCTCGCTGTAGCAGGCGTTCGGGTCAGCAACTGTTTTAGGAAGCAAGGGAGAAGTTGGGATATTTTAGGAGGCGGTTAGCGAGGAGAATGAGTTTTCGTCTGAGAACGTTGAGGGCGAGTTCTTTGGGTTTCCCGGCGGCGAGGTGAAGGAAGGCGGGAGGGGATAAGACCTAATTAATATAAGAATAATAAGTCTTACCCTTAGTCCTCTTAGTCCTTAGTTATGCCGCCCGCATCGCCCGCGCTTGGATTCTCTTGGCCATAACTCGCCTCATGCACCGCAGAATCTCTTGACTTACTTTCGCTCATTTTCATGGGCGTCCCGCCCGTGAAGGGAATCAATAACGGGCAGGATGCCCGTTATTCCTGTTGGGAAGCTACACCTTCACCCGCTCGATATTTGCGCCGAGCGAATTGAGCTTTTCGTCGATGCTCTCGTAGCCGCGGTCGATGTGGTAAACGCGATTGATTTCCGTCATGCCCTCGGCTTGCAGACCGGCCAGAACCAAGGCGGCCGAGGCGCGCAGGTCGCTGGCCATCACCGGTGCTCCACTCAATTTTGCCACGCCGTTAATGACGGCGGTTGAGCCTTGGAGTTCGATGTTTGCGCCCATGCGCTTGAGTTCCGCCACATGCATGTAGCGCTGCGGAAAAATATTTTCGGTGATGGCGCTGGTCCCATCCGTGGTGGCCAGCAGGGCGCACATCTGGGCCTGCATATCAGTGGGGAAGCCCGGATAAGGTTGGGTTTCCAGCTTGAGCGGCCGACGGGTGCCGTTGGTCCGGAGGGTGATTTCCTCCTTCCCGGTGGTGATGGAATATCCTGCCTGGATCAGGGGATCGGTGAGGGATTTCAAATGCTCGGGGTCTGTCCGCTTGAGGGTGACCTCGCTGCCGGAGATGGCGGCGGCGACCAGAAATGTACCTGCCTCAATCCGATCCGGGATCACATCGTGTTCCGCACCGTGCAGTTCCTTCACCCCTTCGATGATGATGCGGCTCGTGCCCGCGCCTTCGATTTTTGCGCCCATCTTGATGAGGAAATTTGCCAGATCAACCACCTCGGGTTCCGCGGCGGCGCCGTCGATGACCGTGGTGCCTTCCGCTAGGACGGCCGCCATCATCACATTGTCCGTCCCCAAAACCGTGGAGCCAAATTTCCCCCGCAGGTTGATGGTGGCACCGCGCAACTCGGGCGCGAGAACCTTCACATTTCCGGCTTGCACCAACACGGCGGCCCCGAGGGCTTCGAAGCCCTTGAGATGAATGTCAATCGGACGATCACCGATGATGCATCCGCCGGGCAGGGAAACGGTCGCTTCCTTTTCCCGGCCGAGTAGCGGGCCGAGGATGCAAACGGAGGCTCGCATTTTGCGCACAATGTCGTAAGGTGCCTCGGTCAGGACTTTCTCGGCCTTGACCGTGACGGTGCCGCTGGCGCGTTCGACCTCACAGCCGAGTTCGCTCAGGATCGTGAGCATGTAATGAATATCGCTCAGGTCGGGCACCCGTGAGATGGTGCAGGGTTCCTTGGTCAGCAAGGTCGCAGCCAGGATGGGAAGGGCGGAATTTTTAGAACCGCTGATGCGTACGGAACCGTTTAGCGTGGCCCCGCCGTGAACGATGATTTTATCCATATTTACAGATCGGTGATAACCGCCAGGAGGGGGGTTGTCTAGTGCCCTTCATGAAGCGAGATTGATGGCTATGCGGATTCTTGAAAAGCGGTCGCGTTGATGTGTTACAAAAGCGTCGCTTGAAAATTCTTCATCGTTGATCGGCCCATCGTTAAGGTCTTACGGGTCCTGCCGAGTGGATAACCGCGCGATTCAATGCGAGGCACATAAATGAGAGGGCATCTTTTCTCGGGACGATACAAGGCGATCGTGGTGGAGAGGCTGGAGAGGGATATTTGCGGAGAGTGTGTGACTACACGCACCTCAATCCTGTGAAGGCGGAGTTCGTGCCGGCAGACAAATTACTGCGAGCTACGAGTGGAGTAGTTATCCGATGTATTTGAACAGCCCGCGGAAACGACCGGAATGGTTGCGGGTGGATCGCCTACTCGGGGGAGTGGGGCCAAGGTAGCGTGACTGTGGTCCAGGAAGTTCGGAGTATCCAAGCCGGGATGCCACTGACTAGCGCGAGCCGACAACAAACCGCCTGATTTCCTGATAATCGCGATGACCGGCGACTTTTTCAAAACCATTTCCGATCATCATCTCGCGGACTCGTGGTGCTTGGTCGTGCCCGATTTCCAAGGCGAGGGTGCCTCCGGCGTTGAGGCGTTCCGAGGCTTGAAGGATAAGGCGCTCGATGATGGCGAGTCCGTCCCGGCCCCCGTCGAGGGCGGTGACGGGATCGCTTTGCACTTCCCGGGGCAGAGCGGCGAGGTTGTCGCTG
Source organism: Terrimicrobiaceae bacterium (assembly GCA_041746635.1). Lineage (GTDB taxonomy): Bacteria > Verrucomicrobiota > Verrucomicrobiia > Chthoniobacterales > Terrimicrobiaceae > CAMASH01. Next base: position 21,505 of record JBGTGQ010000086.1, on the reverse strand, counting down.
GCGATGTAGGGGAGATTGGCCACGATCAGGTCAAAGCGGCGGTTTTGGTCTTCGGGAAAAAGGTCGGTCTCGAAGAAGGCGAGTTTTTCCGCGAGGGCATGCCGGGAGGCGTTTTCCTGCGCGAGAGATAAAGCATCGGGGGAAAGATCGGTGGCGGTGACGGTGGCGCCGGGAAGTTCCAGCGCCAAGGTGATGGCGATCACGCCGGAACCGGTGCCGACGTCGAGGAGAGTTGCGGGTTTGAGCTTGAGAGTGGAGAGGATCAGTTCGATCAACTGCTCGGTCTCGGGGCGGGGGATCAGGGCGCGGGCGTCACAAAGGAAGGAGCGTCCGAAAAATTCCGCCGTGCCCAGCAGGTGTTGGAGGGGCTTTCCGTTGCCCCGGTTCTTCACCAAGTCTCGCAGAGGAGCCCGCTCGGCGTCGGAGAGGGGACGATCAAATTCCAGGTAAAGATCGAGACGCTTTTTGCCCAAGGCGTGGGCAAGCAGATGCTCGGCGTTGAGCCGGGGGCTTTCGACGCCGTGCTTGTCAAGGTATCCGGTCGCCGCTGCGAGGGTTTCGAGCACGGTCATGGGAAGGCAAAAGGGAGATGGTTGAGAGTGGATTGAGTGGAGGAAAATGTCTTCGACCTCTCTCAACTCTCAACGTGCATCCCTCAACATGAACTCAAGCCGCCTCGAAGTACGGCAATGTTCCCGCGACCTTGCGGATATCGGGGATGCCCTCCAGCAGGTCGGCAATGGCGTCCCATTTGCCGCTGACAAGGGCTTCGTGGGCATGGCTGGGCAGGCTGGCTTTGAAATCCATGTCGGCCGCGCTGACCTTGCCTTCGAGCAAATCCAGGGTGATGATTTGTGCGGGATCGCGGTTCACCAAGTCCGCCAGGGCGGCAATGTCCGCCTTGGACATCACGGCGCAGGGGATGCCGAGGGTGGTTGAGTTCCCGAAAAAGATCTCGGCAAAGCTCTCAGCCAGCACGGCGCGAAACCCGAAGCGATAGAGGGCCTGCGGGGCATGTTCGCGGGAACTCCCGCAGCCGAAGTTGGAGCCCGAAAGGAGAATGCTCGCTCCCAGATAACGGGGGTCATTCAACGGATGAGGCTTTTCCGAGCCGTCTTCATTCTTCCGCTCGTCATAGAACGCGTATTCGCCCAGACCGTCAAACGTCACGCACTTCATGAAGCGGGCGGGGATGATGCGATCCGTGTCAATGTCCTCTCCGGGAACGAAAACGCCACGTCCTGTCCGTTGGATTATTTTTTCTAAAGCCATAGTAAATATTATATCTAATTAATTCATTTCAAACAGTTCGCGAGCATCAGATATTTCCCCAGTGATAGCGGCGGCAGCAACCATGAGGGGGCTCATTAGAACGGTGCGTCCGGTCGGGCTGCCCTGCCTTCCTTTGAAGTTGCGGTTGCTGGAACTGGCGCAGAGCTGATCTCCGACAAGCTGGTCGGGGTTCATGCCGAGGCACATCGAGCATCCAGCCCCGCGCCATTCGAAGCCGGCATCGCGGAAGATTTCGGCCAGCCCCATTTTTTCGGCGATAAGGGAGACTCCTTGGGATCCAGGCACAACGATGGCCTTCACGCCGGCTTTGACTTTTCTGCCCTTGAGGTGACGGGCCACCTCGCTGAGGTCGCTCAGGCGGCCATTGGTGCAACTGCCGAGAAAGGCGACATCGACCTTGGTGCCCTTGATGGGCTGGCCCGCTTTCAGGTGCATGTGAACGAGGGCTTCTTCCGCCGTGGCGCGGTCTTTTTCCGGGAGTTCCCCGGCTGTGGGGACATTCTCGTGAATAAAGATGGCCTGTCCCGGATTGATTCCCCAAGTCACGGTCGGGCTGATATCCGACGCTTGGTAGGTGATGACATCGTCGTATGGTGCGTCCGGATCGGAGGCGAAGGATTTCCAGCGGGTGACGGCAGCGTCCCAGTCGCTGGTTTTTGGCGAGTAGGGGCGACCTTTCAGATAGGCGAAAGTGGTTTCGTCCGGATTGACGTAGCCGACCCGCGCTCCGCCCTCGATCGACATGTTGCAGACGGTCATGCGTTCCTCTTGGGTGAAGGCATCAAAGGTCGAGCCGCCGTATTCGTAAGCGTAGCCGAGGCCGCCATTGACCCCGAGTTTGCGAATGATGTGCAGGATGACGTCCTTGGCGTAAACACCGGGCGAAAGTTTGCCCTCGACGTTGATGCGGCGGACCTTTGGCTTGTGGATGGCCATGGTTTGGGTGGCCAGGACGTCGCGCACCTGGCTGGTGCCGATGCCAAAAGCGATGGCACCGAAGGCTCCGTGGGTCGAGGTGTGCGAGTCACCGCAAGCGATGGTGGTGCCCGGCTGGGTGATGCCCTGTTCTGGGCCGACGATATGGACGATGCCTTGATTGCCACTGGGCAGATCGAAGAAGGTGACACCGGACTCCGCGCAGTTCTTGCGCAGCGCCTTGATCATATCGTCAGCGAGTTGGTCGGAAAATGGTTCCTCGCGTTCGTCCGTGGGGACGATGTGATCAACGGTGGCAAAGGTGCGTTCGGGATAAAGAACCTTCAGTCCCAAATCACGCAACATGCCGAAAGCTTGCGGGCTGGTCACCTCATGAATGAGGTGCGTACCGATAAGGAGCTGCGTGGCTCCATTGGGCAACACGCGCACGGCATGCGCTTCCCAGACCTTATCCAACAATGTTTTACTCATAATCGTGATGAAATTGCGCCTGACGGCGAACTGGCAATCATCGTTCCAAGCGGCAAAGAGCGCAAGTTCCTTGTCATTCTGGAGAACCTAGGGCAAACTAGCCCAAACTTTCCTCCTTCCCGACTATGCCCATTGAAAATCCGGACAATTGGTTTCTCAAAAAACACGAAAACGGAGAGGTTTTCGGCCCGGTGCCTTTTGTCAAAATTCGCGATTGGGCGCGTTCCGCTCAGGTCAATCCGCAGGACATGCTGTCGAACGACAAAAAGAATTGGAACAAGGCCCCGATGGTTCCCGAGATGGAAATGGACTGGCTGGTGGTGGTGGGGGAGAATCTGCTCTACGGTCCGACGACGCCGGAGGCATTGCTGGAGTTTGCCCAGCTCGGAGAAATCTCGCCCGAGACCCCGTTGGTCAATTGCTGCACGGGTGTCACCACAACTGTGCTGGAAACCCCATTTTATCAGGCTGCGCTCTTGGAGCCGCAGGAGGAAAAAATCTCGTCAAACTCCCTCAAGACCATACAACAGCAACAGCCTAGTCATGGCGGTTTGCGAGCCAATCTTCAGAAACGCATCCGGGAACTGGAAGTCGGTCTGCTGGACAAGCGCCGCAAGTTGATCGCGGCGGAGGAAGCAATCGCCCGATTGGAAATGAGGATCAGGGAGTTGGAAGACCGCGTGCTCAGCCAGAGCGGCGAACGCAAAGAGTAGCTCGAGGAGCGCGGACGTTTTTTTGGCGATTGGGAGGGAACGCCTCGTCGTTTCCCACAAGGCCGGCGACGACGAAGCGTCGCTCTCCTGCGGGGAAGAAATTTCTTCCCCATGATGCCCGCGCTGCTTTTTATTTCTCGTTGAAGTTTTCCAAAGCGGGTATGCCGTAATCCTGCATGAGCTGGCCTTTGCCGGCTTCCACCTCGGCCGCGTCCAGCGAAATGAATCCGGGGTCCTGCTCGAACTCAATGCGATGGAATCCGTCCTGGGGGGAAGCGGCTGCCTGGGCTAGATCTTCCAGGCTTTTGATTTGCACGCCGTTGACTTTGTTGACCACCAGATGGTCGAGATTTTCATAGCCCAGGGTGTTCGGCGACGGCAGCACCTGGCTGAGGAACACGATCTTGCCGCGGTCGGTCGGCAGTTCGTGCTGGAAGGCGTCCAGATAGACCAATCGTTGCGGGGCCTTTTTCATCCAGCCTGAGCCCCATTCCTGCAAATACGGACGGGAAAGTTCCTGAAAGACCAATCCGCCCAGGATGAAATAGCGCGGCGGAATATCGAAAAGATAGGGCGGGCTGACCACGCTCGTTTTGTCTGTCGGGCCCAGCACGACGGGAATCGCCAGGCGTTTGCCGTCACGCTGGATGGTAAACTCAATGGTATCGCCGACCTTGGCCAGGGTGTTGGTGAGATGGCTGAAGGAAATTTTGCCAAACTCCGCGTGGTCATAGTCGCCATCCTGATCCACCGGCTTCCCCGCGACGGCCAGAATGATGTCGCCTTTGCGCAACCCGGATTTTTCCGCCGCGCTGTCCGGACGGACTTCCGTGAGATAGACCCCGCCATTCTCGGTCAATCCGATGTAGCGGCGGAATTGCGGATCGCGGGTGGAGGAGAAGGCGATGCCGGCGCGGGCGAATCCGGCGTACTGGGTCTGTTTGGCCTCGGCCAGAAAATGGGCGATGACCGGGGCGGGGATCAAATCCGCCGTCTGGCTGCGGGCGTCGTAGCGCATGAGCAGCCCGAGGAGATTGCCGTTGCGCACGGCGGGGATGGTGAAACTGCCTTCGCGGCTTTGCAGCGGGGCGCTGACCCGAAAAGTGAGGAGGGCGAGATAATCCAGCGGATAACCCGAGACGGCGATGGTGGTGATGGTGGCCGGGGTTTCCGCGATCAAGCCACTGGACTCGAGTTGCAAAATCGAGGCCCGGTCACCGACTCGCGCGCCGCTGTCGAGTTGAAGCGGTTTGGCGGTTTTGAGAAAATCCGGATTCACCGGTTTGAGCAGGGCCAGGTTGCTGTCGTAATCCACCACCAGGACTTCGGCGGCGGATTTTTCCGCGGAGGCGGCTTTCTCCAGTTCGACGTAGGTGCGGTTGGCCACGATCTCCGCGGTGACGAGAACCTGGTTGTCCGGCATCACGACGCCCAAACCGCGGCGCATGTAGGGAGCTTTTTTGGTCCAGGGCCGGAAAAAATCAAAAGCCTGGCTGGTGGAGTTCACCCGGACCAACGATTCGTTGCTGACGGAGGGCGGCGTTTGTTTCCGGGATGGCGCGGAGGTTCCGGCGAGGAGGACAGCGGGAAGAAGAAAAACAAGAAAGACGGCGAGAGGTTTCATTTTTGCAGATTTTCCTCGGTGCGGACCCGGTAGCGCGAGCGGATGCGTTCCCGTGCTTCCTCGACCGCCTTGCGTTCGAGAACGATGGGGCGCCCCTGCCCGAGCATATCGATCACGTAATAGTCGGCCTCTTTTTTGAAGGCGGCGGCCACATCGTCGATGCGGTCGATTTTCACGCCGTTGATTTTGTCCACCACATCATGGCGAAATTCCGGCGCATAGGCGTTGACGGGATCGGCCAGAATGCTGCTAAGCACGACGATTTCGGCGCGTTCGCGGAAAATGCCCTGGCTGATAAACTGGTCGAAGAAATAGCGCAGACGCAAGTCGTCGGGGCTGTGTTCCGCCATGAAGTTGGCGTCCACTGGTTGAAAAACCAATCCACCGAAAACCACGAAGCGCGGCTTTTCGTTGTAAACGTTGGCCTGGAGCGTGAAGGGCCACGCGTGGGTCAGCGCGATCGTCGCATTCATGGGCTTGCGGTCGCGGAGGATATCGAAGTTCACCTTGTCGCCCTTGAATTTTCGTTCCACCACCTCGGCCATCTCCACCGGATCACCGTCGATGGTCACGGTTCCGTCGCTGGCGATGGGGAGGCCGTCGATTTTCAGCAGCACATCGCCGGGTTGCAGCACACCTTCCGAAACACCGCCACCATAGACGGTGCCGACAAAGACGCCTGAGTTTCCATCGGTGAGTCCGAGCGATTGCCGCATCGCCGGATTGTGCAGGGGGTGATAGCTGAGGGTGAGATCGACGTAGCGGTCATACTGGCCGTCTTCCACATCCTTGAGAAAACGCCGGATCACGGGAGTGGGGATCATGTACCCGACATTCTGCGCGACATCGCCGCTGTAGCCCTGGAAGGCCACGCCGATCACCTTGCCGTCTTGCAGGACGGGGCCGCCGCTGTTGCCGGGATTGATCGCGGCGTCAATCTGGATGGTGAGATGCGAATCCACTCCGGAGTGCGAGTAGGGCTGAAAATCAATGCGCGAGACGACCCCGCGGGTGACCGAGAGCCGATCGCCGCCGATGGGATATCCGTAAACGGACACGAGAGATTCGATGATGGGGATGCCGCCAAAATCCAACGCGGCCGTGCCCTTGAAAAAGTCCGGGTGGTCCACCGTGAGCAAAGCCAGGTCGCAATCGTGGGCCAGATGCAATACCCTCGCCGGATAAGGTTTCGGATCACCTTCCTTCGAGACCGTGAGGAAGCGGGCATTGCTCACCACATGGGCGTTGGTCATGATCCGGTTGCCCGCAATGATAAACCCCGCGCCCACGCCTCCATTTACTTCTCCTCCGCTCCATGGAGCTTTGTAATTCGGCTCCTGCGCCGTTACCTGAATGCGCACCAGGCTGCTGGCCACCTGCGCCGCCGGGCTGGTGGGAATGAGAAAAAGCGCGCAAAGGATGTACGCGAGAAGACGAAACATGGGCGAGAAGCTAGGCGGGATGCGCGCTTTGACAACAGGGAAAAATTTTGGCCTCAAAGCGGGGCAATTTCTTTGCTCCACCCTGAGGCCCGCTCGTACGCATCGGCGATCCCAAGGAGGCGGGTTTCGTCGAGGGATTTACCGAGAAATTGGAGGCCGACGGGTAATTTTTTTTCGCCTTCTTCGACGAAGCCGCACGGCACGCTGATGCCGCAGATTCCGGCCAGGTTGGCTGCAATGGTGAAAATGTCGGCCAGGTACATTTTGAGCGGATCGTTGGTGCGCTCGCCGATGGGAAAGGCCACATCCGGCGAAGTGGGACAAACGATCGCATCCACGTTTTCAAAAGCCGCCTCAAAGTCGCGACGGATGAGGGTGCGGACCTTTTGGGCGCGCAGATAATAAGCGTCGTAATAGCCGCTGGAGAGCACATAGGTGCCCAGGATGATGCGGCGCTTCACTTCGCTGCCGAAGCCTTCCTCGCGGGTGCGCAGATAGAGGTCCATGAGATCCTTGGGCGCGTCGGCCCGTTTGCCGTAGCGCACGCCATCGAAACGGGCGAGGTTTGCGGACGCCTCGGCGGTGGCGATGATGTAATAAACGGAAACGGCGTACTCGGTGTGGGGCAGGGAAAGCTCCACCAATTCGGCGCCGGCGTCGGCGCATTGTTTGATGGCGGCCTCGACCGTGGCACGCACCTTGGCGTCCATGCCGTCGACAAAATATTCCTTGGGAATGCCGAGGCGCACGCCCTTGAGGTCGCGTCCAAGCTGGGCGGTGAAGTCCTCGGCCGGGCGATCCAGCGAGGTGGAATCCATCGGGTCGCGTCCGGCAATTGCGTTAAGGAGCATTGCGCAATCGCGGGTGGAGCGGGCGAAGGGACCGATCTGATCGAGGGACGAGGCGAAAGCGACGAGGCCGTAGCGCGAGACGCGGCCATAGCTGGGCTTGAGACCGACGCAGCCGCAGAGGGCAGCCGGCTGGCGGATGGAGCCGCCGGTGTCGGATCCAAGCGCAGCGGGAACTTCGCAGGCGGCCACGGCGGCGGCCGATCCGCCGCTCGAACCACCGGGGATGCGCGCAGTGTCCCAAGGGTTCTTGGTTATCTGATAGGCGGAATTTTCCGTGGAGGAACCCATGGCGAATTCGTCCATGTTCAGGCGCCCGTAGGGAATGGCTCCGGCCGCCCGGAGTTTCGCGATAACGGTGGCGTCGTAGGGTGCGGTGTAACCTTGCAAAATCTTCGATCCGCTGGTGCAGGGCTGTCCCTTGACGTTGATGACATCCTTGATTCCGATGGGAATGCCGCCGAGGGGCAGCGAAACATCGGCGTGTTCAGCCTCTTTCAAAGCCGTCTGAAAATCGCGGGAGAGAAACGCCTGAACCTTGGGTTCAGCCGAGGTGATGTGCAGTTCCAAAGTGCGCAAAAGATCGGCGGGAGCGAAGGTTTTGGCCCGAAAGCCTTGCTGGATTTCGGAGAGGGTGAGTTTGGCGAGGTCCATTTTATCCCCCGTGTGTTTTTTGACAGAATTGACAGAATGGTCCGAATGAAAGGCAGGAAGATTTCGACAACGTCATTTTGTTGATTCTGTTCATTCTGTCTAATCCTGGGCTATTCTATTATTCGAGGACTTTGGGGACGATGACGAGGTTGTTGGCGGCGCGGGGGGCAAGGCCAAGAACGGCCTCGCGCGGCAGGCTGGTGCCAGGAGTGTCCTCCCGCGTGACATTAAACACCGGATAGGTATGAGCGGTCGGCTCGACGCCGGACACGTCGAGTTTTTTCAAATGCTCGATGTGTTCAAGCACGCGGCCAAGCTGGCCTTCGAACGTGGTGATTTCCTCCTCGCTCAAAGCGAGGCGGGCCAGTCGGGCGACATTGCGGACGTTGAGATCGGGACTGCTCATGGAAAGGGAAAAGCAAAACAGGCTTTCCTGCCTCCGGCAAGCCGGACGCAAGCCGATTTCATCTGCTGACCAAGCCATTGTATTCCTCATGCGAACCGATCCAGACCCATTCGACTCCGCCCGGAATTTCCCGGCCAATCGCGCGATGATGGTTTCCCACCCTGACTGAGAATCTCTCACCGGAGCCGTGCAACCTTTTGAAGTCCAGGGACGGGTGCCTGCGATTCCCTTGCCAGAGCCGGTAATTTTTCAAGGCGAGGTCCTGGACGTGTCCGGGCAAGGCATCATGGCATTTCCAAAACCGCCTGGGTGGCCTTGGAAATCATTCACGTCCGGTCGCGTCCGGCCAGGGGCGCAGGCGTCCGGCCCGGGACTCTTCTTCCGCCTCGGAAAAAAGAAAATCAAGCCTTCCCGCCTTGGCATCGGCTTCCATTTGCTCGGCCCAAGCGTCGTCCCGTCGGGCGATCAGGCGATCCGTCAATTTCCAAAATTCAGATTTCGGCAATCCCTCAATCGCTTTCTCGATCTCCTGAATCGTGCTCATGAAAGAAGAATTACTCTTCACCGCAAAAAAATCAAACCACCAAAATTTTTGGCTCCCCTGTAAAATGCGACGGCGTGGGACCGTATTTGTCCCACCCCCTCGGCTAAATTTCGCGCATGACCCAACGAAAACTCACATTTTCACAACTGGGTGAATCGTGGCTTCCCGCCGCCGCACCGGCTGTCTATCCTCCGCCATCAAATCCCGCCCCTTGAACTTTTACGCCCATACGGCCGAGGACGAGAATGGCAACCGGCTGCCGGTTGCGTTGAAGCGCAACCAATGGTTTTACCAGCCGTGTCTGGGCTGGAAGGAATTCGCGCCGGACTATTTTGGCCCGTTCCGCCCGGAGACGCGCGTCTGCGCAAGCGAGAACCACGGACTGCGCACCATGCTGCGGATTGGGTTCGACCAGATGCAAAACGGGATGAATTGGAACTGAGATGAAGATGAAGTTCTACGCACACACTGCGAATGATGAACTCGGCAAGCCGCTGCCGGAAGGCTCAGGTAAATGGCAGTTTCTGAATGATCACCTCCGCAGCGTGGCAGATTTGGCGCAACGATTCGCTGCTCCGATTGACCTCACTGCCGAAGCAAATTTGGCCGGATTGCTCCATGATTTGGGAAAGTATGCGGAAAGGTTTCAGTTGCGCCTCCGTAATCCCGCTATTCATGGAATCAACCATTGGGCGGCGGGAGCAACTCACGCCGCCGCGCTCAAAGCCTGGGCGGTGGCGTTCGCTACCGATGGACATCACACCGGGATTCCGGCGTTGCATGACGCTGAAACCGGAATGCCCTTGAAGATGACCGTTTCCAGTTTTGCTGATGCCAGCCGCCGCTTGGAACTCACCGGCCAATGCCCGGAGGACAGCGCCACCTTGCTGTCTCGATTCAATCAGGAAGGTTTGACGATGCCTCCCTTCGCGCCGCAACCCATTGCGAAGGAGCAGCGATTTGAAGAAGCTCTCCGTGCCCGAATGCTCCTCAGTTGCCTGGTGGATGCGGACCGACTCGACACGGAAAAGCATTTCGACGCGAAACAAACCGCCGAGCGAGTTGTGCCCGACCTTCAGCCGGATCGAGCGCTGCTAATCTTGCGGCAGTGCTTGGCTTCCAAGCCTGCGGACGGATCGGTCAATACGTTGCGCCAGCAATTGCTCCGCGACTGTTTGAGCGCTGCCGAAAAGCTGCCCGGCTTGTTCACGCTCACTTCCCCCACCGGCAGCGGCAAAACGCTGTCATCGCTCGCCTTCGCTTTGCAACACATCGTTCATCACAACTCCGCGCTCGCTGAGAATGATTCGCGCCGCTTCCGCCGCGTCATCGTGGTGATTCCATTCACCAGCATCATTGAGCAAACTGCCCGCATTTATCGCGAACTGTTTGAGCCGGTGTTCGGCCTGGATTTTGTGCTGGAACACCACAGCGCCGTCGCGCCGCGCGAACGCAAGGAGGATCAAGGCCGCGACTCCGAAGATGAACGCCTGCGCCGTGCCCGGCTTGCGGCGGAGAATTGGGCTTCGCCGCTGGTGGTCACCACCAATGTGCAGTTCTTTCAAAGCCTGTTCAGCAATCGCCCCTCGGATTGCCGCAAGCTCCACAACATCGGTCGCTCGGTGGTCTTGTTCGACGAGGTGCAAACCCTGCCGACGCGCCTCGTTCCCTCGCTGCTTTCCGGCGTGAGCCTGCTCGTGCGCGATTACGGCGTTAGCGCGGTATTCATGACCGCAACGCAACCGGCGTTTGCCTCGGCGGGCAAGGCACTGCCTTACGACTGGCAGCCGGTGGAGATTTCTTCCAATCCGGGGGCAATGGCGGAAACCTTGCGGCGCACTCGCATCGAACTTCCTGAACCGCGAGCAGAAATGTCGTGGACTGACCTGGCCGCACAGTTGACCGCCGTTCCGCAATCGTTGTGCGTGGTCAACACCACCAAAGACGCGCGCGAACTGTTCCGCTTGGTCCAGTCTGTCGAACCGAAGTCCGCCTTCCACCTTTCCGCGCGCCTTTGTCCGGCGCATCGGCAAGAGAAACTCCAAGTCATCCGCCGCCAGCTTGCGGACGGCAAACCCTGCCGTCTCGTTTCCACCCAGCTCATCGAAGCGGGCGTGGACGTGGATTTCCCCGTTGCGTTTCGCGCACTTGGCCCGCTGGATTCCATCATCCAAACCGCCGGTCGCTGTAACCGCGAAGGCCGTCAACCCGAACCCTGTCCGGTGACGGTGTTCCGGCCCAAGGACGGCGGACATTTGCCCAGAGGCTACGAGCAGGTGATGAAGATCACGGAAAGTTTTCTCGCGCGCTTTGCCGAGGCGCAATCGAGAATTCATCAGCCGGCGTTCTACGCCGAATACTTCGCGGAACTCTACGGCCTGCTTGGCCCGGAATCGCGTTCCCTTGATCCCGTGTTTGCAGCGAGCGAAGAATTCAATTTCCCGAAAGCCGCGCAAGAGTGCCAATTAGTCGGCAACGAAACCCGCGCCGTGTTGGTAAAGTGGAAGCGTGGCGAAGAACTTGCCGACAAACTCCGCACTCAAAAATACCTGACCGCCAGCGAATGTCGCGAAGCCCAGCGCTACTGCGTGAATCTTTACCAAGGCGAATTCTTTGATGCGCAAGCCAAAGGCTACACCTACCAGCCCGCCGAGGATTGGAACTTCTGGGTTTGGAATTCCGACTACGACGAAGACTTAGGACTCGGGCATCTGGACAACATGCTATGGTGAAGAAACAACCCAGATTCAATAAGACGGCCGGTCGAGCTTTCACCCGACCGGCCATTCTTCGTACCGAGCATCTCAATATTTCAATCCGCACCGTTTCCGGCGAACGCGATTCATCTGACCACAAGTTTTCAAAAAGGGCGATTGACAAGTCTATCTACCTGCGATTGAGTAACGCCATTGAAATGCTTGGTGTAAATAAAAACATGGCAGTCGACGAAATAATCCAGCAAGTAGTTCGGCACATTCACTCGAATGCGCCGCGAGCGACGAACTGGTTTGTGGGCGTTCGGTCAAGGCCTCGATTGCACCCATATGATGAGGCTGAACTCCTCATGCCAACTTCGTGCTGGATCGACCTACGGGCTGACTCTCCGGAGGAAGTCCGCGTTGCTGTGCGGCGCTTGCCTGAACTCGCTGTGGCAAGACGCCACGAAGGAAATTCATCGCCAAACGAGCAACACGTTTTCGCCTACGCATTGAACCGAAACCAACGCAACTAGCTATGACCATCCACCTGCGAACCTGGGGCGACCTCGCCTGTTTCACCCGGCCCGAAATGAAAGTCGAACGCGTGAGCTACGCCGTCATCACGCCCAGTGCCGCGCGCGGTTTGCTGGAAGCCATCCTCTACAAGCCGCAGTTCCGCTGGCGCATCCGCCGTATCGCCGTGAAGAAACCCGTCCGCTTCCTCGCTTTCCGGCGCAACGAAGTGAAGTCCCGCCTCTCGCCGCGCAATCCCGAGCCATTGCTGGCCGATGAGGATCGCACCCAGCGCAACACGCTCGCTTTGCGTGACGTGGAATACGTCATCGAAGCCAGCCTGCATCTGACGCCGCTGGCCGGTTTGCCGCGTCGCAAACCTTCCAACGATGAGGACAACGGCGAAGATTCGCCTGTGAAGTATCTCGCCATGTTTCAGCGCCGCGCGGAGAAGGGCCAATGCTTCGCCCAGCCGTGTTTCGGTTGCCGCGAATTCCCGGCGCACTTTGAATTGGCCGAAGAATCCGCCATGCGCGTCACGCCCGGCCTCAATCCCGACACCGACCTCGGCCTCATGCTCTACGACGTGTTTAATCTTGATGTGGCCAAGGACCAGTTGCCCGGCAAGGTGGAAAAGCCAGCGCCACGCATCACTTTCTTCCCCGCGAGTCTCAAAGACGGCGTGCTCAACGTCCCCGACTGGAACGAAATGAAGAAACAACTCGGAGGTGCGCCATGATGCTCCAAGCCCTCATCGCCTACGCCGAACGGGAAAATCTTGGCGACGCGGATTTTGAAGCCGCAGCCGTTCGCTGGCTCATCCCGCTCGACCTTGACGGCAAACTCGCTGGTGGCCCAATTCCGCTGTTTGAAAATCCCGACGAAAAGAAGCCGCGCCCTAAAATGCTCATGCGGCCATTCACGTCGCCCAACGAACTGAACCAAGGCACGAAATCGCATTTTCTCTGCGACACATTGGAGCGGGCCACGTTGCTGCTCGATCCCAAGGCTACGGAGAAAGCCGTGGCCCGTCGCGTGCAACACACCTATTTCCAAGCCATGCTGGAAGAGGCTGCTGGCGCGTGTCCCGATGAGTCATCCTGTTTGCAGGCCGTGGTTAAGTTCCTGCGCGACGAGGCCAGTCTCGCCGAACTCCACCGCCAACTGGTCGACGCCAAAGCCAAACCTTCGGACAACGCGACCTTTTCCGTGGATGGGACACAATTGCTCGATTCCGAAAGCCTGAAAACTTTCTGGCGCAACCGCCGTAGTCGCCCGGCCACCGGCGCAAAAGCCCGCAGTCGCCGCATTTGTGTCGCCACCGGCGAACTGGCAGAAACGCTCGACACCACCGAGAAGATCAAAGGCGTTCCCGGCGGCCTCGCCACTGGCACGAATCTCATCAGCTTCGATAAAGATTCGTTCTGTTCTTATGGCTTGGAGCAGGCACAGAACGCGGCCCTGTCCGCGCCCGCTGAATTGAAAATCCGTTCCGCATTTAACATCCTTATCGAGAAAAGCCGCGCGCAACGGCTCGCCTTCAACAACACCATCCACCTCCACTGGACGCGCAAGGAACTGGATTACGACCCTGTGGACATTCTGGCGAACGCCGATGAAAACGCCGTGGCCACGCTCCTGAAGTCCGCTCACACCGGTCAAGTGCCCACCCACTTCGACGACAACGCCTATTACGCCCTCAGCTTGTCCGGCAATGGCGCGCGGGTCATGGTGCGCGACTGGCTTGAAAGTACCGTGCCCGAAGTGCGGCGGCACATCGCACAATGGTTTGAAGACCTCGGCATCGTTTCGCTGGACGGTGCGGGTGTGAAACGCGATTTCAAATTCTACGCGCTGCTGTTTGGCCTGGTGCGCAAGGAACTGGACGAATTGTCGCCGCAAGTTTCCACCCAGTTGCTTCATGCGGCGTTGCGCGGAACGCCGTTGCCGCAGTCCGCGCTCGCCGCAGCATTGAAGCGGCAACAAATCGAACCGAAAGGCGAGGATGCCCTGCGTAACGCGGTCATTCTCGCCCGCCTCGCCCTCATCAAAGCGTGCCTTCGCCGTTCTCCTAATTCACAAACCAACAACACTCAAACGAAAGACAACACCATGACTGAAAACCTGAATCCAGAATCCCGCGATCACGCCTACTTGTGTGGTCGCCTGTTCGCAGTCTTTGATGAACTGCAAAGTGCCGCACTCAACAGCGTCAACGCTGGCGTTGTCGAACGCTACTACGCCAGTGCCAGCACAACGCCCGCACTGGTTATGGGGCGTCTGTTCCGCAACGCTCAATTCCACAGTGCCAAAGCCGAAGGCGAGGGCGGGTGGAAAAAAGGCAAGGCGATCAACGCGCAAAAAGACTTTGAGGCCATCACCTGCGCGCTGGGCGACCAGTTCCCCGCCACGCTTGATCTCGAAGGCCAGGGCCGTTTCGCCCTCGGCTATTACCACCAGAAAGCCGACTACCGCCGCCGCACGGCGGAACGCAAGGAAGTTGAAGCAAAAGCAGAACAACCAACCGTCGCTTGACCGAATCAAAGATCCACAATCCCAAATCTCAAAACAAACAAACCATTAACTGAATATGAACCACCGCTACGACTTCGTTTATCTCTTCGACTGCAAAGACGGCAACCCCAACGGCGACCCTGATGCCGCCAACTCCCCGCGCATTGATCCGCAGGATATGCACGGCCTCGTCTCCGATGTCTGCCTCAAGCGCAAGATTCGGAACTTCGCGTTGCTCGCGAAAAACGGCCAGCAGCCCTTCGACATCTTCGTGCAGCAAGGCTCGGTGTTGAACGACAAGATTCTCGACGGCCACAAAGCCGCCGGCAACGACGTGGACGGCAAGAAGAAAACCGCCGACCGTAAGCAGGTTCAATCGGCCCGCACGGAAATGTGCAAACGCTTCTACGATGTCCGCACCTTTGGCGCGGTCATGTCCACCGGCTCAAATGCCGGCCAGGTGCGCGGCCCGGTGCAGATTAGTTTTAGCCGCAGCATTGATCCCATCTTGCCGCTCGACTTGAGCATCACCCGCATGGCTGTGACCGAAGCCAAAGAAGCCGACGCGCCCAATCAAACCATGGGCCGCAAAAACCTCATCCCCTACGGCCTCTACCGCTGCCACGGTTTCATCAGCGCACATCTTGCCAACGAAACCGGCTTCTCCGACGACGACCTCCCCCTGTTCTGGCAAGCCCTGGCTCAGATGTTTGATCACGACCGTTCCGCCTCGCGCGGCACGATGAGTCCGCAAAAGCTCGTTGTCTTCAAACATCAATCTGCCTTGGGTAACGCCCCGGCGCACAAGCTTTTCGAGCGTGTCACCGTCCGACGCAAATCCAGCGTAGCCGTCGGACGTTCATTTGCGGACTACGATGTGACTGTTAGCAAATCTGGCCTGCCATCAGGAATTGAGTTGCTCGAACTGCTGTGAACATATTCACAAATGAGGCTTTACCGACTGCCACCAATTGCGCGGAAGTGGGAGTGGACTTTTCCTTCCGCACCGCGTTCCGGAAAAACTGGGGCTTGGTGAACCTGCTGCAAATTGCGGGTCGCGCTGTCCCTTCGGGGATTTCAGGTTGGAAATCTCAAATGGCAGATTGGCTGTGCTGGATCATCTATGCCGCTACCCAGACACTCGGATACATGGCGGGCGTGCTGCCCTTATTAAGGGCGAGGCGAACGGGTTTTGATCCATTGTAATTGAAGCGCTATCCCGAACTTGACAACGTGACAACTTGACAAACAAGCCGCACGCTCGGTTCGTGAAGACGACGCAATGGACGGTTGGCGAGTTCAAGTCGCGGTTTTCCGAGGCGCTGAGCCTGGTGGCGCAGGGGAGGCGGTGTCCGTCACCTACGGACGTTCGCGGCGTCCGGTCGCTCTCCTGGTGCCTCCTCCTGTTCGCAAGACCAAGCGTAAGCTGGGTTTGCTGACGGGGAAGGTGAAGATCCAAATCGCGCGGGACTGGTCGTTGACGGACGAAGAATTCCTGGGCAGATGAAGCTGCTCCTGGACACGTGTTGTTTGCTTTGGGCCTTGCAGCAACCGCGCAAGCTCACCGCCCGGGCTCGTCTTTGTCTTCAAGACCCCGATAATTCGGTGTTTGTCTCCAGCCTTTCCTTTTGGGAGATCAGCCTCAAAGCCTCGCTGGGAAAAATGTCCATCGAAGGGGCAGAGTTGGAGGAATTTCCCGGCTTTGTCGGAGACGCGGGTTGGAGCATTCTGCCTTTTTCTCCGGAGACCGTCGCCAGTATTGCCCGTCTTCCGCGTTCGGATGGGCATAAGGATCCTTTCGACCGCATGTTGATCTGGACCGCGATCCGGGAGGATCTGACCCTGGTCAGCAAGGATCGCTCGCTTCCGGCCTATGAATCCTTCGGTCTGCGTCTGTGCGGCTGAGACCATGCGAGGCAACGCGCGCCTCCTGCGGTTTCCGGGTTGGAAACCGTATTCCGATTCGATACGGTGTAGATATGAGCACGAAAGACATTCTTCGGGAAGTGGCGGAGAAGCTTCCACTGGACGCGACGTTGGGGGATGCGATCTCCGAATTGGAGTTCCGTCAGGCGGTGGAGGAGGGGCTGGCAGAGTTGGACCGGGGCGAGGGCATTCCGATTGAGGAGGTCAAATCGAAGATCGCCCAATGGGCTGGAAAATAATCATTGCTCCGGTTGCTCAGGCCGATTTGGAAAGTATCGTGCGCTCTTTTTGGTGGCAAAATTCCGGTGCCGGCGTCTGGTTTGAAGACTCACTTTTCAATCTCAACCTGCAAATCTCGATAGCCGTGCAAGACGCGGAGGAGTCGGAGTTTGTTCGGCAAGACTTCGTAAAACAGAAGGTAACGACGGAAGGAGCCGACCCGCCACGATCGCACCTCCGGTGTTTCCAAGTCGGGTCTTGGCCGACCGAGGTGAGGCATTTCCGCGAGCAGGATTACCGTGGACTTGAAAGCTTCTACGAATCGCGTGGACAGGGCGGGATCACGGTGGCTGAGGTAGCGCAGGATGTCCTTGACGTCGCACTCGATGAAGCTGCTTTCCTCAACGGGCAGCTTCATGGGACGAATCGACCAAGGCGTCGTAGCGCTGCGGGTCGAAGGGCCGAAAAGGGCCTTGCCGGGCTTCGGCGATTTTTTCGTGCAGGCGTGGCAGTTGCTCCTCGCCCGCTTCGTCTTCCATCCACCGTAGGAGCGCCTGGCGCGCGACTTCGCCAGGGTCGGAATATCCCTTTGCCAGTTGCTGTTTGATGAAATCCTCAATCGGCTTGGTCAGAGTGATTTTCACGGCCTTAAGCTGGCACAAAAGACCAGACCGGGCAACGCGGAAATAGGCGGGATGGACCCTCTCGCGCTCTCTCTCGTTAATGATTTCCTCTATTGCGAACGGCGTGCTGCTCTCAAGGTTCTCGACGGTCTGCGGTCCGCCAACGAACACACCCTGCGCGGCGACCTGAACCACGAACATGCCGATCTGCCGGGCTTCGAACACCGGGCCGGGTGGAAACTTCTGCGCGCCCTCCCGGTCTGGTCCGACAAACTCGGCCTCAACGGCAAGGCCGATATCGTGGAGGTGCGCGAATCCGGCGGGCGCATCACCGAGGCCCGGCCGGTGGAATACAAATCGGGCCGGAAGTCGAAGTGGAGCAATGATCGCGTCCAGCTCTGCGCCCAGGCGCTTTGTCTGGAAGAACATTTCGGCATCGCCATCTCCGAAGGGCTGATTTTTCACGCCCGTTCTCAACAGCGGACGGTTGTGCCGATGGACGACGCCCTTCGTTCCGAAACGCAAAATACGATCGGCCAACTCCATGCCTTGATCACGTCAGGCGAAATCCCGCCGGCCGTTTTGAAACCGCAATGCGACGGCTGCTCGCTCCGCGAGGTTTGTCTGCCGGAGGCGGCTTCCCGCCGGATGGGGGATCTTTTTCGGGTGAACTAAGCCGGGTCGATGCAGAAAAATTTTACCGCAGCCGAGCCTAGAGCGTGCCATGCACTTTGAAAGAGACAGATGCCAGGAAAAGCCATGTAGCCACGGCACGCCGTTGCCGTGCGGGTGAGGATTTGGCAGGGTCTCTCTGGCTCGCCCCAAGAATCGACCAACGGGAGATAGCCTGTGCGAGGCACAGCCCGAAGGGTGGCCAAAGGCCAGCAAACAGCGCCGGCCCCCGAAAAGTTTCGCCCGGCACGCTTGCTTCAACATCAACTTCAAGTTAATGATGAATTCATGAAAACGGTGACGATGCTGGAATTTCGTCAGGATGCCGCGGCGGTTCTCAAGCGGCTCGCGAGGAGGGAACGTTTGATTCTTTCGCATCGCGGAAAGCCTGCCGCCCGGCTGGAACCCATCGAAACTGTTCCGGAAGAAATTCCTTCCAATGACCCCTTTCTGACTATTGCAACGCGTGCCCGGCCCTCGCCCCATGGGCCAACTTCCCACGCCGGGATCGATGCGGTTCTGACTGCCTGAGTTTCGTCGTGATGCGCGAAGTGCGGATACGTGACGCCTTCACCACCGATCACCATTTCCGTCAGGCGGGGTACGCTCCTCTGTTGCGCCCCTAAAGTGTCGGGCCTGGCGAACCAATCCCCCCATGCCCGAGATCATCCAAAACGTCCTCTATCTCACCACGCCCGGTCTCTACATCAGCCGGGACCATCTCACTCTGCGAATTGAACGGGAGCGGAAGCTGCTGCTTTCGCTGCCCATTCATCATGTCGAGAGCGTTTGCTTGATGGGGGAGGAAATCGTCCTCAGTCACGGAGCCATGCAACTCGCGCTCGAACAGGCCGTGCCGATCAATTACCTGGACGAAAACGGTCGCCTGCGCGCCAGAGTCACCGGAGTGCCCGACACCAGCGTGACGCTGCGGAGGGCGCAGTTCCGGGCCAGCGAAAACCCCGATCGGCAAACGCACCTCTGCCGGTGCATCGTCGCTGGCAAGCTCCACAATGCCCGCAACTCGCTGCTGCGCGGAGCTCGCGAGTGCCCCGATCCCGCGGGAGCGGACGCACTCACCGCAGCTTGCGACGGGATGGCCCGGCTCATTCCCCGGCTTCCCGAAGCGGCCAACCCCGAGGCTGTGCGCGGATTGGAAGGGGCCGGAGCGCAGGCCTATTTTTCGGTCTTTGGGCTCTTGCTGAAACAGCAGCAGGACGAATTTGTTTTTCGTCTTCGCACCCGGCAGCCGCCGCTCGACCGCGTCAATTGCCTGCTCTCGTTTCTCTACGCCCTGGTGCGTCACGACAGCATCTCGGCCCTTACCGTGGCCGGACTCGACCCATTCGTCGGGTTTCTTCATGTCGAACGGGCCAACCGTCCCTCGCTGGCTCTCGACCTCATGGAGGAATTTCGCCCCTGGCTGGCGGATCGGCTCGCCGTTACTCTCATCAACCGGCAGCAGATTCAGCCCGGACATTTTCTCATGCGCGAGGGTGGGGCGGTGGAACTCACCGCCGAGGGGCGCAAAACTCTCATCAAGGCCTACCAGGAACGCAAACGCGAAAGCCTGCACCATACCGTGCTGAATCAACAGGTGGTCATTGGACGCAGTTTTTTTGTCCAGGCCCGGCTTCTCGCTCGCGTCCTGCGCGGCGATCTGGCAGAATACAGTCCGTTGATTCCAAAATGAGCGTCCATGCTTGTGCTTATCACCTATGACGTTGCCACCTCCGATGAAGGCGGTGCCCGCAGACTGCGCCGGGTGGCCCGAGCCTGTGCCGACTACGGGCTGCGGGTTCAGAAATCTGTCTTCGAATGCCAGGTCGGCCAGAAAGAATGGGTGGCCCTCCGCGCCCGTCTCCTTGATGAGGTCAAAGTCGAAAGAGATTCTCTCCGCTTCTACTTTCTCGACGCCGAAGCCATCCAGCGCACCGAACACCATGGAGTCGGCAAACCTCTCGACCTTGAGGAACCCCTTGTTTTGTGACACTCTCCGCGAACCCTCAGTGTCGACGCGACTCCCAGGAGATCGCGAAAGTCAGAACTTCCTCCAGGAAAGGGGATTTCTGCGATTGGATCTTTGATATCAATAATTCATGGTAATACTTTTGCAGGCCTCGCGATTGCCGGTTTTTAATCTCATTAAAGCCAGCAAGTTGTGGGGTCTGCGATCGCCCCGCGCTTCGGCGCGGGGCGCGGATTGAAACCTCATGCTCCGGCGTTCGTGAGTATTTGTCAGGAATCGCCCCGCGCTTCGGCGCGGGGCGCGGATTGAAACTTGCAATCAACCGCGGCAACAAAGGTCTGGTCGGATCGCCCCGCGCTTCGGCGCGGGGCGCGGATTGAAACAACGAATGTGCAGGCATTGCGGCAATCGTCGTAATCGCCCCGCGCTTCGGCGCGGGGCGCGGATTGAAACTCCCAGGGTCGCTGGGTGAAATCGTCGAAAACCATCGCCCCGCGCTTCGGCGCGGGGCGCGGATTGAAACTGGAGCTTTGCAGCCTTCGCAGCCTCCGCGTTGAATCGCCCCGCGCTTCGGCGCGGGGCGCGGATTGAAACCAGTTGCGATTGCGATAACGGCCAGTCTTATTCGGATCGCCCCGCGCTTCGGCGCGGGGCGCGGATTGAAACCAACGGGGACGCCGTGAAAGCCATCTCGTTTTGGATCGCCCCGCGCTTCGGCGCGGGGCGCGGATTGAAACCTCGGAATCATAGACGTAGCGCATGGCGTTGGGATCGCCCCGCGCTTCGGCGCGGGGCGCGGATTGAAACGGCAATTGGTAACCTGGCAAATTCCTCCTTTAGGATCGCCCCGCGCTTCGGCGCGGGGCGCGGATTGAAACGGAATGTCTTTCTCTGAAGCCGCCGAGAAGTTTGATCGCCCCGCGCTTCGGCGCGGGGCGCGGATTGAAACTTACAGGAGAACTAGACCTAATAGGCATTATATGATCGCCCCGCGCTTCGGCGCGGGGCGCGGATTGAAACCCAACGACGAGCGATGCATCATTTGTCCCGTCTGATCGCCCCGCGCTTCGGCGCGGGGCGCGGATTGAAACGCCGCAAGCCGGTCTTTGGCTGGTGTGGCGACGGATCGCCCCGCGCTTCGGCGCGGGGCGCGGATTGAAACAAGAAAGAACGCAATGGCGGGCTCGCAGCGGCCAAATCGCCCCGCGCTTCGGCGCGGGGCGCGGATTGAAACAACGATATCGAGGCCGAGATCGATCAGGCACTGATCGCCCCGCGCTTCGGCGCGGGGCGCGGATTGAAACCCTTGCCACTGGTGCGAACTGGAAAATGATATTTTATCGCCCCGCGCTTCGGCGCGGGGCGCGGATTGAAACGACGTTCTGCTGGAGATCGCGAACCGGGAGTAGTATCGCCCCGCGCTTCGGCGCGGGGCGCGG
>JBGTGQ010000085.1:0-5997 GCA_041746635.1 Terrimicrobiaceae bacterium | reverse complement strand
TCTCCCAACACCGCCGCTTGGTCCGAGACTATGAAAAAACCACTCGCAGCGCTCGCGCCTGGATCCTCCTGGCCATAACTCGGATTATGCTCAACAGAATTCCTTGATCTCTCTTCCTTCATTTTCAGACAGGCTCTTAGTTCATTCGATGAGGAGCCTGCCCTGAAATTCACTAAATGACTCCAATAACTAAGAAACCGAACCATGTCATTGACCCAACGCGCTGCGCGCGTTGGTCATGACGGACGTTCGATGAAGAAATGAATTCCCGCAGGAGAGTGATTGTCACGAGCGTGGTATGCCTCACCGCGGCGGGCATTGTTCTGGTATTTGGACGATCCATTTACTCTTCACTCGCTGCCGATTATCCAGAATCCTGGCAGAAAGTTAAGCCCGGAATGATTTCAGACCACGCGCGAGAACTTATTGGTGAGCCATGGGCAGATGGTCGGGATCTTAAGATTGTGGACAGATGGCTACTGGCTCAGAACGGCGTGGAATTGCACCTCGATCTTTGGTTCGAGAACGAAAACAATGGGAATGCACGCGTGAAGCGCGTCGCTCGATGGAAGCGATTTCTGGGATCGGACACAGACATTAATGTGAACCCACCCTGGCCAAAACCGGAATAAGACACATCAACATCTCTGAATGGAAAAAATCGAACAATGCGGTCCAGATAACCCCCGTCCCTTCGGGACTTCTGGCACAGCCGATGCGGAAGCATCGGCTCCGCCAGAAGCAAGCGGGGGCATCTGACCGCCGACGTTCGACAATAAAATGAAAGGCCTTCTTCTACACGCGACTGCCTTGATCATCAGCGCATCGGCTCTGCGTGCTGGTATCACCATTCATTTCGAGGGGACGGCCGGTTCCTCCACGGCCGTAGCCCAGATAATTGAGGTCGCAAAAACCTTTTCGGTGGCTCGCGGATGGCGAGTTATCGATGCATCTGCTGCGGATGGCACGCTTGAAAGAGTAATTGATGAGAAGAATAAAGACTACAAAGGAAGAATTACTGGAATCAGGATCCATCCCGGCCCGAAGTGCGAGCCGATAAACATCCAATTTGGTGACGACCTGTTTATGCAGGATTTCGTGAAGACACAGTTCGCGGGTGCGGATGTTCACATTGAAGTCATTGCCCTTTTTGATGAGCTGAAGCCCCATTTTGCGAAGCTCGGAATTATCGACGAGAGCGAATACTGGGACACCAGAAACAAAGAAGTGCTTGAAGGACACATATCGAAAATTGACTCGATAATTAAAGAAATGAAGCAGAGCAATCCATCTGCAAAGGGTCCTGTATTTTTACCTTCCGGTCGGATTGCCGATATCACGGAATAATATCGAACAGACCGATGCACCAAACTACCATCCCTTCGGGACTTCTGTCATGCTTCCTGCTGGTCCCCGCTTCGCGGGCAGGAAGCACGCCAGAAGCAAGTGGTAGCTGGTGATCGGGGACGTTCGCAGAAAATATGCGCCTTGACATGGATGCCGTATAGGCATACATCTCAAATGTGATTTTCGACTGGGATCCCGAGAAGAATGAAAAAATCAAGAGGGAGCGAGGGATCTCTTTTGAGGAGATCGCTCTGTTGCTTGGCGCCGGGAGCATCTGGGCAGTCACAAAACACTGGAATGCAGAAAAATATCCCAACCAAAGGATATTTCTCCTTCCTATCGATGGTCGCATTATCGCAGTTCCCTTTGTCCAGGATAAGGACCGATATTTTCTGAAGACTGCTTTCCCCTCAAGAAGGATGACCAAACTCTACAAACAGGAACAAAAATGAAACCAACCACTGAAGCAGAAGAAAAGGAAATCGCAGATGCCCTTGAAAGCGGAGATATCGAGCTGGAGAAACCTTCGCGCAAGCTGCTCTCCGATTTGAAGATTGCGTCCGAGAATACATTCAAAAAGGACAAAAGGATCAACGTGCGCCTGAGCAGTCATGATTTGCTGGGCATCCAGAAAAAGGCCCTCAAAAAAGGACTTCCCTACCAAGCACTGATTTCCGGTTTGATCCACCAGTATGTAGAGGGAGACCTCTTGGAAAAAACATAATGCGAACAGACCGATGGAGCAAATCCCCGTCCCTTCGGGACTTCTGTCATGCTCCCTGCTGATCCCGCTTCGCGGGCAGGAAGCACGCCAGAAGCAAGCAGGGATTCCTCATCGGGGACGTTCAAAACCGCGAGGACGCGGTCACGTAAAAAGAATAATCACTCATCAGCCTACTCCGCATAGCTAGACGATCTTTGCAAAAATCGCAGCTGAAGTGTAGCGGAAGGGGCGCCTCGCCCTTTCCCGTCTTATTGCCAAGTGGAGCCCTGCTATCAAAAGGGGAAGTCTCAGCCGCAATCGGCTGGGGCGGTAGGGGCCGACTGCGGCTGAGTCTTCCGGGAGCCAGCGTTGGCTGCACCTTTCCAGCAACGGCTACGGTGAGGCCGTCGCAAGGGAAAGAAACTGCGAAAGCCGTGGCCCCCTGCGGAGCCTCCTAATTGTGAAGACATACCCGCCAATTTAGTAACCCGATTTTGTAACCCGCCCCCCGAAAAACAGGCGGATTTCCGATGACTCATGAGGAACTCCATTCGACCGAAGAGCAAGCATTTATCAGGCTTTGTGGACATCTGACGACACGCGAGGAAACAGGCTAAAATGGCCAAATCGAGGTGTCAGGGAGGTGCTCTACCACTGAGCTAACCGCGCGTGCTTGAACGCCCTTCAGCCGAGAACGGTTGCCAAAATACGAAGGATCTTTCTTCGGGGCAACTGTTTATTCTCAGCAGCCGTCCCGCACGAGGGCGCGGGCGGAATCATGACCGCAACGCGAAAAAATCTTCAAAACCCAAACCGCTGTTCAGGACCTCCGCCGCTTCGAGGTAGTCAGGTGGGGCGGAGTCCTCGGAACAAAGCCGATCGTAAAGATTTTGCAGGCTTTTTCCATAGCGTAACAGATCGTATTGCTCCTCGACCACCCTCCGGTTGGATGTGACCTGAGCACTAGCTCCGCCGGTAATGCTGGCGGAAATCTCACTGGACGGCAAATTTCCCGCGGCCAATCCGGCAATAATTTTCCGCTGCAAGATTTCATCCAGCCGCCCGAAATCCACCATATCCTTTTGCACCAGTGCCTCCCAAGCCACCCGCATAAACTCATCCCGGAAACTCACCTCATACGCCTCGCAGGTGGCCCGAATTTTTGCTTTGGCCAGTTCCCTGACGGCCTCCCTTCCGACCCAATCAAGAGGAACATCCAGCCGCTGGTAGAGAGATTCCAACGCCAGACCCGCGTGGCGGAAATCCCCCGTCACCGCCGGAAGATCGCGCCCGGCCAACGGACACCCGGCCAGCCATGGTTCCAGAAAAGCCATGCCAAAACCCTCGGCCACACTGGTGGTCAGGCAAACATCCGCGCCCAACAAAAAGTCCTTGGTCGAACGCCCGAAGAAACCTTGGCCATCGAAGAGGACCGGGAGGTCCAGCGATCCGGCAAACGTAGTCCACTCCTCATACACCGCGAGATCCGGCCCGGATTGAGGCGCGGCGGTGAGGACGACTTTTTCATCCGGCGAGGCCAGCGCGGCCCAGAGCAGCGCTTCGCCGATGTTTTTCCGGCGAATGGCACGGGTCGGGTAAACGATCAATCGATCGGCTCCCAAGGCGCTCTTTTCCACCGGTTCTCCCCCCGGCGGAAGCGAAACCGGATTGGGCAACAGTTCGCACGCCGACTTCAGTCCCGCCAGAACCAGCCGCTTCCGGTCCGCAGAGTTCAGCGTCGCATAGCGGATCCTCGGGGCCATGGGATAAAGACAGGCATCAAGTCCCGGCTGCCCCCCCAACGCCTCGAGCATACGGCGATAGTTTGCCGGGCGTCCGTTCTCCGCAAAGTCATGAATTTGCAACAACAGTCTCCGCCCCTCCCTTGCCCAGCGGGAAACCACCAGCGGGAGGGCAAAATTTTTCCCCAGGCTATGATTATGCAAATGCAGGATGTCCGCCTGCGAACCCCACTGGCGCAGCATGGCCCCATCCACCTCCTCGTGCATCCGCTCCGCCCGGCCCGGCGCGACGCCATACGCGAGGTCCGGCACCACCGCGATCAAATCCGGCCGGATGCGGCAGTCCGTCGGCGGCGCTTCTCCCACGATCACTAACGGTTCGCAACCCTCGCGCAGCAAAGCCTCGCAAGCCATCTCGATCACCCGCGTGACTCCGCCCGCCCGCAGATGAAAATGCAGAATCGCGACGCGCATCCCCTATCAACCCCGCCGGAACTTATCCCGATACGCCGGTACTTCGTTCAGAGGCGGACGCTCGATATCTTCCAGCCGCGCCTCGATCAGGTTCATCACCCCTTCCGCCCGGACAAAATGCCGGTAAATCTCCGCCGGTTCATCCCTCATCGTCACCAACCCCGCGGCCCGCGCCCTGTGGAAAAACGCCGCCAAAATCGCAAAACTCATCCGGCCCAGCGAACCCGTATCCTGATGTCGGTGCATGCGTTCATCCAGGTCGCACTGCGCGATCCGCCCCGCCCCCCACTGCAGGAACACATCCAGCAAATGCGCCGTCTCCACCCCATACCCGGTCGGCATGGGGATCGCCTCCAGCACCTCCCGCCGCGCCGCATATTCCCCCGCCAGCGGCTGCACCAGCCCGGCCAGCTCCGGAAAAAACAGCGAAAACAACGGCCGTACCAGCGCCTCCGTCACCCGTCCCCCACCCGCCGGACGCACCCCCATCTCCGCCACCGCATGCGGCCGATCATAAAATCCCTTGGTGTAAAGAACCTCCGGATTCCGCAGCAACACCCCCAGCGGCCCATAGACAAACCGCGGATGCATATTACGCACATCCCCATCGACGAAACACAGGATGTCGCCGGTCAGATGATGAACCGCCTTCCAGATATTTTCCCCCTTGCCGCTGGCAGCGCCCATCTCCGGTAAAACCTCCGCCGCCAGGCACACCTCAGCGCCCGCCGCCCGCGCCACCTCGCGGGTGCGATCGGTCGAGCCCGAGTCCACAACCGCGATCTCATCGAGCAGCGGCACCTCGTCCCGGAGCCCGTGTTTCAGGCAGCGCACCACCTCACCGACCGTATCCTCCTCGTTCAAGGTGGGAATGCACAAGGACACGCGCACCCCCAGCCGCTCCTTCGCCGCCAGCAGAACGGCCAAATCCGCGAACTCCCCGTGATGAAAGGTGGCGATGGAGGACTTCAAGGACAAACTTCAACCACGTTCACCGCCCGGAGTCACGTGTTCTTCCCCCCCCCGGCATCTGGCGACTCGGCCAGCGCAGTCCGACGCTTAACTGGCGACGGTTATCGGTTTGCTCGCGCTTGCCGGACCACGTGAGGCAAAGCGGGTACGATTACAGGGTGAGTCTTTTCTTCCCACGCTCTCACGAGCGCGGCAACGTAGCCGCCGGCGTGAGCAGGGGATGTCCTTGGGCTCCCCACTTATAATCACACCCAGGCAAAGCCATTGATACGGTCCAAGCTTGTGGCTTTCGTTTTAGTCTGGAAGTGTTGCCATCATGCCCCTCATCAGCGCTTCCCCATCTGTTGCGGGCGGAAAGAGGCGTAACCTGCCTTCGTCTATTCCATGTTCACCAAAAATGCGATGAAACAAAGATCGTTGAGGCTAGCGGTCATTCTCGCGATGATCATCAACACTTCGCTCCAAGCGGACCTCGCTGGTATTGATCCAGAGGTCCAGAGGGTTGCGCTAGCCAATGCCAACGAGTTGTTTCTAAGAGCCTGTCTGAAAATGAAGAAGAAATCAACTAATTCTGCGGAGCATAAGACGAGTTATCGGCCCAGATTTTGCGCAGCCAGAAGTGTCGCTCCAGCACGGGTTCAAGCAGGACTTTGGCTCCTTCGCGTTCCGTGGTGTTGGCCGGCACCAAGACCACATCAAGAATGAGGCCCAGGGTATCCACGCAGAGAAAGCGTTTACGTCCCTTGGTTTTCTTGGCGG
>JBGTGQ010000084.1:0-19271 GCA_041746635.1 Terrimicrobiaceae bacterium | reverse complement strand
ATCCGGAATAATGCTCAGGTGATAACTCAGATTTTCGACTCGGGATTCTTCTTCCATCCCGAGCTTCTTCCAGACTCATCTCAATTTGTACAATTTATTCGTAACAATATTTTACCCTCTGATTTTAATGCGTTTGCCCTGCGATGACGCCGGTGTCGAGGATGAAACGCTTCCGCCAGATTGAGAGGGAGTCCCCGGGACGCTTCCGTGATTATGGACGATGCCGGACCACTGCGTCTCTTCGGTGAAGAGTCGCCGGAGGAACCGGGACTACCCTTGTTCGTATTGGCCGGCGCGGTAGAGCGCGGCGTAAACGCCGCCCCGGGCAAGGAGTTCGGGGCCGGTGCCTTGTTCAGCGATGGTGCCGTGTTCCAGCACGACGATCCGGCCGAGGGTGTGGATGGTGGCGAGGCGGTGGGTGATAATGAGCGTGGTGCGGCCGCGCATGAGTTCGCCGATGGTATCCATGATGGCGTGTTCGGTGCCGGGATCGAGGGCGCTGGTGGGTTCGTCGAGGAGGAGGATGGGGGCGTTTTTGAGAAAAGCGCGGGCGATACCGATGCGCTGGCGCTGGCCGACGCTGAGATGGCCGCCGCGTTCGCCCACCGGGCTGTCGTAGCCTTGGGGCATGGCCATGATGAAATCGTGGGCCTGGGCGCGTTGGGCGGCTTCGAGGATTTGGGCATCGGTGGCGCGGGGGAGGCCGTAGGCGATGTTTTCCTTGATGGTGGTGGAGAAAAGCACGGTGTCCTGCAGGACCATGCCGACCTGGGCGCGGAGGGATTTTTTGGTGATGCCGCGAAGATCGTGACCGTCGAGCGAAACCGTGCCGGCGGTGGGATCGTAAAAGCGGGGGACAAGGCTGAGGAGGGTGCTTTTGCCTGCGCCCGTACCGCCGACGAAGGCAACGCTCTCGCCGGGGGAGATGGCGACGTTGATGGCGCGGAGAATGAGGCGGTCGTCGGTGTAGCCGAAGCTGACGTTTTGGAATGCGATGGCACCCTTCGCGGCCGGAAGGGTCTGCGCGCCCGGAACTTCAGGCACGTCGTTCTCGCGGTCGATCACCTCAAAGCAGCGGGCGGATGCAGCGGCGGCACCCTCGAGTGCCCAGGCGGTGTAGCTGAGTTGCTCCAACGGAGTGTAGAGCATGGGAAGGTAGGCGATGAAGACCGTGAGCTGGCCGAGGGTGAGCTGGCCGCTGAGGACTTGCTGTGCGCCGACGTAGTACATGAGGGCGGTGCCGGCGGCCATGATGGTGCTGACGACGAGGGTACTGAAAATGGAGGTGATGTTGAAGCGCAGCGCCGCTTCGAGGCTGCGTGTCGCGTGCTTGCGGAACTGGCGTATTTCGAAGTTTTCCCGTCCGAAGGCATGGACCATGCGGATCTGGCTGATGCCCTCCTGGGTGAGGGTAAGTAGGTCGCTTTCCCGTTCTTGAATGGTGGTGGATTGTTTTCTTACCCGATCGGCGTAGTGGCGGATGGTGAGGAAGGCAAAGGGCAGAACCGCGAGCGAGGTGAGGGCGAGCGGCTTGTTCATCCAGAACATGATGCCAAAAATCCCCACCAACGTGATTACGGAACTGAACGTGGCGACGAACCCCTTATTGTAGATGGTTTGGATGCTTTGCGAATCGTAGGCAACGCGGAAGCTGGAGTCGGCGCTGCGGCGGGCGTCGTGGAATTTAAGCGGGAGGGCCTGCAGGCAGGAGTAGAGGTCCGTGCGCAGCCGCATGAGAGACTGGAGGCCGACGCGGATGAAAAGGTAGTTGGCGGCGAGATTGACCACGCCCCAGAGCAGGCTGATGACGACAAGCACCACGCACAGCCACAGCGCGACCATGTCGGGCGGGATATCGCCGAACCACCGGGTGAGGGCGGCACGCGCGGGGCCGGTGTTTTTCGTGGGGTCGAGAAGTCCGTCAATAATGTAACTCAGTGGCCACGGACGCAGCGAATTTAGGGCGATGCCCAGCAGAGTGAGTAGCACGCCTCCCAGCGTGGGCCAGAAATAGGGCCGGAAATAGCGGAAGGCTCTGGCGTAAATGGACACGGGAACCCTTTTGCTAGCAGCCTGTCGGACTTTTCCAAGTCTGACGGTCTGAAAAAACAAGAGATCGCAAAAACAAAATAATCACGAGCAGGCGGCTTTTGCCTCTCGTTTTTCAGTCTGACAGGCTGCTAGGCTGCGGGCGTGAAAGCTCTCCTCTTGACTAACGAATATCCCCCGCACATCTACGGCGGAGCGGGTGTGCATGTGCAATATCTGAGCCGTGAATTGGCCAAACTGATGCCGGTGGAGGTGCGGTGTTTCGGGGATCAAAACGTTCTGGGAAAAAATCTTTCGGTGAGGGGTTTCGGGTTGGATGCGGATGGATTCACCTGCCCGAAACCGCTGCGGTCGGTCTTCGGCGCGTTGCAGCGCGGGCAGGATTTTAACACGGCGAAGATCGCGGCGGACGTGGTGCATTGCCACACATGGTATGCGATGTGGGGTGGCATTCTGGCCAAGCTCAACTATGGGATTCCGCTGGTGGTGACGGTGCATTCGCTGGAGCCGTTGCGTCCGTGGAAACGCGAGCAACTGGGCGGGGGGTATGATTTTACTTGCTGGCTGGAGCGCACGGCGATCGAGATGGCGGATGCGGTGATTGCCGTTTCGCAGGAGACGAAGAAGGATGTGGAGCGACTTTACCGCGTCACGCCGGAACGTCTGCACGTGATCTACAACGGAATCGATCTGGACGAATACCGGGCGGTGGAGACGAGGAACGCGCTGAAGCGGTTCGGCGTCAATCCGGTGCAGCCCTATGTGCTTTTCGTCGGAAGGATCACGCGACAGAAGGGGATTATTCATCTGGTGAATGCGATCAAGCATCTCGATCCGGATTTTCAGGTGGTGTTGTGCGCGGGTGCGCCGGACACCCAGGAGATCGGGGCGGAAATGAAAACAGCGGTCGCGGCGGCGCAGCGTAAACGCGCGGGGGTGATCTGGATCGAGGAGATGGTGGATAACAAGACGAAGATCAAGTTGTATAGCAACGCGGCGGCGTTTGTCTGTCCGTCGATTTACGAGCCGTTCGGCATCATCAATCTCGAAGCCATGGCCTGCGGGACGGCGGTGGTGGCGAGCTGCGTGGGCGGGATCAAGGAAGTGGTGGTGCATGGTGAGACGGGATATTTGGTTGCGGTGAATCAGATGGCGGAGAGTCCGTTCGAGCCGCTGGACCCGGAGCGGTTTTCCCGCGACCTGGCCATGCGGATCAACGAACTGATGGCCGACCCGGTAAAACGGCGGAAATTCGGCCAGGCGGGACGCCGCCGGGTGGAGGAGCTTTTCGGCTGGCCGGCCATCGCGCGGCAAACGGTGGAGCTCTATGAGTCATTGGTCCGCGGTCATTAGTCATTGGCGGCGGACCCATCATCGCGCATCACTGTCTTATGAAATTCGTTGATCAGGTCCGTATCAAGGCCAAGGCCGGGGATGGCGGCAATGGCTGCTGCAGTTTCCGCCGGGAGAAATTTGTTCCGCGGGGAGGGCCGAATGGCGGGGACGGCGGCGACGGCGGCAGCATTATTTTGAAGGCCGATGTGCAGGTGGATAATCTGGTTTCGCTCTACTACGAGCCCTACCTGCGGGCTTTGCGCGGCGGGCACGGGCAGGGCAAGGACAAACACGGACGCAACGGCGAATCGACCGTGGTGAAGGTGCCGGTGGGTACGCTCATTTATCAGTTGCCGGATGAATTTCATCTGCGCGTGCCCGATCCCGATGCCGAGGAGGAGCCGGTGAAAAAAAATCACCTCGATCTGCGCACCTTGGAACCACTGGCCGATCTGTGGCAACCGGATCAGGAATTCGTCCTTTGCAAGGGCGGCAGGGGCGGCAAGGGCAACACGCATTTCAAGAGCTCGACCAATCGCGTGCCGCGGAGGACGACGGACGGCGAGCCGGGGCAGGAAGGTTGGTTTGCCATGGAACTGCGCACCATCGCCGACGCCGGGTTGGTCGGTTATCCGAACGCGGGCAAGAGCACGTTGCTGAGCAAAATCTCGGCCGCCCATCCGAAGGTGGCACCGTATCCTTTCACCACGCTCAATCCGGTGGTGGGAGTGGTGGAACTCGGGGGCTATCTCCGCGCGACGGTGGCGGATATTCCGGGACTGATTGAGGGCGCGAGCGAGAACAAGGGCCTCGGGCACGAATTTTTGCGGCACGTCGTGCGCTGCAAGTTGCTCCTGTTTGTGCTCGATATGGCCGGCAGCGAGGGGCGTGATCCGGTGGAGGATTTTCAGACGTTGCGGAAAGAATTGAAACTTTATGATCCCACCCTGGCCGCGCGACCTTGGGCGGTGGTGGCGAACAAGATGGATCTGCCGGAAACGAAAGCAAACTTGAAGCGTTTCAAAACAAAATTCCGCAAGGCAAGGGTGCTGCCAATTTGCGCGGAGACGGGGGAGGGGATCGAAGCGGTGAAGGCCTTGCTGGCAGAGGCGGTACAATCGGTGGAAGAGATTCTGATCAGCCCTCAGAACGAATAGGTCAGAAAACATTCCCCGCCCACTATTTCCATTTTTTTCAAGCGGGCACGGCAAGTGGCCGCGAGGAAATGGCCGGGTGTTCCCGTGAGCGTCGGTGCCCCGGCGCCGCCGAAGACGAGCGGAGCCCAAGTGAGACGGAGTTCGTCGATGGCGTTGATTTCGAGCAAGGCGCGAAATAAAGTGGGGCCGCCCTCGCAGACGAGGGTCCGCACGGCGTAGTCCGTGTACAGAATGTCGAACATGGCTGGGAGTGGGACGGACTCTTCCTCGAAAAGCCAGAGGTCGCAGAGCGGGGACAGGGTGGCGCGTTTCGGAGACGGCATGCGGTGGGTGGAAAAAACCACGGGGGGCCGCGATCTTTTCTGGAAGACTTTTGCCCCGGGGTCGATCGCGCCGCCATTGCTGGCGATGACGCGGAGGGGCTCGGCCGCCCGACCTCGCGCCACACGTTGCGCGCGCAGGTCCGCGGCGGAGAGGCCCATGCTCATGGTGTCGGCGGCTACGGTACGGCCACCGGCGAGCAGGGCATCGCCGAGGGCGCGAATTTCCTGCAGCCGCCGTTTGTCGGTCGGACTGGTAAAGCCGGTGGGGGTGAAATTGCGCGTGGAGACCTTGCCATCCGCGGTGAGAGCGAAGTTGGCGATCACGCGGGGCCGTTTCACGCTTCCTTTTCGATGGCGTCCTCGACCGCCTCGACCTCTTTTTCTACGTCCTGGAGATGCAGGCCGCCGCTCGGGCGGTAGAAGAGATACACGCATCCTCCCACGATACCCCAGAAGACCGTTATCATGAACCCCGTGATCGAAATCATGACGGCAACGCTCTCTGAAGTTCCGAAGAGGCTGTGGCAAAGGTCGTAGAAAAGCTGCTCGCGCAGTCCGACTCCGGAAAGACTGATTGGCAACGCCGTGATGGTATTGATGATCGGCAAAACGGAGAAAATATCCAGCACGCCGGACGGCTGGCTGAAGGCACCGAAGGCGCGGGCGGCAAAGTAAAAAGCGAGAAAATTCAGCAAATGTGCGGGAACACTGAGGGCAAATGTGAATGCCATCGTGCGTCCGTCGCGGGCATAAATGGAAAAAGCCGAGGCGAACTCGATAATACGGGCGTGGAGGGGGAGCCAGGCAGGAATGCGGTGGGCCAGATGAAACCGGTCAACCACGAAGCCCGCGAGGACAACCCCCATCATGACCGCCATAATGGAAGCGAGAGAGGCCATCAACACCGGCTTGGTCATTAGCTGATCGAATCGCAGAAAACACAGGACGGCGGTGATGGCCACGAGCGCCACCAAGCCCATCATGCGATCCACCAGCACGCTGAGGAAGGCCGCGCTTTTTTTTGTGGCGGTTTCCCGCATGGCGAAGAAAATTTTCACCACATCGCCGCCGGTGGCACCGAGCAGAAAAAGATTGAAGAACAGCCCGATGAGATAAATGCGCAGGGTGCGGAACCAGCCCAGCGATATGCCCTGCACCTTTAAGAGCAGGCGCCACCGTTCGGTCTGCAACAAGCAGGCGCAGCCCACGGAAAAAATGCCGGGGAGCAGCCAGAGGTAATCGGCGGTTTGCAGGGCCAGGGCCATGTCCGCCCGGGTTTGCGGCTTCCGAAAAATATACCAGAGGAGGAAAATCGTGATGGCAGCTTGGAGCAGGGTGAGGAGGATCTTTTTCATGGGCCGAAGAGTTTTTTCCAACGCGCGGCGGAGGCTATGATCTCCTCGCGTGGCGTGCGAGGGTGGATTTCAAATACGAAAAGACAGCCCTTGGGAAGCTTGGGCACCAGGTCCTCGTAGTTTATTTCCCCGGTCCACGGGGCGCGGTGGTCCTGGAAGGGCCATTTTACATCATGGACATGGCTGCCGATAGTGCGGTGGCCGATCCGGTCGAGCCATTCGGCGTGGTTCAGCAAAGCGAGGTTGTGTTTGATCTGGGCATGGCCAAAATCGTGCCAGTAGCCGGTGTTGGCCGCGTCGAGCCGCTGCAGGAAATTCTCGAACTCGCGCTCGGAAGGCATGGCTTCGTAGTGCTCGCGATTTTCGATGCCGAGACGGATGCCTTTTTTCGAGGCGTAGTCGGCGGCTTCGATCAGGCACTCCAGCGCGCGCTGAATAAATCGCTCGCCCACCGCCTCGCGTTTTTTCACCGCCTCGATCTTGGCCCGGGCGAAGTCCTTGCTGAGGAACTTTCCGGCCTCCACCAGCTTGCACAAAGGAGCCGTGAGGGCGAGGGACCGGATGCGGCCGGTGTGGATGACGACGTTCGGGGCTTGGAATCGTTCGGCCATGTCGATGGTTTGCAGGGTGAGGCGCATGGCCCGTTCGCGATCGGCCGGACGGTGGGACGTGAACTCGTAGCAATCGGGATTATCCACCATGACCTCCGGTGGTAGCGGGCAAAAGTTGTGCAAGCTGGAGACGTGGAAGTTTAGCTTCGCCTTGATCGCGAGGATTTCCTGCACGACCGGCGATTTCAGACCGTGGCCGAGTTCGATCGTGTCGAATCCAAGGGCGAGGATTTCCCGCACGATCTCCTCGCCGGATTTTTTTCCGTGGGTGTTCCAACTGGTGGAAAAGGAGAGCATCGATCAAAACTGTCCAAAGTCCCGCGCCGAAAGTCCATTGGCAAAATCGTCATGGCGAAATCCTTGGCAAAGTGCCTCTCCGGGTGGCATCGTCTGGAACTTATGAAGTATCGCAATTTGCGCGGGACGGACTTGCGGGTGAGCGAAGTCGGGTTTGGCCTTTGGACGGTTTCCACCGGATGGTGGGGCAAATTCACGGACGACGAAGCCGTGGTTTTGATGCGCCAGGCTCTTGATTTTGGGGTGACGCTCTTCGACGCCGCCGACACGTATGGCAATGGTCGCAGCGAGGAACTCCTGGCCAAGGCCTTTCCCGGTCAGCGCGACCAAATCGTCATTGCCACGAAGATCGGTTACGATTTTGTCAACCACGGCGATGCCCGCCGCGGCCAGAGGGAGATCCCGCAGGATTTCAGCCCCGCCGCCCTGCGCCGCGCGACTGATGCCGCGCTGGCCCGTCTTAAGACCGACCGCATCGACATTCTTCAGCTGCACAACATCCGCATGGAGCAGGTCGAGGACGATGCGGTGTGGGAGACAATGGAAGAACTCCGGGCGGAGGGCAAAGTGAAACGCTACGGCGTGGCACTCGGGCCCGCGATTGGCTGGATGGCCGAGGGAGTTCTGGCCGTCCGCCGCCGTAATCCCGGCGTGCTCCAACACATTTACAATCTGCTCGAACCACATCCCGGCAAGACCATTCAGGACGCGGCGCGTGAAGCCCAGGCGGACACCATGTTCCTCATCCGCGTGCCTCATTCGTCCGGCATGCTCGAGGGTAAATACACCGCCGATACCGTCTTCCCGCCCAACGACCACCGCAATCACCGCCCTCGCTCCTGGCTTCTCAACGGCGTGAAAAAAATCGAGCAACTCCGCTTCCTGGAAAGCCACGGAGCGCGCACTCTGGGCCAGGCCGCCATCCTCTGGCTTCTGGCCGATGACCGCGTGGCCTCCGTGTTGCCAAATATCTACGATGCGGAACAGTTGCGCGAATTTGCCGAGGCCACGGAAAAACCTCCGCTTTCGGCTGCGGAAAACGAACGGATCGCCACCCTTGTCGCCGCGAACTTCGGTCAGGAGCGCGAGGAGTCGAAATTCAAGGGCACGATGGAATTGCCGGAGGAACTTACTCCGGCGTGAAGCGGCTTGTCCGTTACGTTTTGCGCCGCCGCCAGCCCGCCACTGGTCCGGTCCGCCCGCGTCTGCTCTTGTTTGATTTCGACGGCACCATTGCGGACACCTTCGATGCTGCATTTGCCATTCTGAACAAGCTGGCGGGTGAATTTGGATTCCGCCCGCTCGACCCGTCGGAATTGGAAAAAGCCCGCGACATGCGCACGCGGCAGGTGATGAAGTTTCTCAAGATCCCCATGTCGAAAATGAGCCGCATCGCCCGGCGGGGTAGCGAGGAAATTCACCTCCGCATGCCCGGCGTGGAGCCGCTGCCCGGCATGCCGGCACTCCTGCGCGAACTGCACGCGGCCGGCTTTGAACTCGGCATCGTCACTTCCAACAGCGAACCCAATGTCCGCCTGTTTCTGCAAAAACACGACCTTGAGCTTTTCGCTTTCATCCGCAGTTCCTCGAAGTTGTTGGGCAAGGCGCGCGAACTCCGTCAGGTGATGAAATCCCGTAAGATCCCGGCGGCGGAAATTTTGTTCATCGGGGACGAAACCCGCGATATCGAGGCCGCGCAAAAGGCCGGCATCCCCATGGCGGCCGTCACCTGGGGCTATAACAGCCGCCGCTCGATGGATGAGATGAAGCCCGATTTTCTTTTCGATCGGCCCGAGGATCTGCTGACCTTTCTAAAGGGGCAGCGCTAGTCCTCAACCCACCCACATCCAGGCTCCGAAGAGGAAGATGGCGAGGCCGGCGAAACGGATGATATGCGGCTGGGAAAGCCTCTGGATGGTGATGCCCAGGCCGATGCCGCAGAGGTGCAAAAGCGCGGTGGAGAGAAGGAAGCCCGCGGCGTAAGCCAAGCCGGACGAATTTGCGGGCATCTCGGTGCCATGGGAGTGTCCGTGGAAAATGGCAACGAGGGCGGCGATGACGATGCTGGCGGCGAGGGGCAGCCGCACGGCCGAGGCCAGGAGCACGCCGAGCAGAACGACCGATAGCAGGATGCCCGTTTCGAGGTAGGGAAGAGGCAGGTGCGTCATGCCAACGATACCGCCCAAAGCCATCACGCTGATGAAGGTCAGGGGCGCGGCCCACAAGGCACGGCCACCCATTTGAGCGGCCCAAAGTCCAATCGCAATCATGGCGCAAAGGTGATCGAGTCCGCCGAAGGGATGGTCCAGGCCGTAGGCGAAGCCGCTGGTTTGGGTTACGCCGACGTTGGCGTGTGCCACGCAGGGCATGAAGAACAGGGCGGAAAGAAGCAGGAGTTTGCTGCGCAGGGCCGTCGGAAACATGGGGTGCTTCTATCAGCAGATGACGGTGGATCAAGCGGGGTTTTGCTTCCGGGCTTTTTCAGGCTTGCTTGATGGCGGGAGAGCAGGAATTTTGCGCAGGCATGAAGGGACTAACGTTTTGGGGGTTGATGGCTGTCTTTTTGGCCGGTTGTGCGACGGAGGAAATTCCGGCCCCCCGGGCGGAGCGTGTGCCTCCGCTCATCGCCGCTTCGCCCGGTGAGGCGGTCTGGCCCGCTGACGCGCCGCCGATTCATGCGCGCAATGCGATTCTGATTGATGCCCGCACGGGCCGGGTGCTCTTCCAGAAATTTGCCGATGTTCGCACCCAGGTGGCCAGCACACAGAAACTCGTCACCGCCCTGGTTTTGCTCGATCGGGGCAATTTGGATGGCCGCTTCGTGATCGCGCCGGAAGATTGCCGGGTGGAACCTGCCAAGCTGGGCGTGCGGGCCGGACAAGCCTACTCGCGCCGGGCCTTGCTCACGGCCATGATGGTGAAAAGCGAGAACGACGCCGCGGCGGCGCTGGGCCGCGACCATTCGGGAAGTAGCGCGGCTTTTGCGGGCGCCATGAACCGCAAGGCTTGGGAGCTCGGTGCGCGGGATTCGTATTTTGTCAATCCCCACGGACTTCCGGGTTTACAGCATTCAACCGCGCGCGACATGGCCAGGATCGCGTTTCGGGCCTATCGCGAACCCGAACTCCGCCGCATGATGAGTCTGCGCCACACCACCTTTGTTTTTGCCGACGGGCGGGTGAAATCGCTGGAGAGCACGAACAAACTCCTGGGCCGTTCGCCCATCTTCAACGGCATGAAAACCGGCTACACCTTCGCGGCCGGCCGGTGTTTGATTTCCAGTGCATCCTCGGGCGGGCGGGAAGTGATTCTGGTCCAGTTCGGCAGCCGGACCCGCTATATATTCGACGATGCCGAGCGCGTGATGCGCTGGGGGTTGGCCCGGGTGGGTTCTTACTTCGGCTGAATCAGGACGGCGGTTCCGTAGCACAAAACCTCGGTGGCGGACTGCTGGCTGCCGACATCCGAGGCATCGTAACGCACGCCAACCACGGCGTTCGCGCCGAGTTCGCCGGCATGCGCGACCATGGCCTCGTAGGCATGCTGGCGGGCCTGTTCGCACATCTCGGTGTAGGCCCCGATTTTTCCGCCGATGATGCTTTTCAGTCCGCCCAGGATACCTTGGGAGATGGTGGGCGACCGCACGGTAATGCCGCGAACGAGTCCTTTGTATTCCGTGATGCGATAGCCTTCGATGTCAAACGTGGTGGAGATGAACACCGGAAGAATATGGCAGACCGCGGCATTTCTTTCCACCTTTCACTTCCGCCGAGCAAGCCAGCAAGGCTAAACCCGGACGGGGTCGATGTGCCAGATGTCCCGGGCGTATTCGGCGATGGTGCGGTCGCTGGAAAATTTGCCCATGCGGGCGGTATTTAAGATGGCCATCTTGGCCCACTTCGCATGGTCGCGGAACGCGAGGTCCACCTTTTTCTGGGCTTCGCTGTAACTGGCGAAGTCCGGGAGGCAGAGGAAGGGGTCGCTGTAGGTGAGGTTGTCGCGCAGCATATTCAGCACGCCGGGGGGTTCGTCGGCGGTGAAGTAGTTGGACCCTACCCAATCGACGACGGCTTTGAGTTCCTCGTCCTTGTTGAGAAAATCGGCGGGGTTGTAGCCGCGTTTCCAGAGGGCGGCGACTTCGTCCACGGTCATCCCGAAGATGAAGATGTTTTCGGCGCCGACTTCTTCGAGGATTTCCACATTGGCGCCGTCGAGGGTGCCAATGGTGAGCGCGCCGTTGAGCGCGAGTTTCATGTTGCCGGTGCCGGAGGCTTCCTTGCCGGCCGTGGAGATTTGCTCGGACAAATCGGCGGCGGGGACGATGCGCTGGGCGAGGGAGACGCGGTAATTCGGCAGAAAGACGACCTTTAATTTATTCTCGATGCGTTTGTCGGCGTTGATCATTTTCCCGACGGCATTGATGGCTTTGATGATGCACTTTGCGATGTCGTAGCCGGGGGCGGCCTTGGCGGCGAAAACAAAAACGCGCGGGGTGATATTCAGGGCGGGATTCTGCAGCAGACGGCGGTAGAGGGCGAGGATGTGGAGCAGATTCAGGTGCTGGCGCTTGTATTCGTGCAGACGCTTGATCTGAACATCGAAGAGCGCGGCGGGATTGACCACAATGTCGCAGGTGTCCTTGATGATGCGGGCGAGATCGACTTTGTTGGCCAGCTTGACCGCCATGAAATCCTGCTGGAATTGCGGATCTTCGGCGAACTGCTCCAAGGCGCGGAGCTTGTCGAGGTCGCGCTCCCAGCCATGGCCGATTTTTCCGGTGATGAGGTCGGAGAGGCGGGGGTTGCAGGCAAGGAGCCAACGGCGCGGGGTGATGCCATTGGTCTTGTTGTTGAATTTGCCAGGATAGAGTTCGTCGAATTCGGGGAAGAGGTCGCTCTTGAGGAGTTGGGTGTGGAGGGCGGCGACCCCATTGACGGAGTGTCCGCCCACGACGGAGAGGTGAGCCATGCGGACCATCTGGGTCGGGCCTTCTTCGATGAGGGAGAGAATCTGTTTTTTATGCACATCACCGGGCCACTTGGCTTCGACCTCGTCCATGAAGTGTTTGTTGATCTCGAAGATGATCTGGAGGTGGCGGGGGATGACTTTTTTTAAAAGTCCGACGCTCCATTTTTCCAAGGCCTCGGGCAGAAGGGTGTGGTTGGTGTAGGCGAAGACCTTGGTGACGATGGCCCAGGCTTCGTCCCACGACATGGCGTATTCGTCGTGCAGGATGCGTTGAAGTTCCACCACCGCGATGGCGGGATGGGTGTCGTTGAGTTGAATGGCGACCTTCTCGGAAAAATCGGCCCAACCTTCGTTGGTCTTGCGAAAACGGCGAATTATGTCCTTGAGCGAGCAGGCGACAAAAAAATATTGCTGCAGCAGACGCAGTTCCTTGCCGCTCTCGGTTTTGTCGTTCGGGTAAAGAACTTTTGAGATGGTTTCGCTTCTGTTCTTGGCACTGACGGCTTCGTCGTAGCCGCCGCGGTTGAAGGCCTCCAAGTCGAAGTCCTCGGTGGCGCGGGATTCCCAGAGTCGAAGATAGTTGACCGTGTTCGTGCCGTAACCGGGAACCGGAATGTCGTAGGGGATGCCGAGAAGTTTTTTCCAGCCGGTCCAACGGGGGACATAGTTGCCACGGTCATCGAAGATGTTTTCGACGTGGCCATAGACTTGAATTTC
The DNA here is from genome assembly GCA_041746635.1 of Terrimicrobiaceae bacterium. Taxonomy (GTDB): domain Bacteria; phylum Verrucomicrobiota; class Verrucomicrobiia; order Chthoniobacterales; family Terrimicrobiaceae; genus CAMASH01. Next base: position 6,459 of record JBGTGQ010000084.1, on the reverse strand, counting down.
GGTGGAGTGTTCGTAGCGGACGATTTCCCACGGGGTGCCGTATTGCATCCAGGCGTCGGGGAGTTCGACCTGATAGCCATTGCGAAATTCCTGTTTGAAGAGGCCGTATTGGTAATGAATGCCGTAGCCGACGGCGGGCAGGTCGAGGGTGGCGAGAGAATCGAGGAAACAGGCGGCGAGACGTCCGAGGCCACCGTTGCCAAGGCCCATATCGTATTCTTCCTTGCGGAGTTCCTCGTAGTCGAGGCCAAGTTCTTCGAGGGCATGGACCATGTCATCGAAAACGCCGGCGCTATAGAGACTGTTCGAGAACAGGCGGCCCATGAGGAATTCGAGGGAGAGGTAATAGACGCGCTTGACGTTCTCGTTGTGATAAACGGCCTGGGTGGCGAGCATGCGCTCGACAATGACAGTCTGGACCGCTTTCGAAGTGGCCAGCCACCAATCGCGCTTGGTCGCGGTCGAGGAGTCGCGCGACTGGCTGAATTTGAGCTGATTCTGAATGAGGGCCTTGAGGCCGGGAACGGAGGTATCGAGGGCGGAGTGGAATTCGCTCATAGGAATTTCGTTTTGAAGAAGGGGTGAAAAGGGTAAAGTAAAAAAATCACGCCAGAAGTTTCGGCTGCGCGCGATCAGGGCGTTTGTTTCGCGGTGATGTAGGCCGCAATGGTGCTGACGCTGACGAAGGCCTCGCGGGCAACTTCGGCGCTGGGGGTGGCCACGCCAAAGTTTTTCTCGATGCTCACGGCCAGTTCGAGGGCGTCAATCGAATCAAGGGCGAGGCCTTCGGGGGCGAAAAGCAGGGTGTCGTCGCCGATGGCTTCCGGCGAAATTTTCAACATCAGGCTTTCCACCATCATGGTCTTGATGCGGGATGTGAGATCGGCTTCGGGCATGGAAGTGCAAGGAACTAAACGGGATTCCCCAGATTAACAGAATTTTTTATATTGCACCCCATGTCGGAGAAAACCCGCCTTGATCAACTGCTGGTGGCCCGGGGGCTGAGCCCTTCGCGGGAGAAAGCCCAACGCGCCATCATGGCCGGATCGGTCTATGTGAACGGGCAGAAGGCGGACAAACCGGGGCGCACGGTGGCGGGCGATGCGGCGCTGGAAGTGCGCGGCGGCGAAAAATATGTGGGCCGGGGCGGACTCAAGCTGGAAGCCGCGCTGGCGCATTTTCAAATTCCGGTGGAAGGCCGCGTGGCCGTGGATGTGGGGGCTTCGACGGGAGGCTTCACGGATTGCCTGCTCCAGCACGGGGCTAGAAAAGTCCACGCCATTGATGTGGGGCACGGTCAGATTGACTGGCGGTTGCGCAATGACCCGCGGGTGGTGGTGCGGGAGGGGATAAACGCGCGGTTTCTCACGGCGGCGGACATTGGCGAGCCGGTGGATGTGTGCGTGGCCGATGTGAGTTTCATTTCGTTGACGTTGATTTTGCCGGCGGCGTTTGCCTTACTCACGCCATCCGCCGACATGGTTGTCCTCATCAAACCACAATTTGAATTGTCCCCCGACAAAGTGGGAAAGGGTGGCGTTGTGCGCGAATCGCAGTATCACGAGGAAGTGACGACGAGGATACGCGCGTTTGTCGAGGCCGCCGGAAGGCAGTGGATGGGCCTGATGCCTTCGCCCATCAAGGGCCGGGAGGGAAACACCGAATTTTTGGCGCATCTCAAATCATGAAACGGAGAAATTGCGGATTACGGAAAGCAGATTGCGGATTGTCCATTTGGCCGCAGCCGCGTCTTTCATTCCGCATTCCTCATTCCGCATTCCGCGATATCCCATGATCGGTCTCATCGCCCATTCGGAAAAACGGGACGCCCCCATGGCGGTGCGGGCGATGGTGGCTGCGTTGAAGGAAGCCCGCATTGATTTTGCCTTGGAAAAACACACCGCCGCGTTGGTCGGACGGAAATCGCAAAGGGACGAGCGCGCGCTGGCGCGGGAGTCGGAGTTGCTGGTGGTGATGGGCGGCGATGGAACCATCCTCCGCGTGGTGCACAAGCTTGAAGCGGACATTCGCCCAATTTTCGGGGTCAATATCGGATCGCTGGGATTTCTGACCTGCGTCGGAGCGGCAGAAATTCCCCGCGCGGTGGAAAGCATCCTGTCGAAGGATTATATCCTGAGCCCGCGTAATCTCCTGCTGGCCGAGTTGACCCATGCCAACGGGCGGAAAAGCCGGCTGCATGGGTTGAACGATGTGGTGATCAGCCGGGGCGAACGGTCGCAGCTGGTGAAGATCGAGGTGCGAATCGATGGCGCGGAACTCACGCACTACAATGCGGACGGCCTGATCATTTCCACTCCGACGGGTTCCACCGCATACTCGATCTCGGCGGGCGGGCCGGTGCTTATGCCGGACTCGGGGGCGTTTGTGGTGACCCCGATCTGTCCGCACGTGCTGACCAATCGCTCGACCGTGGTAAGTGATCGGTCCGTGATCGAGGCGCAATTGTTGGTGCCGGAGAAACAAGTTTTTGTGACGGTGGATGGTCAATCCACCCGGGCCATGCAGGTGGGCGATGTGTTGCGGATTGTCAAAAGCGACCGCTCGCTGCCGCTGGTCACTTTGCCCGAGCGGTCGTTTCCCGAGGTTCTGCGACAAAAACTAAAGTGGAGCGGGAGCAACGTATGACGCCCATTGCGGAAATCCTTCACCCTGGGCATGTCAACCTTGCCCTCACTGCCGGAAACAAGGCGGACGCGGTGCAGGAAGTTTTAGCCAAGCTCAATGGCGATGTGCGGGTGGGGGACTTTACCGCGCTGGGCGAGTCCGTGCTCAGTCGCAATGCGCCGGCCATCGCCGAGAGCGGTTGCGGCATTTGTCTGGCCCATGGTCGCACGGATTCCGTCGCGTCCCTGGTCCTGGCGGCCGGCCGTTCCCAAGAGGGTTTCCTTTGCGATGACGTTGCCGTGCCGGTCAAGCTGGTCTTCGTGGCGGGTATCCCGGCCGCCTTCAATTCCGAATATCTTCGCATCGTCGGGGCCATTGCGCGCATTTGCCGGAATAAACATCAGCTCGAACGCCTGCTGACAGCGAAAACCGCCGGGCATTTCGTCGATTTGCTGGGAGTGGGTGAAATGAAATTCTAACATGGGTCCGGTTGTCGGCGTGTTTCGCCGGTTTGCCCCCGGGCCTCTTTTCGCTTTTTCAAAAAGCTCCCGGCAACCGGCCCTTGACACAATGCCTCTGACAACCTTCGCTCTGCTCACTCATGCCACTGCTTGAAGTCAAAAATTTGCGGGTCTGGTTTCCCGTCCTCGGCGGATTGATGCGTCGGAAGGTTGACGAGATCAAGGCGGTCGAAGGCGTAAGTTTTACGGTCGAGGCCGGCCAGACTGTGGGTTTGGTGGGGGAAAGCGGCAGCGGCAAGACGACGGTGGGCCGGGCTCTGCTCAAACTCATCGCCGCCACGTCGGGCGAGGTGACTTTTGACGGGCAAAATATCCTGCCCATGAGTGAGGGAGAATTCCGTCCCATGCGGCGGGAGATGCAGATGATTTTCCAAGACCCGTTCGGTTCGCTCAACCCGCGCATGACCTGCGGCGATATCGTCGGCGAGGCCCTGGAGATTCATTTCAGAAAAATGACGCGCAACGACCGCCGGTCCCGCGTGGCGGAACTGCTCAATCAAGTCGGCCTCAAAGCGGAGATGGAGAGCCGCTATCCCCATGAATTCAGCGGCGGACAGCGGCAACGCATCGGCATCGCCCGGGCTCTTGCCGTGAAGCCGCGTTTCATCGTTTGCGACGAACCGGTGAGTGCCCTGGACGTGAGCGTGCAGGGGCAGATTGTCAATTTGTTGGAAGATTTGCAGGAGGAGTTTGGGATTTCCTATCTCTTCATCGCCCACGATCTGGCGGTGGTGGAGCACATCAGCGATTTCGTTCTGGTGATGCATCACGGCAGAATCGTCGAAGCGGCCCCGGCGGCGGAGATCTACAAAACCCCCCGGCACGAATACACAAAAACCCTGCTGGCGGCGGTGCCGCAACTGGCTTAGCGGATTTGCCATGAAGTTGAATCGCGAAAGGAATAGACCCCGAGACACGGGGAAGGGGAATTGTCCCCGCGTCCCCGCGTCTCCGCGTCCCCGCGTCTCTTGATTCCGATGCAGACCTGGCTTCGAAAATTTCTTGGCATGAACTGGGTTCTCTTCCTGGTGATGATGGTGCTGCTGGTTTACGGGATCTACTCGATCTACAGCGCGACGTGGATGCGCAACGAAAACTTCTGGAGCCTGCAATTGATCTGGATCTTCGTCAGTCTGCCGGTCTTTTTTGCGTTTTCGTTGATTGATTACCGCTGGATCCGGTTGGGGGCGGTTCCGCTTTATGTGGTGGGTCTATTGAGCCTGGTGGCCACGATGTTCTTTGGTGCCAAACGGTACGGGGCACGAAGCTGGCTGGACTTGGGCGTGATGAATTTCCAGCCTTCCCAACTCGCGATCGTGGCGGGGGTGATGACCCTGGCGGTTTATCTGGAGGCCTCAAAAAAAACGCTCCCCATCCTGCGCATTCTGGCCTGCGGGGCCATTGTGGGCGCGCCGTGGATTTTGATTCTCATCCAGCCCGATCTGGGCTCGTGCATCGTGTGGGTGCCGGTTTTGCTGGCGATGATGTTTGTGGGGGCCATTCCCAAACGCTGGCTCATTTCCATGTTGATCATCGGGCTGGCGATCATTCCTCTGGTGGTGAATTTCGGCCTCAAGCCATACCAGTATTCCCGCATCACCACGTTCCTTAATCCCGATCTCGACCCGCAAGGCGATGGCTGGAATATCAACCAGTCCTTGATCGCGATTGGCTCGGGAGGCTTTTCCGGCAAGGGATTCAAGGCACCAAATACGCAGAACGAACTGGGCTTTCTTCCCGCCACCATCGTCCACAACGATTTCATCTTTTCCGTCATGGGCGAGCAGCACGGTTTTATCGGCGGAGTGATTTTGGTGGCGGTCCTGCTGGTCTTTTTCCTGATCATGCTCTACGTGGCCCTGGAGGCGGATGACGAATTGGGGAGATTGCTGGTGGTGGGTGTGGTCATGCTTCTTTTCACCCACACTTTCATGAATATCGGGATGGCCATCTCCGTCACCCCGATCACGGGTCTGCCCCTGCCGTTTATCAGTTACGGCGGGTCATTTTTGATGATCACGCTTTTCAGCATGGGCGTTGTGCAAAGCGTCTGGATCCACCGCAAGGTGGTCAGGTAAGACGGGTCCGAAAAGCGCGTTCGCTTTTACGGAAAGCGGTCGTGCAACATTTCGTCTGTAAAAGTTCCGGACTCCAAGGTCTGCTCGAGGCCATCTCGCTTTTGATCAATCACGCATGCCGACCCCTTCACACAAATCCCGGTCACTCTCCCCGCGAATTGAAGTCAAAAAGACCTTTGCAGCCTTATCGGCCACTGCGCTTGACTCGGGCCCGGCCTTGCGGCAAAAATTCAAGAAACGATCGAGATGCACGCTCCACCAATAGAGAGTCTTCTCCGGCGGCGACATTCCCCGTCTCGCCAGCATCCGCCGCACCCAAGCCCTCGGATGCTCCGCCCTCTGTTCACTCCCCGTCCTCTCTTCACCCGCACTCGGCGTTTCCATACCGTTGAAAGTGAACAATTAGCGCCAGTTCGTCCACTTTTTTCTGGTATTATGTGGATATTCAGAAAAAGGTGTGGGTTATACAACAGTTAGGCGTCGCTACGCGCTATCCATGAAGCACGCATTTCTGCTCCTCATCTTCACCTGCGCGTTCGCCGCAGGAGATGCGTTTGCGGCAGAAGCGACTGTTTCGGTAGCACCAGCCAAACTGATTTTACGTCCCACCACGTTCGACGATACCTCCGGTTGGCAGTTGTTGCTGCTTTCGGTATCCAACCGGACTAACCGGAAGTGGCACTTCAGCAACTTCTACGAGAGTTGGTCACCTATTCTGTTGTCCGCCACTGGCGAGGTCGCGCATCCCGGCATGGCTCGCGACGCGACTCGTAGCCCCCAACGAACCGACTACCCGCTCATCAAACCGGGCCAGCAGACCACCGCCAAGCGGGGCTGCCGCGTCATTCGGACCGAGCAGGGCCTTTGGCTTATCCTTGGCGATGGCACAGGTGGAGAGTTCTCCACTGCTGTCACTCCTGGCGACTACAAGCTATCTATTTCTTATCGCGCCCAGACCGACGGCAGCCCTTTATTTCGGCTTGCGACTGAGCGCTTCGGAATCGAACGGGCGCAAGTCTGGCAAGGCTGGATTATGAGCAACTGGATCGACATTACCATCCGCGAGGAAGCCAAATGAACAAAGCCGCAACGCCTAACCATGCGCTGCAGCGAACCGCTCCGCACGTCACGAGCTATGCTTCTCACCGTCCTACCTCCTTTCCATCCTGCCCCTCACCACCTTCGCCCGCGCATAGCTCGCGCCGTGCTCCGCGGTCGCTGAGCTTGGGGTCGTT
>JBGTGQ010000083.1:0-2544 GCA_041746635.1 Terrimicrobiaceae bacterium | reverse complement strand
TCACCTCGTGGGAAAGAATAAAATGATCGAAGTGGCGTAGGATGGGGTAGGCTTCCCATACCACGGCAAAGTGAATCGCGTTGGTGTTGGAGAGCACCATCAGACGATAGTGGCGCTCCTTGAGTGACTGGATCAGTTCGGTTGGAATCAGCGTTTCGGGAAAAAAAATGGAACTCCAGATCCGGCAAAACTCCGCGTAAGAAAGCTGGGATCCCAGCGTCTGGTTCATGGCCTCAACGAACGGGCGTGGTTCCATCCGGCCGCTATCGAATTCGGGCACTATCTTCGTCTCCTGAATGCGGAGCGGGATCTCCTCCGCCGGCATGTCGACGAAGGGCGCCAGCGCCTGATATCCGCGGCGAAAATCGAATGGGATAATCACATTCCCCATATCGAAAATGATCGTTTTCAGGGCAGACATAAACGTTCTTCATCGTAGCAGGCAAACGGCGGATGGCTGGGTGTCCGCCGTTGCTCGGGACAGCAGGCGCCGCGGGGAAATTGCGAAGAGTTAATCTCGACTTTATCCAATTGCGGACGGGCCTTGCGCTGGGTACGCTGAGCAAATGCATCGGCGGAAGTTAACCTACGCAAGAACGGGCTGAACTTTAGACCAAAGGCAAGTTAGGCTAAAACAAACTTCTCACGGAGTGTTTTATGCCTACCTTGCCCTCAGAGCTTACTCCGATCATCCTAGCATTCGCGCCGCTGTTTTCCAATGGCGTTTGGCGCTGTGCCTGCATCCTGTTGATCGGCGCCATTCTGGCTCCCGGAAAACGAACCGTCACCAGCGCGCTGCGGGTGATGGGTTTGAGCGATGAACGCCGCTTCCAGATCTACCATCGCGTGTTGAACCGGGCCGTTTGGAGCGGCTGCCGTGCCAGTCTCATCCTGCTCCGCATGCTAGTCGCCGCGTTCGCTCCAACCGGCCCGCTCGTGTTGGTCGTTGACGACACCATCGAGCGGCGTTGGGGCCCACGGATTTCCGCCCGCGGCATCTATCGCGACCCGGTGCGCTCTTCGGAATCCTTTTTTGTCAAAACTAGCGGGTTGCGCTGGCTCAGCCTGATGTTGCTGGTTAAGATCCCTTGGGCGGAACGCGTCTGGGCGCTCCCCTTCCTCACCGCGCCGGCCCCTTCCTCTCGTTACTTTGAAAAGCGCAAACTCCGCCATAAGGTCCTCACCGACTGGGCGCGTCAACTGGTGCTCCAAGCAAAACGCTGGCTGCCCAAGCGCGAACTGGTGCTGGTGGCCGACGGGGGATTCGCTTCTCTGGATCTGTTGAAGAGTCTGTCGGGGCGGTTGGTCACTTGTGTGACCCGGATGCGTTTGGACGCCCGCCTGTTTAACCCCGCCCCGCCTCGGAAGAAGGGCGCCAAGGGGCGGCCTCGACTGGTTGGCACTCGTCTCCCCTCCCTGCAGCAGGTTCTCGCTAATCCCCGCACCGTCTGGCGGCGGCTGACGTTCCCCCGGTGGTATGGCGAGACCAACCGCGAGGTCGAAATCACCTCCGGCACCGCCGTCTGGTATCACGCCGGCTTGCCTCCCGTGCCCATCCGCTGGGTGTTGGTGCGCGATCCAATGGGCAAGTTTGAAACCCGCGCGATCCTATGCACCGATCCGAGCCGGACTCCCCGTCAAATCGTGGAATGGTTCCTGCTGCGCTGGCAGGTGGAAGTGACCTTCCAAGAAGTCCGCGCCCACCTCGGCGTGGAGACGCAGCGACAGTGGTCCGACTTGGCCATTGCCCGCACCACTCCTGTGTTGCTCGGCCTGTTCTCTATCGTCACCTTGCTCGCCGACCGCTTGGCTCTGGGCGGACAATTGCCCGTCCGGCAAGCGGCCTGGTATCGCAAGCCGCGAGCCACCTTTTCCGACGCCATCGCCTTGGTACGAGAACGCCTATGGCGCGGCGCGAGTTTCTTTGGTTCCCGTTCCGACCGCCCCATGAAGAAAATTCCGGCGGAGTTATTCGATGGTTTGATGCAGGCGGCTTGCTATTCGGAATAATTGGACCAAGCCGATCCGGGCCAATCCTCATTCATCCTTCGCAACGAGCGCGGCCGTAAATACGAGTGGTGCTCCGCTTCCTCATCGACGACTAACAAAACTTGGTAATGGGAGCCACCGCCAATGCTCGCGCGACCGGAGTGAGGGAAGTCAAGTCGCGGCATGTTTGCCTAGTCTTCGCGTTGCGAGACGTCACGTCGCCCAAAACATTTTATACTGTCAATGTTTCTGGAGCGACAGCAATAAATTCACATGCTTCCGGCGGAGCGCCCATGAAAAGCCACTTTGTCCACCGTCAGGAATGGATAAAGTCGAGCTTAGTCTCTACACCAATCAGCCTACTTCAAAAACCCGCTCTTCCCGCTCGCCACCGCCGAAACAACATCGTTCCGCGCATCATCCAAAGCCAACACCCGCCGCAACAAAGGCGACAATCCCGCCACCGTCTCCGCCCGCAGCAACCTCTTCTGATACTGCTGCTGCGGTTGATCCCCGCGCACATAAAACCCATGCAAGCTCCGCCTCGGAACGGCC
>JBGTGQ010000082.1:0-7030 GCA_041746635.1 Terrimicrobiaceae bacterium | reverse complement strand
CTCGAATTTTTCATCACGCACGGTGGTATCTGAAAACTCCAAACCGCCAAAACTAATTTTATTATATTTTCGATTTCGAAACTTACAACCGGCGAGATGCTTGCTGCGTTCGATGAGCATGGCGTGATTGATCAAAAGCGAAATGGCCTCGGGCAGACCTTGGAGTCCGGCTTCGAGGATGGGGTTGAGAATGTTTGGGGACAGGGTGGGATGCTCGGCCATGGGTGCGGAGTGTTAAGTTGTGGCAATCCCACTCAAACCACCTGTGGCCGGACGCTGCCACCCCAAGGGGCGGTCGTACTCCGGGCCTTCCTGCGGCTCCGCTTCGCTACGCCTTCGGCAGGCCCGGAGTGCGACCGTCAAGCAAAACCACTTTTACAGACAAAATGTTGCACGACCTGCGGGCGCCGACAAGTTGGAGCTCCCCCTACTAGTGAGTCAGGGAACATTCAGTTCGACAGCCTGCGGTCTTCGGCTTTATTGCAACTATGCACAAGCTCCTTCTCCCCCTCATCTGCGCCGTCAGCCTGAGTTCCTGCGCCACTTCGGAAATAATCGCCCGCGCCGAAGGCCGCCCCGGCCCGATGGATAATCCCAATGTGCCCCCGCCGCCGCCCATGCCCGCTTACTACGCCCTTGTGCCCGTCGTTTTCCCCTTCGATGCCATTACCTGGCCGATTCAACTTTTGCTCAATAACGAACAGCAATCTGCTCCCTATCCACCCCCTGGCACGGCCCCTTACCAACGGAATTATCAAAATCCACCTCCGCAGCAAGGGGTGCCCTACCGCCCCTGATAGCGCGGCCTGACGCCGTTTCCCCACTCCCCCACCCTCGCCGCGGTTGACTTCGCGCGGGTTTGTCACGACATACCGCGCAGACCATGACATTGCTGCACCGATTTTTTTGCCTGAGGAAAATTCCTCTTCTGTTCTGCCTTGCAGCCCAAGCCGGATTCGCTTTGGACCAGGGCGAGAAAGTCATCCCGGTCGCTTGCGTGGGCGACAGCATCACCTACGGCGTCGGCACGGACAACCCCAAGCTGGAAAGTTACCCCGCCCGTTTACAGACGCTGCTGGGGAAAAAATGGGCCGTGCGCAATTACGGCGTAAGCGGCCGCACCATGCTGATCAAGGGCCACCCTTTAAATCCCGACCGCGCCATGCGTTTCAACCCTGACATTGTCATCATCGCCCTCGGCACCAATGACTCCAAAACCCACATCTGGAGCAAACATCAGGACCAATTTGTCACCGACTACGTCGCCATGATTCGGTCTTTTCAGGCCCTGCCCAGCCGGCCGCGCATCCTCGCCTGCCTTCCGCCCCCCACCTTCCCCGGCGACTGGGGCATTACCCAAGCCGTCATTCGCGATAAGGTGATTCCCGCCATCCGCGAAGCCGCCCGCCAGACCGGCATCGAGCTCATTGATCTGAATACCCCCCTCCTCGCCTGCGATGGCCTTTTTCCCGATACCGTCCATCCCAACCGGCAAGGCGCCCTCCGCATCGCGGAGCTTGTGGCCGTGGCCATACGGACGCAGCAGTAGGTTCCCCTACGGCCGGCGGCAAAGAGTTGCTCCGCCCCACCCGCTCTCCCCCTCCGCTGGGCGAAACCTCCTCCTCGTCGGGCAATCCCTTATTCCGCTTCCAGCCTGATGGTTCTTTTGGGCCTAAACCTGAGGGCCGGTTACTTCACACATGCGATACCTTGGCGTGAAATTTCGCATATTACTTACCACGGCGGCTGTCAGCTTCACCACTTTGGGCTACGCCCAAGAAAAAGGGGCTCCCGCATCAGGAGTTTCGGGAACATCTGCAGGCACCACGGGCAGCGGAGCCAGCGCCACCTCCGGTGCTGGAGGTCCCGCGCCGTCCCGTCAGGGATCCACCGCCGCGAGCGCTGATGGAATAATTCCCGCCGCACCGGGAATCCCCTCCGGTTTACGCCGCCCTCAACAGAGCAATTCCCAGCAAAGCGTCCTGCAGCAACCACAGATCAGCACTCAGCAGCAGCCACAAAACCAACAGCAGACCGGAACGCAGCAAAACCAGAACCAGCAGCAATCTTATGCGACTCAACAGAATCAAAACCAACAGAGTCAAAACGGAACGCAGACGAATGGCATGCAAGCTTCCCCTTCTCCGTCGACGTACCCCAGTCCTCTCGCCAGCCCGGCGCCAAGAATCGCCCCCACGCCCACTCTCTCAGGCACTGCAACAAGATCTCCTTGAGGCGATAGGAAGCTCCCGGGCAGACGCTAGGCGACGTCAAAACTTCAAAGCCTTGCCTGCTTGTCGGCCATCAAGCCTCTCGCCCAGGGCCGCAATCGGGGAAGCGGGCAATGACCCCATCGCCCGTCGCAAAGGACAGGTTAAGCTGGTCACTGCCAAAACGAGCCAATCCCACCGCCCACGATGACGAATATGGAACCCGAGAAACCCGCCCCGTCCAGACCGGAAACGAAACACCGTGTCATCGCTTTTTATGTGATCCTGGCTGCGGCCCTGTATGCCATGATTCAAGCGTACGCGTTGTTGTCGCCCATCCTGCTTTCCTTTCTTCTCATCATCCTGATCACGCTGGCGGTGAATCCAATAGTTGCGCGCTTACGGACTTGGACTGGAGGAAGAAAACAGGCCACCGGCCTGGTGCTGGCGGCATTGGTGATACTCGCTGGCCTCGCCGTCTGGGCTTCCCTCGTTCCTCTAAAAGAATCCGTGAAAACGCTCTCGGAACAATTGCCCGCCTACTGGGAACGACTGCAGAAGCCCTTGATCAAAATGGAACAGCAGGCCGTGATCTCCGAAGAAAAGCTGCAGGAAGAAGTCAGCGAGGAGATCGCCCGGGAAAAGCCCGGGACGGGCGAGTTGGCCCCGGCTCCGCCCACCCCCGAGCCATCGAAACCGGAACCGTCCCGCTCGACCGAGACTCCCCCCAAACCGGAGGAGGGCGCCGGATCACTCCGCTCCAGTCTCGGCCAGATGGTCGAGGGAGTGTTTGGTCAAATGAAGGGATTGGCCATTAACACAACGGAAATGCTGATTGTTCTGGTCACGGTCTTTTTTGGGGTAACCTTCACCTTGATGAATCCCCAACCCGTCTTTGGGGCTTTGTTTTCCCTGGTGCCGGAGCGTCACCACGCCCGAACCCTGGCGATCGCGGTGCAGATCGCCGAGTTCGTGCCGCGCTGGGCCGCGGCCGTGCTGATCAGCATGCTGACGATCGGCTCACTCTTCTTTCTGCTCATGTGGCCCATCTTCGGATTCACCGACGCGGTCATGCTGGGACTCATCGCGTGTCTCTTTTCGGCGATTCCACTCTTGGGACCGCTCTTGACTCTTATCCCGGCGCTTTTGTTGGCAATTGGTGAGGGCGGGAGCACGCCGGGCTGGGTCCTTTTGGCGTATTTCGCGGTCCAAGCGCTCGAAGGCAACGTGATTCTCCCTTTGGTCATGTCTCAAGGTATGAAACTGCATCCAGTTGCGGTGATCTTCTCCATGCTCCTTACCATAGCCGCCTTCGGTGTGCTGGGCGTCCTGATCGCTGCTCCTTTGGTTGCCATCGCAGGCATTTTACATGAGGAGCTTTACCGGAAGCATTTCCTGCCAACGGTCAGCGACGAAGACCTGGATCAACTCGCACGCTGCACCCTTCTTGAAAAACCGATCGGGTAAATCTTGTTCGAAGTAAATTCGAATTGGCGAGTATGGTGGCGAACGTAATCGAGAAGGGTGCATGATGAATTCAGAAACGCCGCAAATCCCTCCCCCGGACAGGCCAGACAGGGCAAGGCAATCGGCGGGTGACTTTATTGCATTCCTTGGGCGAGTGTCATCGCTCGCGGCTGTTTTCAGCCTGCTGATCGTGACGGTCCCGGCGCAAGTACCGCCAGTTCAGGCTGCTGATTCGCCAGCCCCGGCCCCTCCAGCCAAGGAAGACGTTACATTGGCTCCCGCGAAGGTGGACGTAAATCCCGTCGCGCGTGATGAAGAAATCCGCCAGCGACTCCAGAGCGTCCTGGATGCGACCGAATGGTTTAACGCTGCCGGCAGTCCGGGTCGAGGAGGGCGTCGTCTTCCTCAATGGTCGCGTGGCGTCCGATGAACTCAAGAAGTGGGCGGGCGATCTGGCGCGCAACACCCAGGATGTCGTCGCCGTGGCCAATCGGATGGACGTAACCGAGCCTTCTTTCCGGGACATCACGGAAAATTTCCTGGCCAGCATTTTTCTGAGCGTGCAGCGGCCGTTCGAGACCGGCGACCTGGTCGAGGTTTCCGGTGTGACCGGATATATACAGCAATTGAACGTGCGCACCACAATCCTGATGACCCTGGATGGCAACATCGTGCAAGTTCCCAATGCCAGCGTTTACAAGAGCAACCTTCGCAACTTCACGGCCAGCTCCAACCGGCGCGACCATTTCGATGTCGGCATCGGTTACGATGATACGATTGACGACGCGCAGGAAATCGCGCTCCAGGTCCTGACGGACCATCCGGCGGTGCTGTGCCAGCCCGAGCCTTCGGTGCTGGTCGAAAGCCTGGGCAAGGCGACCGTCAATCTGCGGGTTTATTTTTGGATCAATGGCCGCAACCACAGTTGGTTGAAGGTGAGGTCTTCGGTGATCCGCCTGGTAAACCGCGCCTTTCAAAACCACGGCATCTCGATGCCCGACGAGGCTCGTGAGGTGGTGTTCCCGCAGGGCATCCCCGTCACCATGCTCGAAGGGAAGCCGGTCGGGACGCCCGACGCCCGGGCGGGAAAACCCTTTTCAGCCGATGGGTCTCCACAAGAACCCGATGTCGTTTCCACCTAGGCGGAAGGCGGATTGCAGAGCGAGGCTGCCGTCCTGGACGAACAGGCCCGCCTGGCTCAACCTTTGCAGGAAGGAGAAAATCTCCTGCCCGATGCTCCCGCCAGTTCCTCCCCGCATCCACGGATGACCAAGCCCTCAAAGCACGAATAGTCAGCCTGCCGGCTTTGCGATAGACTCTCCCGACTGCGGCGTCTCGGGGTGGAATCAGGTGGGCGGGTGAACTTTTACCGCGATTTCTTCGCATTCCCCTTGGCCGATGGCGTTCTCTTCACCGCCTTCTGAAGCTCATTCTCCACTTCGCTCGCCGTGGCCTCTGCGATAGGCTGGCCGGGTGCGGAGACCATTTCCATTCCGTTGCCCTTGTTCCAAGGCCCGGTAAAGTCCTTGTCGCCTTCCCCGCTCTCGCCGGTCGAGTCGTTGAAGTATTGATCGACGATGCCGGGTGTGGGAGGGATCAAACCAATATCCAGCGGGTCTCTACCCATGCTCTCGAGTGCGCTCATGAAGACTTTCATGTGAGTGATCTCACGGGTCATAAGAAATTGAAGGGCGTCTTTCGTGCCTGCATCGTCAGTGAACTTGATGAGCCTCTCGTAAACGATCTTGGCGCGGGCCTCGGCGGCGATGTTGCTGCGCAGATCGACGTCGAGTTCCCCGGTCACCTTGAGATAGTCGGCCGTCCACGGGTTACCCATCGAGTTGCAAAGGGTGACACCGCCCCCGCCTGCAATCGCGACGAGCGGGTCAGCCTCGGCAGCTTCCCGCGAAGTCTTCATCGGTTTCAGATGCATGCGAGCGAGAGTGCCCACGACCTCGAGGTGACTTAGCTCCTCGGTTCCGATGTCCATCAGCATGTCCTTGCGGGCAGCATCGTCGCAGTTAAGCCCTTGGATAGAGTACTGCATTGCAGCCGCAAGTTCGCCGTTTGCTCCGCCGAATTGCTCGAGAAGCATGTTTCCAAATGCCGGATCGGGCGTGCCGATGCGGACGGTGTACATCAGTTTTTTGATATGGTGGTACATGGCGGGAGTTTTGTTTGTGCGATAGTTGATGGAGCCGACCACTTTTGCTCAGTCCACGATCGAAAGCGTGTGGTCATAGGACTTCCTTACAATGGGGTCAATGCCTACCAAATCCCTCAGCCGATCACGCAACAACGCTCAGGTCTTTTCGTCAGGGCTGTTCCCAAGTGCGGTTTCCTCCGCCACCGGTCCCCCCGGCTGACCCGGGGGGACTCCTGTGCCGGCGGGACAGGACTCAGGCCCAGACTCACCTAGTGATGGTGCGGTATGTTGTGCCGGAGCGCTGGATGCTTCGCTGAGGAGAAACAACCGATGCCGACTGGCGATAGTCGCCGCCGTATATGTACTGGCCATTGTGGAAGTAGCGGTTGTCATAGGTCCGGCCTCCGTAGGAATAGGTTCCGGGCTCATACCGGCCGCCAGCGTAGTAGCGATTATTATAATAATAAGCATCCCCCGAATAATCCCGGGGCAACTCCCGGTAGGTCACGTAGCGGGAGGTTGACGCACTCACCCTAGGGCCACCATAAGAAGTGGAGGCGGCCTGTTGCCGATAATCTCCGCCATAAAAGTACTGACCGTCGTAGAAGTAGCGATTATTATACGTCCGACCCCGGTAGGTATAGGTTCCCGGCTCGTAGCGGCCTCCGGCGTAATAGCGGTTGTTGTAGTAGTAAGCGTCGCCCGAATAATCGGCGGGTAGCGCTGCGTAGGTGTTGTAGCCGATCCGGGACCCGGCATTGTAGCGAGCCCCTTGATCATATTCGGTAACGCAGGCGGTGAGAAAGGCGGACGCCGCCAGAGGAACCGCGAGCAGTAGAATACGTGGTATAGGTGTTTTCATGACCTCATAATACTCGCGTGAGAATATTCCGCTATGGGGCGAAGAACCCATTTTTCCAGACAGTTCAACAGGAGATAACGATAGTAACCATTTAGAGTTTTACAACCGTCTGCACCTGAACACGCACTTTTTTCATCGGCGGTAGCGCCGTGGCGATGACGCTCTTCAGACTTTGATAAACCATGGTTGATCCCGGCAAAACGGTTAAGAGCCTGTCTGAAAAAGGGGTGAGAGATAAGGTTAAAAAGTTTAGGCTAAGTGACAGAAAGACAGAGAAGATGTTACACATAGGCTTGACAAAGGGAAAAGCGGCGGTTGGCCATTCCTACCCGCAGGGCTTTTTGG
>JBGTGQ010000081.1:0-107652 GCA_041746635.1 Terrimicrobiaceae bacterium | reverse complement strand
CCAAAAAGCCCTGCGGGTAGGAATGGCCAACCGCCGCTTTTCCCTTTGTCAAGCCTATGTGTAACATCTTCTCTGTCTTTCTGTCACTTAGCCTAAACTTTTTAACCTTATCTCTCACCCCTTTTTCAGACAGGCTCTTAGGAAAACGCGTCGGGATTTTCCAGCAAACCACGCAACGTCTCCGCCTCCCGGCCCAGAATTTCGGGGTCATCCCCTGGCACGAACTCCAATAAGACATCGGGATTTTTTCCAGATTCGCACATGAGAGATAGATAGCGCCTCCATCGCTCAGCACCTTCCGCCAGCGGCAGTCGATGGCCGGCAGCAGGCCACCAATGGAAGGCATGCACATGAGACAACCGGTCAACAACGAGAGACAGACTCTCCAGACATTCTTCTTCACTGCGGCCATTGGGCGGTTGCCAGAGGGTGAAAATCGCAGGATGCGCCGTCGCATCCAGCAAGGCCCGGGCCGAGGATGCCGTGTCGGTCAACGATCCGCCGTGAAATTCATAGGCAATGGAAACTCCTTCACGATGGGCCATGTCGGCCAGCCGCAGTGCTTCGTGCTCGATGGTCTTCCGATGGGCTTCGTCGGCGTCCGCCGAACCCTTTTTACCCGCCCAAACGCGAATGACCGGCGCACCCAGCGCGATGGCGGTTTCCAGTACGCTGGCAAAGGACAGGCCCTCTCGCTCGCTTTGCCCCAGGACGAAATAAGAACCATAGGCGCGAACCACCAGATTGCGTTGGCGGGTCAAACGCCCGACTTCGCGAGCGTTAGCAAGGTCACCAGGCGGCACATGGATATCGCCGCCCCATTCCAGACACGTGAGGCCGCATGCCGCGGCTTTTTCAATGAGCGCGGCGGGCGAGAGTTTTCGGAACGTAATGGAAACGAGACCCGTCCTCATGATGTTACGCGGCCGTCGCCAACATCTCTTGGGTTACCGCAAGGTGCAGAGGTTCACCTCGGAGACAACGCTCGAGCTCTTCCACCATCCATCGCCCCATGCGGGCCACTTCGCCACCCTGACTGCCTGAAATGTGGGGGGTCAAAAAAACATTCTCCGATTCGAAAAGCGACGAATCGGGGCGGGGCGGCTCGGGATGAGTTACATCAAGGATTGCGGTCAAGTCGGCGCGTTCCTTCATCACCGCACAAAGATCATCTTCGTTCACCACCGCGCCGCGTGAGGTATTGAGCAACGTGGCTCCGGGTTTCATCAGGCGCAACAAACGGCCATCCACCAAATTTTCGGTCTCCGGCAGCCAGGGCGCATGCAGACTCACCACATCGGACACGCGGAAAATTTCTTCCAAGGAAACCAACCGGACGCCCAGCGCCGCCGCCTGCTCCTTCGTCGCGAAGGGATCGTAGGCCAGAACCTCCAATTCATAAGTCGTCAGTTTCTCCGCTGTCAGCCGGCCGACGGCACCGAGGGAAACCAACCCCACCACCGAGCGATAGGCACCCGGCCCCTGGAGATGATGATCCCAAACTTTCTCGCGGCGGGTGCGGCGGACATTCTGCCAGAATTTCTTCAGACTGAGAATGATGGCCGACACGGCATACTCAGCCACCGGGATGGCGTTGGCCTTGTTCGCACCGGATACCGTGATGCCGCGCGCAAACAACTCCGGCGTCACGAATCCCTTGACCGAGCCCGCCGCGTAAAACACCGCACGCAGTTTGGGAGTCTTGGAAAGAAATTCCTCATCCAAGCGCGGCATCCCCCAAGTCCCCAGCACGAAAGTCGCCCCGGCCAGGAGATCCGGGTGTTCCCGCCAGTCATCTGCCGTCAGCGCCGGTTCGAGAATTCGCACCTTTTGTGAAAGCTCCCTGCGCAAGTCGGCGGGGAATGCATTTTCCAGCGAGGGGGAACTTCCAATGAGGATTGCCTCGAGCAGGCATTCGTTGCTGTGGGCCATTTGTCACATCCTGACTGCGGGGACGGCCTCTAATCCAGCGATTTTTTTCCCACGCGTGCCGACGCAGGGCGAAAAGCACTCTTTTCCGCGCGGCCTTTCTCGCCACTCCCCCAATGCACTCTGCCTGCTGGCCTGCCGGGAACAGGCCCTAAATCGTGGTTCCATCGAACCCGCCTGCCCTCTGCCGCCGCGTGAGAAAAAAAACACGCTTGCAGACATCCGTGCCAACATCGGTACTTTCCCCCACATGACATACTCTCTCTTCGATCTCTCCGATTCCGTTGCCGTGATCATAGGAGGCACCGGCGTGCTCGGCGGCGGCATGGCCGAAGCCCTCGGTGCCGCCGGCGCGAAAGTCGCCATCGCCGGACGCAACCACGAACGCGGCCAGGCCCGTTGCGACGCCATCACGGCCAAAAGTGGCACTGCCGCCTTTTTCGAGACCGATGCCTCCTCCCGCGACAGCCTCCGCGCCCTCCGCGAAAACGTCGCCGCAAAATTCGGCCCCGCCACCGTCCTGGTCAACGCCGCCGGCGGCAACGATCCCCGCGTCACAGTCACTCCCGAGAACCCTTTCGAAAAAATCACCGCCGAAGACTGGAGCGCCAACTTCAATCTCAACCTCGTCGGCGGACTCCTTCTCCCCTGCCAGGAATTCGGCCCTGCCATGTGCGCCGCCGGACGCGGCACCATCATCAACATTGCCAGCGTCTCCGCCCATCTGCCCCTCTCGCGCGTCGTCACGTACTCCGCTGCCAAGGCCGCCGTGCTCAACCTCACCCTCTTCCTCGCCCGCGAATGGGCTCCCCACGGCGTGCGCGTGAACACCATCACCCCCGGCTTCTTCCCCGCCGAACAAAACCGCCGCCTCCTCTTCCACGAAGACGGCACCCCCACCCCACGCGCCGCCTCCATCCTCGGCCACACCCCTATGGGCCGTTTCGGCGAAGCCCGCGAACTCGCCGGCGCCACCGTCTTCCTCGCCAGCGACAGAGCCAGCAGCTTCGTCACCGGCACCGACATCCGCGTGGACGGCGGCTTCCTCTCCCAAACAATTTGATTCTTCCACAGATTAACACCGATTTGCACAGATTGGAGTGAACAGAAACTTCCTTCATCTGTGATAATCTGTGAACTCTGTGGACAACTGGTCCAGCCAACCATGAGCCTCGTCACCCAGATCGCCCTCCCCGGCCAGACCCTCACCCCCGCCGAGATCGAAAACGCTGTCTCCACGGCCTGTGCCGAGCACGACTGGCAGAACAAACGCGTCCTCCTCATCGTCCCAGACTCCACCCGCACCGCCCCCATTGGCCCCGTATTTAAAGCTCTCCATCGCCTCATCGCCCCGCAATGCCGCGCCGTCGATGTGATGGTCGCCCTCGGCACCCATCCGCCCATGACCGAGGAAGCCATCTGCGCCCGCCTCGAACTCACCCCCGCCGAACGCGCCGGTGAATTCGCCGCCCCCCTCCTCCTCAATCACAAATGGGACAATCCCGATGCCCTCCACTCCCTCGGACACATCCCCGCCGCCGACATCAGCGAACTCTCCGGCGGCCTCTTCGCCATGGACGTCCCCGTCTCCATCAACAAGCACCTCTTCGACTACGACCGCCTCATCATCATTGGCCCCGTTTTTCCTCACGAAGTCGTCGGTTTCTCCGGCGGCAATAAATACCTCTTCCCCGGCGTCTCCGGCCCCGACATCCTGAATTTTTTCCATTGGCTCGGAGCCGTCATCACCAACCCGCTCATCATCGGCAACAAATGGACCCCCGTACGCAAAGTCGTTGACCGCGCCGCCGCCCTCCTCCCCATCGAGAAACTCTGCTTCTGCCTGGTGGTCGAAGGCCAAAACTTTGCCGGCCTCTTTGCCGGCACCCCCGAGCAAGCCTGGGACGCCGCCAGCGACTACTCCAACCAGCTCCACATCCTCTACAAAGACCGCCCCTACCACACTGTCCTCTCCTGTGCCCCCGCCATGTACGACGAACTCTGGGTCGGCGGCAAATGCATGTACAAACTCGAACCCGTCGTCGCCGATGGCGGCGAACTCATCATCTACGCCCCCCATATCCACGAGATCAGCGTCGTCCACGGCCGCCTCATCCGTGAGATCGGCTACCATTGCCGCGACTACTTCCTGAAACAATGGGACCGTTTCAAACACCACCCCTGGGGCATTCTCGCCCACTCCACCCACGTCCGCGGCGTCGGCACCTTTGAGGACGGCGTGGAAAAATGCCGCGTCCAAGTCACCCTCGCCACCGGCATTCCCGAGTCCATCTGCCACGAGATCAACCTCGGCTACCGCGACCCCGCCACCATCAACCCCGCCGACTACGCCAACCGAGAAGACGAAGGCATTCTCTACGTTCCCAAAGCCGGCGAAATGCTCTACCGGCTGGCGGAGAAATAGGCTCACGCGAAGCCGCGAAGACACGAAGGTATTCTGAATTTTCCTATTCTTCGCGCCTTTGCGCCTTCGCGCGAGACAACTCCTCGCCGGAACGCCGCGGAATCTTTTCCAACTGGACCAAACAACTCGTGAATGGCGGCTACATCTCCACCAACTATTTCAACTCTTTGTTCTCCGCCCCGGGAAAGACTGTTAAGTCCGGAAAAATCCCCTCGATCTCAGACACCGCCATCTTCGCCTACGCCGTGAGCACAAACTCCGACAGCAACACCGTCTTCCTCACCTCGGCAAACGTCACCAACACCCCCACCGGCGGCACTGCCCTCGAACCCTCCGCCAAACCCTACGGCAACAAAGGCTTTGCCGTCTTCCGCAAAGGCGGCGACGGCGCGATCCTCCTCCCCAAGCAAGTCGGCAACACCAACCTCATCGGCACCTACGCCCCAATCCTGCGGTAGCCGAACAAACTGTAGTCGCCCCAATCTGCTGGGGGCGTTCTTCCCGCACGGCAACAGAGTCGTTGCTACAGTTAGCTAGGGCAAGAGCATCTCCGGCAGTTCCTCCAGAAAGGTTTGAAGCTTCGCCACCAGATACGCCACCTCTTTATCAGAAATCCCAAACGGAGGGGAAAACGACAGCACGTTGCCAGCCGGCCCGCCGCCGAGCAGGATGAGTCCCTCCTGCAAGCCGCGCACCATGATGGCGGCAGCCAATTGGCCGAAAGGTGAATCGTCGGCCTTTACCAACTCCACTCCAAGCATGGTGCCCGCTCCGCGTACGTCGCCGATATGGGGCGAACGCAAATCGCGCAGCGCGCTCTTCAAGCGGTGTCCGGCCTCGCGGGCTTGGGCCTGGGTTTCCTTTTTTGTATGTTCGGCGATCGCAGCCAGGGCCATGGCACAGCCGAGAGGATTGCCCAGCATGGTGCTGGTGTGGAGGGCCTCGCCTTGCGAGGAGGGCCAGGCGTCCATGATGTCGGCCCGTCCCACACAGGCCGCGAGAGGAAAGCCGCCGGTGAGGGCTTTGCCGAGGCAGATGATGTCGGGAATTACCTCGAAGTGTTCGCAGGCGAAGAGTTTTCCAGTGCGGTTGAACCCGGTGTAAATCTCGTCGAGCACGAGCAGGACTTTTTCCGCGTCGCAAATCCGCCGCAGCATGGTGAGAAAATCCCGCGGTGGCACGATCTCGCCGCCGCGTCCCTGAATGGGCTCGACTATGATGCATCCGATCTCGCGGTGCCTGATCGCCGCGAGGACTTGCGTGCTGATTTCCTCCAGGCACGTGCTCGCGCAATTCGGAAATGGTTCGCCTTCCAGTCGGAACCCTTCCTTGCGTCCGCAGGAACATCGGTAACAGGACGGATAGGGCACCTGAACGCCCCAGCGCCCGATTTGGGAGCGGAACGGTTCGCGGAAATACGGCAGACCGCCCGCCTCGAGCGCACCATAGCCGAGGCCGTGGTAGGCTCCGGAGAAATAGATCACCCCCGGTTTGCCGCTGTGCAGAAGCGAGGTTTTCAGTGCGGCCTCCACCGCCTCGGAACCGGAGTTACAAAGGATCGTTTTGCCCGTGCCCGCGTTCCAGCGCTCAAAAGTCACGCCGCTGAGGGCCTCGCACAGATCGGCTTTCACCCCGGCCGGATGCACGTCTCCCATGGCGTGGAGCAGCTTTCCGGCTTGTGCCAACAAGGGTTCGCGGACCACCGCCGAGGAATGCCCCAACCCGCTCACGGCAAAGGCGGAGGTGAAATCGAGAAAGCGATTTCCGTCCACGTCCCAGATATTCGTGCCCTCGGCCCGTTCCCAGAAAATCGGGAACTCGTCCGACAACCAGGTCACTTCTCGCGCTTCGAATTTCGCAAGTTTTTCCGCGAGTTCCCGCGAGCGCGGACCCGGAATCGCGGTGTGAATTTCCGGCAGCATCGGCCCTAGCGCGCCACCACCGCCTCGATAAATCCAAGGGGATCGCCGGTCGGCAGGAAGACATTCTTTTGCCCGGCCGGACGCCCAAGTTTCGTCAGGTCGCACTTCGGATAACCGACGAACCCGGACTCCGTCGTTTTCCTAATAACAAACCCCCGGATGGCGGCAGCTCGCTGAGCGGGTTTGCCGCGCTCGGCCCGCAGGAAGCTGAAAGCCTGAACGTTCGCGTCGCACACGAACGAATGCAGATGTGGTTTTCCGGCAGATGCCATGCGAGTCCAGAGTTTCTCGCGCACCTCGATTTCGGCGGCGCTGAAATGGGCGGGGCGTTCGGTGAAATGGGAAGCCCGGGCCTGGGCGAACCCGTCGCGGGTGGCGTCCGCCAAAGCGTGAGCAAGCGCGGGAACGGTGTTTTTCACCGTGTCCGCGGGAACGACACGGGGGTTGTCGTCGCTGAGGCGGGATCCAGCGAGATCGCCTTCCAGGATGGCATCAGCCTCCCATTCGCAGACTTCATGGGCGGGGCCGCTCTTGTTCATACGGAGCAGACGCACCATGTGTTTTCCGTAATGATTAAATTCCAGCTTGCTCATTTTCGTACGGTGCGTGTCAAAGCGCTGACAACCGCGCGCCGACTGCGCCATCACGATGCACCCGCCATGTCAGCCATCACCAGCAGAAAATGCACCATCAGCGACTTGAACGCGCTTTCCTAGGACGCCTTCGTCGCACGGGTCGGCGGCCTTTTCGAATTTTCTATCGAACGCTCGTCCGACAACGAATGCCTCCGAAAGTTTGCGGTGGGGCGTCGGTCGGTGGATGTCTTTGCTTGCTGCGGTATGTCTGATGACAAATGCCGCTGTCCTGCGCAAAGGCGGTGACGGCGCACTCCTTTCCTCCAAGCAAGCCGGGAAGACCAACAGCGTCGGCACTTTCGTTCCCCTTCCCGCACTTCCGGATTCACCTGGCCGCGGTTTGGTAGTCTTGGTGATCGGCTTTGAACAGCGCCTTCCCTCCGCAGAAACTCGCACAAAGACTCGCCTTTCCGAATTTCGCGACGAGGGTACGCGATTATCATGTCAAAAGGCCTTCTCATTCACAATCCCAAGGCGGGCAAGGAAGATGCCGAACTGCTGCCGAAACTCACCAGCGCGTTGGGCGATGTGGAAGTGCTTGACCTCGACGAACTCGGCGGGCCGGAACATGCGGCTGATCGGGCCGCCGCGTTATCCTGTCAATGGATCGCGGTGGCGGGCGGCGATGGCACGGTGGAAGGGGTGGCCGCAGCACTGATCGGGAAAAATCTTCCCCTTGGCGTCATCCCTGTCGGCACATATAACAATTTCGCCCGCAGCCTCGATTTGCCGCTCGATCCGGACGAGGCGTGTGCAATGATCAAAGCTGGCCACGCGCGCGCGATTGATGTCGGATTTGCCAATGAGCGGCCCTTTTTTGAATGTCTTGGGGCCGGTCTGGATGCAGCTCTCTATCCGCTGGGCGAGGAAATCAAATCGGGGCGTTTCCACCGTTGGATTGATTTTTTCCGCAAGGCCTATCGCTATCGCCCGCAGAGATTCTCGCTCACCTTGGACCGCCCGGTTGCCGCCGCCATCTCGGCCGGTTCGGCCAACGAAAGCCGTCACCTTATTCGCCGCCTGACCCGCAACCAAAGCGCGGAGATTATGCTCTCCGCCCTCATGCTGACAGTTTCCAACGGACCGTATTTCGGGATGAATTTCGCCGTGGCCCCGGATCAACGCATGGACGACGGACTCTTTACTGTCACCGTCTTCAGCCGCTACAGCAAGGTGCAGCTTTGGTGGCACTTTCTCTCCATTGCTTTTGGACGGCGGGAATATCGTCCGAAATCGATCACGCTGCGCGTCGCCGGATTGCAAATCAACAGCCCGAAAAGGCTCCCGGTCCATCTCGACGGCACCACCCAAAACGATCTCTGGCCAGTGAATGCGGTCTGCCGTCCCGCGGCCCTCCAGATTTTTCGAGCGGCCCGTTCTGCCGACTTGCCGTCGAGGCCGTAAAGGGTTCACTCTGGGGACCGCTTCACCATGACCTCTCCTAAAGTCCCCTCCGCCCTTGATCAGGCGCTCATGGCCAAACGGATCCAGCGCGAAGCGAAAGCCGAATTCCAGAGCTGTCTGATTTTCATCGCCACCACCGTGTCGATTTTCGCCGTGGTCGGCCTGTTCGGGGGAGCACGGCAATTTCATTCTTTCACCACCCTCCGCCTTGTCTTCCTGCTCTATCTCGGCCTGGTGGGAATTTTCGCCCTGCTGGTCCGGAAAGGTTGGTGGCATTCCTCACTACGTTTTCTCAACTCGACCCTTCAAATCATTCTCCTGAGCACATTTCTCCTGGCGGTGACGCGGGAAAAAGGCGCGGCCTTTGCCCTCACCACCGCGCTGCCCATGATGTATTGTCTGGTGATAGCCATGACGGCCTTCCGCCTCAGTGCGTGGTTGAGCCTGTACGCAGGAGCTCTCTCCGCGCTTGGGTTAATCTTCGTCTATGTCCTCTTCATGCGCCCCGAACTCTCGCCGGAAATCCTCCTGGCCAATCCCACCCTGGGCTGGCCATCCGTCTATGCGCGTGTGATGGTGCTTTTTGCCATCGGTGTGGCCTGTGCCATGGCCGCCCATTCCCTGCGCAGGCAGATCCGTCGCCAGGAGGAAGACCAGAGTCGCATCCAACTTCTGGAGCGCACCTTCGGTCGCCTTGTGGCGCCGGAAGTCGCGAAACAAATCCTGGAGGACGAAAACTGGATGAAGCCGGCTCGGCGCGACGCCGTCATCATGTTCGCCGACCTGCAGGGCTTCACCAAATACTCGGAAGGCAAGTCTCCTGAGGATGTGGCCAATTTTCTCAACCGCTGCTGGAGCATCGCGGCCGACATCGTGGAAAAGCACGGCGGCGTGATCAACAAATACATGGGAGACGGGTTCCTCGCCATTTTCGGCGTGCCGCTGGAACTGATGGAAGCCGAAAAAGCCGCCGCCGAGACTGCGGCCGAACTCGATCGCGAACTCGCCCCCCTGCTCAAGCCCGACGGTCTCGCGCTGTGCATCGGTCTGCACGCCGGCCCCATGATTGTCGGCGGCATCGGCTCGGAAGCGCGCTGCGAATTCACCGTCATCGGCTCCACCGTCAACCTCGCCTCACGGCTGGAAACGCTGAACCGTTCGCTCGAAACCCGCTGCCTCACCAGCGGCGAAGTCGCCGATAAAATCTCGGGCGACTGGCACATGAAGGATCACGGCGGCCACCAGGTCAAAGGCGTGGCCCAGGCCGTGAGCGTCTTTGAGCTGGGTCTAAAAAAGGCAATCAGCGAGCCGGTTTCAGCTCCGCCTCAGCATCCAAGTTGAGGAAGGGAACAACCCCGCCGCTGGTGATGCGAGGGAGCACCCCGTCCCACTTTTCCACAGCGCGCAGGCGGATCAACTCGGGGCTTTGTTTGAGCGCATCGGCCTCGCGTTTGATGGCATCGGCCCGTGCCTTGGACTGGACTTCGGTGGAATAGGCCTCGGCATCGGCGGACAACGTGCGCTCGGACGCGGCGGCCTCGGCCTGGGTCACGCGCTTGATCTTTTCATTCTTGGCCTGGAGCGCCTGCTGCTCGGCCTGGACTTTTAATTCAATGGCCTTGTTGAACTCCGGTGAAAAATTAAAGTCGGTGATGGCGACATTGGCCACGATCAAAGAGTTCTCAAGGCCCTTTTCGCGCAGGGTGTTGTTGATGTAGGAAACGAGGGCCTGCTGGATTTGTTGTTTGACCAATTCGCGCTTGGTCACGAGTTCCTCCGCCGTGAACTTCGCCGTGACCGCCTTGACACATTCCTGGATGGCTGGTTCGACCAGCGCAGCAGAGACTTTGCCAAGTTTGCCGACGCGTTGATAAGTCAGCGGGGCCAACTCGCCTTGCATCGAATATTGCGTGGTCACCTGCGTGGTGACAGTTTGCAAATCCCGCGAGGCCGCCGTAGCCTGGGCATGGCTGGCCGTCAGCCGGATGTCCACCTGCTCGACCTGATCGAGAAAGGGTCGTTTGAGGTGAAATCCCTCCTTCAGCGGCTCGGGCCGAACGGCTCCCAGAGTGCGCAAGACCCCGACATGCCCCGCCTCCACGACCACCGCCATGCCACCGAGCAAAACGGAAAGAAGAAGAACAACGACGGCGATGGGAGCGAGAGCTTTGTAGGCGGGATTCATAGTATAAAGGAGCGCGCTTATCTAGCCCATACCCCCGGCGCAAGCACGCACTATATCTGCGGAGAGAAGATTTTCCGTTCACCGCACGCACAATCCCGAAGAACCCGCGGCACTTTCAGCCGGGTCCATTCAGAAGAATTTGACCGTGGATAGCACGGATGGGCACGGACAGGGGAGAAGATGTGCATTCATGCTATCCGTGGTTTTAACTGCACTGTTTCCGCTCAGAGCCGCCGCCGCACGAAAGAAGGCTTTCCCTAATGAGAAAATCGCATCAGGAGAAATGCTCGATCACGTCCCCGGCTTTGAAGCGCACTTTGGGCACGGCCGCATATTTGTCCGTTGCCGCCCGATAGCCGGCGGGACACGCCGCAACCGTGTGATAACCCCGCCCTTCCAACCCAAGCACCCTGTCATAGCCCGAAGGATCGATGCCTTCCATCGGACAGGTGTCAATTCCGAGCAGCGCAGCGCTGGTCATAAAGTTTCCCAAGGCAATATAAACCTGCCGGGTGGACCACTCCCTCATTTCCAACGGATAGGGAGGCTTTTCCAAAAAACCAACCACCACTTTTTCAAATCCCGCCAGGTTCTCCACCGGCGTGCCTTGGACTTCCGCCGTGCGCTCGATGTGCCGGCGCACGTCCAGGGCACTGAGTGGATGTTTCACCGCAAAAACCACGACATGGGATGCGTCGGCCACCTGGCGCTGTCCCCACGACTGCGGAACGAGCGCCTCCTTGGTCTCCGGCTTGGTGATGACCAGAAATTTCCACGGCTGCAGGCCGAACGAAGAGGGGGAAAGAATCAGCGTCTGTTCCAACACAGTCCAGAGCGCGGCCTCAATCTTTTTTGCGGGATCAAACTGTTTTGTCGCGTAGCGCCTTTGGTGCGCCCCCAGAAGGGTGGCCGGATCAATTGTTTTCATGGAAACCTTTAGGAGTAAAAACGGCAAAGGGAAGAAAACCACGGCCGACAATCAAGGCGGTCATCGGGTTTGTCTTCCCTCTCCGTATCGGGCGCTTTTCAGGCGCGGATGGATTTATTTTACGTGCTGCGAGACGAGCTTAGTCATCTCGAACATGCTGACTTGCTTTTTCCCGTTGAAGATAACCTTCAAGTTGTCATCGGCATTGATCATGGTCCGCTTCTTGGGATCCTGAAGTTTGTTCTTTTTGATGTAGTCCCAGAGAGCCTTGGTCAAGGGACCGCGGGGCAATGGCTTCGATCCGACGATCTTGGCCAGAGCCTCGTCGGGCTGGACGGGCTTCATCAGGGCGGGGTTGGGTTTGCGTTTCGCTTTTACGGCGGCTGGTTTCTTTTTCGGTGTGGGCATATTGGTTGGATTGGAAAATGATTTTGGTGGGGGGCAGCGCAAGGAATTTTGCGGCGCCTTTCAAACTGATGTTTGGTTTTTCGAACACGTGGGGTTAAGGAAAGGGAAGAGTAATTCCGCGCGCAGTGCAATGGTTTTCGTTCGGCTATTTTTCGTTTTTACCTACGGCGGCGGCGGCTTTTGATCAGGCCTTTGCGATTCCTCAGGCCCAAGTGACCTTGCCTTTGGGCTCACGAATGACAACCGACTTGAGGAACTCAACCCCTTTGCGCAATCCCTCGGACGGCGTCATGAGGCTATCCTCGTGTTCCATGGAAAGCGTGCCATCGTATCCGCACATCCGCAGCGTGCTGACAAAATCACACCAGAAACTGCGCGGTTGGCCGTAGCCGACCGTGCGGAAAATCCACGACCGGTTTTTTTCGTCGGTGTAATGCTTGGTGTCGAGGTAACCGTTCACATCGGCGTTGACCGGATAGAGTCCGGTATCCTTGGCATGCACGTGATGAATTGCCCCCTCCAGCGCGCGCACCGCCTTGATGGGATCAATGCCCTGCCAGAAAAAGTGACTGGGATCGAAGTTGGCCCCGATGGTCGCGCCACAGGCTTTGCGCATTTTGAGCAGCGTCTCGGGATTGTAAACGAGGAAACCGGGATGCGCCTCGAAGGCGATCTTCACATAGCGTTCCTTGGCAAAGGCAGCCTGTTTTTTCCAGTACGGAATCGCCACCTTATTCCACTGCCAATCGAGCACCGAAAGAAAATCCGGCGGCCACGGGCAGGTGACCCAATTGGGATATTTGGCGCTGGGGTGATCGCCCGGACATCCGGAAAATGTCGTGACCACCGGCACGCCCAGCGTGGCGGCGAGCTTGACCGTGTCCTGAAAAACCTTGTGATGCGCGGCCGCGATTTTCTTGTCCGGATGCAGCGGATTGCCATGGCAGGAGAGCGAACTGATTTCCAACCCGCTGCCGGTGACGATGTCGCGAAAGCGGTCGAGTTTGGGCTTGCTGGCGAGGAGGTCCGCCGGCTTGCAATGGGCATTGCCGGGATAGGCGCCAGTGCCGAGTTCGACCGTGTCGCAACCGAGGCCGGCAATGTGCTCAAGGGCTTTGGGAAGGGAAACGTTGCTGAGGATCGCGGAGAAGACGCCAACTTTCATGGGAATTATTATGAGGGATTACCCTGCGGCTTATTGCACTTTCCCTCCGCCCCGTCCATGAAAGAGTTTTGCGATTTGAACTTGTCCAAAACGGGAAATCCCGCTAGCCGATGGAAGATGAATTCTAAATTGCTGAAAGCCAGCGCGGCGCTACTTTCCGTCGCCATTTTGACCTCCGCATGTGAAAATCTTTCCCCGGGCGAAAACGCCGCGTTCTTCGGCACCGCTGCCGGGCTGGCCACCGCAATTCCCCTCGGCGTCACCGGCGCGAACCCTGGAATCACCATCCCCGTATCGATTGGTGCGGCGGCCCTGGCGGCTGGCGCCGCTTACGTGATTTCCAAACACCAAGCCAGCGAACGTCAACGCAAAATCGCCGAGCAGCGCGCCCGACTTTACCTCGCCGAACAACAAGCGGCGGCCAAGAAAAAATCGAACCAGACAGCCTCGGCCAAGCCGAAAAAGAAATCCCGCTACATTGCGGTGAAGACAGTGAAAGAGCAGAGCAACAAGGGCAAGGAGCAGGTCATGATTTTCGACACCCAGAGCAATCAAGTCGTGGGCAACAGCGTGTACGATCTGAAGTCCACGCCCAAAGTCGGACAGACCTCCAAGTTCGACACCTACACGGCGGAATACGTCGGTGCGGGCTCGTAGTCTGGCGGGGTCTTCCGGCGGCCGCGCTTCCAAGCAGGGATCATTACCGTCGTTTCAATTCTCCGGAAAAAAAATAAGCCTCCTCTCGGAAGGGGAAACTTCGCGCCAAGCCCCCGCCGCCAATTCCTCCGGCAGATCAAAACCCCCGATCCGCACCCGTATCAACCGGAGCGTCGGCAGCCCCAGCGCCGCCGTCATACGGCGAACCTGGCGGTTGCGTCCCTCCCGCAACTCGATCGCAATCCAGGTCGCAGGAATGTTTTTACGAAATCGAATCGGTGGGTCACGCGGAGGCACCTCCCAATCCTGCACCCGCCAGGCCTGCGCCGGCAGCGTGACGCGACTCTGGATCACAATGCCATCGCCCATCCGGCTGAGCGCATCATCATCCGGCACACCCTCCACTTGCGCGTGATAACGCCGCCAGTGGCTTTTCTTCGGGTTCAGCAGCCGGGCATTCAAACCGGCCTCATCGCTTAAAAGCAACAGACCTTCCGAATCCAAATCCAGCCGTCCCAACGCATACACCCGCGCGGGAAATCCAAAATCCGCCAGCGTCCGCTGACCCGGAATGTCCGGGGTGAATTGCGAAAGAACCCCGTAGGGTTTGTTGAAGACGATAAGCATAAATTGGAGGGATACGGACCCTCGCATCCCAAAATTCGTTGCGGGTTGATTCGCCTATGGCTCAGATCTGCGCTACGCTCCGGTTCTCGCAACCCACTATTTCAGCACAATCCCCACCGGGCAATGATCACTGCCCATCACGTGCGGCCAAATGAAGGCCTCCTTCAGGCGCGGTCGCAAGGACGGTGAGATGCAAAAGTAATCAATCCTCCACCCCACATTCTTGGCCCGGGCAGAGCCCATGTAGCTCCACCAAGAATAATGCCCGCCCGCCGGTTCCAACTCACGGAACGTATCCAGAAACCCCGCCGCGATATAGGTGTCGAAATTCGCCCGCTCCGCTGGCGTGAACCCCGCGTTTTTGACGTTGGCTTTGGGCCGGGCCAGATCGATTTCCTTGTGAGCCACATTCAGGTCACCGCAAAAAACCACCGGCTTGGTTTTCTCCAGCTCCTGCAAAAATTTCAAAAAGTCCGGCCCCCAGGCCTTCGTGCGATAATCCAGCCGCACCAACTCCCGCCCCGAATTCGGCACATACACATTCACCAGAAAAAAGTCCGCAAACTCCGCAGTGATCACGCGCCCCTCCTTGTCGTGCTCATCCCTCCCGATGCCGTGCCGCACATCCAGCGGTGCCTTTTTCGTCAGTATCGCCGTCCCGGAATAGCCGGGCCTCTCCGCCGAATTCCAAAACGCCTGGTAATCCTCAAATATCGCCCCCACTTGCTCCTCCCGCGCCTTGGTCTCTTGCAGGCAGATCACATCGGCCTGGGCCGCCCCCACGAAATCGTGAAACCCCTTGCTCAGCACCGAGCGGATGCCATTGACGTTCCAGGAAACTAATTTCATAGAATTTTCAATTTAAAGAAAGGACCATTCTGGAAAGCACCGAGTTCATCCACCGATTTCGCCGATTAACACATATAATGGAGCCGCTGCAAAATGCCTTCTCTGCGAAAATCCGTGAAATCTGTGGACGATTTATTCTCGTGCGCTTTATGAGCGATTTGTCAGAGCGCAAACGAAAATTCCGAGCGCACCGCGTGATGATCCGAGGCTGGCGTCGGGATCACCTGGCAGCTTTCCAGCCGCAGCGGGGCATTGAAAAAAATGTGATCCAGTACAAACGGCATTCTTCGCCACGTGATTTCTTTGCATTGCGCAGGCTGGAACCCCGCCGCCGCGAATTGCTCAATCACGGTCTCCTCCGGCGCGGAATTAAAATCCCCCCCCAGCAGCACCGGCCCGTCGTGTTTGCGCAATTCCGCCTCCACCAGATCCCGCTGCGCACGATGTTCATTGCTGGTCGCGTTGATCATGAAAAAGGCCTGCAAGTGCGTGTTCAGCAGCCTCACCCGCCGCCCCGCGATCTCCGTTTCCGCCGAGATCAAAAGTCGCTGTGAAGGCGAGCGCATCACCCCGCCGAACTCAAACGTCACCTCTGGCGGCGGCAGATCCATGCGCTGAAAATCCCGCAGGGGAGTTTTGCTGAAAATTGCCAGCCCCAGCCCGAAGGGAATCTCCTGCGGATTGGGCCGCGGATATCCGAAGACCGCATCATACCCCTCCAACCGCTCCTTCAGCCACAGATAATGCGGCGGCGGTTCCACCTGACGTCCGCCGTCGTAGCCCCGCTCCACCTCCTGCAGAAAGATCACATCCGTATCCTGCCCGCGCAGGAATGCCAGGGTTTCGCCCAGGCTAACATCCGGATCATCGGGGTTGGACTTATTCCACCCCTGGCCGTTTTGCATATTGAAGGTCAGCGCGCTAAACATCGTCTCGTCCGCGCCTTGCCAACGCGGAACGCAAGTCTGTATAACCGCACTTTGGAATCAAGGAAACACTCACATGCATAAACTCGTTCTCATCCGTCACGGCGAAAGCACTTGGAATAAGGAAAACCGCTTCACCGGCTGGACCGATGTCGATCTCAGCGACAAAGGCCGCGAAGAAGCCCGCGCCGCCGGACGCCTCTTAAAAGGCGAGGGCTTCACCTTCGACATTGCCTACGTCTCCGTGCTCCGCCGCGCCTTGAACACGCTTCACTTCGCCCTTGATGAGATGGACGCCCTCTGGATTCCCGTCGAAAAATCCTGGCGTTTGAACGAACGGCACTACGGCTCGCTCCAAGGTCTTAACAAATCCGAGACCGCCGCGAAATACGGTGACGACCAAGTCCTGGTCTGGCGCCGGGCCTACGACATCGCTCCCCCACCCCTCGAAAAATCCGACGAACGCTACCCCGGCCACGACCCTCGTTATAAAACCCTCAGCGAGGCCGAACTCCCCCTTACCGAGTGCCTCAAGGATACCGTCGCGCGGTTTCTCCCCCTCTGGCACGAGACCATCGCACCCACCGTCGCCTCCGGCAAAAAGGTCATCGTCGCCGCCCACGGCAACAGCCTTCGCGCCCTGGTGAAATACCTCGACCACATCTCCGACGCCGACATCATCAACCTCAACATCCCCACCGGCGTCCCCCTCGTTTACGAACTCGACGACGAGTTGAAACCCCTCCGCCACTACTATCTGGGCGACCAGAGCGCGATTGAAGCCGCCATGCAAGCCGTCGCCAACCAAGGCAAATCCAAGTAACCCTAAAAGTGGCTGATTTTATTCCTCGCCCGCTTTTTCTTTCTCCAGCTCTTCGAGCGTCTGCAATTCCTCCGGTGAGAGGCGGGTGAGGCGGGCGCGGCGGAGGCCGGTGGCGTGGGTGTGGATGGCCGTGATGAGATATTCGCCGATGCGGGCTTCCTCGGTTTGGCGGGGGCACTGGCCGAGGTTGCGCAAGACCCAGCGTTCGACGTTTTCCTTGGGCGGAAATTCAAAATTCCAGCCGGTCTCGGCCCGGAGTTCGCGCATGGAAAGGGCGGCGTCCACCACGATGGAGTGTTCGGTGTGCTCGAAGATGGGACCTTTCTCGATATCGAGTTCGTCGCGGATCTCGCCCACAATTTCCTCGAGGGCGTCCTCAAAGGTGATGATGCCGGCCATTGTTTCCTCGGCGCTGAGCACGACGGCGAGGTGGCTGCGGGAGGAGCGGAACAGCTCGATCATGGTGGGAAGGGGCGTGCGCTGGGTGAAGGTGAGCACCGGGCGGATGAGGGGCTGAAAAGAGGCTTCTTCGCCCAAGGCCTGGATTTGCCAGAGCCATTCCTTGACCAGGACCATGCCGAGAACGTTGTCGAGGGTGCCTTCGCAGACGGGGTAGCGGCTGTGGCCGCTGCCTTGGGCGATCTTGAGATTTTCCGCCACCGTTTTGTCGGCCCAGAGGGCGACAACCTGGTCGCGTGGCAGCATGACCTGCTGGGCGGCGACGTCGCGCAGGCGGAGCGAACGGACCATGATTTTGTTGATGAGGGCATCGCCCCGATGAACGTGCCGGGAATGGCTCAAAACGTATTCGAGTTCGTCGGCAGAAAAAACGTGGTCGCCCTCCGAGGCAGGTTCCAGGCCGGCCCAACGCAGGAACATATTGGCGGTGCCGTTAAGCACGTAGATGAAGGGGAAGAAAAGGTAGTAAAATCCGATGAGCGGCGCGGCGACCCAGAGCGAGACGGCGCGAGCGCGCTGGATGGCGAGCGACTTCGGAGCAAGTTCGCCAAAGACGATGTGCAGAAAGGTGATGGTGGAAAACGCAATGCCGAAGGTGATGGAGTGCCGCATCCGCTCGCTGTCCACACCCCATTCCTTCAGCAACGGTTCCAGCCAGTGAGCGAGGAAGGGTTCGCCGAGCCAGCCGAGGCCGAGACTGGCGAGAGTGATGCCGAGCTGGGTGGCGGAGAGGCAGGCGTCGAGATTATTGACGGCGCGCAGGGCCATGGGCACGCGCCAGTCGCCGGTCTTGAGCAGCGGCTTGAGCTGGCTGGCACGAATTTTAACAATGGCAAACTCCGCCGCGACGAAAAAGCCGTTCGCGGCAACAAGCAACAGGATGACAAGAGTCTGCCATCCCAATTCAAAATAATTCATATCTGCGTCGCTTCCCCGAACTTCACCATGGGGAACATTTTTCACCGCGGCGGGGCGGATTACAACCATTACCGGCATTTTCTCCCCCGGGGGTGAAAATGCTTATTGGATTTTCCCAATCCGCGCTGTTAATTGCGCCGACCATGTCAGATTTCGGTCGAGAAGAAGCCATCGCACTTTACAACGTGGATCGTTGGGGAGGCGGATATTTTACCGTCAACAAAAAGGGACATGTCGCGGTGCTGCCCAACGGATCGACCGATCAAAAGATCGACCTGATGGAAATCGTGGAGGAGGCCAACGCGCGGAAGTTAAATTTTCCGCTGACCGTGCGGTTTCACGATTTACTGCGGGACCGGGTGGAGACGATCAACAAGGCCTTCGCCGACGCGATCAAGGAGATGGAATACGGGAACGTTTATCGCGGCGTGTTTCCCATCAAGGTGAACCAGCTTCGCGAGGTGGTGGAGGAAATCCTGGACGCGGGAACGCGCTGGCATTTCGGCATCGAGGCGGGGAGCAAGCCTGAGCTGATGGCGGCGCTGGCGGTCCACAGCGATCCGGAGAGTCTGATTATTTGCAACGGCTATAAGGACACGTCGTTCATCCGCAACGCGCTGTTGGGCCGCAAGCTGGGGAAGACGGTGATCCTGGTAGTGGAGAAGCTGGAGGAACTGGCGCACATCCTGAAGGTTTCCGCCGACATGGGGATCGAGCCGCAAATCGGACTGCGCGTGCGACTGCTTTCCAAGGGCGCGGGCAAGTGGGCGACGAGTGGCGGGGAAAATGCGAAGTTCGGGCTCTCCACGGCGGAGTTGGTCAAGGCCAGCGATCTGCTCATGCAGTCGGGTCTGGCCCAGGCGCTCAAGCTGGTGCATTTCCATGTCGGTTCGCAGGTGCCGGACATCGGTACGATCAAACGCGCGACCAAGGAGGCGGCCCGGTTTTATTCCAAGCTGCAAAAAATGGGACACGAGCTGGGCTATCTCGATGTCGGCGGCGGACTGGGGGTGGACTACGACGGCTCGCGCACGACGTTTGACAGTTCGACCAATTATTCCCTGAACGAATACGCCCGCGACATCGTGTATAGCATCAAGGAGGTGTGTGACGCGGAGAAGGTCCCCCACCCCATCATCGTGAGCGAGAGCGGGCGGGCGATTGTGGCCCATCACTCGGTGCTGATCGTGGAGGCGTTTGGTTCGATCGAGAAAAGCCCCAACAACGACACGGTGGAAGCCGCCGCCGATGATCCGTCCATCGTTGGGGACATGGTGGAGATCTACAAGGACCTAGGCAAAAAAAACCGCATGGAAAACATGCACGACGCGCAGGAAATCCGCGAACGGGCGCAGTCGATGTTCGACCTGGGCCTGTTGGATTTGCGGGCCAAGGCGCGGATCGAGACGGTTTACTGGCAAATCGCCGAGGCGGTGGTGGAGATGTTCCGCGGCATGCGTTATGTCCCGGAGGAAGTGAAGGAAATGGAAATCGCGGTGGGCGACCAATTTATTTGCAATTTCTCGGTCTTCCAATCGCTGCTCGATCATTGGGCATTGGGGCAGTTGTTTCCGGTAATGCCGATTCACCGGCTCAACGAGGAGCCGGACCGCAACGCCACGATGGTGGACATCACCTGTGACTCCGATGGGAAGGTGAGCAAGTTTGTGGATTTGCAGGATGTGAAGGAGACGCTGCCGCTGCATCGCTGGGAACCGGGCAAGCCCTATTACATCGGGTTTTTTCTGGTGGGAGCCTATCAGGACATCATGGGCGACATGCACAATCTTTTTGGGCGCGTGAACGAGATGCATATCTATCTCGATGACGACGAGGATTGCGGGTACTACGTTGAAGAGGTTCTTCCGGGGAACACCATCGGGCAGGTGCTCTCTCTCACCCAATGGGATGTGAACGAACTGGCCCGCCGGATGAAGACCCAGATCGACTCCGCCATCAAGAGCGACCGGCTCAAACCCAGCGAAGCCATGCGGCTGCTGGACGGCTACGAGAAGACGCTGGCCGATTACACCTACCTCAACTTCGACGACCAAAAAGAGGGCGCATGAGCCGCCGCACCCCGCTCTACGACAAACACGTGGCCGCCGGTGGCCGCATGGTGGATTTCGCCGGATGGGACATGCCGGTGCAATACACGGGCATCCTCGAAGAACATCGCATCGTGCGCGAGGAATGCGGGGTCTTCGACATTTCGCACATGGGGGAATTTTTCGCAAGGGGCGCAAATTGCGCCGCCTGGCTGGATGGCCTGCTGACCAATCGCGTGGCCAAACTCGCCATCGGCGAAGCGCAATACACGCTGCTGCTGAACGAACAGGGCGGCGTGATCGACGATCTGTTCGTTTACCGCACGGCGGAGACGGAATTTCTGCTCGTGGTCAATGCAGCCAAGATCGACGAGGATGCGGACTGGATGCGCAGGCATTTGGTGGAGGGGGTGGAATTCGAGAATCGCAGCGACGACCATGCGGCACTGGCGGTACAGGGTCCGGGGTCGGCCGAGGTGTTTGAAAACTTCGCAGGGCAGAGCCTGCCCGCCGGGAGAAATCGCGTGATCGAGCTGCCTTGCGAGTGCGGAAGAATGTTTGCCGTAACGACGGGATACACAGGGGAAGTGGGGTTTGAAGTAGTGTTTCCTGCGGGGGGGGCAGGGGCGGTCTGGGACGCCCTGCTTTCCGCCGGAGGCAAGCCCTGTGGCTTGGGCGCGCGGGACACCTTGCGTTTGGAGATGTGCTATCCGCTTAATGGTTCGGATCTGTCGCCGGACCGCACGCCTTTGGAGGCGGGATTGGGATTTTTTGTGGATTTCGAAAAAGGCGATTTCGTGGGCCGCGACGCCTTGCTCGAACAAAAGTCCGCCGGACTGGCCTCTCGCCTCGTAGCTATTCGTGTGGAAGAAATCTCCCCGCCGATTCGTTCGCATTATGCGGTTTTCTCCGCGGGAGAGCGCGTGGCCGAGACCAGCAGCGGAGCGCTTTCGCCCAGCCTCGGATGCGGGATTGCCATGGCCTATCTTCCCTTCGCACTTGCCAAGGTCGGAACGGCTTTGGAGATTGAAGTGCGCGGACGCCGCTACCGCGCGCGCGTCGTTCAGAAACCCTTTTACCAGCCAAAATCATGAATGTTCCCGAAGATTTGAAATACGCCGACTCGCACGAATGGATCCGCCTCGAGGGCGATGTCGGCACGGTGGGCATCACCGAACACGCGCAAGCGGAACTCACGGATATTGTTTTCGCCGAACCACCCAAACCGGGCAGCACATTTGCCGCCAAAAGCCCCGCCGCCGTGGTGGAATCGGTCAAGGCCGCCAGCGATATTTATTCGCCCGTGTCGGGGGAAATCGTGGAATCGAACGATGAACTCGCGGCGAATCCCGCGCTGCTGAACACGGATCCTTTTGGAGCAGGATGGATTTTCAAGATCAAGCTTAGTGATCCGTCGGAACTGGATGCCTTGAAAGACGCCGTCGCCTACCGCGAGCAAATCGCGAAATGAGCGGGGTCGCGTTTGTCCGTAGACACATCGGACCTTCCCCGCAGGAAATTGACGCAATGGCGCGCGAGGTTGGCGCGGACTCATTGGACGCGTTGATCGACCAGACGGTTCCAGGCAAAATCCGACTGCGCAATCCGCTGGATTTGCCTGCGGCGCGGTCCGAGGAATTTGCCCTGAAGGACCTGCGTGCGATGATGGAGCGCAACGAATTGCGCCAATCCCTGATCGGCATGGGTTATGCGGGCTGCCACACGCCGGCGGTGATCCGGCGCAACATTCTGGAGAATCCCGGCTGGTATACGGCTTACACTCCCTATCAGGCTGAGATCGCGCAGGGCCGTCTCGAGGCTTTGCTGAATTTCCAAACCATGGTTTGCGATTTGACCGCGATGGATATTTCCAATGCGTCGCTGCTGGACGAATCCACCGCCGCGGCGGAGGCCATGGCCATGGCGCGAGAGATCAAGGGTGCGGACGCGTTTTTTGTGGCCGACGATTGTCATCCGCAAACGATCGCCTTGCTGCGCACGCGCGCGGAACCGCTGGGCGTCCGCCTCGTTGTCGGACCGCTGGCGGAATTTACGACGGAATCTGTTTTTGGCGCGCTGATTCAATATCCCGCGACGGACGGAGTCATCCATGGGCTTGCTTCCATCATCGAGCGCGTTCACGCCGCCGGGGCGCTGGCGGTTGTGGCGGTTGATTTGCTCGCGCTGACACTGATCACACCACCGGGTGAATGCGGGGCCGATATTGTAGTGGGCAGCGCGCAGCGCTTTGGCGTGCCGCTGGGTTACGGCGGTCCTCATGCCGCGTTTTTAGCGACGCGCGATGACCACAAACGCAGAATCCCAGGACGGCTCGTCGGCGTGTCCCGCGATGCGGAGGGACGTTCCGCCTTGCGGTTGACTTTGCAAACCCGCGAGCAACATATCCGTCGTGAAAAAGCGACGAGCAACATTTGCACAGCGCAGGTGCTGCTGGCGGTGATGGCCTCGATGTATGCCGTTTATCACGGTCCCGAGGGACTCAAAGACATCGCCTCCCGCATCCATGCCAACGCCTGCCGGTTGGCGGCGGCCCTCAAGGCGCGCGGCTGGGCGGTGCAGGACGGGCCGTTTTTTGATACGATCCGCATCTGGCTGGCGGGAGATCCTGCCGACGACTTGCTCAACTGGGCGGAGAAAAACGGAGTCAATCTGCGCCGGATCGACGACCACGCCATCAGCCTTACGCTGGATGAAACCACGGACGATATTTCCGCACTCTTGCCGGTGTTCGACCTTAATGCCGGGGATTTTTCGAGCAGTCCTGCGGAGGTAATCGATGCAACTTTGCGCCGCGAATCCCCCTTCCTCCAGCATCCGGTCTTCAACCGCTATCACACCGAGACGGAATTGTTGCGGTATATCCGCCGGCTGGAATCGCGCGATCTTTCGCTGACCACTTCCATGATCCCGCTTGGTTCCTGCACGATGAAGCTGAATGCCTCGGCCGAGATGCTGCCGGTGACATGGGAGAAGGTTTCCAACATTCATCCTTTCGCGCCGTTGAAACAAACTGGCGGCTATCAGGAACTCTTTGCCCAACTCGAAAAATGGCTGGCGGAGATCACCGGATTTTCCGCGGTGTCCCTGCAGCCAAACGCTGGTTCGCAAGGCGAGTATGCCGGTCTGTTGGCGGTGCGGGCTTACCATCTTTCCCGCAATGACGCGGGGCGCACGGTCTGTCTCATTCCCACGTCCGCCCACGGCACCAATCCGGCCAGCGCGGTGATGGCGGGCATGAAAGTTGTGACGGTGGCATGCGATCAGGATGGCAACGTCGATCTGTCCGATCTCGACAAAAAAATCACCGCGCATCGCGATACCCTCGCCGCCTTGATGGTGACATATCCTTCAACCCACGGGGTCTTTGAGGAAACCATCCGCGAGATTTGCGACAAGGTCCATGCGGCCGGTGGACAGGTTTATATGGACGGCGCGAACATGAACGCCCAAGTCGGAGTTTGCCGTCCGGGGGATATCGGTGCGGATGTCTGTCATCTGAATCTGCACAAAACCTTTTGCATTCCCCACGGCGGGGGTGGACCAGGAGTCGGGCCGATCGGCGTGGCGGCGCATCTGGCTCCCTTTCTACCCGGTCATTCCGTAATCGAGTTGGGAGACCGGACGGTGGGCGAGGTGTCCCAGGCGCCATGGGGCAGCGCCAGCATCCTGGTGATTTCCTGGATGTTCATTGCCATGATGGGCCCCGACGGCCTTACCGAGGCGACCAAGGTGGCGATTCTCAACGCCAACTATATCGCGCATCGCCTGGCTCCGTATTTCCGGGTGCTCTACAAAGGCCGCGGCGGGCGCGTTGCCCACGAATGCATCCTCGATCTGCGCGAATGGAAACAGCGGGCCGACATTGAAGTGGAGGATGTGGCGAAGCGTTTGATTGATTATGGATTTCACTCCCCGACGATGAGCTGGCCTGTTCCCGGTACGCTCATGATCGAGCCGACGGAAAGCGAATCAAAGGCGGAACTCGACCGTTTCTGCGAGGCCATGATTGCCATTCACGGCGAACTGACCGCGATCGAACGCGGCGAACTGGACCGTGCGGATAATCCGCTTAAAAATGCTCCCCACACGGCGGCATCCGTCACCGCGACCGAATGGAAACATCCTTATCCGCGCGATCAGGCCGTCTATCCCGCGCCGTGGTTGAAAGAGCACAAATTCTGGCCGGTGGTGGCGCGCATCGACAATGTCTATGGTGACCGCAACGTCTTTTGCTCGTGCCTGCCGGTCGAAGGCTACGACGCTTGATGGCGGAGCGATTGGCGCTGACGACGCCGCACCCACCCCCTTGTTTTATTTGACTGGCAGTTGGCCGGGGGCGGTCAGGGTTTTGAATTCGGGATCATCCTTCCAAGGGGAGAATTGTGGCTCGTTCAGAAAGGCTTCCCTTACGGGCGGCCCGCCGAGTTCGACCGCTTTGGCGGCGGTTTCGTAAAATTCCTTTTTCTTGTCTTGGGCAAAGTAGGCCCGGGCCAGCAGGAGGAAATTATCCACGTTGGAAGCCTCGACGACGGTCAGTCGCCGGGCGGGTTCAAGGGTTTGCGGGAGCTCGTTGTTAAACTCATGGTGCTTGATCAAAAAGCGCAGCATGTCGGTATCTTCGGGGAAATCCTTCAGCGCTTTTTCGATTAGCGGGGCGGCCTTGTTGGTGTCACCGACACTGGTGTAAAGCTCAAGAAGCTTTTGCAGGATTTCCCGGCTTTTGGGTTGCTCGGAAAGCTTGAGCGAAAGGGCGCGGATCTCGTCGGCGGCTTCCTTGCGTTTCTCGGCCATGATAAGCAACCGCCAGAGATCCAGACTGTTGGGATCGTGATCCAGAGCCTGCTTGTAGAGATTGATCACGTGATCAAATTCGCCACGATCCCACAAGTGATGCATCAGATTCAGCAGGGTCTCGGTGTTGTAGGGCCAGAGTTCAAGGGATTCCTGGTAGGCACGGACGGCCTCGTCGGTCATCTTGTGATGGGCGTAGATGTTCCCGATGGTGGCGCGCAACTTGGAAAAGGAACGCTGGGCATCGAAGTCATTTTTATACTGGGGGTCGCCCAAGAGACGGGATTTGTAGTCCTTCCAATAGGCAAAATCCCGCGCGACAACATCCGCCGGCAGGGTTTCCACCTTGGTCTTGGTGAGTTGGTAGATCAGTCCATGGGGCAGGGCATAGTCGTACGTCCAGGTGATGGGAAAACTCTCCTCGATGAAGAAGTCATGCTTGTCGCGGTTCTTCTCCCAGATCCATTTCAAGACGGAGCTGAAGACAAGGCTGCCGCGCTCGTTCTCGGACACGGGGCTGCCTTTCTCCTCGGCCGCTTTCTTGACGGCCTCGGCGATTTCCGGCTCGGAGGGAAGCTGGATGGGGGTTTGCGGGTAGGCTTCGCCGCGGCCCAGCCAGCGTTCGAAGGCGTTGCGCGGTTCCGGGCGCGCCGTGGTGTATTGGTCGCGCAGATATTTCATGTAGTTCGGCTCGCCCAGCGCGTTTTGCGTGATGATGTACAAATCGCGGCGATCAAAAGCCGGGTCGCGTTTGTGTTTCGCCGGCTGCGTGCTTTCGCCGAAAATCATGTAGGTGGGGACGAAGCGTCCGGGGTCGGTGCCTCCGATCATGATGCTGCCTTGGGGAAGATCCGTGAGCATGTCGTGCCCGAACATCCAGCCGAACCAGCGCTCGCGCTGGCTGGAGGAGGCCTCGCTGCCCACAAAGGTGAAGACGGGCAGAATGAGGAGAGTGGGTGCCAGCCAGAAAAGGACGGGACGGCTCAGGGAAAACTTATTGATCATCAGCCCGATTCCGAGGCCGGAGAGCACGGCAAAAATCAGATTCGTATAGGTGTGGTATGGCATGTGCAGCCACCATCCGGCGTTGTCAATCGGCGGGTCCATTGTCAGGGGCTGCAAAAAAGCCGCCAGGACAAAGGCCAGATGCAGAAGGTAGATCCAGACCCGTTTTTCCAGAGCGAATCGGAAAACGAAAAGAAACGAAGCGAAGTATCCGATCAGGGCGATCGGAGTGAAAGCACGGACCAACTGGGCCCAGAAAAATCCGATCCAAAGCTGTGCTTTTTGCAGAGCGAATAAATCGCCAGCGCGTTTGGATTTGGTCCTCGGATCTTTGGCATCTGTTTCCGCCTTGGTGCCCATGATACGGCCGAGGGATTTGACACTCAGATCCGAGAGGCTTCCCGCGTATTGCGAGCGATTGATCGAGAAGAAGAAACCTTCGGGTTCCCGGGCATACCCCCAGTTCATCGGCGGATTGGTCGAAGAAGCCAGGGGCATGTACGCGTAGGGCAGCAATCCCGCGCCGACCGCAAAAGGCAGAATGGCGATCAACCTCAAGCGGATGCGGAATCTCCGCAGCCAGACAAACACGCCGAAAGCCAGGGCGACACAATAGAAGAAACGAATCGCGGTTTTGAGCACAGCCATGTCCTG
This sequence comes from Terrimicrobiaceae bacterium, assembly GCA_041746635.1. Lineage (GTDB taxonomy): Bacteria > Verrucomicrobiota > Verrucomicrobiia > Chthoniobacterales > Terrimicrobiaceae > CAMASH01. The sequence continues at coordinate 80,873 of JBGTGQ010000081.1, read as the reverse complement.
CGAAAGGATGGCGAAACCCAGATAGCCCAGCAGAAGCGTGAAGATGCCGGCAAAGAACCAATCCATGAACATCCTGCGCCGCAGCAAAAGAATCAGGAGATAGGGCAGCGGGGCGAGGGTGAAAATGAGGTGATGATTACTGAATGAGAAAGCGAGAGTGAAGAAGGCGAGCAAGAGCAGGCAGTCCTTCGCCGGACGCCGCACCCACATGTAACAGAACATGAGAAAGACGGCGACGAGTAGGGCATGCAGGGCGTAAACCTCCGCGATCACAGCCTGGGTCCACATGGACTGGCTGAAGGCCAGCATGAGCGAGAAAGCGAGGGCGACAATCTGCGGCAACCACTTTTTCCGGCCGGTCAATTCTTTCTCAAAACACCATGTCTGGATGTTGGCAAGCAAGGCCGCGCACAGGCCCACAGCCAGGGCCGCACACAGGCCGCTGAAGAGGGCGATCTCCCACGCGGCGTTGCCGAGCGGCAGTAATTGGAAAATCCAGGCCAGCAGGGTCCAGAGGGGATAACCGGTGGGGTGGGGCACACCAAAGTGCTGCGCCGCGACAAGGAATTCGCCGGAGTCGAGTAGCGTGACATTCGGTGCGGCTGACCAGGCGTAAACAGCAAAGCTGATGATCGTAGCAACCAGCGCGGTGATCCAGTCGGTTTTCTGCCAAATGCGGGTTGCGGGTTTCATTTGTTTCCCAGGGAAAGCCGGATGGTGCGCCAGGCCGCCTCGATGGCGATGCCGATGGACATCTTGGTTTCGCCGTCGCGGCGTTCGGTGAAGACAATGGGTACCTCGACCATGCGCGCCCCGGCCTGCCAGAGCGCGTGATGGAGTTCGACTTGAAAGCCATAACCTTCGGCGCGGAATTGGCTCCAATCGAGCCGTTGCAGCACCGTCACGCGAAGAGCCTTGAATCCGCTGGTTGCGTCAGTAAGGGGAAGCCCCGTGACGAGGCGGACAAACCGGGAGGCGCCGGTACTGAGGAAGAGGCGACGTTCCGGCCAATTCATCACTCGCACGCCGCCGAGATAACGGGAACCGATCGCGGCATCGGCACCAGACTCCAAGGTTTCCAACAGGCGGGGAATATCAGCCGGATCGTGGGATAGGTCCGCGTCCATTTCCAGGCACGCGTCGAAATTCCTCTCAAAAGCCCACTGAAATCCTTCCCGATAAGCACTGCCGAGACCGAGTTTTCCGGTCCGCGCCAAGAGATGAAGGCGGCGGTCAAACTCCGGATGATTTTTCACCAGATCTCCGGTTCCATCAGGCGAGTTGTCATCCACGATCAACACTTCCAGCCGTTCGTTCCCGGCGAGAAGCCGATCGAGCAAGCCCGGGAGACTCCTGGCTTCATTGTAGGTTGGAATGACGACCAGCGGCCGCCGGATGTTTTCACGGGCAAAATCGGACAAGGCGATGGCGGGGACTTGCTGGAACCCGGGCGTCTTGCCCAACCAGGATTTTAATTTTGCCGGAGCCGGGATGGGAAGAAAGCCCGCGGCCAGCAACATCCCGCATCCGACCCAGCCGATGGCTGATGCCAGAAAAAAGCCATTGTACCACCAGGGCGGAGAAAAGTTCAGGGTGATGGGCTGTCCCGGGTCCTTGACCTGAACGGCCAGCAGGGCTCCGTCGGCCGGAAGGACGCTCAGGGATTTTCCATCCGAGGAGGCGGTCCAGTCCGGATGGTAGGCCTCCGGCACAACCGCCCACCCGGGTTGCGATGCGGGAGCCATGTTGATTTGATGGTAGTTTTTCCAGCGTGGCGCGATCAGGGCGAGCGGAAGGAACGGAGAGGGTTTGGCTTGGCTGAATTTTTCATCAAGGACCGGGCCGTCTTCTTTGAGCTGGCCGGCCTTGCCGGGCTGGGCGGGATAAGTTTCCACGGCGTCAGGCAGGACAATCATTCCTGTGTTTTCCAGAGTGAGGCCGGAGACGGCCATTTGGCCGGGGTTCGCCTCGCCGCTGATGAAGCGGCGGGATAAAAAAGCGGGTGCGAGGGACTGGGGGTTCTCCAGTATGAGGAAGTGCTCGTTTTCAAATGCCGTGGAGAGAAGGGTTTTGTAACGATCCTGTAGCGCTTCAGGAGTATCCGGGTCCTTTCTGTCGATCAAAACATAGGTCACGCCGCCGATGTTGAGAAAGGATCGGAGGAGGGCCGGGGAGCTTTGGGCGGAGACTTGCAGGTAGCTCATGCCGCGTTGCATCAAGTAGGAGTTGAACGCCTCACTGGTGAGCCCCCGTTTGGAGAAATACGGAGTGAGCAGATAAAAATAGCGGCCGGAAAGAGGGTGAACCCATCCCGGCTTTGGCGATTCGGACAAAAACTGCGTGGCGTCTTGAAAATCTTGAAAGGCGGCCTGGTCGATCGGGCCGCGGAAAAAAGGGCGGAAATAGGGAGAGACATCCAGGGCGGCCAGGAGAAGAAGGGCCAGCGCAACCGCCAGACGGGGAAGGCGCCTAGGCAGCATGTCGAGGGCGAGGCGGAAAGCGCATCCCGCTGCCAGAACCCAGAAAAAGAGTCCAACAATCTGGGAGAAATCATGAGGCGCCCGCAGGTCGGAATAGACGGGCAGCCAGGAAATCAGGCGAAAGCCCGGCACAAGGAGATAAACGGCAATCATGGCGGCTCCCACCAGATGGCGTCCCGGCATGGAAAGAGGAAGAAGCCGCAGGATCACCCAAGCTTGAATCACGAGAAGAAACCACGACAGGGCAATGACCGGGTCCGCTGCGCCGGAGGCCATGCTGAGAAAGGCAAACTGGCCGGTCAGCACCGAGTGTGGGCCAAAAGACAACCAGGATGCGAGCAGGGTGAGCGCGACAAAGAGCCGGCAGAGGAAGCCTGTTCTGGTGGCGTAGAGAGCTTCCGGTCTGCAAATGAAAACGGCTCCCACGAGCAGCGCGGGAATCAGGCCCAGATAGTTCCCTCCTCTTGCTGAGGTGGGGGCAAAACCGGGAAGTGTGCCTTGGGAAAGAAATCCGGTTCGGTCGAACCACGGCAGAGTGCTTTTGAGCGAAAAGGCATTCTGCCATCCTTCGAAGGGGGCCAGTTCGAAGACTGTGGCGAGTTGAAGTTCCCTCCAGGCTGGCAGGACGGGCAGAACTCCCAGGATGACCACGGTGAGCAGCGCCACCAAAAGGGCAGAGCCTGGAGCGCGCCAAGTTCGTTGCTTCCACAACCAAAGGGTGAGTGCGCAGGCAAAGGCCAGCGGCAGGAGCAGAGCGGCGGCCTCGGCGTATGTGAGAAGCAAAAGGGCGAACGAGGCCCCGAAAATGAGAGCGTTCAAGCGGCTGGGTTTTTCCACAAAAACCGCAAGGCGAAGCAGGACAAGGGGAATGACCACAAAGGCGGCCACGCTCACCATGTGCTCGACATGCACCAGGCGAAAATAAACAGGCGGCGTGAAAAGAAAAGCGGCCGCACAGGCCGCGGCTGCCCAGGCATCGCCGGTCAGCCGCCAGCCCAAGGCGTAAGTGGCCAGGGATGCGGCAAAGAGACAGAGGAGGGCGGCGATTTTCGGACCGGCGAACATCCCGGCAATATGGGTCCACAAAAGTACCCAGAGAGAAGTGAGCAGACTCGTCAGCGAGGGGGCCAGCGAGCTCCCGTGGAGGAAGTTCGGTGTCCACCAAGGCGGTCCACCCACGCTTTTCCAACCCTCGGCGTAGTCGAGGGCCTTGGCCGTGCTGGCCAGCAGGCTCTGATTGTAGGAAGGGTTGCCCACCCAAAAAAAACCGAGAACGGAGACGATCAGGGCTGCCAACAGAAGCACAAAAAGGAGGCAGCGATTCATCGCCATGCTTTACAGGCTTTCGCGTCCGTTTGTCGAGTTTGCGCGGACATCGTTATCTTACCCCAGGGGTTCTTCGGGAATGATCAAACAAACGAGATCGCCGGTTGCGCTGTCGATTCTCTTGTCGAAGCCGAGCTGATGCAGCGCGTCAAGCAGAGCCGCGCCCTTGTCGGGGAATCCATTGCGGTTAATGTATATCGCCGAAAACCCCTTTTCCCGGAGGGTTGAAATCACCGATTTGAGATCCTTTCCGGCCAGTTCCTGCTGCCAGGCCGTGTCCGGCCGCCCCTTCATCGAGCCAAAAGAAAAGCGCAGGTGCTTGCTGTAAAGATAGGGGCGAAAGTGATCATAGGGAGGAATTCCTGGAGCCGGGGATTCCGGGAATTCCATGATGGGGATCTGGAAAACCATCGCTCCGACCGGAAGAGCCTCTTCCATTTTCGCCACAAACTGACGGTCCGCATCGACCTGAATCGCAATCAAAGTCCTTTCCTTGGCTGACGGTGGCTGGGGGATTTGGTCCCAGAGAATGATCAAAGCAAGTCCGATTGCCGCATAGACGCCAAATCTTCCGCGCAGGATGGGCTGTTCGGAAAGTTTCCGGACGGCATATAAAAGAACAATCGCGAGAACCACCACGCTGTATCGTTGCGTGGCTCTGAACATGGCAAATCCGAGCGAGCCGATGATGGCATTCAGGCCGCCGGTCGTGGACATCGCAAGGATCCACATCACTTGCCACGCTTGCAAGGGAATCGGATGTTCTTTGCGATGAATGACGTTCCATGCCGTCGAACCCAGGAGAAGGAGAAGAGATGCGATTCCCGCAATTCCGAGGTACGATCCTTCACTCTGAAGAACGCTGGCAGTCTGGTGATTTGCAGAGAAAGCGCGGAAACTCGCGGAGAGATGATTGATCGGCGGGATAAAAAAATCGACCATCTTCAGTCCGTAAATCTCAAGCCATTTGTATTCCCGGACGACTGCACCCGAGCTCGGGCCGAACTCCATGCCATAAAGCCAGGTGTCAAGCATCATGAGACCGAAAGCGATTGCAGCTGCCGCGATCACGGCACACGCGGCCAAAAATGCGCTCAAAGATCGGTTGCGCAGGTAAAGGATTATGCCGCCAAGAAGCGTAAGTTGGCAAAAAATATTCGTGAAGTAGATGTTTTGAAATCCTGCGGAAATCCCGACGGCCACGGCAAACCAAAACTTTCCCGACCACGGACGAATTCCGTCACCCTCCGACACCCAACCCCATACGATCAGGAAAAAGGGAATATGCCAAACCGCCGCAACGGTGCTGTGGTGCGGAAGCTGGGCAAACAGGAACGGAGAAAGGCCGAATGCGAGGCCGCCGACGAACGCCCAAGATGGGGAGCATCGCAAATAGCGCGCCACACCGTAAAACGCGGCAGCGGCCGTGAGATGAGAAAGAAGCATCCAAATATTGAGTGCCATAAAAATGCCGAATCTGGCAGCCAGAACACCCATCAGATAGACTTGAAATTCCTCGATGATCGGCCAGTCATTCCAGTTGGCGACCCCCGGAGCCCCGAGCCTCGGTACGATTTTGCGGGTCAGTGGGACAAAGTCGCCATCTGCGGCGATTCGTTCGATGGCGAATGTTCCCATGACATCGGATTTGATAGGATCGAGATACGCGGTGGGGAGATCCCAGGCGGTTCGGTTCCACTTGGCGTTACCTGCGCACCAGGAAAGTGCGACGGCCAGCAATAACAAGAGCACCACGGGAATGTCCGACGAACGGAAGAGTGACTGGGGCTGGATGTTCATTTTCAAAAAAAGAAGCAGTGGCGTGGGGGCATCGGCCAAGAGGTCCGGGGTTCAGGTACGTTTAAGAAAATACCATACGCCGCCTGGGAGGCTCCAGAACAGTTCATTGGCGAGCCCGAGAAGAGACACTGAGACGGCGAGTTCGAGCGCGCTTGATGCCGGGGAGCCGATGATCGAAACATGCCAATAAGAAAAAAAGAAAATGAGCAAAACTTCCCGCAATCCAAGACCATTGATCGTCAAGGGAAGCAGAAGAAGCGTCATAATGACAGGCATCATCGTCAAGACCTGTCCGTAGCTGATGTCGATTCCCAAGGCGCGGGCGAATCCAAAAAACATCGTAAAATTCAAAAGGTGAATGATACTCGATACAAGCACCGCTCCAACTAGGTTCCAATTCCGGAGGCTGTTCTTGAGAATGGAAAGGAAATGCCGCACCCGTCCGCCCCAGTGAGAGTGTCGCACCGTCCATAGAACCAGCAATGAGACCAGTGCCAGAGCCGTTAGACCTGCCAAGAGCCAAAGCCATTTTGTATTGACGGAAAGCCCGAGGCGCAAAATTTGAGATGTTGGTCCGGTCAATAAACCGCCTGCAGCGAAAGCCGCAAGGGCAAGGAGCGCACTGACGCGATCGGCAACAATGGCGACAACAGAGGCGGCCTTCTTTTCCGGAAACATCCGGCAAATCTGATAAATTTTTACCACATCGCCGCCGGTGCTTCCGGGAAGCACCGAGTTGAAGAATTGCCCGGCCCAAGTGAGCCCGAGGATTTTAGGGAATGGCAAACTGATCTCCTGTTGACGGAGAAAAATTCTCCAACGCGCGGCCAGCAACGTGATCAGAAGAGGGGTGAGGGCGGAAGTCGCGGCGGCAATTGGGATATTAATGTGCAACAATGCTGATCCCAAACCTGCCCAGTTCACTTTGAAGGCAATCAATGTGATTAACGTCAGCGATGCCAGGCATCGCAGCCAGAATCTGGTGCGCGCGGAAATCAAAAATCGATGGGCTCCTTTTCCAGCACCAAGGGGCGCTTGAGCGCCTGGGTGTGAATGGCTCCGATGTATTCCCCCAGAATCCCGATGAAAAAAAGCTGAACCGAAGAAAAGAGAAAAATCCCGCTCACGATAGGTGCCGTCCGGGCGAAGAATGTCTGCCAGAAGAACAATTTGTAAACGGAATATCCAACTCGCACGATAAACCCGGTGGGTTGGCTGTGATTAGAGGGCCGTATTCATGCTTTTTCGTGGTCAACGGAAGAACCGAAAAAGAACGCCTGATTCAGGTCTTGCGTGTTCCTCCGGTCCACGAAAGCAAGCTTCTGTTGAAACGGTGGGACTTGCGGCGGTTATCGGCTGCTAGGCAACAGCAACCGTACGCGCTTCAGCATCCGCGAATTTCGCGTAAGAGCCCACAAAATCATCTTCGCCAAATGCCTCGGACCAATGAATTGGCAGTTCCTTGCCATAGGCTTTGGCCATGTAGTTCTTGATAAAGTGGCGGTCTTCACTCGAGAGGCATAGCCGGCTATAATTTTTGAACCACTTGATATTTTGTCCGAGATCGATCGCCTCTGCGAGGGTGCCGGTAAAAATATTTCCGATCCCGATGTGGATGTAAACGCAGGGCATGATATCGCCATACTGCGTAACGTGCAGCGTGGAATGCACGGCGCCGCAGCCTTTATCCAAGCCGTAGGCAGGCCATACGTCGCGATGAAGCACCGGATACTCTTGGTGAGCCTTGAAAAGATATTCCTCGTCTTCGGGGGTAATCAATACATCGTATCTCCCCTCCCATGATCCGGTTGGACGAGCAGCCAGAATGTCCACCGTGTAGTCATTTTCTTGAGCGAATTTTGCCATGTCAATGATCTGACCTGTCTGGCAATTCTGATGGGTCACGCAAGTTTGAACGACCACGCCCAGCCCCGCGTCCTTGGCATTGGACATGGCCGTAATGGCCTTTCCGTAGGCACCGTCACTATGACGATTTGCGTCATGGGCTTTCGGGTCAAAATCATCAAGGCTGATTTTAACTTTGTCCAATCCGAGATCTTTGTAGTGTCTAGCCTTTTCTTTGGTCAGGAAGTGACCATGCGTGCTCATCGTCAAATGAAACTTGTCCGGCTGAAGCGCGAGAATGACGTCGTCCAAATCCTTGAAAACGGTAGGCTCCCCCCCGGAAATGCAAAACTGTGCGAGCCCCAAGGAATGCGCCTCATCACTCATCCTGCGTAGATCCTGTGGAGTCAATACCCGTGCACCCTTTGGCCTCATCCACCTTCCCCGCCATGCGGTGCAGTGACTGCAACTGAGATTGCAGATATAGCTATACGCGATGTCAATTATTGGAGTGGCAATACCCTGACTGTGCCGCTCTCCAATCTTCATGATCTTCTCGAAAACCAAGGGCTTTTCCTTCTTCAGTTTCGCTCTCTTGGTTTCTTCAATCTGTTTGAGTGTCATTTTTTATTTTTTTTAAGAATGAAGCCTTGCCAAGGCAGCACAGGCCTGCATATGACAAAATTTTCATTGGGGAGTCGACGAAGCATACATTAAACGAGTGCGGTGGTCGTGTCAATAGGCGGGGCAAAAAAAGCGGTTTTTCGATCGGCTGACCACCGACAACTTTGGTGCGGCGCAGTTGTCATACGGAGCGATATTCAGCGGCTGGAGCCCGGGATTTCCAGTCCATTTTCTCTGAGGATGGCAACCGTGAGTCCTGCTCCATAGTCACGCGCGAGGATCCCGGCGACCTCGTCCGAGTAGGCCGCCGCCATGACGATCACGGCATCGACGGGATCGGATATCAGCGTTTCGGGAGGAACGACGGGGAGATGCGTGGCAGGGGTAAATTTCCCCTGCTTGAACGGGGCTGAGTCCACGACATAGCGGATCGAAGGAGCAATTCCCGAAAGAGAGAGAATGGCCAGTGCCTGGTGGCCTGCCCCCCAAACAGCGACTCGGCCGGAGGGAAATCCGGCAATAAAATCCCGGATATGGCTTGTTATCGCCGCTTGGGAGTGGGAAAAATCGGATAAATCGAGTTGTTCGCGTTTTCGGACGATCACCGAGAGCACGTAATCGTCACGAAGTTCCTCCGTTCCTATGACCTCAAATCCATTCCAACGCAGGATGGATACGAGTGTCTCGTGCGAGAAATAGAGCAGGTGGTCAGCAATGAATTCCGAAAAGAGACGATTGCGAATCATCATGTCGAAATTTGGGACTTCGATAAGCCCGACCGCTCCGGGTGCCAACTGGCTGCGGATGGCGCGCAGGGATGCATTGGGATCCGGCATGTGCTCGAGGAACATGAGGAGAAAAAATGCATCGAACGGGGCGCTGGGAATATCGGCCGATGTTGCGGAAGGGTAGCCCGGTGAAACCCGCAATCCCGAATTCTGGCAATGCCGGATGGATTCCTCCGAAAATTCTATCCCGCAGGCCTGCACGGGAAGATGATGGAGAATAGATAGAAATTCGCCCCGTCCACATCCGATCTCGACCACTTTCTTGCCTCTCAGTTCGAAGCGTCCGATGAAATCCGAAAATTGCCGTCGCTTCGCCTCGCAAAGAACGGGAGAAATTCCGGCGGCGCGAATCACTTCGCGGTAGTACGGCACAGGTTTCGATGCCAGTTGGACGAGGCCGCACCCGGAGCATTGGAAAATGTCGAGATCTGCACCGGTATCGAGGCCGAGCATTTGTGCATCCGGAAATCCCTGCGCGGCAGCGGGCATGTTCCGGTATCTCAGCAACGGTTCGGGAAGGAGGGGTTGCGCGCAAACCCGACAATACTTTGCCGCCCTCATGTGTCGGGGTTCGGAAAATTGAGGGTTTCCTCAATGATGGCCAGTGGACGGTTTTTGACCTGCGTAAGGATCGCGCCGACGTATTCCCCAATGACGCCAATGAAGATCAGTTGGACTGCGGAGAAGAAGAAAACACCTATGACAAGTGGGGCCAGACCGAGGGTGAAAGTGTCCCAGTAAAGGAGTTTGTAGGCCAGATAGGCCATGGCGACGAGCAGACTGATGCCAGCGAGGAAAAAACCGCAGAATGTCGCCAGCCTGAGCGGAAGCTTCGAGTGATTGATCACGCCGCTCATCGCGACATCATAAAGGGACAGGAGGGAATGTTTCGACTTGCCCCATTTTCGCTCCGGCTGAACAAATGGAATTTCAGCGCGACGAAAACCGATTTCACTGACAAAGCCGCGTAAATAAGGAACAGGATCCCGGTAACGCCGCAGGACATTGAGGAAAGCGCGGTCGTAGAGACCATATCCGGTAAAGTTACTGATGATTTTGTCGGTATCCGAAAGAAATCCTAAAAATCGGTAAAAACATCTCCGCGCGAGCAAGGCCACGGGGTTTTCCCGGCTGGACGATTTGACGGCCACAACGACCTTGCATCCCTCCTCCCATTTGCGGATCATTTCGGAAATCAGTTCTGGTGGATCCTGTAGATCGCTTGCCATCAGGATCACGGCATCGCCGGTTGCCAGCAGGAAGGCGTTATAGCCCGAGCGGACCGGCCCAAAGTTGTTCGAATTAAACAGGACTTTCAGGCATGGATCCGAGGCCGCGAGGCCGCGGAGAATCTCCCTGGTTCTGTCGGTCGAGCAATTATCGGCGATAATGATCTCATGGGTGTAATCCGGAAATCCGGACAAAACTTTTGTGACACGGGAGTAATACTCCTCGATGTTGCCCTCTTCATTCAGGCAACCAGTGACGATGCTGATCTTCTTTTCCGGAATGGCCATGGGAAAGACTGAACCCGTTCAGGTATTGAGATCGACTATGGAAGGCCGGAGGACTTTTTGCAGGGGCAGAACCTTGATCAGATTCTGCCTGTTTGATTTGTGAAGCGGTGTGAGTTTGATCATGAGATTGGGGCCTCTGGGGGGAGTGCGTAACAAACAGTTTCGTATTCGAGTTTGGTATGATGCCTAAGGAAAATGCGGTATTCGGGGATTAGGCTCTTAATGAAAAGGGGGATTTCCCATAGATCTTTGATGTGGTGGTAAACGCAGATTGCCAGCTTGGGTTTGTTGGCGAGGATAGTTTCGCGCGCGCCCTCGAGAGCTTTGAGTTCGGCTCCCTCAATGTCCATTTTTAGGAAGGTAACCACTGCGTTTCCGATGGCGTCGTCCAGGCGGACGACGCGCCCCCGGGCATCACCCGCTCCAATGGTGCTCTGAGATTTTTCCACGCTGTAAGAAATATCGAGTGGCTCATTCCAGAGACCCTCCGGGTGTGGGAAGATTTTTTCGGTCCCGGGAACGCTGGAAACGGTTGACTGCAGAGCTTTAAAATTTGTCGCATCCAATTCGAAACAATGAATCGAGTGGAAGCGTCCGCCCGTGCGTTTCAGGAAATCACAGACTGTATCTCCCGTGTAGGCCCCGGCATCGACAAACGACTCATTAGGGCGCAATTGAATGAGATCGAGGGGGAAATACTGGTCCCCGTCGCAAACGAGCGTCATCCGTCCGGGAGAACTTCCAGCATCCAGAAGTCTGTCGAGGGTGGCATCAAAAACCTGGAGCGAACGCTCGTCCGAAAGCATCGAACGCACTTGCTCCAGTTTCTCTTCCACTTCGTCCAAATTCTGCCGAGACAAATAATCCGAGCTGACGAGGTCGTATTTGTAAATCAGGTTGGCGCAAGGAAATTTGTTTTCCGAGAGGTAATTCAGGACGGGCTCAAAATTCCCCACCGTGACAAAAACAGCCAACTCGTCTTTAGATTTTTCGAGTTCGGAAGGTGAAATACATGTGACACCCGAGAAGGTCTTGTGCCACTTGGTAGGATTTGAGTCGCAACAAAAATCAATTTTTCGACCCACAAGATCACGCCAAGTTTCAGCTATACTGCCGAAAATGGCGCCGCAACCATAGAAGGCAACAAAGCGGCTGGAGGCGGTCATTGTGACCACCTCCTCGCGGTAGTTGCGCCGTGCCGCAAGGAGGCGGCGAATGCGGCCCTGCGTGGGCGGAATGGGGGGGGGGAGCTTTGTGGACATGAATTTGGAGGAGGCAAGATGTTAGTCGCTGTCTCAAGCGATCTTGTTAGCCAGGAGTTCTCCGGGTGTCAAATGGGGCCATATGTCTTCGAGAAGATTCACCATCCCTCGTCGATTTCGCAATGATTCATTGATATCCATGGCGTCTTGTTTTAGCGCTTCACCAGCAGCTTCTCCCGCCGTCAATGACAAGATTCTGACCATTCATATAGGAAGAGGCATCCGAGCAGAGAAAGAGGAGCGCCCCTTGGTATTCATTCTGCCGGGCCATTCTTCCTACGGGAATGAGTGAAGAGAGTCGGGTTACAAAGTCTTCGGGTTGTCCATTCTCGACCCCACCTGGAGAGAGGGCATTGCAGCGCACTCCCTGGTCGCACCAGTATGTGGCGAGATAGCGGGTCAAGCCAATCAGTCCCGACTTCACCACGGAATAGGTCACCGGTTTCACTGGCTGCTGATCGTCAGGAACACCCTCCCTGCGGTAGAGTCGCTGGTCCGGGGCGATCACGGAAAGATCGGAGGCGATATTAATGATCACGCCTGCTCCCAGACCCGCCATGATGGGACCAATTCTCCGGGAGCAGAGGAATGCCCCCTTGAGTCCCACATTGATGTCGTTGTCCCATTGATCGAGAGGAAAGTTTTCCAAGCGGGAGAATTCGAGCCCCTCCGAGCTTTCCACTTTGGGATTATTCGCGGCATTATTGATTAGGATGTCGATGCGGCTGAAGCGCGTAATGACCTCTTCGACAGTCCTGGTCACACTCTCGTCACTGGTGATATCCACCTTTTGAATCGAAGCTCCTACCCCATACAGGGCTTTGAGATTTTCATGATCCAAGCCGGGGCGATCGATGAAACAATCCCAGACGACAGGGATGCCGCCGGCCGATGCGATGGCCGCCGCATGCTGACGCCCCAGAAGACCTCCTCCGCCTGTAATGACGGCTACCTTATCCGTAAGATCAAAGAGGGGGAGGCTTTTCATCAGAGCAAAACCGGTTGGCCAGTTTGGAGGGATTCCTTGGCTGCGAGTGCCATTCGCAAGCTTTGTGCACCATCTCTCACGGAGACAACCGGGTTCTCCTCTCCCCGGGTGCATGCGAGGAAATGATTCATCTCATCAAGAAAGAGTTGGTTTCGCGGGAAGTCGGGACACTCCTCCAGTCGAACAAGTTCCCCATGTCTGTAATGCTTGAGAGTTATGGAGAGAAAATCGACTTCAATTTTTCCCTCATCCCCGATGATCTTGAAGGTTTGCGCGGGTGGTCGTTGGAAGTAATCCAGGTGTAGTTCAACGGGGATTTCCTGACCATCGACGTGGCATACCATAAGAATGCTGGCGGTATCCTCGACATCAATCTCCAAGGAACTAAGATGACCTCCGACGGCAAAAATCCGCTTGGGAAGTCCGAAGAAAGAATAGAGGTAATCCATCTCATGGATCTGGGAGAGAAGGGCTCCGCCTCCCTGATCACTCCGCGAGGCATAAGACTGTCTATAATCCTCATAGGGATGCCATCCAGGAATATATTCACCCCGCTCAGCTCGAGCAGTGAGCACCCTGCCAATGCCAGAATTTCCGAGAATTTCTTTCACCGCTAGGATCAGAGGATGAAACCTGAGATGATAAGCCACCAAGCCGGCCTTGTTCTTTGACTCGAGAAGGGCGGCGAGTTCCTCGGTGCCCTCGAGATCATGCGAAAGGGGTTTCTCGATAAGGAGATGGCATCCAACCTTGGCCGCATCCATGGCACACGAAAGGTGCAGGTTATTTGGATTGCAAATAAATGCCATTTCCGGCTCCCATGCCAGCGCCTCCTCAAGTTTCCCAAAACAAGTGATGGCGTATTTTTCCTCCAGGATTTCATTCTCTGCAACCTGTTGCTGATCGGTGAGAACGATCTGCTGGCGGCGTGTTCTGTATGCAGCCACCTCAAGATCAGATCCGACAATGGAACGGAGGTTTCGCAAGTGCCTCTGACCGCTTGACCCCAATCCAATGAAAAGAGCATTCATGAATTTAAACCCTGCCAGTTAGATTCAGCATGCTGCGGAATGCTGTATTCAAGATGTATGAAATATGACATGGAATCTCATTCTTCGGGAAGAGGTTCAACAATCATGTTGGCAAGAAACTCCTTGCGATCAAGGAAGGGCCAGAGATCCTCCAACGGCTTGGAATAGAGGGATCCATCCTTGCGCTGAGCAGAAGAGACGCTTGGCATGCGCGGCTCCTCAGGCAGACAGCAGACCTCGCAGACGACTGGTCCGGGTGTATCGAGGACATGTCTCACCTCCTCGCGGAGATGTGATTGGTCGGTGATCCGATGTACCGGCAAGCCATAGGCGGCGGCCACTTTTGTGATATCAGGCAACTTCATTCCTGATTCCGCATCGGCAGCCATTGTGCGTCCAAACCAGTTCTTCTGGGATGCACGGATGGAAGAGTATCCCCCGTTGCCGAGGATGAAAAACTTGATCGGCAATCCCAGCCTCTCGACAGTGGCAAACTCCTGAATGTTCATCTGGATGCCGCCGTCACCTTCTACGCAAATGGTTTTCCGTCTGCCGGATCCGAGGCAGGCACCGATGGCAGCGGGCAGCCCATATCCCATGGAACCGAGCGCAGAGGTATGGAAGAGTCTCTGCCCTTTTTTTATTCGCAGCACATGCTGAAATATTTCAATCGCTGATCCGGAACTGCATGATGCTATCAATTCATCCTCATTGAGTTCTTCGGAAAGGATGTCTGTAAAATTATAGATACTTACTCGTTGAGCAGGCTCCCTCATCGAGGGGTCCACGAGAGGCCACGATTTTTTCCATGTACGGCAGCGATTCCACCAAGCCGTGCGGTCTGGGCGCTCAAGTAGATCCTTCTGTTTTAGGAATTCACGAAGAAAGTCACCTGCATCGGCATGGATCGAGATTTCCGTTATGGAGGAGAGTTTCTTCAACTCGAAGGGGTCGATGTCGACCATGATCTTCTTTGCCCCGCGTGCCAGGTTCCGGGGGGAGTAAGCGGTCAATGTGTTATCAACTCGCGAACCAATCACGAGCAGCAGGTCGCAGTTCTGTAGGGCGAAGTTGACACCTCGCGGAGCAACTGTTCCGGGTTTGCCCAGATAAAGGGGATCATCATACTCGAAGAGGTCCACCGAGAGCCATGTGGCAAGAACCGGGATCTGAAGCAGATCAATCAGGTTGCGGAACTCTTTCTCCGCATGGGCAAGCCGTATCCCGTTCCCGGCCAGAATCAGAGGCCTTTTTGCACGGTTCAGCAGGGAAATCGCCTGGCGGATATCGTCAGACAAGCCGGCTGGCTTGACTTGGGGAGGAGGGACAAAAGCTTCAAGTTCCTCCAGATGAATCGTTGCAGCCTGAACATCGAGGGGGATATCGACCCAAACTGGACCAGGACGACCGTTCAGCGCCTCGTATACTGCCTCCTCCAAAATCTTCCGAATGTCCCGCGGGTCCATTACAGTCACCGCATACTTTGTGATGGGCGAGACGATCGAGACGATGTCGACTTCTTGCAGGCCGCCCTGTCGGACTCCGGAATTGCCTCTGAGATCAGGACGTTTTGCCTGGCCTGAGATGAAGAGAACCGGCGTGGAGTCGAGCCATGCACCGGCAACTCCAGTGACAGTATTGGTTCCTCCTGGCCCCGCCGTAACCATGCAGACGCCGAGTCCGCGAATCGCCTTTGCGTAGGTTTCGGCTGCCATCGCACCCGCCTGCTCGTGCAGGTTGCAGACAAACTCGATCTTTCCCGCGCTCGCATTGGCGCCGAGCGAATCATTCAGGTGCATGGATCCACCACCCGGCAACATGAAGACATGCTTCACACCCTCACGGATCAGAAAGCCGATCACATAGTCGGAGAGCTTCATACGAGTCGGAGATGGTCGAGAAGTTCCCGGACAGCACCGCAGCCGCCGTTCTTTTTGGCAACGAATGTGGCGAGGGATAAAACGGACTCATGGGCATCTGCAGGTGCTGCGGAGAAACCCGCGATCCTGAGAGCATCGAGATCATTGATGTCATCACCCATGAAACAAATCTGAGCGAGTGGAATCCTGTTTGCCTCGCTGAAGGAAAGAAGTGCCGCCGCCTTGTCACCGCAGCCCTGGTGCACATCGGTGATGCCGAGCTTCGCCGCGATCCGGTCCACAATGCCGTTTTTCTCACCCGAGATCAGAGCAAAGCGAAGGCCGAGCTTCGCCGCTCTCGAAATCCCCATGACATCCCTGAAATGGAATCTCTTCTGTTCGGAGCCGCTCCCGTCCCAGAGGAATGTGCCGTCTGTCAGGACGCCGTCGATATCGAGGGCAACTGCTTTGATCTCATTCTTGATCACGCCTTACAGCCTACCCGGCGAAGTTTCTTCATGATTGGAATTTCGCGGTCGAAAACACGTTTCGTGCTGGAACCGAGGGCCATTTCGACGAGACGGATATCTCGGACAAGACGGGTGAGTCCGCTCGGGCCGAGCGAAGCCGCTTGGTCGGATCCCCACATTGAACGTTCAAGAGTGATATGGCGCTCTACCACGCAGGCGCCGAGAGCGACCGCCGCTACCGAGGATGCGATGCCAGTTTCGTGCCCAGAATAGCCGATTGGCACGCCATAGCGCCTGCGGAGTTGAGGAATTACCCGCAAGTCGAGTTCGTCGTAATTCGAGGGATAAGTGCTGGTGGCATGAAGGAGGATGAGATTTTCCAGGCCAAGAATTTCGACCGCATGGTCGATCTCTTCAATCGTACTCATCCCGGTGGAAAGGAGAATCGGTTTACCGGGGGCGCGTGAATGCCGCAAGAGGGCGTCGTCGGTCAACGAGGCCGAGGCAATTTTGAAACAGGGCCGGTCGAATTGGGCGATAAAATCAACCGAAGGTTCATCCCAACAGGAAGCAAACCAGGGAATTTCCATTTCCTGGCAGAACTCATCGATCTCCCGGTATTGCTCCAAACCGAATTCCAAGCCGCGCTTGAGATCGCCGTTTGTTTTGCCGAAGGGGTTTTCACGGGGCTTATCCAATTCCTCAGGCGCATAGACGATCTCGACCGTCCTTTTCTGAAATTTCACCGCATCGCATCCGGCGTTTTTTGCGACCGAAATGAGGTTTTTGGTCAAGTCCACGCTGCCGTTGTGGTTGATTCCGATTTCTCCAATGAGGTAGCAGGGGTGCCCGTCGCCGACAGGCCGGTTGCCGATTTGGATTTCTGTGTGCATAAGGAACCCCTTTTTTTATCGATTTCAATCAGGAGAGTCAAGGTGGCCCGGGACAAATGCGGTGCCATGCGAGCGTTTTTTGAATTTGTTCCCTCAGTGAAAAAGATCCGATTAAACCGAGTTCCCGCGCACGGTCGCAACAGGGAACATATCGATCTTTCGTGTTCCTGTGATTGCTCTCTCCGGCAATGTGAACTGTTGTCCGAGGCTCTTGCGCGTTCCCAACGGCATGGGCGGCATCAGCAATGGAAACAGCTTCGTCGGAGCCAACGTTGTAGGGACGGCACACCGGGCCTTTGATGAGGATCGTCCAGAGCCAGATGGCGAGGTCGGCGGCGTAGAGGTAGGAACGCAGCGGGGCGCCGTCGCCCTTCACGCGGATGGGACCGCCTGCAAGGGCGTCGCGGATAAAGTTGCCGATGGCAAAATGCGCGTCGAGCGGGAGGTGCGGGCCGACGAAGGCGAAGCAGCGCGCGATTTTCACCTCGATGCCGTGGGTGTGGTGCGCGATGGCGCAGAGCAGTTCGGCGGCGCGTTTCCCCTCGCCGTAGGCGGAGTCCGGGTCGGCGGGGTCGGGTGCGCCGGGGTAGGTTTCAGGAATGTGGGTGAGGTCGGGCGGCTGGCTTCCATAGACCGCGCCTGAACTGACAAAAATGAGTTTTCCGGCACCTCGCGCTACGGCAAAATCCAGTACGCGGCGGGTTCCGGCGACGATGGTGTCGAACATTTCCAGCGGCGGCACCGGCGCGCCGGGGGCGGTGCCCGCGTGGATGATGTGGCTGAAGCAGCCCGGCGGAAATTCAAAGTCGCGCACATCGCCCGCGTGAAGTTCCAACACGGGATCGCCTGCGAGATGGGGCATTTTTTTGAGAAATTCCCCGGGATTGCGCGTGAGGACGGTGGCGCGGATGCCGAGTTGGAGCCGCCGGTTCACATGGGCCAGCGATTCCACCAGCCAGCAACCTAAGAAGCCTGTGCCGCCGGTGATGAAAATGCGGCCATCGCGGAGTTCGCTCCACAGCTCGCGGGTGTGGGCGAGGATGTGGTCCAGATCATCGGCTGGCAGTGGCTGGCTCATGGGTTGGGTGCGGACTTTTTCATGACAAGAAGGGCGCTGTTCATGGCGTCTATTCCTGCGATTTTATGCGAAGGAGCATTCTATTTTTTTCCGGAGGGCACTTTAATGTCTTGAAGCATGGGAAAGGGCTTTGGGTTAAGTGTCACAGGAGTCCATCCTCTACAGGTCGGCGGTTGCTGCGATGAGGCAAAGTGTACAACAATGTCAAAAGATCAGATTTCCTCAAAAAATTATTGTTGCCCGTGTTTCAATAAATTCTTAATCACTTCAACAATGGAGTCGAGCATCGGGCGGGTGAGGCCGGGATAGACGCCGACAAATAGGGAGTGGTTCATAATGGTGTCCGCGCCGGCCAGGTTGCCGACGATGCGGAAGGCGTCTGGGTTTTCCTTGCGAAGCTGCACGAAGGCGGGTTGGCGGGTGAGGTTGCCTCCGAAGAGCGTGCGATTGCCGATTTTTGCTGTATCGAGGTGGCGGGCGAGTTCGGCCCGGGTAAAGGGTGCGCTGGGCCGCAGCATGAGCATGAAGCCAAACCACGAGGGATCGCTCCGGCAGCCGGATGAGTCCCAAGAGAAAAATGAAGCGGACGACTGATCCGCCGGACAATCCCTGTTCCACCCCGTTGCGTGGGTGGGGAGTTGGAAGTCGAAAAATTCTTCGAGGTCAGCGAGCGCGGCGCGGAGATAGTTCCAGTTCGCACGGCGGGCGGCGCTGAAGGCGGGGAGTTTTTTCAACTGCGCCCGGCCAATGGCGGCCTGGATGTCGAGGGGCTTCAGATTGTAGCCGAGATGGCTGTAAATGTATTTGTGGTCATAGCCTTCAGGGAGTTCTCCCAACTTCCAGCCGAAACGTTTGTTGCAGGTGTTGTCCTTTCCGCTGGCGCACCAACAGTCACGGCCCCAGTCGCGGAAACTTTCCACCAGCACTTTCAGCTTCATGTCGCGGGTCACAGTGACGGCGCCGCCTTCGCCCATGGTGAGATGGTGAGGGGGATAGAAGGATTGCGTGGAAAGGTCTCCAAATGTTCCGGTGAGGCGGCCGTTATAGGCGGAGCCGAGCGCGTCGCAGTTGTCCTCGATGAGCCAGAGGTCGTGGCGCCGGCAAAACTCGCAGACGGCGTGGAGGTCGAAGGGATTGCCGAGGGTATGGGCCGCCATGACGGCTTTGGTTTTTCCCGGACGGAACGCTTCTTCGAGCTGGGACACTTGGATATTCAGTGTCACTGGGTCGCTGTCCACAAAGACGGGCACCGCGCCATTTTGGATGATTGGAGCGACGGTGGTGGGAAATCCGGCGGCGGCGGTGATCACTTCATCGCCCGGGCGGATGCGTCGTTCACCAAGTTTCGCGCTAGTGAGGGAGGAAAAGGCCAGCAAGTTGGCGGAGGAGCCGGAGTTGGTGAGAAGGCATCGTTTCACGCCGAGCATCGCGCCAAGTTCCCTCTCGAAAGCCTCGCCCTCGGGCCCGAGAGTCAGCCAAAAATCCAGCGCCGAGGCGACGGCGGCCTCGACCTCGTCTTCGTTAAAGACACGCCCTGCGTAGGGAATGGGGGAACCGGCTTCGAATGGCGGCCGCGCGGGGTCGTCGGCCGGCCGGTGACCGGCGTGAACTTCCGCGGAATAGAGGCGGGTCAGGCGAAGGATCTCGTCGCGAAGTTCTGCGGGTGTCATGAAAGATAGGAAGCAATTTGGCGGCGGGTGAGTTCCGGAATCGCCGAAGGCGTGTCGATGGCCTCACGGTACCATTCCACAGTTTTTTCCACCGCTATTTCGAAATTCCAGCGCGGGGTCCAGCCCAGACTTCGCCCGACCTTGTCGATGTTCAGAAAAAGTTTTCCGGCCTCGTGGGGAGCGTTCTCGGTGCTCGCGTCGGTCCAACTGCCGGGCCAGTATTTGAGCAGGGTTTCGATGACGTCGCGAGCCGGCCGGTGGGATTCCAGTGGCGGACCGAAGTTCAGGGGTCCAGTCAGGTCCGGGGTGTCGGCGGCAATTTTGGCGGCAAGCAAAAGATATCCTCCGAGCGGTTCGAGGACGTGTTGCCAGGGGCGGATGGAATGGAGGTTGCGGACGGGGATGGGCCGGTTCACGGAAAGCGCGCGAATGGCGTCGGGGACGAGGCGATCCGCAGCCCAGTCACCGCCGCCGATCACATTGCCGGCGCGGGCGGATGCGATCCGAACCGGATGTCCGGCGAAAAACGACTGGCGCCAGGCGGCGGTCAAGATCTCGGCGCAAGCTTTGCTGGCGCTATAGGGATCCCGTCCACCGAGACTGTCGTCCTCCCGGTATCCGGTATCATTCTCCCGGTTTTCGTAGCACTTGTCCGAGGAGATGATGATGGCGGCGCAAGGTTTTCGGAGGGGCCTCAGGGCTTCGAGAAGATGAACGGTTCCCAGGACATTGGTTTGCAGGGTTGTGACCGGTTGGTCGTAACTTGCGCGCACCAGGGGTTGGGCGGCGAGATGGAAAACGTAGTCCGGGGAGGCGATATCCACGGCGCGGGAGACGGCGGCGGAATCGCGAACGTCGCCTCGAAGGTCGGAGATTCGATGGGTGAGCCCCAATTGATCGAAGATTGAGGGGTGCGTCGGCAGATCCAGGCTGAATCCCGTGATTTCCGCGCCGAGAAGAAGAAGCCATTCGCAAAGCCAGGACCCCTTGAAGCCGGTGTGGCCGGTCACAAGGATCCGGCGCCCGGCGTAGGCGCCTACCAGATCTTCCATGGAGCGTTCCCCTGTGTCCACAGGGCATTCAGTTGCAGAAATTCGTGATAGGTATCCATCGGTTGCCAAAAGCCGGTATGACGGTGGGTGTGCAGGCGGCCTTCCGTGGCAAGGCGTTGCATGGGTTCCTTTTCCAACAGCATGTTATCAGCGTTTTCCAGGTAGGCGAAGAGTTCGGACGAGGCGCAAAAGAATCCGCCATTGATCCAACCCTCCACGGTTTGGGGTTTCTCGTTGAAGGAAGTCACTTTTCCAGACTCGTTGCACGAGACCTCCCCGAAGCGCCCCGGAGGGTGCACGGTTGTCATGGTCAATACGCTGTTCATTCTCAGGTGCTTTTCGAGGCAGGCGCGGACATTAATGTCGCCGACGCCGTCGCCGTAGGTCAGAAGGAATTGGTCGTCGCCGTCAAGATGGCGTTTGATTCGGTGGATGCGACCAGCGGTCAGAGTGTCTTCTCCTGTTTCCGCGAGCGTGATTTTCCAGCCGGATTCCTCACGGGGATCGTGGAAAAAAACGGAATCCCGGTCACCGAGGGTGAGCGTAACATCCGAGGATTCCCAGAGGTAGTTGCGAAAGTAGTCTCTGATGGCCTGCCCTTTGTATCCCAGGCAAAGGATGAACTCAGTGAAGCCCTGGCTGGCATAAATTTTCATGATATGTCAAAGAATCGGACGGTTTCCGATGGGCAGCATCGGTTTTGGGCGGTATTCCGTTTCTTCGCGCAGCCGGGTTCCTTTTCCACCGCAAAGGATGACGACCTTCATAACGCAATGTGGAGGGCTTCGATCTCTTGCTTCAGTTCCTTTATATCTTCTTCGGAGAGTCGCGGGATCTGGATCTGTGCGATGCTTTGGACGCACAGGCCGGTGTGGCCGCATCGGATGATTTCGGGGAGGATCATGTCTGCGTCGAGGTAAATGTGGGATATTCTTTATACCAGTTTCCTTGAAGGCGTCGAGCGCCTTGACGAGCATTGAGGAAGAGCATCCCGTTCGGATCCTTGAGGTCAGAAACTTTCGGCGAAGACGTTGAATCTGCGGCCGGATTCATCACTGGGAAAAGAGCAGATCGTCCTGCGGATGAAAAATCCGGCTAATGAGGCGGATTTGACGACCTCAAGCTTTCCATCTCAGGCTCCAGATCCCTGCGCTGGGCGGGTTCCATCCGATCAATAAAGAGAATGCCATGGAGGTGGTCGTGTTCGTGCTGGATGGCGCGGGCCAGGAGGCCGTCGGCTTCGAACTCGACCTCGCCGTCGAGGGTCTGCGCTTTCACCCGCACGGAATAGGGGCGTGTGATGTCGCCCTGCAGGCCAGGGAAGCTCAGGCAGCCTTCCGCGCCGCTGTGGAGCCGTCCGAAGGTTTCCACCTCGGGATTGATGAGGACGAGCGGCATGTGGCCGCCGATTTCGACCGATTGGCCGCTGAGGCGCAGGGCGCTGGGGCGGTCCTTCACCCCGGCCACATCAACGACACACATCTGGATCGGCCGTCCGATTTGCTGGGCGGCGAGGCCCACGCCGTCAGCATCCACCATGGTTTCGAGCATGTCTTCGGCCAGTTGGCGGATTTCCTTGTTGATTTTTTCGATGCGGCTTCCCTTGGCGCGAAGGGCGGGGTGGCCGTATTGGACAATTTCGAGAATCATTTTTTAACCGCGAATGGACGCGAATTTACACGAATAACATGGAGAGGAAACATTCATCGTGCGGGGAATGCTCAGGGTTTTACGCGCAGCCCGGCGGCGCGGGCGAGGCGGCGCTGGCGTTTGTCGAAGGAAAGGAAAACGGAGGCGCGGAGTTCGAGGGCGATGGCCACGTGCAGGAGGTCGAGGGTGCGCTGTCCGTCTTTTTCCCGGTGGCGTTCGCTCAATTCGTCGGCGCGGCGGAGGATGTCCGTCCAGGAAAAGGGGGTGGGGATGAAAAAGCCGTCCCGCAGATCTTCTTCGATTCTGCGGAAGGCCTTTTTGCGCTCTTCCTCGGTGATTTCTCCGCGTACGGCGGCGTTGCGAAGGGCGTTGCGGGTTTCGATGCGGTGCAGGGGAGTGAAGGCAAGCTCGTTCTCGTTATGCTGCATGTATTTGGATGCCGCCGCGCTGTTGGCGTCCCGGCAAACGAGCGAAGCCAAAAAACTTGAATCGGGGTAGGTGGTTGAGCCCACAGGATCAGTCGCGCAGATCGGACCAGAGATTGTCGGTTGCTTCTTGGGAGATTCCTTTTCCGACAGGTGGCCGGGTCTTCAAACGCGCCGCCCAATCAAGTTTTTTTTTCTTTCGAGGTTTGGGAGGAGCCAGGCTGGCGACGATGCGGCCACGCTTGGTGATGGCGATTTCTTCGCCGGCCTCGATCCAGGCGAAAACCTTGGGAAATTCGTTGCGCAGATCAGCGACAGTGGCGGTTCTCATCGTGAGAGAATAATATCTCACAAGAGCATGCGGTCACAAGTCCTGTTTTTCCTCCGCCGGCTGGGTGAAGGCGGGGATGTTTTTGATGCCGGCGTCCTTGAGGGCGTCGAGCACCTTGACCACCACGCCGAAGGCGGCTTCGCGGTCGGCCTGCATGACGACGGGGCGGTCGGGAGATTGTTCGCGCAGGGATTTGAGCGAGGAGGCGAGGTTTTCGAGGGTGACCGGTTTTTCATCGAGGGTGATTTCCTCGGAAGACTTGATGCGAAGAACGAGGGGTTCGATTTTTTCCGCGGGGGATTGTTCGGCGGTCTTGGATTCCGGGAGATTGATTTGCAGTTGCGGCTGCTTTTTCTGGAAGGTGGTGGTGACGATGAAAAAGATGAGCAGAATAGCCAGAATATCGATCAGTGAGACGATGACGATCGAAGGCGTGCGCCGCTTGCGGGTGTAAAACCTCATCGGGAGATTTTCAGGATCGTCGGGGTCGCGCCCTCCGGATAGCACTTGGCGACGAGATCGGCCACGAGGGACTCCATTTCCACGGCCATGACTTCGATGCGGCGCTGGAAGTAATTGTACATAATCATGCAGGGCACCGCCACGGCCAGGCCGACGATGGTGGTGTTCAACGCCTCGGCAATCCCGCGAGCCACCGCCACGGGATCGGCCCCGATGCTGGCGAAGATGCCGACCAGGCCGGAGAGCGTTCCGAGCAGTCCCAATAAGGGAGCTATGCCGGTGGCGATTTCCAGAATGACGAGGCCCTTTTCCATTCCGGCCACTTCGTGCCGGGCGCGGGTCTGAACCGCCTCGATGACCTCAGCGCGCGGCCAGGTGATGTGTTTGAAAAAAGTGCCGAGGACTCCGCCCAGCGGCGAAGGGTATTGCGGAATCAGTTTGCGCAGTTTGTCGAGGTCGGCACCCGGCTCGAGGCGTTCGATCTCGGCGCAAAGTGCTTCGGGCAGCACGCCGGCTTGGCGCAGAGCCAGAGCCCGCAAGATGATGACCGTGCCGGCCCCGACCGAGAGGGAGAGCAGGAAAAACATGAAAATGCCGCCGTTGATGAAAAAATCGAGGATGCTTGGGATAAAGGATGCGGTGAAGAATTCCATTAATTTGAGAGGATGGTGAACGAGTAGTCGATTTCGATCCGGCCGTTTTCGAGCATGGGAACCAGTTCCTTGGGAATCGGCGGAATTTCAGCTTCCATGACTGCGCGCACACTGCAAGACGCAAAGCTTTCGTTCGAGCTATTGCGCATCACCTCCACTTTCTGCACCTTGCCGCTGGCCGTTACGACGAAGTGGAGATCGACCGTGCCCATGGTCAGCAGGCCCATTTGTTTATTCACGTAAAAATACCAGCGGGAGCCGATGGCGTCGGAGAGCATTTTTTTGTAACGGCCCAGAGGGGTGGCGGTGGCATCGACGGCAGAGCGGCCGCGGTTTGAAATATTGCCGCGGATACGGGTAATGCGGGTCTGGGGTTGGTAGCCGGGCGGTTGTGCCACTTGCTGCGGCTGAGGCTGAACAGCGGGCTGGGGCTGTTTGGTTTGGGGACGCCGTGTAGTCGTGGGTTTGGGTGGTTCGAGCAGGGCCAGTTGGGTGGTTTGGCGCGGGGTGGAGACGGGTTCGGCTGGAGGTTCGGGAGGAGTGCTTTCCTTCGGCTGCGGCTGAACTGCGGGGGCGGATGGGCTGGCTAACTTGCCGGGAGTGTATTCCTTGTTTTCAAATTCCAAGGCGGGGCTTTCCACTCCGTCCTGGGTCGGAAGCGGAGCATCGCCGGCGGCCATCTGCAGGGCGGCGGCCCGGCTATCCTTATCGGATTCAAAGACCATGTTCTCCGGGGGCGTGTCGGCCCGCTGGGATTCGCGGGTTTCGATATAGGCCGGTTTGGCTTTCGGCTTCTCGGCGGGGGGATCAATGATGGTGAGTTCGACCGACTCTTCCTCAATGACAGGCGGGGCCGGAGCCGGACGCAGGGCAAAAAATATCGCCACCAAGACAATGAGCAGCAGGTGAAAGATCAGCGAAGTGAGAAAGGCGGCGGCGGTTTTGCGCTGCTCGTCGTTCCGCCAATCGAGAGTCATGAACGCACTCATGGCGCGGGAAGGGTCCTGGTCATCCGGGCATGATGAAAAAGGTATTGCTGGATGTAGCCGGCGTAAGCGCCAAAGCGGCGATTGGAGAAGCGTTCCAGTTCGAGATGGGAAGATTTGCGCCGCCGCATGGCCAGCAGAATGCGGGCGATCCAGACGTCCACGGGGACGGCATCGAGTCGTTCGTAGGCGAAGAGCAAAACGCAGTTGGCCACTTTGCGACCGACACCCGGGAGTTTACACAGCCGGGCGCGAAGTTCAGCCGTCGGCAGCTTAATCAGCGAGGCGAGATCCATTTTGCCTGATGCGACTGCCCGCGCGGTAGCGAGCAGGCTTTTGGCGCGAAACCCGAGGCGGCAATCGCGCAGCTCCTGTTCGGTGGTGGGGGCGAGTTGCTCTGGGGTGGGATAAGCGTTGAGGAGCGAGCCGGAGACAGGTGTTCCGAAATGCTCGCGCAGATGGAGGGAAATCTGCCGGATGTGGGCCACTTGTTTCATCGGAGATGTGATGAACGTGGCCAGGCATTCCCAGTGGGGTTGCCGCAGAATGCGCAACCCGCGGCAGGATTCCAAAGCGGCGCGGCTGAAGGGGTCCGGGGGAAATGTCGCGTAAACGGTCTCCAGGGGATGATCGAGCGAAAGGTAGTTCCGCGCCAGAGATTCGTGCCGGGCGGAAACGCGCAAAATGCGCTCGTTCTGCTCGATGTAGAGGGGGATACGATCCACCAAGACCTGCCAGCCTTCGCTCACGGGCATGGCATGAAAAATCTGTCCGCATTCCAACGTGCGGCGCAAATTAAATTCCGGGGCAAAAATCTCCGCCAGTTTTTTCGGCGGCCTCATTCTTGAATGAAGTAGCTCAAATTCTCGAGTTCGATGGCGAGATTGACATTATTGACCGCGACCCCGGCGGGAGTCTGCAGGATGACAGGGGCAAAATTCAGAATGGCTTGAATGCCATTGGCGAGGAGAACATTGCAGGCTTCCTGCGCCGCAGTTCCCGGAACGCACAAGATGGCCATCTTCACCCCGCGTGTCGTGATAAAACGGGTGAGTTCCGTCATGGGCAGAATGGGCACGGAAATATCGGGGGCGCGTTTCTGTGGAAGAGGATCGAACGCGGCGGCGATCTCAAAACCCTCTTTGGCGAACCCCTCCTGATACCGCAGCAAGGCCGAACCAAGATTGCCGGTGCCGACGAGGACGACCGGCTGGAGGCGAGAGGTGCCGAGAGTTTCCGCCAGCCGCTGACGCAGCAGGGTGACATCATAACCGAGGCCGCGTTTTCCAATCTGTCCGCAATAACCGAGATCCTTGCGCAGTTGGGTGGGTTTCACCCCGGCGATTTTGGCGAGGGTCTCGGAGGAAACGGTTCCGCCACCGTTCTCCCCGAAGCGTTCAAGACACCGGTTGTAGAGGGAGAGCCGGTAAACCGTTTTCCGCGGAATGAGTTCTTTCACAATAGAATCAGGAATCGAGCACGGCGGGATCGCCGTAAAGGGTGGAGTTCGAAGCAGAGGCGATGGTGAGGTCAAAAATCTGGCCGATGTGACGCGTTCCGCCCTCGAAGACGACGACCTTGTTGGTGCGGGTGCGTCCGGAGAGGCGGTTGGGATTGTGCTTGCTCGGACCCTCGCAAAGAATCTCCACCTTCCGGCCGATCAGGGCATTCAGCTTTGCACTGGTATGGTGATTAATGACGTCGAGGAGATCCTTATTGCGGGCTTCTTTCACCTCTTCGGAAATCTGATCGTCCATGGTGGCGGCGGGGGTATCGCGACGCGGCGAATAGCGGAAGACATAGGCATTATCGAAGCTGGCGGCATCGGCCACGGCGCGGGTTTCCTGATAGTCCTCCTCCGTCTCACCGGGAAAACCGACGATGATGTCCGTGGTGATGGCGATGCCGGGACGCGCCGCGCGGAGGCGGCTGACCAGGTCGAGATATTTCTCCACCGTGTAGCCCCGGCGCATGATTTTCAGGATGCGGTTCGATCCGCTTTGCAAGGGAAAGTGGACATGCTCGGCCAGCTTGGGCAGGCGGGCAAAGGCGGCGATCAGGTCATCCCGAAAACCAATCGGATGGGGCGAAGTGAAGCGCACGCGGTCAATCCCCTCCACCGTGCTGACGCCTTCCAGCAGTTGCACGAAGGGACTCAGGCCGCCGCGTTTTTCAAATTCATGGCGTCCGTAAAGATTCACGATCTGGCCGAGGAGGGTGACTTCCTTCACGCCTCGTTGGCTCAGACCTCGCACTTCGGCGACGATGTCGGCGATGGTGCGGCTGCGCTCGGCCCCGCGGGTTTGCGGAACGATGCAGAAGGCGCAATGCATATTGCAACCCTGCATGATGGAGACAAAAGCCGAGGCTTGGACTCCCGAGGCGAGGTGATCGCGGATGGTGGACTGCGAGCCGATTTCTTCCGCCACATCCACGATGGGAAGGCGGGGATCATCCATCAGGGCGTCTGTTCGTCGTTGCAGGAGTTCGTCCACGTAGTCGGCCACGCGATGGAATTTTTGCGTTCCGGCCACGAGGTCCACGCCGGGCGAGGTTTTGAGCAATTCGGCTCCGCGGCTTTGTGCCATGCAGCCGAGATAGCCGAAAACCAAATGCGGCCGGTTCGCGCGCAGCCGCTGGAGCATGCCCATTTTTCCGATGGCTTTTTGCTCGGCCATGTCGCGCACGCTGCAAGTGTTGAGCAGGATGACGTCGGCCTCGGTTTCTTTTTCCACCAAGCTGTAACCGCGCGCGAGGAGCGAGCGGGCGACTTGTTCGGAGTCGCGCTCATTCATCTGGCAACCATAGGTCTTGATGTAAACGCCGGGCATGACTGGAAACGATGAAGGTAGTGGACCGCAGAAAAATTTCCAGTCCGCACAATTCTCGCGATTGCGTCACAAAAAACGACTTGTGTTTCGCCGCAAACCACGTGGATGTTGCAATCGTCATGTCCAATTGCACCCCCGCTAAAAAAGGCTACGCTATGCCAGCGGAATGGGCTCTCCATGAGGCGACCTGGATTTCCTGGCCGCACTCCGACGGATCGAGTTTCCCCGGTGCGTACGAGCGCGTCCTGCCGGCTTTTGTCCAGATGGTAACAGCTCTGGCCGAGTCAGAGATGGTGCGCATCAACGTGATGGATCCCGCCCAGGAAGCGCAAGTGCGGGCTTTGCTCAACGGGGTGGCTCCCGAGCGGGTGCAGTATTTTCACATCCCCACCAATGAACCATGGTGCCGTGATCACGGGCCGGTTTTTTTGCGGCGGAAGGACAAGCCGCAACTGGCGGCGGTGGATTTTGGATTCAACGCCTGGGGTTTTAAGCTTTCGCCTTTCGAAGAGGACGATGAGGCCGCCACTCATATGGCAAAAAAAATCGGGGTGCCGGTTTTTGATTGCGGGGATTTTGTGCTCGAAGGCGGTTCGATTGACGTCAACGGCGACGGGACCGTGCTCACGACGGAATCCTGCCTGCTGAACGCCAATCGCAATCCCAAGCTGACCCGCGAAAATATCGAACAAAAGCTGTGCGACTATCTCGGTGTCACTCAAGTTCTTTGGCTGGGGGACGGTATTGAGGGTGATGACACGGATGGACACGTGGACGACATCACGCGCTTCGTGAACCGGGATTCGGTGGTCACGGTCGTGGAGGAGGACGAGGACGATCCGAACTACGAACCCTTGCAGGTGAACTTGGAACGCCTGCATGGCATGCAATTGTCCGACGGATCACCCATCCGGGTTTTCAGGCTTCCCATGCCCGCCCGGATCGCCCGGGATGGGCAGCGTCTCCCGGCCAGCTACGCCAATTTCTACATTGCCAACACCGTCGTCCTGCTGCCCGCTTATCATGACACCAACGACGCGTGGGCAGTCTCGGTCTTGAAGGAGGTTTTTCCCACCAGAACGATTGTGCCCATCGATTGCCGCGAATTGATCTGGGGACTGGGGGCCTTCCATTGCCTGACCCAGCAGCAGCCCGCTGTGTAAAATTTCTTGCTTTGGCAGATTATTTCCCTACCTTCCCCCTCACTTTATGGCGAAAACATCCTGGTTGGAGCGCGACAAGCGCAAACGTAAAACAGTCGAAAAATATGCTGAGCTTCGTGCCGAGCTGAAAGCAAAGAAGGATTACGCCTCGATTTGCCAGCTTCCCCGCAATGCCAGCCCAACCCGTCTGGTCAATCGGTGCATCGTCAGCGGACGCCGCCGCGCCTTCATGCGCCGTTTCAAACTTTCCCGTATCACCTTTCGCGAACTGGCCACTTCCGGCATGATTCCCGGCGTGACCAAATCGAGCTGGTAGATCCATCCCGATAGCAAAACTTCAAACCTCAGCCTGTGGAAACATGGGCTGAGGTTTTTTTTGTGTAGGGAATTTCCAAACGGGCCAGGATTTTCGCGTGACCCAGAGCTTCAACGTTATCTCATACTGTGGGTTGGGTGGGACTCGAACCCACAACCAATACCTTAAAAGGGTACTGCTCTACCATTGAGCTACCAACCCGTTACTGGGCGCAATCTGCGTGGAACTTTTTTTGAAATCCAAGACAAAGTCGCTGACAGCGGCCCGCAATAATCCACAGGATCGAGAGAAAGACAACGCGTTATTTCAAGAAATCCAAAGCCGCCTGTACTTCCGCAGCGTGCTCACCGGTTTTGGCGTTTAAGGAATTCCACGCGATCTTGCCATCCTTGACGAGGAAAGACTGGCGGCGGGTGAATCCGAGCGAGGTGGGCACAGCGAAGGCGGCGGCGGCTTTTCCGTCGGAGTCGGCAATCAACGGGAAGGGCAGTTTATATTTTTGCTGGAATTTTTTCTGCGCAGCGGGGGTGTCGTGGCTCACCCCGAGAATTTGCAAACCGTCCGCCCGCAGGTCGACGAACGAATCGCGCAAGGAGCAGGCTTGGGCGGTACAGCCGGGGGTGTCGGCCTTGGGATAAAAATAGACGAGCGTGATGCCCTTGGCATAGACGTCTCCAAAATTCACGGTGGTGGCGTCTTGATCGAGCGCGGTAAGCGCGGGCGCAGGAGAGCCGATGGTGAGGGGTTCGGCTTTAGCCAGGAATCCGAAGAGGTTCATGAGGTAAATGATGAGAAGTGTTCGATTCATTGCTTGATTGGGGAAAAAAGGCAAAGCTCCCGCAGGTTTTTATTGTCATGGGTCGATCATCACTTTTGAGATACGCGGTTTTGTCCGCCGGTGTTGCAATCATTTGCGGATTTCTGCACGCATTGCCGCTTTTCGCAGCGTTGCCGACAGCGGGAACGCTTTTTTCCGCCGCGCGCGGACTGGCCTCGCTCGACGGGCTGGCGGGGTACCAGACGGCGTCATCGCTGGATTGGCTCAATGGCTGGCTGTGGCGCATGGGCGGATCATCGCTTCTGGGCTGGGGGCAGTGGCTTTGGGGGTTTCTGGGTTGGACCGTGGCGGCGTTTCTCGCGCTCGCCATCGTGCGGATGTTGGCAGGCTTCGGGCGCAACCCGCGTCGGGGCAGAATGCTTTGCATCCTGGCGGCGGTACTTTTGCTGGCCAGCGGTCTTCCGGCGGCGTGGCAGAGAGTGTCGGGACGCGGGGGAAATATTTCCAATCTCAACTTCGTTGCCCCGGTGGAATTAATCGCGAAAACCGGACAGCTCGCCCATGGCGAACTCTTCGCCAATGCCAGCGGGCAGGCTCATCTGCTCCTTTTTGCCCCCGCCTTGGCAGGCGCCACGCCACCCGACCAAGCCGCGCAGCTGGCTGGTAATCCCATCTTGTGGCGGGAACGCTTGCGGCAGGAAAAATGGCGGGCGGTTTTGCTCACCGGACCGCTCACCGAATTCCGCCCACTTCTGGATCACCTGATCACTTCGCCCGACTGGCGGATCGCGACCATCACCAACCAAGGGTACCTTTTTCTCCGCGGCTCCGGCCCGGCGGCGCTGTCGTTGGAGATCGATTCCTTCAAACTTGCCGACGATGGAGAAACCGCGCTCCACCTCGCCCAGATCGCGGAACGCTACGATGCCGTCCGGCGCACCACCGACGCCCGCTCGTGCATCGACCGCGCCCTCCAACTCGCGCCGCGCAGCGCCAGCGTACTGGCCTACGCCGCCACCTTTGCCGCCGCCCACAAACGCTGGCAGGACGCCATTTCGCTGAGCAACAAGGCCCTCGCGGTCGAGCCGGATTTCGCCCAGGCCAAGATCATTCAAGCTCTGGCTCTCCTTGAAATCAACGAGACAGGCCGCGCCCAGGACCTGGTCGCGCAAGTCCTGGCCCGAAATCCCGACGACCTTTCCACGCTTTTTCTGTATGCACGAATCAGCCGGGCTTTGAACGACTATGCACAGGAAGCCGCGACCTTGGAAAAACTTATCACTCTCAGCACCGCCGCCGGGCTGCCGGTGATCAACTACCAGATCTATCTCGGCCAGGCCTACGCCCGTTTGGGGCAGGCCAAGCCCGCCTTGAAAAACTATCGCGCGGTACTGGCCGACGGTCAGCTCAACAAGGAACAGGCCGCCGAAATCGAGGAAGCCATCGCGACCATCGAGGCCCGCGAAAAGCCGTGAGTCCCCGCGGGTTTTCCCTTTGCCCCGCTTCAAACCGTCATCTACCCTGCCAATTCTCATGAGTGCCCCGAGCCGTAAAATACCCAACCTTCGCCCGTATTCCTCCCTCGTTCTCGATGGAAACAGCCGCGCCCCCAGCCGCGCCATGCTTTATCCGGTCGGCTTCACCCAGGCGGATTTTACCAAATCGCAGATAGGCATCGCCTCGACTTGGAGCGCGGTCACGCCCTGCAACATGCACATCGACCAGCTCGCGCACGAGGCGGCCCTCGGCGTGAACCAGTCCGGCGGCAAGGCCACCATCTTCAACACCATCACCATTTCCGACGGCATCTCCATGGGCACCGAGGGAATGAAATACTCGCTCGTCTCGCGCGAGGTCATCGCCGATTCCATCGAAACCGTGGTGGGCTGCCAGGGCTTCGACGGATTCGTCGCCATCGGTGGCTGCGACAAAAACATCCCCGCCTGCTGCATGGCCATCGCGCGCTTGGATCGCCCCGCGGTCTTTGTCTATGGCGGCACCATTCTCCCCGGCTGCCTCAATGGCCGGAATCTCGATGTCGTTTCCGTCTTTGAAGCCGTCGGAGCGGAGGCTGCCGGAAAAATCAGCAAAAAAGAAATGCACGAAGTGGAAGCCTGCGCCATTCCCGGCCCGGGCTCCTGCGGCGGAATGTACACGGCCAACACCATGGCTTCCGCCGCTGAAGCCATGGGACTCAGCCTGCCTAACAGCTCCGCGCAAGCGGCCGTGTCGAAGCACAAAGTGCGCGACTGCCACGAGGCCGGCGCCGCCGTGCTCAACTTGCTCAAGCGCGGCATCCGTCCCTCCGACATCCTCTCCCGCGAGGCCATCGAAAATGCCATCACCGTGGTCATTGCCCTCGGCGGTTCCACCAATGCCGTGATGCATCTCCTCGCCATCGCGCACTCTGCCCACATCAAGCTGACGATTGACGATTTCACCCGCATTGGCCAACGCGTGCCCGTACTGGCCGATCTCAAACCCAGCGGTCGCTTCCTCATGAGCCAACTCGTCGAAATCGGCGGCATCGTGCCCATGATGAAGCAACTCCTCCACGCCGGACTCCTCCACGGCGACTGCCTCACCGTCACGGGAAAAACGCTCAAGCAAAATCTCACGTCTTTCAAATCCTACCCGAAAGGCCAAGAAATCATCGCCCCGCTGAACAAGCCGCTCAAAAAAGACAGCCATCTCGTCATCATGCGCGGCAATCTCGCCCCCGCCGGCGGAGTGGCCAAGATCAGCGGCAAGGAAGGCAACCGCTTTTGCGGACCGGCCCGCGTTTTCGACAGCGAGGAAGCCGCCCTCAAGGCCATCCTCGATGGAAAGATCCTCCAAGGCGACGTGATCGTCATTCGTTACGAAGGACCCCGCGGCGGACCCGGCATGCGCGAGATGCTTTCCCCCACCAGCGCCGTGATGGGCCGCGGCCTCGGCAAGGAAGTTGCCTTGATCACCGACGGACGTTTCTCCGGCGGCACCCACGGTTTCGTGGTGGGCCACATCACTCCGGAAGCGTTCGATGGAGGTCCGCTGGCCATCGTAAAAAATGGCGACACCATCACGATTGATGCCGCCAGCCACACTCTCAATCTCGATCTCCCAAAAAAGGAAATCGCCACCCGGCTGGCCAAATGGAAACAACCCAAACCCCGCTACCGCCGCGGCGTGCTGGCCAAATACGCCGCCACCGTGACCACCGCCTCACTCGGCGCCGTAACCGATGCGGGACTGTAATAGCCTGAATCCCGTGACATTGCCTTCCAGCCGATGCGACTCACGCATGAGCAGGATGTACATGCCACGCCAGGCAATTCGCTCTTAATCCCATGCCCGAAACTCCCGCCTCCCCCGCCCTGGCCACCGCGTGTTTCCTGCACGCCGGCGCTCCAAACGCGACCTTTCAAAATGTGCAGTTATCGCTAAATCTCGGCGAGTCCTGTTCGACCGAGGTCCTGCGCGAGGCCTGGCAAAAGGTCGTCGCCGTCCGCGGGATTCTTCGCTCCAGCATTTCCAAGGCCGCCACGGGCGAAACTCTGCGCCGCGAACGCGACGCACCGGAAGTTTCCTGGTCCACCCTGCACTGGAAGGATTTTCCGCCGGAGGAAATCTCCGCCCTATGGAAGGACTTGCAGGAAAAGGACGCCGTTCAGCCCTTCGATCCCGCCATGCCGCCGCTCGTCCGTTTTCAAGCCATAGAGCTTCCCGGCGGACACTGTCATCTGCTCGTCACCTATCCCAAACTCCTCCTGGATGAAGATTCTCTGTTCCACATATTATGCGAGTGGATCGAAGCGCTGCAAGGCGTCCCCCCCCAAATCGAGGAGACCCCCGCGGCACCGGCACCAGCCTCACCCGCCACGGCAGAATGGTGGTCGCGCTTCTTTGCGGGAAATCCCGAGCCGCTGAATTTTGAAGTTTTCCCACGGCAAATTTTACCTCCGGGCATCTCTGTCCCCCAGGAGCACAACATCCTGCTGGACCGCGAATCCTCGCGCGAACTCAAGACTCTCTGTCAGCGGATTGGACTTCCGGTGCGCGATGTGTTTCTGGCCGTGTGGTCGCTCGTGCTCAGCCGGCTCACGTCGAGCGACGACGCCCTCCTGCTCGCTCACTGCTCTGAAAATTTCCTGCCCTTTCGTGCGGCCCCGAAGAACGACACCCGCGTGGAGGCCTGGCTGAAAGACACGGCCAAGAGCGAAAAAGAACGCGCCCAAAACGCCGCCATCAGCCTAGAACGTGCCTTGCTTCTGGCCGAACCCGCCCGCCGCTTGCGCGAATTTCCCGCCGCTTTCATCTGGTCCCCTCCCGCGTTGAATGACCGCATTCACGACGTCTATCCGCGCTGGATAAACTTCGACGCCCGGATCGTCAGCCGCTCGCAGTTTCCCCTCACTCTGCAAGTGCGCGATGGCAACCGGTTCCTCCTCCAGTTGGAATCCGACCCGGCGCTGTGCCCGCCTGCTGAGGCAGAAATCCTTCTCCAGCGTATGGCCAAGGCGCTGGAAGCCATCCTGGAAAATCCCACCCAAAAAGTGGGCGCCATTAGCTTTCTGACCGATTCGGAAAATCAGTCCTTCCATGCTGCGCCCAAGGCAGCCCCGGCCGAAAATCCGCCGTCCATCGAAAAAACCATTTCCGCCACGGCCGCGCGTCAGCCCGAGGCGCTCGCCATCACCGGCCCGAACGAAGCCGACCTCACCTTCGCCGAACTCGACTCGCATTCGCGCTCGCTGGCCACCTGGCTCCGCAATGAAAATCTTGCCGACGGATGGAACATCGCCGTCTGTCTCACCCCGACCCCGTGGCTGCCCGTGGCCGTGCTGGGCATTCTCCGTGCCGGGGACACCTGTGTTCCGCTTGACTCCACCTCGGCTGCGGCCTGGTTGTCCGGGCAGATCGAAAGTTCCGATGTCGAATTGATCATCTGCGATTCGCGCACGGCTCCCAATTTTGACGGTCTTACCCGGAAGCTTCTCATCCTCGACCAACAATGGGAAACCGTCGCCGTCAGCACCGGCGGCGGCGAGGGCGCGGCGCAAAAAAATGCCTTCCTCCTCACCGGCACGGAACTCGATGCCGCCCCGGCCCTGCGCTCGCTGAAACCTGATTTTGTGACCTTCGCCTGTCACGAAGCCCTTGCCCTGCAGGCACTGGGCCCGGGTGACCGTATTGCCCTGATAGCTGCGGCGGGTTCGGGCGCGTTTGTAGAAACCCTGCTTTGCTCGTTAATGTCCGGCGCGACCTTGGTTCTGCCCGAAGATAACGATCCCCTCGCCGTGGTCGAAACCAGCTCCCTCACTCACCTGCGGCTTTCCATCGGACAATGGCGCGCCCTGGCTGCGCGGCTGCAGCGCACATCCAGCCTCCTGCCCGATTCCCTGCGCTCGGTCTGCGTGGAAACCGCCAGCGCGACGCCGGGCCTGCAGGCCACCTGGAGCACTCTGCACAACGGTCACGTCGCGGGCATCTTCTTCCACAGTCCCGCCGGACTTTCCGGGGCCGGCGTGCGATTCCTTTCCTCCGGCCCGATCCCACTCACTGACACCGCCATGGGCCTGGCGGGCCCGGGCGTGACCGCCAGCCTGCGCGATCCCGCCGGCCAACACCTTCCCCCCCATTATGCCGGCCGCATGGAAATTTCCTTTCCGGCCTGCGACGACGGCACGTATTCGCTACCCGCCTGGCGCGACCGGTCGGGGGCTTTTCACTTTGTCACTGCGGAGGGCGATGCCGCAGCCCAAGCCCTCCGTTCCCATCCGGAAGTTCTCGATGCCCATTGCGCCATCGTGCAAACCAGCCGCCGGTCGGAGTTGGGTGCCTGGGTCATCCTGCGCTCCGAAGCCACCGCCACGACCGCCGGCTTGATGCAACTCCTGTCCCATCACCTTCCGGAAAACTTGCGCCCGGACTTCCTTATCGCGGTCACGGAATTTCCCCTCACCTCCGCCGGAGCCATCCACGCCGCCGCACTGCCACGCCCAGTCGAAACTGCCGCCCCCCCCTCCCGCCAGGAATTCGCAAGCCCACTCCCTGCGTCTGCCACCACCGCCACCGTGGCCAAAGACTGGGACCCTCTCGTTCTCCTGCACAAAACCGACGACGCGCCGGTGCTTTTTCTCGTCCATGATCTTGAGGGCGAATCGGAAAAATACCGCGCCCTCGCCAGTTTGCTCAAAGCCGACTGGACCGTCTATGGCACTACCGCCCGCGGCCTGCACAATCCCTCCGCCTGCCACCTCACCGTCGAAACCGAAGCTGCCGCCCTGGTCGAAACCATTTGTCTGCTGGACCCCGACGGACCCTTCCATCTTTTCGGCTACAGCTTCGGTGCGGTGCTCGCGATGGAAATGGCCCGGCAACTTCGCGTCGCCGGACGCCAGGTTCCCTACCTCGCCCTCGCCGGTGCCCGGCCTCCGGAAAACAACGGGCCCGACGATTGGAAACGCGCCCTCACCCGCGTCTTTTCTTTCAGCTCCGCCAAAAACACGCCCGCTTTTCCGTCGGCCAGCACCCCCGTCGCCACCGCCCATCTCGCCGCCTTAAAAAACTACCGGGCCCGGCCGCTTGTCGGCCCCGCCGGCATCGTCCTCGGCACCGACATGGGCCGCGACGTGGAGGAGGCCTGGCTGACTTGCGCGCCGGAAGCCATCGTGGAAACCATCAGTTGCCCCACCACCCAAATGCTCACCGAGCCCCCGGTCAAGCGCCTTGCGGTGATCATGCGCGAGTGGGTGGTGCCCGGCGGCGGCGATCAATGAACAAAACCAACCGCATCCTGCTCTGGCTGGCTGGATGGGTGTTTTTTCTCCTCCTCGCCGCCATCGGACTCACCGCCCTGACGGTCGGCCATTCCCGCCGGCAACTGGAGGAATATCGCGCCTCGCTGGAAAGCCGGGGCGAACCCTTCGACATTTCCGCGCTCATTCCACCTCCCGCTCCGTTGGAAGGCAACGGCGCGAAGAAACTCGTCGCTCTTGCCAACGAGTTGGGTGCAAAAATCCGGGCGGATCAAATTCAACTCGTGCAATCCATGGAGGAAAAATCGCCCGGGTTGAATGCGGTCAAACATCGCGAAGAACAGGCGATCGTTTCCAGCAAACCAGTTTCCTGGGAGGAGGTGCGGGAAAAATTTCAACCGCTGGCCCCCTTGCTCGCCGACATTCGGGAGGCAAGCCGATCGCCCGTTCTGGAGATCCATCCCGACTACAGCAAAGGGTTCACCATGGGAATGGCCGGTGGGACGGAGGCCCTTAAAGCCGGTCAGTTTCTCGGACAGGAGGCCATCTTTTTTCTGCGTGAAAACAACGGCCCGGCAGCGGTCGAGAATATCCGGGCCATCCTCCGGCTGGCGGGAATGACCCAGAAGCAACCGATTCTCATCAGCAGCCTCGTCACCGCCAGCCTTCTCGGGATGGCTCAAAACCTGACATGGGAATGGCTGCAAACCTCCATGGTCACCGAGAAGGAGCTCGAAATCTTAGAGGGAGCTTGGGCAGAAATCCGCATCACCACCTCGCTTGTTCCCATTTGGCGGATGGAGCGCGCCATGGCGATGCCCTTTTTTCAAAGCCCCAGCTATTCGATCATGTCGGGCGTTTCCTCCATGAGTGTGGCACCCTCCCTGTCTTCCCTGCCAAAATCCTGGGATGATCTTCTCGGCATGGGCTCCTTCTTCCTCTGGGCCACCATTTACCGTCACGCCGACGAAAAGCAGTTCATCGAAAACTACCAAACCCTGATTGATCTTGCTCCAGTCGACGCATCCGCCGGTCCGTGGTCGCCCGTTTTGGCGGCCGGCAAAACGCTGCAAACCCAACTCGAAACGGCGGGCATCGAGCGCCTGTTCAGCCGCATGGTGCTTCCCACGGTGGAAACCAGCGCAGGTCGCATCATTTCGACTCAAGCCATGGCCCACCTCACTGTGACCGTCCTCGCTTTGCAGCGTTACCATCTTGTTCATTCGAACTATCCGGACACTTTGGCAGAACTCATCCCGGCTTTCCTTCAAGCCGTGCCCTCCGACCCCTTCGACGGCAGTCCCCTGCGTTACCAGCGTTTGAAGTCCGGTGGCTATTTGCTCTACGCCATCGGACCCGACGGCACCGACGACGGAGGCGACCCCACCAAGGCCTCCAAACGGCGCGGCTTCCTCGAAGGAAAGGATATCGTCTGGCCGCGGGAAAGTGCAGCTGAGGCCAAGTAAGTCGAATGTCTGCGCCTCAATTACTCCTACCCGCCATTTTCGCTGAGGGTAAGTTCAATCAGGGAGTCTTGCGATCCTTGCGAAACATGGCCTTGAGAGGATGTTCGTCGAGGACGTTGGGCTGGATGCCGCCGAGCTTGGTGGCGTCGAAAAGTTGGATGCCGACGTAATAAAAAATCGGGCAAATGGGGGTCTGGGTCTTTACGAGAATGTCTTCGGCCTGGCGAAGGATCTCAAAGCGCCTGGCGGGATCAGCCTCGGCGGTGGCCCGGGCGATGAGGCTGTCGTAGGCGGGATCGCTCCAGCCGGTGCGGTTGTTACCGCCGCCCGTGATGAACATGTCGAGGAAGGTGTTTGGGTCGGGGTAGTCGCCCACCCAACTTGAGCGGGCGATGCCGTAGTCGAGACTGGAGAGGGAGTTCAGGTAAACTTTCCACTCCTGGCGGGCGAGGTTGATTTCCACGCCGAGGTGTTCCTGCCACATGCTTTGGAGTTCGACAGCGATGGCCTCGTTAAGTTCGCCTTCGCTGTAGAGATAGGTGACAAAGGGGAAGCCCTTACCTGCGGGAAAACCGGCTTCCGCGAGGAGTTGGCGCGCTTTTTCGGGATCGAAAGCGAGGGCCTCGGGCGGGACGTAGCCTTCGATACCAGGCGGGACGAAGCTGGTGGCGGGGACTTCGCCAGCGCGGGTGATTTTTTCGGTGAGGATGTCTTTTTTTATGGCGAGGGAAAGGGCGGCGCGCACGCGGGGATCATCGAAGGGAGGCTTGGCGCAGTTGAAGCGCAGGAAATAGATGCCGAGGAAGGGGGCGGCGTGGAAGTCGGGACGTTTGCGAATCTCGTCAAGGAGGGCAGGCGGGGCGAGGCCCTTATCCATGGTGAGATCAGCCAGGCCGCTTTCGTAGAAATTGAACGCGACGTTGGCTTTGCTGATGGGGAGGACTTCAATGGTTTCTAGGGCGACGTTTTTGGCGTTCCAGTAGTTCGCGTTTTTGCGCAGGCGAATTTTGTCGTTGATGCGCCAGTCGTCGAGGAGGTAGGCGCCGTTGTTGACCAGGCGGCCGGGTTTGATCCAGTCGTCGCCGAGTCTGTTGATCGTTTCGATGGGGACGGGCGCGAGAGGCGGCGTGGCACACAGGTCGAGGAAGAACGGCGTGGGATTTTCCAAAGTAACTTCGAGGGTGTGGTCGTCGAGCGCCCTCACACCGACTTGGGAAAAGTCGGTGAGTTTTCCCTCGGCGAAAGGAGCGGCATTTTTGACGTAAAAAAGCTGGTAGTTGTAGCTGGCGGCGGTCTCGGGCAGCAGGGTTCGCTGCCACGATACGACAAAATCTTGCGCGGTGAGCGGACGGCCATCGCTCCACTTGGCCCCGGGACGGAGAGTGAAGGTATAAACTTTCTTGTCGTCGGAAATGGTCCAGCTCTCCGCCATGCCGGGACCAGGCTTGCCGGCGGCATCGAAGGTGGTGAGCCCCTCGAAGAGGGCGTTGACCAGGCGGCCTTCGGGTTGGCCGGTGATGACGGCGGGGTCGAGCGATTCTGGCTCCGCGCCATTGATGAAAACGAGATCAGCGCGCTTCGGTGCAGGATCGCAGCCAGCCAAGCCCAGCAGGACGAGGAGTATGGCCCATCGAAAATTCATCGAGCCCAATGAAAACAAACGCCCCGGCGGCTGCAATGTTCATCGGAATTTTCTTCGGGTCTCATAAACTCAGGCGGAGCCACGCCGGACAGGATCACGGTGCTTCCCCTAAAGCCGCACCGGCACGCCCCGTGCGGCGAGGTATTCTTTGGCCTCGCTGATGCGGTAGGTCCCGAAATGGAAAATACTGGCGGCCAGCACAGCATCGGCTTTTCCCTGATCAAGCACATCGGCAAGATGGCTGAGGTCCCCCGCCCCGCCGCTGGCGATGACAGGAATGGACACCGTGCTACTGACGGCGGCGGTCAGCGCGATATCATAACCGTCGCAGGTGCCGTCCGCGTCCATGCTGGTGAGAAGGATCTCACCCGCGCCGAGACGCGCGACCTCGGCGGCCCAAGCGACAGCGTCGAGGTCGGTGGGCTGGCGTCCGCCATGAGTGTAAACGCGCCAGTCGGAACCGTCGCGTTTGGCATCAATGGCCACCACGACGCATTGGGAGCCGAAAGCCCGGGCCGCCTGGGTGATGAGGGCGCGATTGTTGATCGCGGCGGTGTTCACGCTCACCTTGTCGGCCCCGGCCAGCAGCATGGTGCGGAAATCCTCCACCGTGCGGATGCCGCCGCCGACGGTGAGGGGCATGAAACATTGTTCGGCGGTGCGGGCGACCACATCAACCATGGTCGCGCGACCGTCGCTGGAGGCGGTGATGTCGAGAAAGACAAGCTCGTCGGCCCCCTGAACGTCGTAAGCTTTGGCGCATTCCACCGGATCACCGGCGTCGCGGAGGTTGAGGAATTTTGTGCCTTTGACCACGCGTCCGTCGGTCACGTCGAGGCAGGGAATGATGCGTTTGGCCAGCATGGGATTCACCTCTCGCGCGGGAAAACGCGCAAGGCGAGACTAAATTGTTCATGGGAAGGCGGAGTTCTTTAGCTTGCGCACGGTTCGATCAGGCCAGAGTCTGCCCGGAAGGGATTTCGAATGAGGAAAGCACATGACCGCCGGCTCGCCACCGCTTTGCGCGCTGCTCGCTTTAGTTTTGCGGCTGTCCTATGCCTTTTTCTGCCGGCCTGCGAGTCGTTCGACGCGGGAGCGGGAAATTTCCATACGGTCGTGGTCGATGCCGGACATGGCGGATATGATCGCGGAGCGAAGGCCGTATCGGGCACGCCGGAGAAGCTGCTCGCGTTGGACACGGCACAAAGACTGGCCCGCATCCTCCGGGGCAAGGGATTTCACGTGATCGAAACACGCAAGAGCGATGTCTTTATCCCGCTGGGCGGACGCACGGCCGTCCCCAATCGCACGGGGGGCGCGATTTTTGTCAGCATCCACTACAATTGGTCGCGCCGCACGGCCGCGCGCGGCATCGAAATCTACTATCATGGATCGCGCTCGCGCCGTCTGGCCTCCAACATCTTGCGCGAGACGCTGCGGGCCTATCCCACCGTGAACCGGGGAGTCAAACGCAGCAACTTCTACGTGCTGCGCAATAACCGCCGACCGGCCGTGCTCTGCGAACTGGGTTTCCTCTCCAATCCGCAGGACAACCGCTACGCCCAAAGTTGGCTCTATCGCCAGCGGCTGGCCGAACGCGTGGCCGCCGGAATCATCGCGGAACGTAAGAGCGGCGGCGGATTTTAACATCAGGGCAGACCCAGTCCCAACGCCCCGGCGAAGTCCCGCAAGCGATCGTTCGGGCGGTGGCGGAGTTCGTTGAGCACGAGCGCATCGGCAAAACGCCCAAGCAGATAATAGGCCGCGGGAGGATCGGCCGGATTGATCGGCGCTGTGCCCGTCGCCAGGAGATCGAGCAAGTGGCGTTGGTACGGCGTGACAATTTCGATGCGGCCCACCATGACCCGCGTAAGTTGCGCGGGGACCGAAACCTGCATCGGTAAATGCGCATCGGTCCAGGCCGGCGGCACGAGGTAAAAAAATCTCAGGCCGGGGTTTCGGAAATACGATCTGTCCCACGTCGCGAGCATGGCGTCGGCCTCGCGGGGAAAGAGGCCCTCTGCGATGAGGGAGGTCCGCATTTGCGTGCGCAAATGCCCGATGTTTTCGCGCCCGTAATCGGATGGAGAGAATTCCGCCGCAGTCCGCGCGTCTTTTACTTCGCGGAACGCGCCCATTCCTCCCGGTCGCACGTCCACGAGCCAGGCCCTCGTCGCGGCAGTCGGTCCTTCGATTCGCAGATCTGGTCCTTCGCGCACCACGCGCAGCGGCACTTCCAGATTCGCCACGCCCCGGTAAAAGAGATAACGCTCGGTTTCTCCGTTCGAGGTCGTAACCGAGGCGGCATCAACCTCGCGCGGAGCCAACCAGACCGGGGAATCGGTTTGCGGACCCGGCGCATTTCCGCCGACAGAAAGGCCTTTCCACTCGAGCCGCCCGCGGGCTTCAGGTTGCAGACGCCGCGTTTCCACTCCCGGCGTGGAAACGGCGGCCTCGGGGTAGAACTCCGTCATCCACCCGCCGGTAAATTCCACTGCAAGATCGAGAGTCACGGCTTTACCCCCCGGCGGATAGAAATACACCACCGGCGTCTCCATCCGCATGATCACGTCGGGATGGCAGGCCGGAATGCCTTTGGACATAAGCTGCGCAGGGAGAGACGGACGAATGAGGTTTACCGCACGATGAACGAAATCCGGCACCGGTTCGTCGTCCGTGTTTATGCCGGAGACAGCCGAGCCATTTTCATCCTGCAAAACCGTGAACGTCCCCCATTCGTGGATGACGAGCGGTTCGGTGCCAAGCTGTGCCGCCAGCGCAGCAAAGGCGAGGAGAACGACGAAATTTTTCATGCGTCCACTCTCTCCAATCGTCTCGGACGAGTTGTCAGAAAATTGTAAAAATGCAGCCACCGCAGTCCGCTGAGACGCACGGCAACGGAACTACCCGACCTCTCCGAGAAACCGTTTCATGTCCTCAGGCAGCGGACTCTCCCAAGCCTCGCCTTGCCATTCCATCCGCGAGCAATGCAGGGCATGACGCGGAAGCCACAAGGCCGCGGCCAACGCCGGCGTCCAGCCCATGGCGATAAAATTCAAATAGTGTTTCCGCCCCCGCGCGTAAATTTTGTCACCGATCACCGGGAAACCCACATGCGCGAGATGCACGCGGATCTGGTGTGTCCGTCCCGTCACTGGCAATGCCCGCACCAAGGCAAAGCGTCCGGCGGCGGATTCGTCCCTCCGTTCAACGCGGAAGCGGGTGCAGGAGGGCGAACCGGAGGGATGGACGGTTCTTTCCAGCCAGAGTTCGGAGGGCGCGACCTCGCCGAGGCGGATGATTGGGTCATCCACCTCGCGCTCGTCCCAATCCGGCCAGCCAAAAACCAGCGCGAGGTATTCTTTGTGGAATTCCCGCCGTTGCATCGCCCGTCCCGCCGCCCGCGCCGCCGCCAGGGTTTTGGCGATCACCACCACGCCGCTCGTCTCGCGGTCGAGCCGGTTGACGATGGAAACCTGGCCGCCGGTGGCAAGCTCGTATCCCAGCAAATCGCACAGCCCATCCCAGAGCGTGCGCGGCCCGTCCGGCTTGGTCGGATGCACCAGCAGACCGGCGGGCTTGTCCACCGCGAGAAACGCGTCCGTTTCTCCAAGAATCCGGAACTCGTCTTGCTTCGGCCTGTCCCCGCCACGTATTGCTGATGGCACGACCTAAGCCTCCTTCCGCAATCCACGATGCGCAATCCGCAATTTCCATGATCCGCCTGCAAAAAGTCACCCGCCTCTACTCCCACGGCGAGGCGGCCATCCGCGCCCTTGACGAGGTCAGCCTGGAAATCCCCTTCGGCGCATTTGCCGTCGTGACCGGACCCAGCGGCTGCGGAAAAAGCACCCTGCTCAACATCCTCGGCGGACTCGACCAACCGGACTCCGGCGAAATCTGGATCGGCGACCTCCCGTTACACCACGCCCGCGACGCCGCCCTCACCCGCTATCGCCGCCACGATCTTGGAATTGTCTTCCAGTTTTTCAATCTACTCCCGGCCATGACCGTGGCGGAAAACGTCGAGCTTCCACTCTTGCTGCGCGGCGATCCGCCGAAAAAAACCCGCCCCCAGGTGGCGGAAACGCTCGAACTCGTCGGCCTTTCGCAACGGCGCAACCATTTTCCGCATCAACTCAGCGGTGGCGAGATGCAACGCGCCGCCATTGCCCGCGCCCTCGCCGGCCAGCCCAAATTTTTCCTCGCCGACGAGCCCACCGGCAATCTGGACAGCGGCAACGCCGCCCGCGTCACCGAAACCCTCTTAAAGATTGCTTCCCAAAAAATTGCCACGCTTGTTATTGTCACCCACAGCGAGGAGCTGGCCCGGCTGGCCCCCCGACACATCCGCATGCTCGATGGAAAAATCATACCACCACAATCATAGCGACGACGAACTGCTGAAGAACTTCCAGCTCTTCGCCGAACTCAGCCGCGAGGAGTTACAAACCCTTATCGCTCAGAGCACGAACGTCACCTTCGCTGCCGGCCAGCCCATCATCACCGCTGGTGAGGCCGGCCATTGCATGTTTGTCATCCTGCGCGGTTCCGCCCGTGTCACGGCCAAAAGCGGCGGCAAGGAGATCGAACTGGCCGTG
The DNA here is from genome assembly GCA_041746635.1 of Terrimicrobiaceae bacterium. Lineage (GTDB taxonomy): Bacteria > Verrucomicrobiota > Verrucomicrobiia > Chthoniobacterales > Terrimicrobiaceae > CAMASH01. Next base: position 36,146 of record JBGTGQ010000081.1, on the reverse strand, counting down.
CTCCAGCCCGGCGATTTTTTCGGTGAAGTCTCGCTCGTTGATGACGGCCCCCGCTCCGCCGATGTCGCGGCCGTGGAGACCTGCGAACTGCTTTGCATCACCCGCATGACCCTCGGCGTGTTGGCCGGCCTCCAGCCCGGAGCCGCCATTCACCTCCTTGCTGCCATTGGCCGCTGTCTCGTCACCCGCCTCCGCGCCGGCAACCAGAAATACATGGACTTGATTCTGCTCGGCCGCCAGCCTGCCTGACCCGCATTCGCAACGCCCTTTATCGTGGATAAACAACGCACCCTCGCATCCTCCGCCAGCCTCGAAGGCACCGCCCTCCACACCGGAGAAAAAGTCACCCTCACCCTGCATCCGGCCTCGCCCGGCCATGGTTTCAAATTCAAGCGCGTTGACCTGCCCGACCAGCCTCTGGTCGAAGCCCGCGTCGAGAACGTCAAGACCGTAGAGCGCTCGACCACCATCGTCGAGGGCAACATCAAGATTCATACCGTCGAGCACGTTCTCTCCGCCCTCACCGGCATGGGCGTGGACAACGCCCTCATCGAGATGAACGCCAACGAGCCGCCCATCCTCGACGGCAGCGCGGGTGCCTTCGCCGCCCTCATCAAGCAGGCCGGGACGGTCGAACAAAACGTGGGCCGTTCCTACATCGAACCGCAGGAACCCGTCGTGCTGCAAACCGGGGAATCCATTCTTACCATCCTGCCCGATCCCAAATTCCGCATCTCCTGCACCCAGGTCGGACCCGAAGGCCGCTTCACCCAATACCTCAGCGCCGAGATCACCCCGGAGTTCTACGAGAAAGAAATTTCCTCCGCCCGCACCTTCGTTTTCTACGAGGACGTGAAGCCCCTCATGGACAAGGGCCTCATCAAGGGCGGGAGCCTGGAAAATGCCGTGGTCGCACGTGGCGACAGCGTCCTGAGCAAGGAGCCGCTCCGCTTTCCCGATGAATTTGTCCGCCACAAGATTCTCGACATCATCGGCGACCTCTCGCTCACCGGCCACCGCATCCGTGGACACATCGTTGCGATCAAACCCGGCCATGGTCCGAACACCGACCTCGCCCGCCTCCTGGCCAAACGCCAGGCCGCTTTTCTCGCCATCGCTCCGAGTCCCGTCCCGGCGGAAGGCGGGGTCCTCGACATTAACGAAATCATGCGCACCCTGCCGCATCGGTATCCGTTCCTCATGGTGGACCGCATCATTGAATTCGAGGTGGACGTCCGCGCCGTCGGCGTGAAGGCCGTCACCATTAACGAACCGTATTTCCAAGGCCACTTCCCCGGCCACCCCGTCATGCCCGGCGTGCTCCAAGTGGAAGCTATGGCTCAGGTCGCCAGCATCGTGATGATGCGCAAAACCGAGAACGCGGGCAAAATCGGCTACTTCATGAGTGCCGACAAAATCAAGTTCCGCAAGCCCGTCGTCCCCGGCGACACGCTTTTCATCCATTGCGAAATGCTCAGCGCCAAGAAACGCCTCGGCAAGGCCGCCTGCCGGTGCGTCGTCAACGGCGAGGTCGTCTCCGAAGGCGAACTTCTCTTCGGCCTCATCGATAAATGATCCATCCGAGCGCCGTCATTGATTCCTCCGCCCACATCGGGACCGGCACGGAAATCGGACCCTATTGCGTCATCGGACCCGGCGTCACCATCGGACCCGGCTGTCTCCTGACCAATCACGTCAGCGTGTCCGGGCCCACCACCATCGGCGAGGGGAACCGCTTTTTCCCCTTCAGCTCCATCGGCCAGCGCTCGCAGGATCTCAAATACACCGTCGAGCCCACCCACCTAGAGATTGGCGACCACAACAGCTTCCGCGAATTCTGCACCGTCAATCGCGGCACCGCCCCCGGCAGCAAGACCTCCATCGGCAGCCACAACAACTTCCTCGCCTACTCCCACGTCGCCCACGACTGCACCGTGGGCAACCACACCATTTTTTCCAACAACGGCACCCTCGCCGGCCATGTCATCGTCGAGGACCACGCCGTCATCGGCGGCCTCAGCGGCGTCCATCAATTCTGCCGCATCGGACGCCATGCCATCCTCGGCGGCTGCACCAAGATCGTGCAGGACGTCCCGCCCTACATGATCGCGGACGGCAACCCCGCCGAGATTCGCGGCATCAATCAGGTCGGGCTCGAACGCCGCGGCTTCACTCCCGAGGACGTCCGTTCCCTCCGCGAAGCCTACCGCCTCCTCTGCCGGGCCAAGCTCAACGTCAAACAAGCCTGCGACAAAATCCGCGAGGAACTCCCCCCCAGCGATCACCTCACCCACCTGCTCGACTTTATTGAGTCCAGCAAGCGGGGCATCGTTCGGAAAAATCAGTAAGCCCGCCGCACGGGGCTAGGGCTTACGCATTCAAAATAGAAGGCGCTCTGCTCTACCCTGGAGGGAAGCGCTTTGGACGCTTCGCTCTGCCTTCGACAGCCTGTCTCGAAGACTCGGCTGTCGTTTCCCATTTTATTCATGGGCACTGACGAAGCAGTGCCCTCCAACGGGCGAGTATTTCGATGCGTGAGCACTGCGCCTAGAGGAGTTCGCCAGATTCTCCAGACTCAAGGCCCTCCCCCATTGACCTCAAAGTTTTCTCCCATCACACCAGTGCTTAGGTGCAAAAAAAACAGCCGGGCCCTTGCGGACCCGGCTGTCGGTTTTGAGTTTTCGCTTTAAGCGCGAGGGGCCGGACTTAGTAGTCCATGCCGCCCATGCCGCCACCGCCGCCCGGAGGCATGGCGGGAGCCTTGTCCTTTTCCGGGAGCTCGGTGATGAGCGCCTCGGTGGTCAGGAGCAGACCGCTGATCGAAGCGGCATTCTGCAAGGCGCTGCGGGTGACCTTTGTTGGGTCAACCACGCCGGCTTTGACGAGGTCTTCGTAGGAGTCGGTCGCGACATTGTAACCTTCGTTACCTTTGCGCTTTTTGACTTCCTGCACGATGAGGGCGCCTTCTTTTCCGGCGTTGTCGGCCAGGGTGCGAAGAGGCTGTTCAATGGCGCGGCGCACGATGCCGAGGCCGACTTTTTCGTCCCCTTCGAGGACGAGGTTGTCGATGGCTTTTTGGGCCCGGATGAGGGCGACGCCGCCGCCGGGAACGATGCCTTCTTCAACGGCCGCACGGGTCGCATGGAGGGCGTCTTCGACGCGGGCTTTCTTTTCCTTCATCTCGGTCTCAGTCGCGGCACCGACATTGATCACAGCCACCCCGCCGGCGAGTTTGGCGAGACGCTCCTGGAGCTTCTCACGGTCGTAATCGCTGGTGGTTTCTTCGATCTGGCGGCGGATCTGATTGACCCGGCCTTGGATGTCGGCGTTCTTGCCTTCACCTTCGATGATGGTGGTGTTCTCTTTGTCCACAGTGATGCGCTTGGCTTTGCCAAGGTCTTCCAGGCCGACGTTCTCAAGCTTGATGCCGAGATCTTCGGTGAGGAGACGGCCGCCCGTGAGGACAGCGATGTCTTCGAGCATGGCCTTGCGGCGGTCGCCGAAGCCGGGAGCCTTGACGGCTGCGACTTGCAGGGTGCCACGCAGCTTGTTCACCACGAGGGTCGCGAGGGCTTCGCCTTCCACATCTTCCGCGATGATCAGGAACGGCTTGCCGCTCTTGGCGATCTTCTCGAGAAGGGGCAGCAGATCCTTGAGGCTGCTGATTTTCTTCTCGTGGATGAGGATGTAGGCGTTGTCGAAGCTGACTTCGAGGCTTTCCGCGTTGGTCACGAAGTAGGGCGAAAGGTAGCCCTTGTCGAACTGCATGCCTTCGACGACGTCGAGGGTGGTTTCGATGGACTTCGCTTCTTCCACGGTGATCGTGCCATCCTTGCCGACCTTGTCCATCGCGTCAGCGATGATCTGGCCGATGGTGGTGTCCCAGTTGGCGGAGACGGTGGCTACCTGCGCGATCTCGGAGCTGTCCTTGACCTTTTTGCTGATCTTGGCCAGTTCGGCGACCACGGCCGCGACGGCCTTGTTGATGCCGCGCTGAAGCGACGTCGGATTGGCCCCGGCGGTCACGTTGCGCAGGCCTTCGCGATAAATCGCCTCGGCCAGCACGGTGGCTGTGGTGGTGCCGTCACCGGCGATGTCGGAGGTCTTCGAAGCGACTTCCCGCACGAGCTGGGCGCCCATGTTTTCATAGGGATCTTCCAGTTCGATTTCCTTGGCGACGGTCACGCCGTCCTTGGTGATGGTGGGTGAACCGAATTTTTTGTCGAGGATGACGTTGCGTCCGGACGGCCCGAGGGTCGCTTTGACGGCTTTCGCCAGTTTTTCGACACCGCGCAGCAGGGACTGCCGGGCGGATTCGTCAAACGAGAGTTGTTTGGCTGCCATAATATTTAGTTAATAGTTGTTGGTTGATTGTTGAGTGACGGACTTAGTTGATGATGCCGAGGATGTCGTCCTCACGCATGATCAGATAGCTTTCGCCGTCGATTTTGACTTCGGTTCCGCCGTATTTGGAAATGAGGACCTTGTCGCCTTTTTTCACGGTGAACTCGATGAGCTTGCCTTCTTCATCGCGCTTGCCCGTTCCGAGAGCGACGACTTTGCCCTCCTGGGGCTTTTCCTTGGCGGTATCGGGAATGATGATTCCGCCTTTTTTGACTTCTGTCTCTTCGATCGCTTGCACGAGCACGCGGTCGCCGAGAGGTTTGATGTTTACACTGGCCATAATGTGGCTGTTTCTCCTTTGGTTTGGTTGTTTTGGTTTTTAACTGCCCCGGCTCCGAAGGAAACGAGGCTTGGGTTAAAGTGTTGCTGAATCAGCTTTTCTTTTTGTCCTCGTCCACCATTTCAAACTCGGCGTCCACGACGTCGGCGTCCTTCTTGGCTTCAGGCGGAGGCTCGCCCGCGCCCGCATCGGGCTGGGGTCCGGCCTGGGATTCGGCGGCTTTTTTGTAAAGCTCGGCGCTGGCTTCCTGGAATTTGGCTTGGAGGTCATCAAAGGCCACCTTGAGGGCGTCGTTGTCGCTGCCTTTGAGGGCCTCGCGCACCTTGGCGATGGCATCCTCGATGGTCTTTTTCTGCGCGCCATCAAGTTTGTCGCCGAGATCCTTGATCTGCTTCTCGGACTGATAGGCGAGGTTGTCGGCGTTGTTGCGCAGCTCGATGGATTCCTTGGCCTTGCGATCTTCTTCCGCATGGCTTTCGGCCTCTTTTTGCATCTTATCGACTTCGTCCTTGGTCAGCCCGCTCGATCCGGTGATGGAGATTTTCTGCTCCTTGCCGGTGCCGAGGTCCTTGGCCGAAACGTTAAGAATGCCGTTGGCGTCGATGTCGAAGGTCACTTCAATTTGCGGAGTGCCGCGCGGGGCGGGCGGGATGCCGTCGAGGTGGAAGGTGCCGAGTTGCTTGTTATCTCGACTGAGCGGACGCTCGCCTTGCAGCACCTTGATTTCCACGCCGGGCTGACTGTCACTATAAGTCGAGAAAATCTGCGACTTGCGGCTGGGGATGGTGGTGTTGCGCGGGATCATGGCTGTGGCGATGCCGCCGGCGGTCTCGATAGCCAGCGAAAGCGGGGTCACGTCAAGCAGGAGCACGTCCTTCACGTCGCCCTTGAGCACACCACCCTGGATGCCAGCGCCGATGGCGACGACTTCATCAGGATTCACGCCTTTATGCGGCTCTTTGCCGACGAGAGCACGGGCCGTTTCGATCACCTTGGGCATGCGGGTCATGCCGCCCACGAGAACGAGTTCGTCAATCGTGCTGGGGGTCCATTTGGCGTCGGCCAGGCAGTCCTTCACCGGCTTGATCGTGCGCTCGAAGAGATCGTCGGTGAGCTGTTCGAGTTTGGCGCGGGTGAGCTTTTTCTGAATATGCTTCGGACCGCTGGCGTCCGCCGTCACAAAGGGAAGGTTGATTTCGTATTCCTGGGTCGAGGACAGAGCGATCTTGGCCTTTTCGGACTCCTCTTTGATGCGCTGAACAGCGTCCGGTTGTTTGGTCAGGTCAATGCCGGTGTCCTTCTTGAACTCATCAATGATCCAATCCATGAGGCGATTGTCCCAGTCATCACCGCCGAGGTGGGTGTCGCCGTTGGTGGCGGCGACTTGGAAAACCCCGTCGCCGATTTCCAAAGCGGAAATATCGAAGGTGCCGCCGCCCAAATCATAGACGGCGATTTTTTCGTCAGACTTTTTGTCGAGGCCGTAAGCGAGTGAGGCTGCGGTGGGCTCATTGATGATGCGCAGGACTTCCAGACCCGCAATCTTGCCGGCGTCCTTGGTCGCGTTGCGCTGGGAGTCGTTGAAATAGGCTGGAACAGTGATGACCGCCTGGGTGATCTTTTCGCCCAGTTTAGCCTCGGCGTCGGCTTTGAGTTTGGCCAGGATCATGGCCGAAACTTCCGGCGGACTGAAACGCTTCTTCTCCCCTCCGACTTCCACTTCGATGTGGGCGTCGCCGTTGGAGGCTTCCACGACTTTGTATGGCACACGCTTGAGTTCGGACTGGACCTCGGAAAATTTGCGTCCCATGAACCGCTTGACCGAAAAAACCGTATTTTGCGGGTTGGTGATGGCTTGGCGTTTGGCGGCTTGTCCCACAATGCGCTCGCCGCTCTTGGTGAAAGCCACGACGGACGGCGTGGTGCGGGCCCCTTCTGAATTCTCCAACACGACGGGCTCTCCACCTTCCATTACGGCCATACAGGAATTTGTGGTTCCTAAATCAATACCTAGAATCTTTGACATAAATCTTTAAACTTCGCCTACCCTCAAGCAAAAGCCGTTCCGGATTTTCCGTGATTTGTTAAAGTGTTTGTTGTAATGTCCTTATGAAGACTCCTCTATCGAACACCGAGCAAAGGATGCGTCATATTGGCACTTTGGCGACTGAGTGGTGCGACATATTGATCCGCTTATGTCACACCGTCATCCGAATCAAAAATTTGACTTTGTCAAAATATGAATTCCAATTCACTTAGTGAACACCGATTCACCCATCGCCTCTTCTCCGCCCACTCACCGACAAAAGGTCCGGGATGAGCGGAGACTGGAAATTTTGCAAGCGGCGGAATCTGTCTTCAGTTCCCGCGGCTACCACGACGCCTCGCTGACCGAGATTGCCCGGCTGGCGGGATTCGCAGTCGGAACCATTTACCTCTATTTTGAGGATAAGGCCGATCTCTATGGCAGTCTCATCTTGGATAAGATGAAACAAATGGTTGCCGGTCTGGAAGTGGCACTATCCGCCTCTGAATCCGCCAGCGCGGCCTTGCGAGCCGGAGTGCATTCTCAGTTTGCCTTTCACGATGCGAACCGCACGTTCTTCGAAATTTTCCTTCACCAGCATCAGGTCCAATCCTCCCCCTTGCATGAAAGTCACTGGCTGGAAATGGAAGATCTCAAAAAACGCAGCCTCGCCGCGATCGAATGTTGCATCGCCCGGGGCCAGGCCCGCGGAGAACTCCAGCCCGGCAATCCCCACCTCTTTGCCGTCGCCTTCCTGGGTGTCACCCTGCAGATGATCCGCCAGCGCATCCGCAAGCAGGGCGATAGCCGCCTGACTGACTCCGCGGACTTTGCCGCCGATTGTTTCCTTTACGGCGCCACCAACCGAAATCCATGAAAACTCCCGTCCTCGTTCTCCTTGCCTCGCTTACTCTTTCCGGCTGCGGAAAGTCCACCGCACCGAAATCCACCGCCTCCCCGCCTGTCCCCGTCGAAGTCGCGGCCGCCGAAACCCGCACCATGCCGGTCGAAATGAAAGCCATCGGCGCGGTTGAGCCCATCGCTTCCGTTCAACTTAAATCCAAAGTCCAGGGCGAAATCCTGCAAGTCCATTTTGCCGATGGCGCCCAAGTCAAGGCCGGTGATCCGCTTTTCCGCATTGACCCCCGCCCTTTCCAGGCCGCTCTCAAACGCGCCCAGGCCAATCTCTCCATTGCCCAGTCCGTGGCCGCCAACGCCACCGAGCAAGCCCAACGCTACACCACTCTCATCAATCGCGGCGTGGCTTCCAAAGAACAAACCGCCCAGTTCCTCTCCACCGCCGCATCGCAAAAATCCGAACTCGCCGCCCGTCAGGCCGATGTGGACGAAGCCCAGCTGTCCATCGAATGGTCCCACGTTCACGCCCCGCTCTCCGGGCGAATCGGTGCCGCCCTGCTCAAGGCCGGAAACATCGCCCAGCCAAACGTGGACACCCTCGCCGTCATTAATCAGATCCAGCCCATCTACGTTACCTTCTCCCTCCCGGAAAACGCCCTCGCCGACATCCGCCAGTGGATGAACAAAAGCACTCCCGCCGTAAGTGCCTTTGACCCGGACTCCGCCAGCCTCCTCGGCACCGGCGAACTCACCTTCGTGGACAACGCCGTGGACCGCGCCTCCGGCATGATCACGTTCAAGGCCACATTCCCCAACACCGACGACAGCCTCTGGCCCGGCCAGTTCGTGGACGTCACCGTCAAGCTCGCCGAGGAACCCGACGCCATCGTCATCCCCTCCACCGCCGTCACGGAAGGTCAGCAAGGCGCACAGGTTTTTGTCGTCAACGGCGACACCGCCACCCTGCGAAAAGTTACGGTCGAGCGCACCGTCGAGGGGCTCGCCATAATCAAGGATGGCCTCCAGTCCGGCGAACTCGTCATCACCACCGGACAACTCCGCGTCACCTCAGGCGGCAAAGTCGTGGTGAAAAACGCCGAGTCTCCCGTCGTCATGGATTCCGCAATCCGCATTCCGCAATCCGCAATTCCATGACCGATCTTTTCGTGCACCGGCCCATCATGACGACCCTCGTCATGCTCACCATCCTTGGAACCGGACTGCTCGCCTACTCCCGCCTGCCCGTGAGCGATTTGCCCAGCGTGGATTTTCCCACCATCAGCATCTCCGCCAGCCTGCCCGGGGCCAGTCCCGAGACCATGGCCTCCTCCGTCGCCCTCCCTCTGGAGAAAGAATTTTCCACCATCGCCGGGATTGAGTCCATGACCTCGACCAGCGCGCTGGGCTCCACCACTGTCACCCTCCAGTTCGACCTCTCGCGCAACATCGACGCTGCCGCGCAGGACGTTCAAGCCGCCATCTCCCAAGCCCAGCGCGACCTGCCCGCCGACATGCCCGCCCCGCCCTCCTTCCGCAAGGTCAACCCCGCCGAACAACCTATTCTGTTACTCGCCGCTTCCTCCGATTCCCTGCCCTACAGCAAGCTCGACGAGTACGCTGACACCCTCATCGCCCAGCGCCTCTCCACCGTCCTCGGCGTGGCCCAGGTCGATCTCTACGGTTCCCAAAAGTACGCCGTCCGGGTGAAAGTGGACCCCCGCGAACTTGCCACCCGCGGAATTGGGTTCGACGAAGTCGAAAATGCCATCACCGAGGCCAACTCGAATTCCGCCACCGGACAGCTCGACACCGGGGTGAAGGCCCGCACCATCGAGACCACCGGACAACTCACCCGCGCCGCCGATTTTCGCGAACTCATCGTCACCTACCGCGACGGCTTCCCCGTCCGTCTCCGCCAGATTGCCACCGTCCTCGATGGCGTGGAGAACGAAAAAAATCTTGGGTGGTACAACAACACCCGCGGCGTCGTCCTCGCCATCCAGCGCCAGCCCGGGGCGAACACCGTCGCCGTCATTGACCGCATCCGCGAACTCCTCCCCGGCTATCAGGCCCAGCTTCCCGGTGGCATGAAACTTGATATTCTCTACGACCGCTCGGCCTCCATCCGGGAATCTCTTCACGACGTGCAATTCACCCTCGTCCTCGCCATCGTTCTTGTCGTCCTTGTCATCTTTATCTTTCTGCGCAACGTGCGCGCCACCCTCATCCCCAGCGCCGCCATTCCGCTTTCGATCATCGGCACCTTTGGCATTATGTATCTTCTAGGTTTCAGCGTGAATAATTTCTCGCTCATGGCCCTCATCCTCGCCGTCGGCTTCGTCGTGGATGACGCCATCGTCGTCCTGGAAAATATCGTCCGCTATATCGAACAGAGCGAGACCCCCATGCAGGCCGCGCTCAAGGGAGGCCGCGAGATTGGCTTCACCATCCTCTCGATGACGCTCTCGCTTGCCGCCGTCTTCATCCCCGTACTTTTCATGGGCGGCATCCTCGGCCGCCTCCTCAACGAATTCGCCGTCACCATTGCCGTTGCCATCCTCATCTCCGGCGTCGTCTCCCTCTCCCTCACCCCCATGCTCTGCAGCCGCTTCCTCAAGCAGGCCCACAGCGCCAGCACCAACATCCTCTTCCGCTGGTCCGAGTCCCTCTTCACGAAACTCCTCGCCGGTTACGAAAAAACCCTCCGCCTCGCCATGCGCCACCATATCCTTGTTTCCGTGGGCACCCTCGCCATGACTGCCGCCACCGCCTGGCTCTTCGTGGTCGTGCCCAAGGGATTTCTCCCCAATGAGGACGCCAACCGCATCATGATCTCGACCGAAGCCGAACAAGGTGTTGCCTTCGAAAAAATGGTCGCGCTCCAGCAACAAGCCGCCGCCATCGTCGCCAAAAATTCTCACGTCGAAGGATTCATGTCCCGCCTCGGCGGCGGCCAAGGCTCCAACTCCGGCAATACCGGACGCCTCTTCCTCACTCTCAAGCCCCGCAGCCAGCGCCCTCCCATTGACGACATCGTTCGCCAGCTCCGCAAGGATCTCTCCGGCATTCCCGGCCTCAAGGTCTTCCCCCAAAATCCTCCCACCATCCGCATCGGCGGCATGCAGACCAAGAGCCTATACCAATTCACCCTCTTCGGACCCGACCTCGACCAACTCTACACCGCCGCCGGAAAAATGGAGACCCTCATGCGGGGCGTGCCCGCCATCGTCGATGTCACCACCGACCTCCAGATCACCAGTCCACAGGTTCTGGTGGACATCAACCGCGACAAGGCCTCCACCCTCGGCATCACCGCCGCCCAGATCGAACGCACTCTCGGCGCTGCCTACGGCGAGCGGCAGATCTCCACCATCTACACTCCGAATAACCAATACCGCGTCATCATCGAAGCCAGCGAGGACTTCCAGCGCGAAGCCGCCGACCTCTCCCGCCTCTACGTCCGCTCCGCCAGCACCGGCCGCCTCGTCGCCCTCGACGCCGTGGCCAAATACAAAACCCAGGTCGGCCCCCTCACCGTCCAGCACCTCGGCCAGCTCCCCGCCGTCACCCTCTCCTTCGACCTCGCCCGCGGCACATCCCTCAGCGACGTCGTCCCCGTCATCCAGCGCCTCGCCCGCGAGGAACTCGATGAACAAATCGGCACCCAGTTCCAAGGCACCGCCCAGGCCTTCCAATCCTCCCTCGGCAACCTCGGCCTCCTCCTCATCATGGCCGTCCTCGTCATCTACATCATTCTCGGCATCCTCTACGAAAGCTTCGTCCATCCCCTCACCATCCTCTCCGGTCTCCCCTCCGCCGGTTTTGGCGCCCTCCTCACCCTCTGGATTTTCGGCATGGAACTGAACGTCTATGGGTTCGTCGGTCTCCTCATGCTCATCGGCATCGTGAAAAAAAATGCCATCATGATGATCGACTTCGCCCTGGAAACGCAGCGCAACGACCACACCCCGCCCGACCGCGCCATCTTTCAAGCCTGCCTCGTCCGTTTCCGCCCCATCATGATGACCACCATGGCCGCCATGATGGGTACCCTCCCCATCGCCCTCGGTCTCGGCGCCGGCGGCGACGTCCGCCAACCTCTCGGACTTTCCGTCGTCGGCGGCCTCATCATCTCGCAATTAGTCACCCTCTACATCACCCCGATCATTTACCTCTACATGGAACGTCTCCAGGCCCACCTCGGCAAAAAACGCGACCCCGCCCTTGCCCCGGCCCACTGAGACAATTCAGATTGAACCACCAAGACACCAAGGACACAAAGGAAGAAGAAGAAGCCCGAGGAAAACGTGGTAACCCGATCGTCCACAGCTGTTCACGGATTTTTGTCCTTTCCTTTGTGTCCTTGGTGTCTTGGTGGTTAAAAATCAGCGTTCCTCTCGCAGGGCGCGGAAGGCACCGCCGAGGCGGGCCAGCACGATGCTAGCGCTGAGAGATTCGGGGGAGCCATTCGGTTCGAAGACCCCGAGTTCGCCCGCGCGTCCGCAGAGCCAGGCTCCGAGCACCGCGGCACGCAGGAGTTTTTCCCCGCCCTCGACCTGGGGGATTAGAGCGGCGCAGACGCCGGTTAGCACGTCTCCCATACCCCCGCTGGCCATACCGGGGTTTCCCGTGGTGTTGTAGTAGTATTGATCGCCAGATCCGGTGAGCGTGCGCGCGCCTTTGAGCAACAGCGTGACGGAAAATCGGGCGAGGAAATCTTCCACCCACTGGCGACGAGGGCGTCCGATGGCGGCGGCGAGGCGTTCCATTTCGCCGGGATGCGGGGTGAGCAGGCGGGAGCCGCCGCAGTGTTTGAGCACGGAAAGGTCGTTGGCAACGACATTGAGCGCGTCGGCATCGATCACCATGGGCTGGGAGGCATCGCGGATGAGGGCGAGGATTTCCGAGGCATGGGCCTGGCCAAGACCAGGACCGACCGCGAGAACGTCGGATTTCTCGTTCAGCACGTCGCGGTAGGTGGCCACGGTTTTGACCATTACTTCGGGAATGCAACAGGCGGAGAGCGGGCCGGCAATGTCGGGCCGGGCATAGACCGTGACCAGGCCCGCGCCCGCGCGCACGGCGGCGGCACTGCACAGGCGAGCAGCGCCGAGGAATCCGGGAGAGCCGGCAATGATGCCGACGCGTCCGGAGTTGCCCTTGTGCAACTCGAACCGGCGGGGTGGGAGCCAGGGACGCAGGATGGCGGGTGTAGAGACATGCGAGTGACCCCCGGCCGGCAGGATGACATCCGGGAGGGGCACCACGGCAAGTCGGCCGACAAAATTTGCGGCGAGATCGGCGACGAGGCCGGATTTGGCGCAGGCGATGGTGGCCGTGAGGTCGGCCTCGACGCAGCAAGGAGACGGTTCGCCGGTGTCGCCGTCGAGCCCGCTGGGTAGGTCAATGGCGAGCACCCAAGCGGCCTTTTCGCGGCGGAGGCGATTGATGGCGCGGATGGCATCGGCGATTTCGCTGCGGGGCTCGCCCTTAGCGCCGAGGCCGAGCAGACCATCTAAAATGATGCTGGAATGCGGACGGCGGATTGCCGACGGCGAAGACGCGGCGGGGATTGCGCGAAACTCGGCAAGTCTATTCGAAGTCAGCGGCGCGAGTGCCGATTCGGCGTAGGCCAGGCGCAATTCAATTTCCCAGCCCCACTTTTGCAGGTGACCGGCAGCCACGAGCGCGTCGCCAGCATTGTGGCCCTTGCCGCAGAAGACGATGCAGGAGCCAGGACGCCCGTGGTATTGACGGACAAGCTCGGCAATGCCGCGTCCGGCAACATCCATCAAATCCCCCGCCTTAATCCCACGCGAAAAGGCAGCCTCCTCGGCCTGCCGCATTTCGTCACAACTGACAACCATGGGAGAATTTAAGCAGGAAAGAGGATTTGGACAGGATTAACGAGATGGACAAGATTTGGGGCAACAACGCGGCTTTGCATGATCCAATCCTGTAATTTTGTAAATCCTGTCCGAACCTTCATGCCACCGCACCCGGTTTTAGCTGAAGAGATCCTTGAGGCGGTCGGTGAAGCTTTTGTGGATGGGGGTGTTTTCCTCGCCGCAAAGTTCGGCAAAATGCTCGAGAGCCTTGCGCTGGTCGGCGTTGAGGCGGGTTGGGACTTCGACTTGCACGCGGGCGAGGATGTCGCCGCGGCTGGAGCTTTGCAACACAGGCATGCCGTGGCCGCGGATGCGGAAAGTGCTGTCGCTTTGGGTGCCGGCCGGAATTTTCAAATTCACCGCGCCGGTGAGGGTGGGCACCCGGACGTCACCGCCGAGCGCGGCAATGGAGAAGGGAATCGGCATGTCGCAATGCAGGTCAGTGCCTTCGCGCTGAAAGATGCGGTGTTCCTTGAGGTGAATGAGCACATAGAGATCGCCGGGAGTGCCGGAACGGAGACCGGCCTCGCCGCTGCCGGCACTGCGTAAACGGGAACCTTCGTCAATACCGGCCGGGATCTTGAGCTTGATTCTTGAGGTGCGCTCAAGGCGTCCGTCGCCGTGGCAGGTTTTGCAGGGTTTTTCGATGCTCTGGCCGGAACCATGACAATGCGGGCAGGTCTGCGCGACCTGGAAGAATCCGCGCGAGGCAATGACCTGGCCCCGCCCGCGGCAGGTCGAGCAAGTGACGGCGCGGGAGCCCTTCTGTGCGCCCGAGCCATCGCAGGTCTCGCAGAGGTCGAGCTTGCGGATTTCGATCTCCTTCTCGCTGCCGGTGGCGGCCTCCTCGAGGGTGATCTGCATGTCGTAGCGGAGGTCGGACCCGCGCTGGCGCCCGGAACCGTCGGTTGCGCCGCCGCCGCCGAAAAATTGTTCGAAGATGCCCCCCGCTCCTCCTCCGGCACCGAAGGCTTCACGAAAGAGATCGAAGGGATCGTGAAAGCCGCCGCCTCCCCTACCCTGACCTTGTTGAAACGCAGCATGGCCGTAACGGTCGTAGGCGGCGCGTTTGTCCGGCTCCATGAGAACCTCGTAGGCCTCGCCGAGTTCCTTGAAGCGTTCCTCGGCCTCGTGGTCGCCGGGATTTTTGTCGGGATGATATTTGACCGCCTGCTTGCGGTAGGCCTTTTTGACCTCTTCTTCGTTGGCGCTCTTTTCGATCCCGAGCACTTCGTAGTAGTCGCGCTTGCCGGTCATTCCGCAGGCGGCCCCTTGGAAACCACGACCGTCGCCGGGCGAATGAGCCGATCCTTCAGTTTAAATCCGCGGCGAAGCTGACGAATGACGTGACCCTCCGGGACCTCGCCGCTGTCTTCCTGGGCCACGGCCTCGTGGAGATTCGGGTCGAAGTCCTTGCCCTCGGCGTCGAGGGTTTCGACGCCATGATCGCGGAGGAAATCCTCGAGCTGCTTGCGCACCATGCCCAGGCCCTGGATAATGCCGGCGGCTTCGGGCGAAGTTCTAGCCGCGCTGAGCCCGAGTTCGAAATTGTCGAGAATGGGCAGCAGGCTTTCCAGCAAAGAGGTGTTGGCATACCGGATGGCTTCCTCTTTTTCGCGGACGACACGTTTGCGGTAGTTGTCGAGTTCGGCGCGGGAGCGGAGGGCGAGGTCGCGGAATTTTTCGACCTCGGCGGCGGGGTCATTGGCGGTTTCGACCGTTTCGCCCTCGGGCGTGGCCTGTTCTTCGGGATCGAGATCCGGTTGGGTGTTCATCGTTTGCGAATGGCTACCAGGGTGATGTCGTCGTATTGCGGGAAGTTTCCCACGAAATTTTTGACGTCCTCCGTGAGCCGTTTGATGACGCCGGACGCGCCCTGCGCCGTGCTGGCCTGCAAGCCCTGCACCAGACGGGGGAGCCCAAATTCCAGGCCTTCATCCTCGAGGGCCTCGGTGGCTCCGTCGGTGTAAAGCAACAGGCAATCATCACTTGCCAGCTCAAAAGTCAAGTCGGCGCAGACTCTATTGAAGACCTCCCCGCTGTCAATACCCATGGCCATGCCCTTGGGGGTGAGTTTTTCGACGCTTTTATCGGCGGCACGGAAAAGCAGCGGCGCGTCGTGCCCGGCCCGGGCCATGGTGACGGTGCTGTTCCGCGAATCAATGATGAGGTAGGCCATGCTGATGAACATGTCCTCTTTGATGTCCGGATAAAGCTGTTGGTTCACCCGGCAGAGCACCTCGGCGGCGGAGAGTTTCCCGGCGGCCTCGCTGCGGATGACACTGCGGCACATGGCCATGATGAGGGAGGCGGGCACGCCTTTGCCCGAGACGTCCGCGATGGCCACACCCATGCGGTATTCGTCCACCCGGATGTAATCGTAATAGTCCCCGCTGACCTGCCGCGCCGGCACGTTAATCCCGCTGAGGTCGTAACCCTCGACCAGCGGCGGAGAGGACGGTAACAGAATGGCCTGAATCTCGCGGGCGATCTCCAAGTCGTGGTCAAGGCGCTTTTTCTCCCCGGCCTCGATGTAAACCGCCTCGTTATAAAGGGCGAAGGCGGACTGCTCCGTTATGGTCTTGAAAACGGTGAGATCTTTTTCCGAGAACGCCGTGCTCATGGGGCCGTTAGCGAGTCCGAGAACGCCGAGAATTTTGCGGCGATAGACGAGCGGACCTACGATGGCGGAGTGGGCGATGAGGTTATCCAGCGGCAGGGCTTCTGCCAGTTGCGCCTCGGTGTAGATGCGGGCCTGGCCGGTTTCCAAAGCCGCGCCGATCGGACCATCGCCCCGCCGCGCGAGGCTGAGGCGCAGATAGCTTTCGAGGGCGACGTGATTCGTTGCCGCCTGCTCCAGAATGTGTTTTGGAACATTCAGGAGGGCGGGACACCCCTTGGAAACAAAGGCGGGAGCCAGCACGGCATCGGATTTGTCCATGACGTAGAGTGCACCGCCATGGGCACCAAGGATGCGGGTCGCGCTCTCGACGATCAGGCGGTGAAGCTCGGAGGAACGGACGCCCTCGGAAAACGCCTCGCCCAAACCGTGCAGAAAATCAAAGACACGATCCTCCTCCACCTGGAGCTCGAGCCGTTGGCGTTCGAGTTCGCTGATGCGCCGCGTGAAGGTGTTCAGCACCAGCAGAAGCGCGATGAACGTTCCGAAGAACAGGGCGAAAAAGATATACGTCCACATGTGGAGGGAAAACCCCTGACTAGCCTCCCTGCGCTTTTTCCCCACCGGGAACATTCAGTTCCTGGCGCAGGTAATCGAGAACATCCTTGAACTTCGTCGCATTCGCGGAGTCCGCCTCGGCCAGTGCCTCGTGCGCTTCCAGCACGGTTTGTTTCTCTTCTTCACTGCCAGCCGTGGGACTTGGGCGGAGCGGGGCAATCCCTTCGGGAACCGCGCCGCGTCCGGGACGGGCCTCTTCGACGGTGAAAAGCTGATCGAGTCCGAGGCTGCCCAGCAACCCGGCATTGCGCTCGTTCACATTCACCGCCCGCAAGCTGCCCTGACCGAACTCCCGCAAACGCAAGGCCACTCCGGCCATGGTGCCCATAAACGTCGAATCCATTTGCTCGCAATCCCGCAGGTCCACCACAAAGTCCCGATAGCCGCGTTGAATCATCTGCTTGATGAACTCCTTCAGGCCCGCGCTGTTTTGGAAACTTCCGCGCCCCTCCACTTTAACCCAGACGGTGCGTTCGATGCAGCCCACCAGGACAGACGATGTCGTGCTCACTATTGTTTTAATAATACCCCATGGCGACGATGACTGTCAAATCTCCCGCCTCCGGAGAAATTCTACTTCCACATGAACGACTGCTTGAGCGCCACGATTCGGCCATCGACAATCAGCAGGGCCCGCCACTCCGTCACGGCGCCAAATTCGAGATAATCGTCTCCGATGACCGTAAAATCCGATTGAAAGGAACCTCTCGCGCCAGCGTAGTAGCGCTCCTGGGCGACCACATGATTGCCGAGCGCCGACTGACGATATTCCAATCGGAAGGTCACATCGGCCATCTCCGAGGTGCGCCAGAAAAATGTGAAGTAGTTGCCGAAAAGTTTTTGTGTGTCGTAGCCGTTCACGTGACCCCAGGTGATTCTCGCGCGCTCGAAAAGCAGGGTCTCGCTGGTGGTGGCCGGGGCCGGGATATTCTGGTGATAATACAGCTTCGCCTTGCGAAACTGGAAATTGTCGTTGAGCGCCAGGGGCAACACGTTGGCTCGTTCCAACTTGGTGGCGGGTGGCGGCACGGTCGCGCAGGACGCGAGGGCGAGTGAGAGTAATGCGATTCCGAGGAGTGTCCTCATGGCGCGGGATACAAGCCACTTTGCCGCCCGCTGTCAATTTTCCCCGCACGGGACGGGCTTGACTCCGTCCGCCGGTTTCCGCATACGGGACCTCCCGCAGTCTTCTGCGCGACCGATGAAAGCCCACGAAATCCTGCACGCCTCCTCCGACGAAACCGCCGGCAGGATTCTCTACCACCTCTACGAAAACGACAAGCCTGCCTACCGCGCGTGCCTGCAACTCCTGGCCACCCGCCGCAAGCTCAGACTGGTCATCCTCGAACGCAAAGCCCGCGATGAGCGCCACGCCTGGATACGCACGGAGCTCTCGCGCAAAACCAATGATGATGCCGCCACGGAGGTTCTCCAGACCTGGCTGCTCGGGGCCCATCAGGCCATGATCTGCGAATTTCTCGACTCCCTCGGCGTCACCCATGATGGCCGGGGCTTGCTCGAAACGCTCCCCGCGGAACCGGTGCCCGAAAAGCTCCGGGCCGCGATCGGTAACATTTTCCAAAACCATCCACCGGAAGCCGTCTTCACCTACCTTCACCTCTTCGCCGAAATGGATATTGCCGACTGGCCCACCCTCAAGGACATTCTCAACCAAGACCCCCGCCTTTGTCCCGCTCATCCCACCCCGGCCGCCCCGTGACGTCCACACCTTTCCAAAACTCACTTCAGGAAGCGCTCGAAACCTTCGAGTCCATCCGGAACCTCGACGAACCTCTGACCAACGCCGCGGAAACCGTCCTGCAGTGTCTCACCACCGGCGGCAAACTCCTCCTCTGCGGCAACGGAGGCAGTGCCGCCGACAGCGCCCACATCGCCACCGAATTCACCTGCCGTTTCAAGGAAGACCGGCGTCCCTATCCCGCCATCGCCCTCAACGTCGATGGCGGACTCCTCACCGCCATCGGCAATGACTACGCTTTTCAAGACATCTTCGCCCGGCAGGTGCAGGCGTTCGGCCGGCCCGGCGACGTGCTCATTGCCATCTCCAGCAGTGGAAAGTCGCGCAACATTCTTTCCGCCATCGAGGAAGCCCGACGCCAGAAAATGAAGACGATCGTCCTGCTGGGAAAAGGCGGTGGATTCACCGCTGGTGCCGGCGAAATCGAACTCATCGTGCCGGGCACGGTCACTGCCCGCATTCAGGAAGCGCAAAAGTTTCTCCTCCACGTCCTCTGCGAATTGGTCGAGGCGAAACTGCCCCGCTCATGAGGGAAATGGTCGCTTCCGTCTTCGCGACGGTGCTCGGGGCCATTATCGGCTCGTTCCTCAACGCCTGTATTCATCGCATGCCCCGCGGGGTTTCCCTGCGCGAACCCCGCCGGTCGTTTTGCCCCTCCTGCCATCGCATTATCCCGTGGTTTGAAAACCTCCCGATCCTCAGTTGGCTGTTTCTGCGGGGAAAATGCTCGGGTTGCGGCGCGAAAATTTCCGTCCGTTATCTGCTGGTCGAGATCCTCACCGCCGCGCTTTTTCTTTGCGCTTGGAAAACGTATGGACTGCCCCTCGCGCCGGTCTATTGGCTGTTTCTGGCCCTGCTCATCGCCGCCACCTTCATCGACATCGAGCATTTCATCATCCCCGACGAAATCACCTGGGGCGGAACCGCTGCGGGGATCATTCTCAGCGGCATTGTTCCGCAAATGATGGAGACCGATTCCCGGCTCGTCGCCCTCGGGCTTTCCCTGGCCGGCGCGGCTCTCGGCTACGGATTGCTCTGGGCCATCGTGGAATTCGGCAAGCTCGCCTTCGGAAAAAAACGCCACAAGTTTGACCCCACCGAATCCTTCACCTGGCATCGCGACGGCGACAAAGCCACCTTCACCGTCGGCGAGGAAACCCTGTTTTGGGAGGACATCTTCTCCCGCGAATCCGACGAGTTGGTTCTTGAATGCACCACGTGCACCATTGCAGGGAAGGAGCCGAAGAAAGCCGCCCTGCGTTTTCGCTACGACCGCCTGATTCTCGACGGACAGGAAACCGCTCTGGAAGAATTTGAAACCATCACCGGCCAGCTCCAGGCCGTGACCATTCCCCGCGAGGCTATGGGCTTCGGCGACGTGAAATTCATTGCCGCCATCGGGGCCTTCCTCGGCTGGAAGGCCGTCCTCTTCACCCTTTGCGCCTCCTCCATCATCGGCTGTGTCGCTGCGCTGGCTGGCATTTTTCTCGCCCGCGACAAAGCCGGTTCACGTGTTCCCTTCGGCCCTTTCTTGGCCCTCGGCGCGGCCATCTGGATCTTTGGCGGTCAGGCCATCTGGGCCTGGTATTTCGGAATGTTTGGCGGGCAGCCTTCCAACCTGTTGGAATTTTGAATGCGCCTCGCCGGGTTTCTAGTGTAAGTTTTTCCTTTCATGCCCGCCCCTAAAAGACTTCCGTTTCTCCAGCTTCTTCCGGCTTTCTGGGGGCCCTATCAGCAACTGGCCAGATACCTGCGACCCTACAAGAAGCGCTTCGCCCTCGGGCTTTTCTTCGGCGTTCTCGCCGGCTTGGTGAATGGCATCATTCCTGTCGTTCTCTACATCGTGGCGGGAAAGGGCCTGCCCAAGCTCCCCTCCACCGGCAACTTCAAGCTGATGGATCACCTGCCCGACACTTCGGCCATCAGCCTTGAGGCCAAGATCGGCATCCTCATGCTCATCCCCGCCGTTGTCGTGGCCCGCGGCGTTTTTTCTTACCTCAATTCCTACTGCCTGGCCTGGGTCAGTTTCCGCGTGCTCCGCGATATCCGCACCCAACTCTTCAGCCACCTCATGGCGCAGTCCATGTCGTTTTTCACCCAGGCCAAATCCGGCAAACTCATCTCCCGCGTGATGAACGACGCCCGCATGGCCCAGACCGCCCTCACGTCCATCGCGGGTGATGTGGTGAAGGCCCCAGTCTCCGTCGTGGTCAATGTGATCGGACTGGTCATCATCGACTGGCGGTTCAGCCTCACCACCCTTGTCCTTTTTCCCATCTGCTTTTTTCCTGTCATCTTCTTCGGCAAAAAAGTCCGCCAGGCTGGAAAAAACGAGGAAAACGAAGCGGGACAAATGGCCGTGATTCTCCAGGAAACTTTCGCCGGCATCCGCGTGGTCAAATCTTTCGCCCAGGAATCTCACCAAGTCGCGCAGTTCGACCAGTCCAGCCAGATTCAATGTCGCAATAGCATGAAAGTGCGCAAGAGCATGGAAATGGTCGGACCCATGATCGAGTCCGTCTCCGCCCTCGGCGTCGTCCTGGCCCTCGTGTACGTTTACTATTTTCAAGTCGATCTCATCAAATTCGGTGCCCTCTGCTTCGGGCTTTTCATGCTGTACGATCCCGTGAAATCCCTCAGCCGGATTCCCATGCAGATGCAGAAATGCATGGCATCAGCCACCAATATCTTTGACTTGATGAAGCTTCAGCCCGCCATTCAGGACACCCCCGGCGCCGTGGCCATCGCCTCCTGCCGTGGACACATTGTTTTTGACGCCGTCAATTTTTCCTACAGCCACGACAAACCCGCCGTGCGCAACATCCTCCTCGATATCGAACCCGGCAAACAATACGCCCTCGTCGGTGCCAGTGGCGCGGGAAAAACCACCATCCTTGCCCTTATCCAGCGCTTCTACGACCCGCAATCGGGTGCCATCACGCTCGACGGACGCGACATCCGCAGCATCACCCAGCACTCCCTGCGTCAGCACATCGGCATCGTCAACCAGGACACCTTTCTCTTCCACGACAGCATCTACGAAAACATCCGCTACGGCCGCCTCGACGCCACCGAGGCCGAGATCGAAGCCGCAGCCAAGCTTGCCTACGCCCACAACTTCATCCTCGCCCAACCCAACGGCTACGACACCGTCGTCGGCGACAAAGGCTGCCTCCTCTCCGGCGGCCAACAACAGCGCCTCGCCATCGCCCGCGCCCTGCTGAAAAACGCCCCGATCCTTCTCCTGGACGAGGCCACCAGTGCCCTCGATTCCGAATCGGAAAAAATGATTCAAGCCGCCCTGGAACGCCTCGCTCACGGACGCACCGTCATCGCCATCGCCCACCGTCTTTCCACCATTCTAAAATCGGACAAAATCGTCGTGATGGACCACGGCAGCATCGTCGAAACCGGAACCCACCGCGAGTTGCTCGAAAACTCCACCCTCTACCGCAAGCTCTACCAGATGCAGTTCCACCACCACGAGGAACTGGAATCACCCGTTCCGGCGTAGCCTACTGCCGGGAGGGCGAGGCTCCGCCCGAGCCGTTTTCTGCATGCGGGAAAACATCTCGGCTCGGCTCCCCATCACCATCGATGCACATGCATCTCGCCGAGATACAGCCATTCCTCCCCCTCGTTCACCAACCTGCCACGCCCCTGCTTCGCTTTCATCGATACCAGCACTAAAGAGCATAACCAAAATTGGGAGGGCGAACCTCCAGGTGGACCGACTTTTTTATGACGAAGGAAGCCACGGCTCGGCCGGAGCCTCGCCCTCCCGATGGAACACAAAAAGGTAGCTGTTAAACGGGGTCAGGCCCCACATCGGTCGCACCTCCACCGCAAATCCGGCAGCCTGAAACGGCCCGACGACTTCGTCCACGGTCGGAAAATTTTTCCCGCTGGTGGGAATCCACCGGATAAATTTCACAAACCATTCCTCCCAGCGCGTGAGCGCAAACCGCCAGTTCGGCTGATTCAGCGCCACCCGGATCAAAGCCACCCCGCTAGGCGCGACGCTGGCCGCCATTTTCTCCAGCAGCCGCTTTTGCCCCTCATCATCAAAATAATGCAGCACATCCAGCATCACGATGTCCCCGCAGTGCCCGGAAAAATCCAGCGCGTCGCCCGCACGGAATTCCGCCCGTTCGTTCCTAAGGACCCTCTGGGCGAGTTCGACCTTGGGCGCATCCAGATCCATGCCGAAAATGGCGGAACCATGGCCGCTGGCCCGCAAATACGCCGCCAGCAACCCCATGCCGCAGCCGATATCGAGCAACGGACGCGGGGAATCGCGCAGGATTCCGGCCACCACGGGATAGGCCGGATCCAGGCTGATCTTGCTTTTGGAATAATAATACAGCCATGGCCATTGCAGGTAACGCATCGCCGCCGCCTGCGAAGGCTTGGGCGTCTCCTCTCCTCCCAACGCCTGCCGATACGATGGCAAGAAAAAAAGACCAAACACCCCCCAAACCATCGTGAGCAACGCACCGCCCAACGAGACGGAAACCGCCAGGGCCGCCGGAACACCACACAGATCTCCCAGCACGGTGGCGAACAACTGCTCCCGCACTCCGAATCCACCCAAACTCACCGGCAAAGCGGAGATGATGTCCACCGCGGGCATGATCGCAAAAAAATCCAGCACCGGCAGCCGCAATCCGAAAGCGCGCGCACTGCAATAAAAAGTAAGGAAATGCCCTAGCAGAATCAGGAGGGACAACCCCGAGGCACCCAGGGTCGGACGCCAGCATTTCACAAATAGTAAATACGCGGCATTGAACTCCCGGATGGCCTCGCGGCCTGGCAACCGCGCCGGCAGCCGGTCGATGAGCTTGGTGGCCGCCAGCACGAAAGAAACTGCCAGCAACGCACTCACCACGAAGAGATATCCAAAAACAAAACGAATCACCCCCGCCACCACCGCGCTCTGCATCAACCACTCCAGCCGCCAAAGGATGAAGACCAGCGAGGCCAGAATCAACGGAACCAGTCCGCTCATGCGATCCATCATCACCGAAAGCAGGGCGGAAGATTTGCGGTGTCCCTTCGCCGCCAGCCAGACCACTTTCCCCACGTCACCGCCCACCGCACCGACCAGAAAATTGTTGAGGAACAGGCCGAAGAACGAAATGCGCAGCACTTCCCCCGGCGGAAGGAAAATTCCCTGCATGCGCAAAAAGATATTCCAGCGCACCACGCCCATCAAATTGCCCAGCCCGGCCACGAAAAAACCCGCCGCCAGCCAGCCGATATGCGCCGAGGTCAACACCTGCCAGGCCTGATCCCGGAAATCGGGCTTCCAAAAAATCCACCCCAACAGCCCCACGCTGACAAGAGTCTGGAGAACGATGATAAGGCGCTTTTTCATCAGGCGACATGTGTCTCTCCGCAAGCACGCCCGCGGGCAAGCAAACAACGCGCTCGAAATTCGCAGCAAGGATGCTTATGGTGCAGACGCCATGCCCGTCGCGAGAGCCGATTCCCCCTCCACCCCGCTCGCGGAAGTCCGGGAAAAACCATTGCCTTCGGGCTTTTCCCCGGCCGGTTGCTGGAACTATTTTCGGCAACTCTCCGTCCTCGGGCTCTTCGGTTTCCTCGGGCTCAGTTCGAGCCTTGTCTGCACCGTCATTCTGAAATTCTCCGCCGACAAAATTCCCGCTTCCGCCGGCCTGGGACTTATGCGGGGTCTCTTTGTCAACTGGCTGAAATTTTCCATCGGCATTGGCGTTTTTGACATCCAGTTTCCCGACGCGCATAAACTTGCGAACTTGCGCGGCACCATCGTCGCCCCCAACCATCCCAGCATGGTGGATGCCGTGCTTCTCCTCACGGCCGTTCCTCACGCCGTCTGCATCATGCGGGCCGGACTGCAGCAAAATCCCCTCCTTGGCGGCACCGCCCGCATGGCCCGGTTCATAACCAACGACCGGGGACCCGCCCTCATCCGCGAGGGTATTGAAAAGCTTGGCCAGGGGAAAAACCTGCTCATCTTTCCCGAAGGCACCCGCACGCGCGACGACGCGGTGAATTCCTTCAAGGAAGGCTTTGCCCTCATTGCGGTGAAGGCCGCCGCACCGATTCAGACGATTTTAATCGAGCGCGAGGAACTTTATCTCGCTAAGGGCGTCTCGCTCTTTGCCCAAGCCCGCCTGCCCATCCGGCTGCGCATCCACCTCGGAGAACTCATCCGGCCCGCCCCCTACGAATCCGCGCACGAACTTTCCAACCGCCTCGAAACTTATTTTCGCACGCGTCTGGTCAACACCGGCGAAGCCATCCGCCTCAGCGCCGCCCAGCCTTGAGCATTTCCGCAACCGCACCGGATGCGTCACGCCTCGTCATCCTCCCCAGTTACAACAGCGGTTCGTTGCTGGTCCGCACCGCCCTCGCCGTCCTCGCCGTCTGGCAACCGGTGTGGGTCGTGCTCGACGGAAGCACTGACGCCAGCATCGAGGAGATCTCGGCCCTGGCACGCGAGCACCCTGCACTCAAGGTCATCCGGATGGACCAAAACCACGGCAAGGGCGCAGCCACCCTCGTTGCCATGCGGAAGGCACTGCCGGCGGGGTTTTCCCACGCCCTCGTGATGGACGCCGACGGCCAGCATCCCGCCGACAAAGTGCCGGAGTTCATGCGCATCTCCACGCTTAACCCGCAAGCCATGATCCTGGGCGAGCCCGTTTTCGGTCCCGACGCTCCACCCGAACGCGTGAAGGGCCGGCGCGTCGGCAATGGCTTCGCGAACTTCGAGACCCTCGGCGGCGGCATTCGCGACTCGCTCTTCGGCTTCCGCCTTTACCCGCTCGCACCCTCGGTCCGCATCATGGAATCCATCCGCACCGCCCGGCGATTCGACTTCGACACCGAACTGGCCGTACGGCTGTTTTGGGACGGCGTCCGGCCGATCAATCGCCCCGTGCCCGTGCTGTATCCGCCGCGTGCAACGGGCGGGGTCACGCACTTCAAATACCTGCGCGACAACTTGCTGCTTGCCGGAACGCATACGCGGCTGTGTCTTTTGTTGCTGCCGCGTCTTTGGCGCGTCTGGAAATTGCGCCAACAATGGCTCTCAAAAAACGACATCTCCTAGCCACCACCCGTCTCGCCGCCGCCACCGGCGCGATCCTCCTGCGGGGACGCTCCCGCCAGCTCGCCTGGATGGCGCACGATTTTTTCTGGCTATTTCCCACCCTCCACCGCAATTGCAGTTGGCACGGCGAAATCGTGACCCGCTTCGCCACCGCCGCACGCGAAGTCTGGCTCACGATTGACGACGGACCCGACCCGCGCGACACGCCGGAGATCCTCGACCTGCTCGCCGCGCACAACGCCCGCGCCACGTTTTTTGTCGTAGGAAAGAAGGCGGAGCAAAACCGCGCCCTCTGTCGCCGCATCGTCAACGAAGGCCACACCCTCGGCAACCACACCCACTCCCATCCCTCCTCATTCTGGTGGGCCCTGCCCCGGCCGCAGGTCCGCCGCGAGATCGCGCTCGCCAGTGACGTTCTCCTCACCGCCACCGGCCAGACCCCGCAGTTCTTCCGCTCACCTGTCGGCATGAATAATTTCTCCGTCCACCCCGCCGCCTCCTGCCTCGGTCTGCGCGTCATTGGTTGGTCAGCGGAGGGCCGCGATGGCTGCCCCGCCAGTCCCACCCAGATTGTCGCCCGCATCCTGTCCGCCGTGCGGCCCGGCGCGATCATCCTGCTACATGAGAGCGGCGATTCCAAACACCGCGCGCTCACCGCCGCCCGTTTGCTCACAGCCCTGAGCCAGGAAGGCTACCGGTGCGTACTTCCCCCGGCGAACTCCCTTTCTTGATGCACGCCAACGCGCCCAGGGAAAAGCCCCACACCGAACGCTGGGCCTATCGCCAGCTTTACACGCCCAACGTCTTCGAACTCACCACCCGGCTCTATCCCTTCCTGCGGCGTCCGGGTTTTCAAATCGTCTGCCGCACCGTCTCCTGGACCTACGCCGTGACCCAGCACGCCATCCGCCACATTGTGCGCGATAATCTCAGCTTGCTGCAAAACACCACCGCCACCGATCAAGACGCCATCAAGGTTTTTCTCAACTACGGTGCCACCCTCGGCGACTACGTCGCCATCGGAGCCATGACCCCGCAGAAAGCGAAAACCCTCCTTGGGGGATTCACCGGCAGCGAACACCTCGCTCAAGCCACCCGCGGCGGAAAGGGCGTCATTCTTGCCACCGGCCACTACGGCTTCTTCGAGTTCGGTGCTCTCATCCTCGGCGAAATGGGCTGCCGCATCGCCGTCGCCACCCTGCCCGAACCCACCACCGAACTCACCGCCTGGCGCGCCCGCTGGAGATCCCGCTGGGGCGCGCAGACCATCGCCGTCGGTGCCGATCCCTTCTCCTCCCTGCTCGTCACGCGCGCCCTTGACGAAGGCCACTGCATGGCTCTGCTGGCCGACCGCCCCATCGGCGAACGCAGCATTCCCGTCGCCCTGCCCAACGGACGCATCTCCTTTTCCGTCTCCCCCGCCATCCTCGCTTGGATGACAGGCTGCGACATTCTCCCCACCACCATCGCCCGCCTGCCCGATGGCCTCTACCACATCACCACCAAGCCCCCCATCGCCGTCCAACGCGTCCCTCGCGACGAACGCGATGCCGAGATCGCCCGCTGCACCACCGCCCTCGCCGCCTCCCTCTTCGAGGAGATCTGCCGCGACCCACGCCAGTGGTATCAATTCATTCCCGTAGGATTATGAAACCACAGAGGTCACAAGTCCTCCGAAGGATTAGCCGCAAAAGAACCCAGAGAGCACGAAAGAGAAAAGGGTTTACCAAGGAAGAATGTTTTTTGAGTTCTTTGCGTTCTTTCGCGGCTACAGTTTTCCTAAATGATTCAAAAGAATTTTCACCTCTCCGTGTCCTCTGTGCCCTCCGTGGTGCAAATCCTCTTCGCCCTCCTCCTCGCCGCCGTCCTCCCCGCCCAGGACCTCACCCCCGACGAGACCGCCGCGCTCCTCGCCCGCATCGCAGTTCGGCATAAGGGCGCAGCCCTGCAGGCCGATTTCCGCGACGAGAAACATCTCACCTTGATGAAAAAACCCGTCATTGAGACCGGCACCCTCGCCTTCCTTCCTCCTGATAAATTTCGCCGCGAGGTCAAAGACAAAAGCCTCACCATCTGCGACGGCACCACGCTCTGGCTCTACTATCCGGAATATAACGAAGTCGAAAAATATCTCCTCTCCTCCAACCGCGCCTTGCGCGAATCCCTCTCCGCCATCACCTCCGGCATTGGCCTGCAAGCCCTCACCAAAAACTACACTGTCCAGGCCCGCAAACTCCCCGACGGCTACCACCTCGCCCTCACCCCCCGCAGCGCCAGCCTGCGCAAAGCCGTTGCCCAACTTACCGTGGACATCACCCCCGCCCTCGCCGTCCGCCGCCTCGAAATCGCCGGAACAGGCGGCGACCGCACCGTCACCACCCTGACCAACGAAACCACAGCCAGCCTCACCGCCAAGGACTTTCAATTCCAGCCGCCGCAAGGGGCCGCAATCTCCGAGCCTCTGAAATAGTGCGGGCTGGCAGCCCGGACCAAAACCTGGGCTGATCGGTTTCATCCCCATCGGGGAATTCAGCGGAAAAAAATTATCCCGTACCCCTTTTGCCCAGTCGGGAAGAATTTGGTGTTGTGCGGTCGCAAATTCCGATAGCTAACAAGGGGCCATGTCCGACCAACCACTCACCGGCCACGAATGTCCCGGAGACCCCTGCACCATCGTCATCTTCGGGGCGTCCGGCGACCTCACCAAACGCAAACTCCTTCCGGCCCTCTACAACTTAAAGGCCTTCAAATTGCTGCCGGAAAACTTCGCCGTGATCGGCGTGGCCGTGAGTGACAGCAATGATGAACTCTACCGCACCAAGATCACCGCGGATATCAAGGAATTCGCCACCCGACCGGTGGACGAAAAGGAGTGGGACGATTTCGTCAAGCGCAGCTACTACCTCGCGGGCGACTTCAACAACCCCGATACCTTCAAGCACCTGGCGGCCAAGATTACTGACGTGCAAAAAACGTGGAACCTCCCCGGTAATGTCCTTTTCTATCTCGCGGTCGCGCCGAGTTTCTTTGCCAAAGTGGTCGAGCAATTGGACGCGGTCGGGCTCACCACGGAAACAGCGGATGCCTGGCGGCGGGTTATCATCGAGAAACCTTTCGGTCACGACCTGGCCAGTGCCCGCGAACTGAACGCGGACCTCACGAAACACATCGCCGAACGACAGATTTACCGTATTGACCACTATCTGGGCAAAGAGACCGTGCAGAACATCATGGTGTTCCGTTTCGGCAACAGCGTGTTCGAACCCATTTGGAACCGGCGCTACATCGAATACGTCCAGATTACCGTGGCTGAGGAACTGGGGGTGGAACTGCGCGGCGGTTATTACGACCACTCGGGCGTGGTGCGTGACATGGTGCAAAACCACATCCTTTCCGTCCTGTCCCTCGTCGCCATGGAGCCGCCGAGTTCGATCTCGGGCGACAGTGTGCGCAACGAGAAAGTGAAAGTGCTGGAAGCCATCCGTCCGATGGAGCCCGAGGAAATTCTGTCCAATACCGTGCGCGGCCAATATGGAGCTGGATCGATTGATGGCAAACACGTCCCCGGCTATCGCACGGAGGCCAATGTGAATCCGAATTCCAATACGGAGACCTTTGTGGCGATGAAGCTGGAGGTGGAAAACTGGCGCTGGGCTGAGGTGCCATTTTACATCCGCAGTGGCAAGCGGCTCGCCGCCCACACCACCCAGATCGTCATCGGATTCCGCCGCGCTCCGCTGCTGCTTTTCGGCAAGGGCGTCGAGAACAACATTTTGCCCAACCGCCTTGTCATTCACGTGCAGCCGGACGAAGGCATTACGCTGGATATTCACGCCAAGCGGCCCGGTCCCAGCATCAACATCGCCAACGTGCCGCTGGATTTCAGCTATTCCGATTTCGGCGAACACACCGCCGCCACCGGTTATGAGACCCTGCTCTACGATTGTATGATCGGGGACACCACTCTCTTCCACCGCTACGACAGCGTGGACGCCTCATGGCGCATCGTGAATCCCATTCTTGATATCTGGCAGGCGCTAAAGGCCCGCGACTTCCCGAACTACGCCGCCGGCACGTGGGGACCCGAGGCTGCCGACCATTTGATCGAGAAGACGGGCCACAAGTGGCATCACTACTTGTTGAAGAGTTAGTTTTTTCCTCCGCCCGGCCGCCCCCGCCATGCCAGACAATCCTTATATCATCCTTGCCGGTGACATCGGAGGCACCAAAAGCAATCTCGCCATCTTCCGGGTGGTGTCGGACACGCTGAATCTGGAGCGCAACCAGCGATACCACAGTGCAGCCTACCCCGGCCTCAATGCCATCATTCGCGAGTTTCTTCTGAACGAGAAACGCCCGCTGCTCGCCGCCTGCTTCGGCGTGCCGGGCCCGGTGAAGAATGGCCGGGCCCGTCCCACCAATCTCACATGGGGCGTGGACGCATCGGAAATCGCGGCGGAGTTTGCCATTGCTCATGTCCGCCTGCTCAACGATGTGGCCGCGAACGCGTACGGCGTCTCCGAGTTAAAGCCCGACGACTTTGCCATACTGCAGAATGGCGCGGCGAAGGCGGAAGGAAACCGCTGCGTCGTCTCCCCTGGCACCGGCCTGGGAGAAGCGGGATTATTCTGGGATGGCAAGCGGCACCGGGTCTGGGCTTGCGAAGGCGGACACACCGACTTCGGACCGCGCAATGAACTGGAGGTTGCCCTGCTCGAGCACTTGATCAAGCAATACGGCCACGTGAGCAGCGAGCGGGTCGTTTCCGGCATGGGGCTGGAAAATATTTACAAATTCCTCCGGGACACCAACCGCGGCCAGGAGCTGTCCCTGGTGGCCGGGGAGATGAAAACAAGCGATTCCGGCCTCGTCATTTCCCGGCATGCGGAAGCCGGGGATTGCGCCATGTGTGTGCAAACCATCGAGATTTTCCTGTCCTGCCTGGGAGCCGAAGCCGGCAATATGGCGCTCAAAGCCATGGCCACCGGCGGGGTTTATCTGGGCGGAGGCATTCCCGCTAAGATGCTGCCCCAACTCCGCAGTGTGGCCTTCACCCGCGCTTTTAATGACAAAGGCCGACTGTCCGGATTCATGGAAACCATACCGGTGAAAGCGATTCTCAACGATCAGGCCGCTTTGCTGGGCGCGGCCCGTTTCGCGCTCGACTGCACCAACGCGTAAGTTACGCAGGCGACCGGCGGAGAAAGTCTCCCTCCCGCAGGCCGACAGGAAAATATTATTGAATCAGTCGCTCGAGAGAAGGGTCGGGTGCGGCTCCCAATTCGGTGGCGCGGTTGTAATAATGCTTGGCCAGTTCGATGGACTGGGGCTGGGTTGTCGCGTAAAGCACAGCCAAATTGAAGTGGGCATCCGGATAATCCTGAATCAGGTCAATGGCCCGCTTGAATTCTTTCTCCGCGCCCTCTCGCTGCTCTTTTTGTCCGAGGCAAACACCGAGATAATTGTGCGCCACTGCATCCTTTTCGTTCAGAGAGATCGCCTTTTCCAAAGCGGAGATCGCTTCGGCAAACTTTCCCTGCCGACTGTAAAGAATGCCGAGGTTGGTGTAGGCGAAAGAGTCTTGATCATTCAGGGCAATCGCCTTTTTCAAAGCGACTTCGGCCGCCGTCAGCTTGCCGCTTTCGATTTGCACGGCGGCGAGGTTGGACAGCGCAAAATAATTCTGGGGAATTTTTTCCACGATTTCCTGATAGACCTTTTCCGTCGCGGCATAGTTTTTCAGGTCAAACAGCTTCTTGGCTTTCTGCACCAAGTCGCGAACATCTTCGGGCAGAACTTCGGGATTCGGCGACGGCTGGGCGGCGGCGGGCGGAACCTCCCCTTCGACGGGTTTGGCTACTACCAGGGCCACTTCGAGAGTCCCGGCATGCGGCTCATTTAGCAAGGCCACGGGCTCCGTGAACAAAGACCGTTCCTCATCCGTAAGCTGAAGAACGGGCGCTCCCAAAACCGCGAGCTGCTGGTTGATGACGGCGGACTTGATCTGCAACGAGGCGATTTCCTGTTCGAGCTGTTTCTTGGCTTCGTCCCGCAGGGTTTGCTCCTTGATCTGGCGGAGAACAATGCCGCGGAGCAGCTCGTTTTCGGAAATGAGGTTTTTTTCCTCCTTGGTCGGCTCCGGGTTGAGTTTGAGTTGGGCCAGTTCCCCGGCGGCTTCATCGAGTTGCTTCTGCAGCGCCTTCCGTTGATCGTCCGACCCGCTGTTCTGAGCTTGGGCTTCAAGCAGCTTGTCATTGACGCTGTTCAAATCGCTTTGCAATGAAGCAATCAGCTTGTCTTTCTCGGGGCTCAATTGGGTGGCCGAATCCGCCAGAGCCTTCTCGGTCTCGGCTAGTTTCTTCTCCACCGCTTCTTTTTCCCCCGCAATTTTTTCGATCTCCGCCTTGGTCGCGGTGTTTTTCTCCGCGGCCGCGAGCTTGACGGCAAGCGATTCGTTTTCTGCGGTCAGTTTGGCAAACTCGTCTTTGCTGACGCTGTTCTTGGTCACCTGCGCTATCTCGGTCTTCAGCTTTTTGTTTTCCGCAGTCACGCGCTCGATTTCCGCCGCATTGTCCTTGATTCGCTTGGCCTTGGAAACGGCGGTATCCCGCGCACTGGCCAGCTTGATGCGTTCCTGGAGGAGGTTTTGCCGAATACCGTCGCTGTCCGTGATATACTTTGCGGCCCGGTCAAGTTTGGTCAGAAGGCGGGAATTTTCCTCCTGGAGCACTTCATTGTCGGCCTCCACCTCGGCCAGCTTCGTCAGCGCGGCTACGACTCTTTTGTCGAACTGCTCACGAATGGCTCCAAAGGAATCACCGTCTTTCCGGGTGTCCTCCAATACGGCGGTAGCTTGGGCAAGCTGGGCTTTTAACTCCACCACGGTCACTTTTGTCTTGTCCACCTCGACCCGGGCACTCTGGAATTCGGCGGATTTCTTCAGAAGACGTTCGGACAACTTTTCATTTTCCGCCCGAGCCTCGGCCAATTGATTGCGCAGCTCGCGAAACTGGCGTTCGACCACACTGGAACCACCCCGAGACGCAGAAACCTGCTCGCCGACAACCGGCGGCGTGACACGAGTCGTCGGGCGCCTTGAACCGGAGGGTGGCCGCACACTAACCACGGGACCCGAGGAGACGGTGCGCATGGTGTTTTTCGATTCACGATCAGGCTCGGGCAGGGCTCCCTCCAGGCCTTCGGCGGGCGGTGGCAGGCTGGCCACCTCGCTCTGCAGGCGGGAGATGTTCTCCAGGGTTTTTTTCAGACGGTATTCGACAACGAGGGGCTGCCAATCGGGAGAGGACTTGCTGATCTGCTGCAGGAGCTTCTGGGCGGCGAGATACTTTTCAAGGGCCTCGCGTGGTTTGGCCTCACGCTCGAGCTTCTCCGCAGTCTGAAAACCTTGGAAAGCCCTGAGGAAAATATCCGAGGCGTCTTCAGAAAACGCCGAAATCGGCATCGCCATCGACGCCAAAACCACGAGCATCAAGAATCCCAATCGGTGCATTTTGTATCAAGGGGAAGTTTAATATTGTTTAAGGCTTGTCAGAAAGCAAGTTCAAAAATCGCGCGAACGCACCGTGCAACTGGCCAGATATAAGCATGTTACAAATTATTCACATTCGCAGCACAATTGTTGACAACTCAACGAACCCAGTGCTAGCTTCCGCCAAAAATTCCGGCAAGTCCGTTTGCGGGAATGCTGGAAAACGATGCACCTTATGGATTCTGTCCTGGATCAGCCGGTTCTTGTGCTTAACCGCTTGTGGCAAGCGGTGAACACCTGCTCGGTGCGTCGTGCTTTCACCCTCCTTTATCAAGGACACGCCCAAGTCGTTTCTGCGGAAGAGGGAAATAATTTCCTGACCCATGACTTTTTGAGCTGGCGCGATTTTTCGCAAGCCCATCCCGAACCGGAAATGGTCAAAACCATTTCGGTCAACATCCGCATTCCGCGGATCATTGTTTTGCTTCTCTTTGAGCGCCTGCCGAAAAAGGAGGTCAAGTTCACCCGGCACAATGTCTTCGAGCGGGATCGGAATACCTGCCAGTATTGCGGGCGGATTCTTGAGCGCAGCGATCTCAATCTCGATCACGTGCTGCCCCGCGACCGCGGAGGCCAGACGACATGGGAAAATATTGTTTGTTCCTGCATTCCCTGCAACACCCGAAAGGGCAACCGGCTTCCGCACGAAGCCAGCATGCAGCTCATTCGCAAGCCCAAGCGCCCCAAATGGCGGCCCTTCGTCAACATCACCTTTACTCAGCACCATCACGACAGTTGGAGGCATTTTCTCGACCTCGCTTACTGGAACGTGGAATTGGGTGATTAGGACGGCCAATCCGTCACCAACCCGCTCTTACTCCACGGCCTGCATGGCCATGACGAAGTAAGCCGCCGCTCCCGCCGAAAGGATGCCGGCCACGGCCAAAACGTAAAGCGCCGTACCCACCATATCATTTTTGTTATCATTACGGGAAACCGGCGATGATCGCACAAAATTCACCGGTCGCGCACTCTGGGTCGCCACCGTCGCCAAAGCCGCGTGGGATTCGGGCAACGGCTGGGAAACGCCACCTTCCTCTTCGCCGGAAAAAACCGCTTCTACGCGGCCAAACCGCACTTCATCACCTTGTTGCAGAATAGCATCACTCACCTGCTCGTCATTGACGAATGTCCCATTGGTCGAATCGAGATCGTGGACGTGGTATTTGTCCCCTTCAAAAAAAATTTCCGCGTGGTGACTGGAGACGGATTCATCATCAATCTGGAGGATGTTGTCTGCCAGCCGTCCCACGGTCACCCTCTCCTCGTTCAAGTCATGCGTGACATGGTTGTCCTCGGAGAGAAAAATCTGGAGTTGGGGCATGGAGGTTTCTTAAACTTTTTCCCCTGCCGCATCAACCTCTTTGGCAAACTCGGCAAAGAAATACCCGGCATCATGCGGACCCGGCGAGGCCTCCGGATGATATTGCACGCTGAAAGCCGGGAGTTCGCGATGGCGCAAACCGGCCACCGTGCCGTCGTTGAGATTCACGTGGGTCACTTCGACCTCCGGGGGCAGGGAGTCCGGGTCAACCGCGTAACCATGGTTTTGCGAGGTGATGGCCACCTTGCCGGAACGAAGATCTTTCACCGGCTGATTGGCACCCCGGTGGCCGAATTTCAGCTTAAAAGTCTTGCCGCCCAACGCGAGGGCCAGGATCTGATGGCCAAGGCAGATGCCGAAAAGCGGGGTTTTCCCCATGAGTTTCCGCACGGCCTCATGGGCATATCCAAGAGCTGCGGGGTCACCGGGACCATTGGATAAAAAGACCCCCTCGGGTTCCCTGGCCAGCACTTCCGCGGCCGGGGTGCGGGCGGGAACAACCTCAACCGCAAATCCATTCCGGCGCAACGAGCGCAGAATGTTGGTCTTCAAGCCGAAATCGTAGGCGATAATTCTTCGCGTGGCCGGAGGCAGAGCCTCGGAAACATTTCCCTGCCCGTCCTGCTCCACGCCGTCTTTTTCCACGCTGCTGGCCAGAACCCAGCGCCGGCTGAGCCGGCTGTCCGCATCCCACCTGTAGGAATCTGGTGTCGTCACTTCCTGGACGAAATCCACCCCTTCGTAAGGCACCTCCCGGGCCAACCGCACGGCTTCCGCCTTGGTAACCGACCCCGCCACGATGGCGGCCCGCATCGCTCCGCTGGTACGCAGACGGCGGGTCAGAGCCCGGGTGTCAATCCCCTGAATGCCGGGAATGCCGTGTCGGGAAAGATAATTGTGCAGGGTTTCCTGCGACCGCCAGTTGCTGGCCAAGGGGCTCAATTCCTCAATGACAAATCCCCGCACCTGAGGCGCACCGCTCTCGACATCAAGCGTGTTGATGCCGTAATTGCCAATCAGCGGATACGTCATGGCCACGATCTGACCGCGGTAGGAGGGATCGGTCAGCACCTCTTGATAGCCGGTCATCGAGGTGTTGAAACAAATCTCTCCCGCCTGCGATGCCGGCGCACCGAAAGATTCTCCGCGAAAAATTGTTCCGTCCTCCAAAGCGAGCAATGCGTCCATGCCGGCACGATAGACACTCCGCGACGTCGCTCAACGTCAAAGCGGGTTCGCTCATCAAATTTCACGCCGCGGCAGTGGAGAAGACAAGGGGTGTCCCGAGGATGTTGGTCCCCCTCCCTCCTGTCCGCCCTCACATCACGTGATAATACGCCCCCTCGTATTCGATCCGGATGCTTCTCGCCATTCACCAATCCTTTCGTAAGCGTCAGCTCAGATGCCTAGCGGGAAGCGCTTGACGAGTCAGAAGAGTGAGAGGCAGAGGTTCTGACATCTCTGACATTTTTGTCCTCAGGCTGCGCATGCTTCCCGGGTCGTCCGTGATCCGCGCAGGATCGGGGCGAGGGCTTCCGGGGTCAGTTGGGCGACCTCGCTGGTGTTGGCTGAGGGAAGGAGGGTCAGAGCGGAGGTGAAGTAATCTTGGGGATTGAGGCCAAGTCGGCGGCATTCGGCAACAAGGGTGAAGAGGATGGCGGAGCTTTGTCCGGCACCTTCGGCTCCAATGAAGAGCCAGTTCTTTTTGCCGACAGCGGTAG